>CAZKAD010000001.1:0-19286 GCA_964550845.1 uncultured Gammaproteobacteria bacterium
ATAGGACTCTTTGAAATGATTAAACGTCCTTATAGGACTCTTTGAAATGATTAAACGTCCTTATAGGACTCTTTGAAATGATTAAATAAAAGCAGAAACAAGTGAAAATACTCTCGGGTCATACAAAGATTGTTGTTGAGAATCATACAATGTTCCTTCTCCAGATAAACTATGTGTAAGTAAGATATACAGTTTAAAATATCCATCAAAAGGCTCTATTTTATCCGTCAGGCCCATTCGATGGAGGCGAGGAACATCTTTGTTTACATGATTATTCTCAAAGTTGAGAATTTTTAATAAGATTTGAAGATGATTTTTGTGTCCAGTCCAATCCAACGGGTCAATCAGATGAATTATTTTCTTTACATTCGTTTCTCTTGAAAACACTCTTTGATACATTGTAAAATTATTTACATGCATTTCCTTCGCGTGAAGATGTTCGAGAAAATCACTGCGCGGAGAAAGTCGATTTTCTGCACTAAAAAATAACATGTAACAATGAAAATTGTCAGTCAAAGGAAGTTTATCATTAATGTGAATCGAGACGAAAAAGATGTAGTTTTGTTGATACAAGATTGATAATTGATCAAAAAGGGGTTGAAGATTTCGATCTCGAACACGAAAGAGTGATACTAAAGTATTTGCATGTTTCGATTCAAAAGTAAAGAACTGCCGGCTCACTTGGCGAATAATAATCATTGCATAATTATGTGTAGTCACATAATTATGAAGTTGTTTGACTCTATCTCGACGTGTCATTATTCATCAATGACATTCTCAGAAGAAAGATGAATGGAATATCATTTTTTCTCTTCCGTTTTCTCTTTTGTTTTTTCTTGTTGATCGAGAGGTTTTCTTGGATCGTATTTAAAACATCCTTGACATTTACCTGAAAAGAAATATTTCTTTTCACTCATTCTTCTCTCAGAGACAATCACAAGACCGCAGTTTGAACAGACATCAAAGTTAATCGTGTCGATTACCAAATAACCAAAATCAACTGCCTTTCGAATCAGTGCACTCAAAATCTTCCGATTTTCCCGAGCTCCAAGATAGGTATCTTTGACGATTAGAATCCCCATTTCCGGAGGTTCAACACCAATTTGGACACATCCTTTGACCCACCCAATGTTGAATCGTTCAATTTCTTTTGCAAATCCGGCGGCTCTTTTACAGAGCCATCCCGGCAAGATAAGATCAACAAAATTAATAAAATCTTTTGGATGTTCAGGGATATTCGAAATTACTTTTTCAACATTGAGTCCGACATCTGTATATTCAGACATTCAAGTTTTTGTTTCAATGAAAAACTTTTAACCTTTTCATGGATGTAAATGTTTATCCAGTTCCGCAGAACGTTTATCCAGTTCCGCAGAACGTTTAATCAGTTCCGCAGAACGTTTAATTACCACCAACCTTCAACCAACCAATAATTCGATTTGTTTTTACCTTCTTGAGGAACTTCCTTCTGCATTCGCTCCGCTTCCCGTACTGATTCAATTGGTTGAGTTATTTCAACGGGAGACATTTCGGCTAAAGCAGGAATTTCTTGATATTTCTTTTCGCGTAGTTGAAAATTGTACAATTCTTGTTGTGTCTTTTGATGTGCCTGATGTTCTAGTTCAAGATTTTTTGATGTATGTTCAAGTTCTTTTGTAAGTTTCTCACATTTGAGCTGCATTTCAGCAAGATTACGAATCAGTTCTTCATTTTTACGTCTCACAAAGGCATTTTCTTGAAGAAGGTTTTGGTTTTGAGCCATTACCTTTTGAGTTTTTTCACGAGAATATTGAGCCATCTTTCTTTTCAAAAGAAAAAACTGATTTTCTTTTGCGACTTCAATGGAGTGAAATCAAGTTTTTTGATCGAAGAATGTCTTTAAGCAAATTTACTCGAGAAACTCTTGAATCTGCCCAACAAGTTCAAATTGTTGATCGGCTCGATGATCTTGTGATGTACTGTTATGACGCAGACAGCGATCTCGATCAAGCCGACCATCTCATTCGCCAATCAAGAGGTCTAGTCTTCCATGGAGAAAAATTGTTGGTCAAAACATTCCCATATACCCCGATGTATCTCGGAGTGACTCACGGAATCTATCTTCGACACTTTGAGAAAGTGACCGTTGATGGAGGTAAACCAGCTTTCCAAATTCTTCCAAAGACGGAATTCAATTATCTCCAAGCCAATTGGGGTAAACTAATTTTTTATCCGGCTCAAGAAGGAACTTTGATTCGTGCTTTCGCCGTCAATGGGAAGTGGTATTTTGCAACTCACCGAAGATTGGACGCGAATCGATGCTTTTGGGGAGGAAAAATCTCATTTGGTGAGCTGTTTGCGTTTGCACTCAAGAAGTTGTTTAATTCTGAGAAGACAAATGAAGAAATCCTCAATGAACTTTCTTCCCATCTTAATCAATCAAAAGTGTATGTCTTTTTGCTCAAACCTACAATTCAAACTCGAATTGTCTCGTTTCCCGATGAAAAGGAACCTGTGATTCTAGTTGGAGTATTCGAAAACAATGTTTTTCAAAAAGATTTTGAATCAATTCCGGGGATTCCATCAGTCAAACAATTGACCGGATTTCGAGACATTTTCGATCTCTACAAAAGAGTGGAAGGAATGGCTCCCGAATATTACCAGGGAGTTTTGATCATGACCCCTAAAGGAGAATGTATCAAGATTTGTTCTTATCAATATCTTCATCGATATCTTTTGCGAGGCAATGTTGACTCGATTAAACTTCGATATCTCCAAATCCTTTCTCATCCCCATTTGATTGAGTGTTTTCGTCAAATGTACCCTGAGAAGGAAGCCGATTTCGATGAATATGAAGATATCATCGACGGCATTGCTCAAACACTTGCTGACCATTATAATCGAAGATATGGAACAGAACGAAAAGAATATGTCATTCTCGAACCAGTCGAACATCATTTCTTGGTCGGAGTGAGAGCTACATATAACTACTCTAACATTGATCCTGCTGTCATGAGAGAATATCTAATTCGAGACATGAAAGTCTCAGACTTGAACAAAATGATTCATGATGATCTTCATCTCCGACGCGACATTGAGAAGATCATTGACGCAGATGATTAATTCCGATCTTAAAATAAATAATGCTCAATAATGCTCAATCACGTTTCGACGTGATCGAAGTTTTTAACAAGTCCTTCAAGACGTTTAACCACTTCAGAGAGTCCCGAAGGATGTTTAACCAATCTTGACGAAATCGTTTTAATCATCGCTATCAGGACTTGTCGAAGGTGTAATAATTTTTAACTCCGAAAATGGCTTGAGAAAAGGATGGTGGACGTAAACTTCTTGAATTTTGTTCTGCACCGTTTCAATCAAAACGTCAAGATTGCAGACAAATTTGAGGTCCGAGTTGTATGTAACTCGCAAATTTGAAATGCCTTGAATTGAAGCTTCAAGATCTCGAAGAAGATCTTGTACATGCTTGCTCTCGGGAGATTTTTGAATCAAAGCATCGAGAATCTCAAATGAACGAGATAATGTCTCCGATAAAAATGATTGAGTTTTACTTCGGCTATCACAATTCCAAGTACGGAGGAATTTGGCAGTCATACTCTCTTGCTGGAGAGATAAAGGTTCGGTTGAAATTTTAACATTTGTCGGAATCTTTCCAATAAACTTGAGACGACTCTTCACTTCTTCGTTTCCACTCAAAGAGACAGTACTCATTTGATTAAGAGAAAAAATTTGTTTTGCTGCCGAAATCAAAGAAAGCGAGGTCGAAACTTCTTGTAAGGAAGGAACACTCATTTAGCCCTTTTTTGACTGGAGAAAAGAGAAAAAAGAAAAAATGGCAACCGATGGAGAAGACTATGAGTTTCTCATCGATGAATCGAAGTCGAGATTGCAGACCTTAAAAGCAGGTCTAGAAATTTATTCAAAAAAGTTCCCTGAAGATAAGAAAGGAATTGCAAGATTTCAAAGTTTGATTCGAAAAGAAGAAGATCGATATAACATCTATTCGATGTTCCAAGCTGCTGAACATGGAAGTATGCTCTCGTTTGCAAGCTCAGTATCAATCAATCATCAAATCAACGAACAAAATTTTGAATTAGTAAATTCAGACGAAATTCGTCAAAAACTATCTCCACATGCTATTGAAGACGATATGTCAGAGTTTTCTTTTTTGATTTCTCCAAGAGCAGATGGACTCGTCAAAATTCCAATCGATCAAATTCTTCATGGAGGAAAAAACGTTCCTCTTGGTCAGAGAGTGATCAAAATGCCGAAAAATTTGGATCAAACTATTCGAACGGTAAGACAAAAATTAGCTGAAGAAAAAACACAGTTGAAAGATGTGTTCCCAAAAGAGGTTCACCCGACGAAGGAGGTTCACCCGACGAAGGAGGTTCACCCGACGAAGGAGGTTCACCCTGAAAAACAACCAATCAAAAACACATTAGTTCAACCACCACCGAAAGGAATGGCAAAAAAAGTGATCATTGCAGAGCCAAAGAAAAAATGAAAGAAATATGGCTCGTGAATCGAAGGATGGAATCTTTAGCGGAGTTTCAACTCTTGATCAACTTAAATCGAGAATAATTGAATTGTATCAAGATGATTCGAATAAGCTTAAACAATTGCTCAATGATTTAGTTCAGACTCAATCATTAGAACAAAAGAATGAAATTTTTAAAGACGAAGAATTGGCTCGCCTTCGTTCATTTGAACAAAAATATACGTTGATAACCGAAGCTTGTTCAAGAGATAAGAACAAGGAAAAACAATTAGTCTTTTCTTTTCTCCACGATGAGCAAGTCGATTTACCTTTGATTCCATTGTATGACTTGAATCGATTTGAGAAACTCTTTCTCCAAGATGAATGTTACAAATGGTTAATTAATCAGCATTCACCCAAGGAAGAGGCTGATTCAATCTTTGCTTGGACTCGTCATCCAAATGGATTCGTTGTACGAGCCGATGGAAGATGTTTTATCGTCGATGCCAAAATGTCAAAAACATTAAACATTCTCGGGGTGGATAATATTCTCGAACAAAATGCTTGCCCGGTTGATCTCTCGGCGTATGAAACACCGAGATGTGAAGTATTTTGGACAACCAAAGGACCAAGTATTTGTCTATTTACTCGAGAGGGTAAACTAATTGATCAACCACGAATTCCGTTGAATAAAATTTCGTTCAAGATGATTCGTCATTTCATCAATTAATTCTTATTGTTGAAAAATTGATTTCTTCACTTCGAGTAGTGAAGAAAATTCAAACATTTCAAACATCTCAATGCCATTCACTTTTGACCTCGAAAATGAGCGAAAAGAAATTCGACTTCTTGTTGAGCAATCGGGATACAAACTCCTTGTTCCACAGCTCGAAAAATGTAAAGAAAAAATTAATGCACTCTTAACAACTTTGATGACAGCACCTTCGAACGAGGTGGTATCAGAAGTTAGTCAATGTTGCGGCGAACTGAATCAAATTACATCTGCAATTAATCAATTGACCCGTAATGATCCTCGAGAATTGACAGATTTTCTTTTGTCATCTCCAGTCTGTGAAGATCCAGATTCGAATTTTGTCATTGTAGTTCCAAATGGTAAAAATGGATACGATGTCGAGGGTCTTCGTTTCTATTATTATCAAAAAATAGTTGAACGATTTGCCTGTCAACCAAATCTCAAGGATGTAGAAGAGGAACCATTTGATATTCAGTGCTGTAAAGATAAATCCGTTTTGTTTATTAGTAACGAGAATGGAGCCCATCGATTTATTTTTCCAGACAAGTTGATTCCGATTGCAAAATTGCTTGGTGTCTGGGTTCAAAACAAAAAGAAAATCAAAGATTCTCCCGGAGAAGTAAAAACTCTCACTGATGTTCGAATTCGATTCGACCTTGATGGACCTGTTCTTGAAATTGCCTACTTGGAAAATGGAATTGAAAAGAGATTTGTTGATGAAGGAAGTGTGATCATTGACAATTTTTCGCTAAAAACATACCAATTGTTTGCTTTGATTAAAAATTCGAATCTTCTTGATCTCGATCCAAATAACGAACATCTCCTCAATGTGAAATCTTACTTTGATACACAAGATAGAATTTCACAAAAGGCTAGAGAGGCACTTTTGGCAACGAGAAAAGAATCTACATTGGCACCCATTGAAGAAAATGCCGAATCGAGACAATTAAAGAACAAAGAAGATTGAGAGATAATCAAATATAAAAATAATACATTTTAATTCTCCGAGGAGAATTAAACATTTTTTAATAATCAATTAGACTGGCCCCAAAGAATAAAAATGATTTTTAATCTCTAGGAAAAGAAGGATGATATCCAATGCCCATCAACTTTGATCTCCACCAGGAAGAAAAAGAACTTCGAGAGCTGATCGAACGTTCAAATTTCAAGCTCTTGATTCCAGATCTTGAACAATGCGAAATAAAGTTTCACTCCTTAACAAAAGCTTTGAAGGAAGCTCCAAGAAAAAAAGAATGTGAACAAGAAGTAATGAAATTCTGTGAAAAATTTCAATCAATCTCAAGAGAAATGATTAATTTGTTTGAACAACATCATCGAAAAGTTGAAAGTTTTTTCAAGTCAAAAATTTACGACGCGAATGGAGACGGAGAATCATTTCCTCTTCTTGAGGAAAGAGAAGGTAAATATATTCAAACTTCTTTCCATCACGCTTGTTTTGTTCGATATTCAAACAAGTTTATCTTGACTCAATTTCCAACCGAAGAATTGGATGAAGTTGAGATTGAGATTATAACGAGAAAAAATGGTCATATTTTGCAAGTACTTGACTCAGATGGATTTCCGATTCTTCAATTTTCTTTTCCATCAAAGCTGCTACCAGTGGCTAAATTTTTGAACGTTTGCATTATATATGATGAAAATGAGGAACGAAATTCCTCAAATGATTTTGACGATTCAATTCTTCAGTTAAATGACATTCGAATTCGCCTTGAGCGAGGACCTGTTTTTGAATTTTCCTATAAAGTCGGCGATAAATATTTTCTTTATTATAGTACAGAAAGTTTGAGTCCGGATACACTTTGTCTCGATTCATATCGATTGATTGCCTCGATTGGTTGTATGAATTTACTCGATCTTGAAGATCGGGATCGAAGTTTAATCGAACTTAAACATTGGGCTAATAAAAGCAAACACTAAATAATATTTTAATTCTCCGCGGAGAATTAAATGTCTCTTTATGTAATTACCCGATACACAATTCCATCTTTGGCTTCAATCTTAACTACGCCACTCGACCAACCATTGTATCGGACAATTGGATCACTCGACAAAATCTTTGGAAGATGTTCTCGTTTGTAAGGCAATTTTTTCTCTTCTTCGGGAGTAAGCAAAATATGCTTTGGAACAAGAATATGTTTGTTCAAATTTCCAATTAAGAGTTTTTCAGGTTCAGAATGAACTTCAAATCTTTGCTTGTCCATGTTTAGAGTTTCATTCATACCGGGAGCAACATCTCGACAGATAATAATTGCTCGGTTTTTACCAAACGCAACTAAGGCCGATTCAACAGCCTTCAAATGTGCAGTTACAAATTTACCTTCTCCTTTCACATGATCAAAGAAAGTGAAGAAGATAATTTGTCTCGCGTTGACAAAGAGTCGTCCGGCAGTACATTCGTGTTCTTCACATTTTGCCTCGCCACGGACTGCGAGCATTTCATTGACCTTTTCAAGGATCTTATTTTGAAACTCCATTGTTTTTCCTCATCTTTTAAGATGAGAAAATCATTTTTACTTCCTTTCCGTTAATTTGAAGAACTAAGTTTTTGTTCAAAACGAAAAATTTTATCAGGAGTCTTATGATACCAAACAAGAGATTCTCCCTGTGGTCCATCACAGAGGAATTGTATCCACGTTGATTTTAACTTCGGCGGATCTCCTTCAGCCATTTCAAAATGATTTGTCTTTTTTATAACCGCACAAGTGAAAGGTTTTTGATTCCCTTCGACAAAAGATGAGCAATTTTCTTTCATCTTCTGACGGGTAAATTCAATCAATTCATTTCTCACTTGGCGAACTAAGGGTAATGGAGGCGGGAAATCATCCATTTCTTTGTCGCTTTTTATGACAAAAATTAAAATTTATTTCAGTTTTCTAAACATAAGCATGGAGATTGCTCAATTTCTTCCAGTTTATCCTCTATCAAATGACCTTCTTTTTGAGGAGAAAGTTCGAGCAAAAAAAGAATTCCAGCATCTCGAATCACATAATGTGCTCGAGCGAAAATTTACTCCGCTTCCCCATCAAATTTATGCTCAAAGAATTCTGTCTGGATATACTCCTTATGAAGCAAGTATTCTCTTCCAGAGAATGGGTACAGGTAAAACTGGATTAAGTATTTTAACAGTTGAAAACAACTTAAATATGTTTCGGGGAGGTTTGATTATTGTACCGAGCCAAAAATTTGTCCGTAATTTTGAAAATGAAATTCTCAAGGTGACCGGACAAAAGTATTTTCCACCTCGATGGCAAGAGATGACCAATGAGGAACGGCAACGAGCGATCCGAAAACAAATTCGAAAGAATTACAAGTTTCTCACTTATGAGGCATTTGCCAATGCTTTGTTTCAAGATGGAGATCGAAAGGTTGGCGATCCTCAGATTGAACAGGAGTATTCGAATTATGTGATTATTGCTGATGAAGCTCAGAATCTTCGAAAGCAAAAGAATAAGCCAGTCTCATCGAAAATTTATGAAGCTTTTTTCATCTTCTTTCACACGGTTAAAAACTGTAAAAAACTATTATTGACTGGAACACCGATGAAAGATCAATGGTCAGAAATGGCTTCATTGGCGAATCTTATTCTTCCTCTCGATAAACAGCTTCCAACTGGAGATTTGTTTGAAAAAGAATTTTTCAATGATGGAAAAACGATTGCCAATGAACATATTCTCAAAGAGAGACTTCGTGGGTATATTTCAGTACTCCAATCTCAACCTACACATGTTAAACGAAGATTTGTTGGATCTAAATTTCAAGATTTGACTGTATTTGAAGTTGATCTTTGTCAGATGAGTGAGTTTCAATCAAAAGTTTATCAGCAAGCTTACGCCGATGATGATAAATCTGGTGCAAAAAATAGTGGAATTTATTCAAATTCTCAACAGGCGATTAATTTTGTCTTTCCTGATGGAACATATGGAAAAAAGGGATTTACAAAACATATGGTCAAACCAGTTAAAGATATACAACTTAAAGCTCGCTCCTATGCAGTTCCAGTGTTTAGTAAAACTCTTCGTGATGCTCTTCGAGGATCAAATAAACAGGAAACTTTAAACAATATTTGGCAATGTTCTTCGAAATATGCAACTTCGGTAAGAGATTGTCTTGAACAATATCAAAATAAAGCAGGTTGTACATACATCTACAATCCTCTTGTCGATGGAAGTGGAGCATTGGTTTTTGCACAGTGCTTAGAGTTATTCGGATATACTCGATCTGTTTATGGAAAAGAAACTGAAAAGGGTTTGCGATACGTGCTCTTAACCAACTCAACCATCGATGATGCCGGAACAATTGTATCAAATGTACAAGAAACTTTTGCAGATCCAAGAAATGCTCGAGGAGAATACATTCATGTTATCATTGGGAGTCGTACCTCTGGAGAAGGTCTCTCATTTGGAAATATTCAACTCATTGGAGTCCACAATCCATTTTGGAATTATTCAGTTATTGATCAAGCTATTTATCGTGGATTAAGAAGAAATTCTCATCAAGCACTCGAGAAAATCTATCAGCAAGAAGGGAAAGAACTTGTGATTGATATTCATCAATACATGGCACTTCCGTTGAATCCGACGGTTGATATTTCGTTGGATTATCAAATGTATCAAGTGAGTCAGGCGAAAGATCTAAAGATTAAACGAGGAGAGCGTTTGATGAAGGAAATTGCTTATGATTGTCTCGATAAGTACAAGATTAATTCAGTAGGTCAAGATTTCACCCGGGAATGTGATTATTCAAAGTGTGAATATAAGTGTGATCATGCTGCACCAGCTCCACTCAAGCGAGATGATTTAACTTATAATTTGCATTATTCCGATTATGATAGTTCTTTGGCTCAATTCAAACTGACTGAATTATTTCGAAAACATTTCCGATTGTCGTTTGCCGAAATTCGAAAAGAACTTTCCGAAATGCCAGAATTTATCCTCTTGAAAACGCTGAAACAAATGATTGAGACGAATGTTGCTATTTACAACAAATATGGAGTAATCTCCTATTTGAAAGAACAAAGTAATATTTACTTTTTGGTCAGTTCACCTGAAACAAATTCAAAAATTTCCCTTGGATTCTACACCGAATATCCGACTGCAATTCGAGAAATGTCACTGTCCGATTTCAATACACAATTACTTGCTGAACAATCTGACGTTTATCTTCAAATGATTGCAGAAGCAGCCAAAAGAAATGATCTAATCACGATTGAGAAAGCACTTGACCGTCTTTCAGATGAAGTAAAAATTGGATTGATCCAAGAATTAATTGATCGTGAACTCAAAGCTCCAGGAAATTCTCAATTACGTAGCTTTATCCTCAATCGATACAAAGGATATATCCATCGAGTCGGTGATGTAATTGCTCTTGACTTTGATGAAGATACTCCATTGTGTCGATCTGAAGGAAATTGGATCAGTTGTGATCCGAGTTATGTTCAATATATTGTTGAACAAGAAAAGAAGCTACAAACTTCGATTCTTGAACAAAATCCAGTCGGCTTTTATGCTCTAATTAATAAAGAACTTCATCGAGGTCCAGATGCATGGAAAAAAGGATTCTGGATTGTCGATCTTCGTCGTAAGGCAGCTGAATTTAATCCCCAAGATAAAAGAACTGAAATTAAAGGAGAAAAATGTGGTACTGGTACGTTGAAAATTGGTAAACTAGCCGGAATCGCCTTCCGAACAAGTTGGAAACCTCAAATTGTTTCAAGACTTCCTCGTGATACAATTTTGAATGAATTACTTCGAACTAAAGAATTATTTGAGGTTATTTCACAAGAGGAATTGTTTCGCCTTTCAGAAGCAGAGTTACAACGATTGTATACATTTCGTCAAATGAAAGCGCAAGATCTTTGTAATGGCTTATCGAGTTGGTTTGAACAAAATGGACTCGTTCGATATACGAGTAAAGAGTCAATGAAATAATGACATAAGAATTTCTTTTCCTCGAAAGGAAGAGAAATGAAAGATGTTTAACCAGTCCTGAAAGGACGTTTAATCATCAAGGCAGTATTGCCAATGTGCTACCAGATATTCGTAATAGAGTTTGAACCCTTCTTGAGAAAAGCTTTTATTAGATAAGGTTATTTGCTTGTTATTAGTTAGAGCAATTATAATGTTACCGCATTCAAAAGAAATCGAAGTAATACAACGGGCATTAATACATGAATTTTTCACTTGAATGGTACCTTTCTTTTGTATGAGAGGACTTTTCTCTTCCACATTCCCTTGAGCTTTGGCATCTGCAATCACCTTTTGTATACGCACTTCTTGCTGGGCAAGAAAAATATATTCTTGGAGTTGTTGATATTCCGGAATCTTGAATGGAAAAGAATTTTCCACCATCTGTTTGAGGAGGTGATTTATTTTCTGTTCAATAGGTGATAAAAATCTCTCATTGTCCGTATAACGAAAATGTTTCTGATAATTCTTGAGATATTCCTCTACTAGCGAATAAAAATGCTTTCTTTCTGCTACTCGAACGAGATGATAGCCCTCGTCGAGCAGATCATTGTTTAAAGAGTTGCCTTGAACTTTTTGAGCTTCGGTTTTACCTTGAGCTTCGGTTTTACCTTGAACTTTTTGAGCTTCGGTTTTACCTTGAACTTTTTGAATTTCGGCTTTGCCTTGAACTTCAGCTTTGCCTTGAGATTCTGGGCCTGGATTTTGAGATCGAGGTGGAACCTTTTCGTCTAGTTCAACTTGACTTACTTGATGATATTCACAGTTGAAATCATCATTATTGGTGCTCAATCTTCTTCTCATTACTTAAACTTAGACTTAAATTAAGATCAATTATTTTCTTCTCTTCGAGAAGAGAAGAAAATCAATTTTCATTTTCCGTCAAGGACTTTTAAACGTCCCTTCGGGACTTTTAATCTTCTTTCGTCTCAAGACGATCGACAACCAATCTGTTAAGTTGAATCGAAAAGAGATGTTGATCACTATCAAATTTAAGATATTCAACCAGTCCAGTGATTCTGGCCCCTTGTTGAAGAAGATCAAAATCGATCGTGGTTGTCGTCAACATTTTCTCATCATCGTAAAATTGATAGGTTAAAGTGCGAGGAAAATTACTTCGGTGAATTTTCCATTCACGAAGCTTCTTTCCAGTAAATAATTCAAGTAATTCAAGATTGTATGAAACAATTGGACGAAGATGAACATAACCATCTTTTACCCCTTGAAAAGAAAACCAAATTTCGATGTCTCGATCCGACAAAATTTTTGCTACTGATCGAAAATCCAAGTTTGCTTCAGTTGATTCTGATTGACACACTTGTTGGAATGACGATTGAACATGAAGTTCCAAACCCTCCCATCTGAGTAAGTTGTATATTTTTCGCACTCCTTTTTTGCAGATATTTTCATCATTTCTAGGTGGAATTGGGGGTGGAAGTGGACGATTTTGTCTCGATGATTCACAAGGTTCCGAATCATCAGATTGATTAATCTTGAGATATTTCTTTTTTCCACATAGATTACCCATTTGTTCTTTTTGATCAAAGAAATAAACCAAAGAAATCATTTTTGGACTAATGGCACCCACCAAATTGTTCTTTGATGACTCCCAATCTCAGAAGAAACCTTTTCTCCTTTGGGCGTTTCCGATCTTCCGTATACTTGGAGATAATCTTTGAAATTTTGCCCATCTTGAACAGGTGAAGTAAAATCTTTGATTTGACAGCCCGACACTTGATAAGAAAGAAGTGAAATTGTTTTCGCTGCATCAAAGATTCGTTTCCATTCTTCAACCGAAATCTGATTGCTAGCACGAAATGGAGAGATCTTCGCCGCATACAAAATTTCTGCCGCTAAATAATTTCCAATTCCAGAAATGATCTTTTCTTGATCGAGCAAAATTGAGAGAATGTCTCGTTTGGTATTCATCTTCGAAACACGTTGAATAAAGTTGTCCCAACTTGAATCTTGGAGTGCGCCGGGAGCAAGTTTATCTGACAAATTCTGGAGTGAAAAATAAACATTTCCAAATCTTCGCGAATCAGTGTAAATAAATGAAGTTGGAAAGGGTGCTTTTCCTTCAATATTGAATTGAAAGGCTGCATGTTTCATTTCACGTTCATTCGGAGCAAACGTGAAATTACCTGTCATTCCCAATCCGGCATAGATATTAAATCTTGACGGTTGACCTCCAAGTGTCTTGAGATGAAAGATAATCATTTTTCCTTTGGCTGTGACTTTCGAAAAATACAATGGCAATTCTCGTTTAAACTCTTCAAAGTTAGGTGGAACATTATTTTTGTACTTGCCACCGATGATTTCCACATTCTTCAATGCTCGTCCTTCGAGAAAGAGATGTAAATTGTCTACCACAAGTTGAACTTCGGGACCTTCCGGCATTATCCTTTTTCTTTTCTCGAAAGAAAAGAAATTCATTTTATTTCAAATTGATTCCGGATTACTTACACTTACAATCGGAACAATTTCAATGTAAAGTTAAGATCACGATCCTTGCGAACTCGGTTAATATCAAGTTCACTCAAGGGGCCCAATTCAGCTTTCAAGTTCTGGGCAGTTGCAATAATCTCTCGAACCATCATTTGAATGAAAATATCAACAAGGTCAACTTGTCTATTCTCAGCACATTCTGCTGGCCCTTCAGCAACTGAACACATTGAACTCAATTTCCGAAGTTGATGGCTTTCGAAGTTCTTAACCAGGGCAGTTTTAACTCCACCTGCAACAGTGCTCTTCAACAGACGAGCCACATCTATAATTTCAACAATTTCTCTCTTTTCGATCAACTTGGAAATCAGATGAGTCAAATCACGAATAAAGACAATCAAGATCAACTTGGCATCAGCAGTCAATTCGGCGTTCAAGTCGCGTGCCATCTTATCAACAATCGCAGCAGCGGCTTCGGGTTCAACTGAAGATTCTCCAGGAGGAATGACGGTTGAAATCTTGGCAAACAAATTTGGTCGACGTTCTTGATTGAAAGGACTTTGAATGCCTTTTACCTCTTTACTCAGTTTCTTTGGCTGTTTGCGAGCAGACTTACGTGAAGACGACTTTCTTCGAGAAGAAGACTTTCTTCGTCTTGAAGGAGACTTCGACTTTCTTCGTCGAGAAGAGGACTTTCTTCGTCTTGAAGGGGACTTCGATTTTCTTCGTCGAGAAGGAGATTTTGACTTTCGTCGCGGAGATCTTGATTTGCGAGACTTGGGCATTGTTTTTTAGTTTGTAATTTTTTATTTTAATTTTTAAACAGAATGTCTGTTCCACGAGAAGGAATTCACAAATGGAGGACTCCCGGTGATCTTGCAGCGGTTGATCTGATTGGAACTCTAATATTTGCCTGGATTATAGCCAAACCAGTCGGATTAACTGTGATTGAGGCTTTTATCTTGCTGATTTTAATCGGAATTATTGTACATCTTCTGCTTGGGATTGAAACGAGTTTGATTGAAAAACTCAGAAAAATTGATTATTTTAAGAAGTAAATCATGAAGATTACTCACCCTTCCCTAAGAAACAAAAAAGTGAGAAATGTCCTCGATTGAAACATCCGCACCTTCTACATCATCAGTTCCGAGCAAGGCTCCAAAAAGCACTGAACCGAAGAAGCACCAATATGTTGTCTACAATAGAGACACATATGCCGAAGCCAAATATGTTCATGCAATTGTAATTGCATCTTCAGAAGAGAAAGCATTCAATTATCTTCTCGAGAATTGGAAGGAATATCTTGAACGACCAGATCTCGAGGACCTCTTTGGTGATTTGATTGTCGAAAAGCCTGACGAATGGACGCCACAGTCAAAAAGTTTGATTGAAGACGCTTTTTCTGACAAAGTTTTGTCGGATCAGGATCGAACCATTTTTCAAAAGCTGATCCGGATCCACATTTCAAGTTGGTACGATGTTGAACGTAGTCCAAAACCAATTAAGATAGTGACTGTTTAATCAATTCAAAAAGGATGCAGTGTGATGATGTTTCAATTCCCTTTGGGGAATCGAAAATAACAAAGTTGTCTTAGATCAACAATGCCGAAATGTTTGAATTTGAATTGTAATTAAACGTCCTTTGGACATTAAAAATTATTTTCTCTCCTCGAGAGGAGACAAAATTAATAAAATGTGACTGAAGAAGTCCCTTCGATTAGTTCCTGAGTATCACCAATGGCTGAATCAACGCGAATGATTAACAGAAAATGCCCCTCCACACAATCAAATGCCCAATAATATTCAGCTTGAGAAAATTTCCGATGTTTCATCCAATCGAGAATAATTGTCTTCAATCGAATATTAACTTCAATGGGAAGAGATTTCGGTTTAGTTAAGGTTTCATTCGGTAGCTTTGTATACGGTTCGACAAAATCTTCAGCTTCAAATTTGACTGTGTACATAAGTGGAAATTTGATGTGACAATCGCAACTCCTTGAAATTCTTTCAATATGCGCGGCATCTTGACTTTTCAATTGTTCAATCAAAATTGCTGAACTAAAAATAATCTCTGTTTCCGCGACTATTTCTGCCCTCTCTTTTAACTCTTCAGATGTTTCAGCTGCTACTCTTGCCATACAATCCTCTTTCAGTTCGACAAACGAAAGCTTTCCTCCAATTGACCAATCAATCTTTTCTTCTGCCATAATTACCTTCGTTAAAATGCTTCTCCCTTTTGTAGATTGACAAAAAATTTTAATTCTTTCCCAAGTTCGAAAAATCACATATAACTTTCGGTTGCTTCCTTCCACGGCTTTGAAGGTTTACCCAATTGCCCATTCACTCTTTCATGAAGAAGGTAACTCCAGTGAAAGAGATTAATTCTCGAGCTCAAGAATTGATCAATCGGGTGATCGGCTAAATTCTCTCGAAGATGATTTCGACACTTTTCACAAGGTAGACAAAATTGAAGACAGCTAATAAATGCTTTGTAGGCGAGCGCATAGTCTTTCGATCCATTGTGATTGGCAGCAAACCAATGGATCATCTTCCAAGTTGGATGTGACCACATGGTAATATTCATACTCGAATTTGCATATTTTTTCAATTGTTCTTCATAACTTATCATCACAGTTTGATGGATATATTTATTAACAGTCTGATGAAGATCAAAAACCCATTTGAATGCCTGTTGAGAGTACGGACGAGATTCATATGCTTCAGTAAAGTACTTTTTCTCTTGACCGGGCATCATCTTAATTGAAGATTCAAATAGGCATTGAAACGCCTCCACCATATCAATACGATAATATGATGCCATTGAGTACATCATCTGAAAGAAGTCGACAATCGGGAAGATCGGCATTTCTTTTTGTAGAGAAATTTTTATTTTTAGATCTCAGTTAATCTTTCTTGTTGTACAACAGCTCGATCGGATCAATTACTCCCTTCACAGTTCCCTTGACAAATTCATATCCATCAACTTCTCGAATGTTCAGATTAAGCTCTTTTTTCTCCATAATCTGAAGATGAAGATGTGGAAACCATCCTCCATTTTTATCCGATGAAGCTATTTCTCCGAGTATTTCTCCAGTTTTAATTTGCTGATTAATCGATAAAGTAGTGTTCATCAAATGACCATAAAGATAGCAATACTTCTCATCTTCAATGATGATCTTTGTGCCCCATCCATTGAACGGAGTTGTATCAACGAGAATGTCAAGAACATCTCCACCCGAAATAGAGGCGACTTTGTCACCTGGAGATAGGTTATTAAAATCAACTCCAAGATGAATCATTTGATTATCTCCTTCAAATCCTTCCCAAAGCAGACTTCTATCTTCTCGAAAACCTCCAAATGTATAATAAGATCCATTGTTTGAGACTTTCGACAGGAGTTGATTTTGTCCGTCAATAGTTTTCATGTCAAATTTTGTCTCTCGAAATTCTTGATCAAGATTAACTTGTTTCCATTGCTTCGAATGATCGATGGAAGGGAAAAGTTTCTGGATTCGAAACATCGTTCGTTTTTTGTGTAGACAAAATGATGGATCATTCAATTTTAATGAAGTAATTGAATTGAATTGAATGAAATAATTGAATTGAATGAAGTAATTGAATTGAATGAAGTAATTGAAATTGAATGAAATAATTGAATTGAATGAAGTAATTGAATTGAATGAAGTAATTGAATTGAATGAAGTAATTGAATTCGACTTCTTCGAATTCAAAAGCTTATAATTTTCAAATTGAAATTGGAAAAGTTTCCATCTCGAATTCAATGAAGTAATTTAATGAATTGAATTCGAGAAATCAAAAAAGTTCAAATCCCATTCATATCTCGAAGTAGACCGAGAATCTTCCACAAAGCTTCACAATCGAGTTGATTATACTTGACAATTTCTCTCATTTCTGGAGTTGGTTGATAACGTTGGTATTGTGTGTAGTGATTAACCGCGTGGACAGCTGCAGTGAGACCATCTTTCACTTCACCTTGATATGAAAGTCCGATTGTTGTTGATAAAGCTTTCACAATTGATTTGAGTGAAAAATTAAACGCTCCTTTCACTGCAATTGGTTCTTGTTTGAATACAAACAAAAGATCAGTCCATCGGTCTCGAATATGAAATTGAGGATCATTGTACTTTCGATGGCGAATACAAAAGTTTTCCCAAATATGGAATTCGGCATCGGCCCAGTGATATAATTCACTATCATCTCCAATTAATTGGAGAAATTCCCGAGCCATTTTCATTTCACTTTCATCAGAGAGACTTTCAAGAACGAAAGTTTCACATCTCCAATGTTCTTCAAGATCGAGATCGTATTCGATCCATCCGGCGCTAATCATAAAAATTCTTTCTTCACCAAGAAATTCTGGAATAGTCTCAAAATCGACAAAGAATTCTTTTTGATTGACTCGTTGGATGGCTTTAATCATCTTCGTCATTTTTAGAGGTAAAATTAAATCATTGCCACGATTCACCTCAAGAATTGCATCTAATACTTTGGCTCGATCTCCCTTGAATCCGACTGTTTGTGAAGTAAAGTTTTCATCTTTCCAACTTTTAATTCCTTGTTGAAAAGCTTTTTGTCTTTCTTTCAGTCCACAGTACCAGAGAGAAGTAATTTCGCCAAGTGCTTCGGCAAATCCAGCTTTGAATGAGTTTTCTCCATGAGCCTTCATATTTGGATACAATTCCGGATGTTCTTCGAGATCTTCAAGCCAATCTTGTCCGTTTTTTCGACATTCTCGAACCCATTCGACTCCATTTTCAACTGCAGTTGGGACATGTTTATCACGATCGGTGAAATCAACTCGACCCATCTTTTCAAACGATTCGTAATAGTATGTTTCTCCTTTCGTGGTTTGTTTTGCGGCTCGACCAAGCAAACAAGCAAACGGAACCACCGGAAGACCAATGTTCTCGGATATTTCTCGTATAATTGAATGATAGATATAAAGTTGTCCCTTATAAGCGGGCAGATGTCCGCTGTTTACCATATGAATTCCATCTGCTGACAATGGAAGGGTCATAAATTTGACGTCGATAATCAAATATCCATGCTTATATTGCTCGATTTCTTCGGGAGTCAAACAATCTGGGACAATTTGGTTTACATCTTCAACTCGAATTAACAAATCAGGAACTCCGTAAAACTTTAAGGTTGAGGAATAAACACTTGGAGAAAAGAGAACTACTTTTTGTTCAATCATTGCTCGACGAACATCATCAATCATTTCTCGGTGATATTGATTTGGGAATGAAGCAACCGGTTGATTGCGGATCTTACTCTCGAGTAGAGAGAAAATTGTCTTTTCAAATTCTTTGCCCGAATTCATTAAAGTTTCGAGAAAAAGTCCGCGTTCACCAATTTGTTCTGGTGAATGAATCTTAATCCATTCTTGAAGATGGTCATTGAGAAGAATGTTATACAGTGCTGTCCCAGAAATCCATTCACTCTTTGTTTTGGGTTTCTTAACCGGTTCTTCTCCGACAACTTTTTGTTCAAGGTCTGATGATTGACGACGCTTCATCTTTATTCTTCAAGAAGATGTTTAACCCAAGAAAATATAATTTCAATCTGGAACTCTTTCCGCTCAGTTAAACGTTCTTCAAAGAAC
>CAZKAD010000001.1:19386-120703 GCA_964550845.1 uncultured Gammaproteobacteria bacterium
TGGTTAAACGTTCTTCAAAGAACTGGTTAAACGTTCTTCAAAGAACTGGTTAAACGTTCTTCAAAGAACTGGTTAAACATCTTCAATAAATAAGTAAATAATGAGTGCGCATTCGAACATAGTTAAAAATGCCCGACTCGAACTCAACGAAGCATGCCAACTCAATGGGATAAAATACCCAATCTTCGAGTCATCTAAAATTAAAGGTCAATGGCAGTCTTATTGCCATTTTCAAGGAAGACATCTTTCAAGCATGCTTGCTGAAAGAAAAAAAGATGCTGAAGAAAATTTGGCTGGTCTTTGTCTTCAGGTATTGAATCAATCAATTCGACAGGGTTTTATTGGTTCGGAAGATTCGGAAAGTAAAGTTTCACAAACTGATTCGAGTGATGATGAAAAAAGTTTCCATCGCCAAAGAACACCTCGATGTAGACCATCCTCATATAATCATATTTTAGATCAACTTGAAAAAATCAAATCCCAAATGTCAAGAGTAACAGAAGAAAAAATTGTCTTTCCAAACAATCCACTTGATACAGATTTGATTAGACATATTCAATCCAATTGTCAAGCTAAAAAGATAGTATTTATTCATACTCCGAAGAGACCGAATTTACTCACTCCTGTTTCCGAATATGATATTTCTATTTATTTGACAGATTCCTCTAATACGGAACAAAACGAAATCGAGTTTATTACAACACTCACATATGAAGGAAGAAAAGCAGTTTTTGTGATGCCTTGTCGAAATGGAGAAGAAAAATACGTGACTTCAATATGGATGAATGTTTTTCTTCAACTCGGATCAAGAATTGTAGACGTGCTGGCAGATGAATATGCTTCAGATTTCTTCGATGTACCTATAACTGTCCATCAACACTAAGTCTAAGACTAAGTCATTGAAATTTCTCCTTGTTGTATCATAAATGTATAGAGTTGTGACATTCTTTCGAAATATTTTGGATCTGGAGGTAACTTATAGTAAATCATTGTTCGAAGATCTTCATCGTTCAAAGCTCCATCAACCAATCCATTTTCACCTTTCTTTCCGATGACTTTTGAGTCATCGAAAATCATTCCTGACCATTTATGTTCCTTTTGTTTAAAAGAATTGATCATTAGTGTATAAGTTGATGTATCAATTGAAAGTTCTTGAATAATATGAATTCGACAGTAACTTTGACTTGGACTGAAATCAGATAATGGCTGTCCACAAGGTTTTCCATGAAGAAGATAACAACAAGACTTCTTCTTGTGTCGCGCACAAAAGCTTTCACCGACACAAGTTTTGGCACCACATGGCTGATTTGCACGAGCACCAGATTTAATAATCATTTCACAGGTACCGCCATAAGTTTTTTGTTCAACTACCCCTCCGTGGCGCCCACATTTACCGTTTGCAACTACCGGTTTCATACACATTGATCCTTTCCTCGATCCAGATTTTAATAGTTCGGTACAAAATGATCCAGTAAGTTTCTTTTCTTCGACAGATTTTACAGATTCTTCTGTTTTCGTATGTACGTTTAAGGAATCAATTGGAGTGGTAACAGGAAACGAATCCTTTGAAGAATAGCTCGATGTTGAAATGTCTTCTTCAAACTGAACAATTCTCTTCTCAATGGCAGCACGAATAAAAGGCAAACTTCCTTTTTGATCTTCTGGAAGAGAAGATGTTAATTCTTGCATCAGATTATACAGGACTTTGTTGACATATCTTTGTATTGCATCTTGAACTTCGTTCATTTTTAACGTCCCTCAGGGATTAATTAAACAATAACTTATAATTGATAAAGAGTTCTGCAAAGTGAAAATCAATTTTTATCGATTCTTCGTTAATCACTTGAAGAGACGTTTAATGATCTTACTTCTTGTCGGATTTGCGATTAGTTTTGGAGCAGGCTTTTTCTTTACTGATTTGAAAAGGTTGTATTCAGTCGCCTCTTCGGTAAGCGAGAATCCTCTCTCACAGTCATGTATATGGTTAAAAACACTCGCAATTGGTAAGATGATGTCAATAGTCAAATACTTTCGAGAGCAATTTCCCTCGGTGAAGAAAATGAAATCCCATCTCGAGGTCACATACTTTTGGAACGGAAAAATGTTTTGTGTTCATGTACCAATTCGAATGCAATCAAAATTGCTGAATATTAAAAATCAAGCAGATCAAGACATAACTGAAGAAGTTCGAAAATACCTTGGCCCGCATGAAGATTTTCATGGCTCTTTACATCATCTGCAAAAAGTTTTTACCGAGCATGGTATGATTACACTCACTATGCTAAATGGAAAAGTTGAACTTCGGAACTTGGACGATTTTCATAATTACTTTTTTGGTCTTCATAAGACTTATGTCAAAAACTGATATTTTACTCCATCAAATAAGACTTTATCATTACCATTACAATAGAAAAATGTCAATTAACTTCGAAATCTGGGAAGATAAAGTCTTATTAGTTGAAGACTTCAATAACGATCTAAATCTTTTCTTGATTGATTTTAATCAATTGACTTTCAGGAATGTAATTTCTTTTTTCTCAATTGCCATTGATGGTTATCTGCTTATTTTAACTCGGAAAAAGGTCTTTTTGCTTGATCGGAATATTCAAAGGGTGCAAAAACTTGATGTATATATTAATCATGCAATTAAATATGAACGAGGAATTGCAATTATTGAACATATAGCAGGTTCAAGTTTGTTCCATTATTTTAGTTTTGATCCAGCAAAAGATAATTTTTTGATTCGAGAGCCTTTCTTCACAGGATCTCTCGACGCAAAAACATACAACATTGTTGCTCGTGGGAACGAACTGATTCATTCTTATAAGCATGGGATCAATAGTATTGCACCAAACGGAAAGGATTACAAATTCAAGACTCTGTTTCCTTTTTTCGAAATTCTTAATCAACTCTTTGAATATAACGGATATATTTATTCATCTTCGTTTAAGCGCGATTTGTTTAAAATAAATGATATCGATCCAAATAAAACTCAGGTAACTTTGTTTCATTCCATCTTGAAACCGGAAACTATTTTTCAAGATCGAAATTGGCTCATTTTAATCACATACGAAGGAATTCAAATTTTTGATATGGAAACAGAGACAATTTTTTGGCAATCTTCTTACTCACATCTTGATCAAAATATGTTACGTAATTCGGTCTACAAAAAGGGATTTGTCTGCCATTATGATACACATGGCACAAGTGTTCAAGTTTCGAAGTTAACCAATGCAATTGTCCCGATTGGCTTTCTTACTTTAATCGCAACAGGTCTAAGTTTTGTTGGAACGTCGGTGTGGTCTTCTTTTCTGATCAAAGATCTGTATGATCCTCGATTATTGGTGTTAATTTGGAGGATGGCTTTTTCAGATTAATGTTTTCAATCTTTTCGGAGATTAAAAATTGATTACTTGAAATGAAAATGAAAGTGAAAAGGCATCCAATGTACGATATTGGTGCAAATTTCTTTATCTCGATTTATGGGGTTTTATTTTATCTTCTTTCGGTACTTTTAGTGAAAAGGGTCGATTTTGTCGAAAATTTGTTTTGGATCTTTATAGGCAAACTCACCAATTGGCATTGGTATGCGATCGAACAAGACAAAGTTTATACAATACTCAATATGAGCTCTTACTCTTCAATTAAAGATCCAAGACTTGAGGCTGATTTCTTTATTTCCATCGGGAAATATTTTGTTCTTTGTGGTGCTCGGATGTTTCGGGATAGTGCTCATTTGTTTATCCATCAATCTCAATATGAGAAAATTTTTCTAGCTAGATGCTCTGACAAAAAAACAGAGAAAAAACTTGGTTTGATTGAGTTGTTTTATCGAACAGGGACTATTGATCAAACAACTTACAAAAAACAATATTTTTCTGTCAAACATAATGAGTATAAATTTCAGACTGAAGTAATTGATCAAGTGTTAAAGATCTACGAACAAAAAGACAAATGTGTCTGTGTTTTTAGTGGTCCTCCTCGAGCTTGCAAATCTTACACATCTCTATTGATCAACAAACGTTTTTCGACAAATGGAAATCATTCTTATTTTTGCGATTCATTTAATCCTACCGATCATGGGGATAATTTTTCTCTGCTATATTCGGTTGTCTCGCCGAAAAAGGAAAGTCCTTTGATTGTGATGCTGGAGGAATTTGACGCAATTCTCTTAAACTTAGACAAAGAAAGATCTTTACATCTGAATCAAAGAGTAATGGTGCAGACAAAGAAAGATTGGAATCTCTTTCTCGATAAATTTGATCGAGGGATGTATCCCCATGTCATTTTGGTAATGACAACCAACAAATCATTTGTCGAACTTGAACAATTTGACAAATCTTTTCTTCGCGAAGGGCGCGTAGATTTCAAGCACGAATTTCATCTTGAAGGGAAAAGTGTTGTCAAAATTGATTCCCAATCTTAAGCATCATGAATAATTGTCATGCAGTGCTCTTCACGACAAGTAGATCGAATCGTACTCAAACGATTAAGAAATCTCGATCGAAGTGTCTGTTGTATTCCAAAAGAATGTTCCTTTTTTCCAGATCGAGTGTTGTACATTATGACCGATTGGAGGGGAAATATTCGCAAACAAATATGGGTATTTGCAGATAAATTTGAATATCAAAATCGGAGATATCCGACTGTCGATAAATTACTCAAAGCAATTCATAGGGAATTATAAACATCTTATTTTTCACTCCAAGGAGTGAAAAAATTGATCATTCTTTTTATTCTCAATTATATAAATACCTCCTTCCAATTACCGTTTAAAAATGTCACAGCTCACAACAGGAACTGCGTATATTTTTTCATGGTTTGCGGAAGATGACGGAATGATCCATGCATTCGGAATGACTCCAGAAAACGAAACTGTTCACTTAATTATTCTCAACTTTACTCGATATTGTTATATTGAATTACCTCCCGAAATTGACTGGGACAATCCAATTCATCAACGAAGTTTCCAAGAAGCTGTTGGATCAATGAATCAAGAAATTTATCCTCAACAAATGGTCTTTATGAAAAAGCATCGATTGTATCGAGCTCATATGGTCAAAACCGATCAAGGTTATCAACGATGTTTATTCCCTTATCTTTTTGTTTGTTTCAAAACGCAAAAGGCAATGATTGATTTCACTCGTCGAGTTAGTTGGGGAATCTATATTGAATCAATTGGAAGAAAAATTAATTTACGTTCGCATGAACAAGACGCAAGTCCTTTTTTGCAACTCGCAGTTTGTCGCAACATCCCAATTACCGGTTGGATTGACTTCACTGGAGTGAAGCAATCCGATGACTGGAATAGCTCTTATTGTAAACATGAATATGTACTCAATTGGAATACACTGTCTGCTTCGAAAGACCAAAAATTGCTCAAGACTTTGCCCAAAGTTAAAATCGTTTCTTTTGATTGGGAGGCAAACTCAACCAATCATAATCGAATGCCAAATGAAAAGAAGCCCGGAGATGTCTTGTTTCAATGTTCGATGAGTGTGTTTGAACATGGATCGGATAAAATCGAAAATCATCTTTTGACTCTTGGTTATCCTGATCCAGCGAAAGTAAGTGAAGGAAGAACCGATCCAGTCAAAATTCATCACTACGCAACTGAAGCTGACATTTTGGAAGGATTTGCCAAAATGATCATTGAGCTCGATCCACAAGTGATTACCGGATACAATATCATGGGCTGGGATTTCAATTATATGATTGCCCGCGCTAAACTAAACAATGTCTATCAATCATTTTCCCAATTTGGATACATCAAAGGAATGTCTGCGAAAGAAAAGAACATTACCTGGTCAAGCTCCGCATTTAGCAAACAAAGTTTTTCTTATCCTGCAATTGCCGGACGAATTATTATTGACATGCTTCCTGTGATTAAAAGAGGGTTTAAGTTTGCCAGTTACACGTTGAGTAATGTTTCAGTTGAAATCCTCGGGCCGAATCAAACCAAGGATCCTCTCACTCCACAAGGCATTTTCAAATGCTTTCAAATTGGATCACCTGAGACACTATCGATAGTAGGCAAGTATTGTGTGAGAGATTCCGAAGTCACTTCGTTTCTGTTCCAAAAACTCAAGACTTGGGTTGACAGCTGTCAAATGTCAAGTATTATGGGTGTTCCGATCTTTGATCTTTCGACACAAGGACAACAAGTTAAGATTTACGCTCAAATTTATCGAGATTGTTTTCTTAAGAATACGGTCGTTGAAAAGAATGGCTATGTCTGTGAAAAAGACGAGAGTTATACCGGTGCAATCGTGTTGACACCTATTCCAGGTCTTCATGAAAATGTGGTTACGTTTGATTTCGCCAGTCTGTATCCATCAGTAATTGTGGAAAAGAATATTTGTTATTCGACTTGGGTGATTGATCCAAATATTCCAGATGAAGATTGTCACGTACTTGAATGGGAGGATCATATTAATTGTCCTCATGATACCGAAAAAAGATCCGACAAAAAGAAAGTGATGTGTGCGAAACGTAAATATCGATTTCTTAAGACTCCGCAAGGAATTTTGCCAAATATTCTCACGCGATTGACTGCTGAAAGAAAGAAAGTGAAGAAAGAGCTCGAGGGGGTTGAAGAAAAGGAGAAGGAAGAAAAAGATCCTATGTTGAAGAAAGATTTGAAGATGTATGCAACCATTCTTGACATGACTCAAATTGCAATTAAAACTGTATCCAATAGTATGTATGGTGTGATGGGTGTTACCGAAGGCCGACTGCCTTTTATGCCAGGTGCAATGTCGACTACCGCTGGTGGTCGAGCTGCAATTATGAAAGCGAAGAAAATCATCCTTGATCGTCATCCTGGCAAAGTTATTTATGGTGATACCGATTCGTTGATGTATATCTTCGATGATATGAAGCGTTTCGAAGATGAAAAGGGGAAGATCGATTACAAAGCTCTTGAAAAGTTCTGCAACAAAGTGTCAGAGGAAATCTCTTGTCACTTTGCAAAACCGATGAAACTCGAATTTGAAAACATTGCGGAACAATTCTTTATTTTAACCAAGAAAAGATACATTTCAAAACTCAGTAATGGAAAAGTTAAAAAGCGAGGTATCATGTTAACTCGACGAGATAACGCCGCTTGCTCGAGAAAAGCTTATGAAGGATTGCTTAATCTTATCTTTCAAAAGGCACCCCTGGATAAAATTTTTGACTATATTGTTGAAGCTCTCAATCAAATCTATAGCCATTATTACCCAAGCAAAGATTATGCAATCACAAAGAGTATCAAAGACATCGATACTTACAAAGTCAAAGCTCTTTCAACCGAACTAGTCGCTCGTCAACGACAATTGAAGAATAAGTTTCTTCCTTATGTTGAACCAAACAATCCACAGGCCTCGAAGATCGAAGATGAATACAAATTTCGATCTTTGCCAGCCCATGTTCAGTTGGCTGAAACAATGAGATCAAGAGGGTCAATTGTTGAGTCTGGAAGTCGATTTGCTTATGTAGTGACTACTAAAGGTGGTCCTTCGGGAAAAATGTGGCAAAAGATCGAAAGTCTTGAATATTATTCTCGTCATCAGGGAATGATCAATTTAGATAGCAATTACTATGGCAAGGCCCTGATTAATCCGTTTGATGAAGTACTTCAAATCATGTTCCAACGACAAAATTTTACTAAACAACAACACAAAATTCGTCTGCAAAAATATGAGATGCTCCAAGAGCTGAAGAGATTGATGGCTCCTCAACTTATTGCTGAATAATTTTCTTTTCGAAGAAAGTTTAACTTTTTTCTTTTTCTCGTTCAGAAAAAGAATGGGTGCAATTACATCAAACAATAAATTGACCGCAGCTGGAGCTCTCGATCTACAACAAAAACTTTACGAAGTTCGAGAAAGTCTCAAGCAGAAATTCAAATATTCTGAAATTAAGTATTCAGATCTTGCTACAGATCCAGAAATATTTCGACAATATGAGGGTGGTCGATTCGAAATACATATTTTAGCCACTGTTAATAAGGGAGGAAAACCTTATGTTCTTCACACCCTTCTTCCCGATTTACGTGACGTTGAAGGATACAAGAATATTTTTTTGAGTTACATTCAAATTATTGAACAAGTTCAGCCTTATGTTTCGAAAACTTATCTCCCGGTGATGAAAGGATGGACTGTTATGAAGTATAACATTGACGATCATGATATTTTTCTCCCTGCAATTGTGTATGAACCATTTGTTATAACTGATTCAGTCGCAAGTTGGGAAAGCGCGGAATTAACACCATACAGCTGTCAAGATGTTTATCAATTTGCGATTAAATCATTTCAAACTTTGATTGTAACTAGAAATCTAAAAGCAGGTTGTCATTTCTCTCGATTTGCGACTTTCTTTGCTCTTAATGGAAAAGGACTTGTTATGCTTCCGGGCAAACCTTGTAACCAAGGAGCCAATAAATGTGATCAGGACTATTTTAATGATAAAAGTCCGGCTGCAATTGATGAAATTAATGATATTACTTATCTACTTATTCAATTGATGGTTGGAAATGGGGCAAATCAGTTCATCCAAAAAATAAGCTCTAACACTAATCAAATCAATCAAGGAAAACAATTTCTCTCGCAACATGTTGGAAAACTTTGTCAATTGCTGCTCGAGCCTCTTCTCCAAACCGACATTTCAAATATCTATACTCCGGAAGCATATCTCGAGTATCTCCGATCGAAACCAGTTCTAGACATGTTCACCAAAGTCAGTGGAATTGAACAGACAGACGAAGATGTGCAAAAAATTGCCCAAGATCTCGCGCTAATTAAATCTGTAAATCAAACTGCATTTCAAGAATATTGTGGTTCTCGAGAACCTTTGAGAGAAGTACTCCGATCGATGTTGAAATGTCTCGGAGAAGCAGACAAAACTTTATCTGCGGATGAAAAAGTCAAATTGATTAAGCAGATGATTTCAGATTCAAAAGTTAATCTTTTTGCCGTTTGCTACAAAGGCGAGGAACTCGAACAAGAAATATCCAATTTGGCAAACCAAGAATAATAATCTAGCAAAAAATTCAACTTTTTCTTTTTCTTTTCTTTCCAGAAAAGAAATCATGGCGAATGTAAGTATTTACGATCTTTCTTTCAAAGGAAAGGAAAAACAGACCGGATGGTTTGGAGGAGAAACAATCGCAGAAATTGACTCTGGACTCCAAATTACAAGCAAACAAGTCCTTCCGAATGAACAAATCTACAAGGCAGTGAAAAAAGTTCCTTCTGATAAGACTCTTCCAGATGACTTTGTTGTCCAAGTTTTTTTTACCTTTGATGAACAAAGCTTTATTCGAAACAAGAATGCTGTCCGAATGATGAAGAAAATCAGTGACAATATGGCACCAAACGGATTTTATTCAATGCCCTCGTTACCTTTTGTCTATTCTTTCTATCCAAATGATCGTCAAGTGAATCAAAGGACCAATACTACCTACGCAATCATGAAACCTATCCCAATGTGGAGGCATATTCTCGACACTTCAACGCGAAAATTCCACTGGTTTATGTTCAATGCGCTTTCCACTTTGTTCTATCTTCACAAGCTCGGAATCATTCACCGAAATATCTCTCCCGACAGTGTCTACTTTGTAACTGACTCGAATGATAATCCTTCGATTTTTATTCATAATTTTGCTTCTGCTTGCTGGATGAATGATCAAACCGATTTAACCCAGATTGTGAAGTGTAATGAAACTGCTCCACTCCTCGACTACATCGATCCAGTCCTTCTTCCGAAGAGTCGAGTTCAACTTCAAAAGCTGCAACAACAAGCAGCGAGTAATTTGAGTGAGGCAAGAAAAAAGGAACTTATTGGTCAAATTGACCAGGCTCAGGCAGAATTCAATAAGAAAAAGAATGATTTCAATGCGGCTGGAAAAGGAAATCAGATCCAGAATGACCCCAGTATGAAAGTGTTAAGGGAAAAAATTGGTAGATTGAGGGGAGAACTTGGCGGAGCTCCTCCGCGAGATGTACGTGATAATCAGGCGACTTATGCTCCATTCACTGACAAGTCTGATGTCTACGCAATGGGAATGTTATTTTACCAAATTGTGACACAAGGAATTGGTTATGAAAACCAAAATCGTGATCCTTGGGATGAAGCTCTCGCTTCAAATATTGATTTTCCTCAAAATCAAGACAAGATTTATGCCTCAAGAAAATTGAGATTATCGCGATCAAATCTTGATGCCAGACTCCAAAATTTAATTCTCAAGATGATTCACCCAAATCCAGCACAACGCTGTGATGCTGAAGAGGGTCTTTTACAATTGATTGTTTCCGCGCCTGGTGCAATTGAGGAAAAAGTTGCCCAATTTAGAATCTCAAATATGGAAGGAGAGCCACAACGAGCAATTATGAGATTTCTTGGATCTCAATCTCATCCAGAAATTCCCAATTCGAACGAAGGTACGTTGGCTAAAAGAATGCAATTAAAATGGTCAGACATCGATCAACAAATTCAAAACAGTGAAGAGGCTGCGAATAAGTATGGTTCGATTCGAGAGCGAAAATTTAGTCCTGAACAACAAGGATCTTCATGGGGACAAGGTTTTTATAAGGCCGGTTTGGCTGCTGCACCTCTCGCAGTACCAGCCGCCGTAGCTGTATTTAATCCATTTGCTGCAGGTGCAATGGTTGCCGGAGCGGGTTTAATCAAAGTTCACGATCGGTTTCAACAGAAATTGTCACAACGATGGAGAAAAGGATAATGTTCCGAAAGACTCTTTGAAGTGGTTAAACGTCCGAAGAACTCTTTGAAGTGGTTAAACGTCCCATAGACCAATTAAAAGAAAAGTCATCTTTTTAAACGAAAACTAAGTGATGGCCGAGAACGTTGATTTTACTGAGATTAACAAACATATTGTTGCAATCACATCTCTTCGAAATCAATTGTCAAAATCGGAGAAAATTGATGAGATTACCAAGATCCGTAATCAAATCCTTGAGATCGAGGTCAAAATTTTGACCGAACGAGAAAAAGGCTTGAAGAATCTTCAAGTTCGAAAGGAACAGTTACTCCAGAAGACTGCACAGCTTCAAATCGAACTCGATAATTCAAAGACTGAACTCGACTCATTAAATCTTCAAATTACTGCTCAAACTGACCGATATCGAAACTCGATCATGAAGCGTATGTTTGACCTTGAAAATGACAAGTAAAAATTGTGAATGGACGAAAAATTGAGTTCCATTTTTCTTCCTCTCAAAAAGAAACCATGCAACTCCTCGCCGAACCAAAAAATAAGTTTGATCTTTTTACCATTAAGTACCCAAAGATTGAAGAGTTTGGTAACAAACAACTTTCAATGATGTGGCTTCCAGGGGAAATTTCATATGATAAAGATCGTCAGCACTTCGAGGAGTTGAAGGATGAAAGAATTCGTCATATTTTGAAGCGCATTATTGGTTTTTTCTTTACCAGTGATGGAATTGTATTCGCCAATCTTGATGAAAATTTCACAGAGGAGTTCAAGGCTCCAGAAATGAAATATCTTTTTGCAGCGATTTCAGCAATTGAAAGTATTCATGCAAAGTCGTACGGATTTCAACTCGATTCTCTAATTACAAATGTTGAAGAGAAACAAGAAATTATGGATGCAATTGTAAATATTCCATCGATTCGGAAGATGGCTGAATTTGCTATTAAATACATGGACCAGAGTCATCCTCTGGTTAATCGAATGGTTGCTTTTCTTTGTATTGAAGGCATTTTCTTTTCATCGCCATTTGCATTTATCTTTTGGATTCGAAAGTATATGCCGAAGAAATTCCCTGGAATCGTGGCAGCCAACGATTTTATTTCGAGAGATGAGAATCTCCACTGTGAAGCAAATGCTTACGTAATTAATCTCTTTGCTGAAGAAGGACAACTTGATTTCAAAAATGCTGAAAAAGTATTCAGAGAAGCGACACAAATTGCAATTGAGTTTGCCGAGGATACTTTCCCGAATGATCTTCTCGGAATGACCGCAGCAATGATGATTACTCATATTAAATTTGTTGCCAATCGGTGGGCTCAAATTATCGGTTTGAAACGTCTGTATGATGAGGCTCAAAAAACTCCTTTTACTTTTATGGATAACATTGCTTTGACCAAGAAAGACAATATGTTTGAATCTCAAACTCTAACTGATTATCAAGGTGCACCAAATATGGAAGTTCACTTTGATTATTCATCAGCAGAGAACTTCTAAGATTCGTGAATAAGAAATTACAATCTTTTCGAAAAAAAATAAAATCTTCCTCATACAAAATCTCATGCATACCCCGATCGCTCTCGTTCTCGCTGTTGCTGCTGCAATCTCGTTGGTGATCAATCTCTATTATGTTGAGAAGGATCCCGCCAAAGCTAGAAAAGCTTTGATTGCTGCCGTAGTTTTGCTCGCCGTCTTGGCTCTTGTGTTGGTTCACAAGAAGTTCGGTAAGATGATGATGGGTCCTAGCTATGACATTATGTAATTAGATATTGAATATTGGATATTGAATATAAATTTCGAAAATTGATTTCTTAATCAATCAATAATCAAACTTATTAGGAGTTTGATTATCTTTTCAAAAAGTAAAGGTTATGAATGATGCAGCCAATGATATTTGTATTATTTGTCTGTCTCGCAAAGGTATAGCTAAATATTGTACACATTTCTATTGTGATATTTGTCTGAGAGAAATGTGCACAATTCGTCTTCAACATCATCAAAAATGTGGATGTGCAATTCCAGGTTGTATTGAATACGACCAAAAACAAATTGATGCTATTCTTGACAATGAAGGCAAAACTGCACAAATTGAAGCTTATCTTCGACAACATGGACAAAAATGTACAAAGTGTCACGAATGGGTAACCAAAGGTGATGGATGTAACTTTGTTAATTGTCGCTGTGGGTTATCATGGGATTGGCGTCATGGACCTCCAGATTTTGTTAATCAGACTTCTCCCTCTTCTTGGTGTTTTCGATGGTTTCGAGATGATACAAAAATTTTACTCGGGCAATTAAGTACGACTACGCTCAAAATGATTGAGCAAGAACTTACATTGCATACATCGAATAGAAGAGAATATTCAACTCGAAATATTCTTGAACATCTTAAGAAGTTGTAATTCACAAAGTCACCTTCTGAGGTGACTTTGTGAAACTCTTTTTTGAGAAAAATGAGTTTTTTCTTTATCGAGAAGGGAAAATTTGCTCATCAACTTTTCAATCAGAAATGAATCGAAATTTAGAGGCACTCCATCTAAAACCAACCTCGGCAGGCGTTCTTCTTGTTGCAAAGCATCACATTTTATTCGTCAAAGAAAAATCTTCAGACAAATGGGGACTTCCAAAAGGAAGTATTCAAAAAGATGAGTCAAAAGTCGATTGCTGGAAAAGAGAATTGAAAGAAGAAACTCAAATCGACATCGATCTTTATAAATATCGTGTTATCTGGAACAAAAGGATTAATAGATACATTATTTACACTGTCATTCTATCAATTGACAATGAGACGTTCAACAAAATGAAAGCTCAAGAGTCGAAAAGCGAGGAGATTAACCAAGTTGAATGGATCAAGATTGGTGAAATCCCTACTAACGTATACGATTCATTGAATTCAACGGCGAGGACTGCTATTTTTAGTATAAATCATCCATCATCACGCTCTTTTCGAAGAGAATGAATCTATCAATTTGAAGAAAATTGATCTGCAAAAATTAACTTAATATAAAAACCTACCCGAAGGGATCTCGTTTTTCGGTTAAAGAGTTTTTCACTATTTGTACAGAGTTAAAGAATGGTTCCCGCTCCCTTCAAAAGGTACACCATTACTTTTACTGTGGCAACCAACTGGACTATTAATCATGTTCTTTTCTTCTGGAAACATGACTTTCCAAAAATACAAGACATGTCAAATGTTCCTCTTGGTACAATTCTTTCATTGAAATACAAAGATGAAAATGGCCATGTTCATCATCGAGGTCATGGAAAGAGCAATGATAAATGTTTTTCTAATACTACTTCTGTGAATGTTTTTGTTGGAAAAGTTATCAATGTTAAACTTCCATCATTCGGTAAGATTCAAATTACCGGATGTCTCGAGGAGAGTCAAGCATATAAGGGAGTTCATGCAATTTGGAAAGCAATTCAAGCAATCGAAGAAAAGAATCCTGGTTTTTGTAAATTACCTCCAGATGAACCACCAAAAATTATTTTCAATCCCGTGATGAACAATGTGAGTGTAAATATTGGTTTTGAAGTGAATCGACAAAAGTTACAGACATTCTTGTATAGATGCAAAGAAATGGATTTCATTCTTCCGACCAAAGATGAGAGATATGCAGGAACAAAAGTAGAGACAAAAATTCAAGACATTTCTCATATTCCGCTGGTTAAACAAAGATTTCTCCAAGGAAAATGGTATTCTTCAAATGCGACCATGAATGACTTTCTAGCTCTCTTGAATGCAAAAAGTCGAAAAGAAGAGAGTCGAAAGACTCATCAACATGTCATTCTTATTTTTCATTCAGGTAAATTGATTTATATTGCTCCTCGATTTGAACTAATGCCGAAATTCTATGACTTTTTCCTCAAGCTCCTTCATGAGCATCGAAATGAAATTGAAGAAACTTGTCAAGCGCATTAAACTTTAAACCTTAAACTTTAAATTCTCCTCAAGATTGATTAAATGTAAAGGATTCTTCTCCTCAAAAGGAAAAGAATTAAACGTCTCTTCAAGACTGGTTAAACGTCTCTTCAAGACTGGTTAAACGTCTCTTCAAGACTGGTTAAACGTCTCTTCAAGACTGGTTAAACATTCCCATTCAATTGATTAAACGGAAATTCAATTTCAATCTTCAAGTTCAATGTAAGATCAGAAAGATACCATGCTTCTCCTCGTCGATGAATATACGGAGTTTTGAATCTTGGTGTTTCAAATTGGTCGAGAAGATACATATCATGGAATGGCACTTTTTTCAGTTTAAATAGACTATAATCTTCATTTTGGATCATAAAGATAAATTCTTTGGTTCGTGGAAAGAACCACAAAACTGTCTCTTTGTACTTATCAAAAAACTTCCGAGTTTCTTGATCGCAGAGCTTAAATTGAATTGCGCGCGGATTATTTTGAATCCAGTCGGCGACAGAATCGAAGTTTTCGAATTCTATCTGAAAACTTTTCGATCCAAGAAATGTCCATCGATTATTCCTCTTTTGGAATGATGGTGCAGGACAATCTGGAAAATTACTACTTGAGATTTGTGCACTATAGATTAAATTATCATCACTCGATTCTCGAAGTTTAAACAAAGCTTTATTTTCGGTTCTCTTTTGATCAATCATTAAAATTTGATGCTCATTTTTCGACCAGTAAATCTTGAGTGGAGTATAATACCCCTCGACTTTACTCACTTTAAGTTCAATCATTTTAATCATTTCGGAAGGCTTAGCCATCGGGGATGGTTGAAAGTTGTTCAAATTCCAAATCGAATCAATAAAATTAATCAATTTCTTATTCATCTTAAAAATTGATTGCTTCCGAAGTGTCAAAGAGTAAAAACAAGATGTGGGGGTTTTATGTTTTGATTGCAAGTATAACTTGTTGTATTCCAACGGCGTTTTGTTGCCTTTCATCAGAAAAAATGAAAAAAATGGAAGACCCGGTTTTACATGGAGAAGAATGGCGACCAAAATTTTCATCAACTCATGTCGAACAAAGATTATCGCCAATTGCGAATGAGGAAACAGATCGCCAAGAAATTTCATCAGAAGATGAAATTGAAGTCAAAATTTCAAATCCAACTCCTCCTTCATCACCGGTTCCCCCTTCATCACCGGTTCCCCCTTCATCACCGGTTCCGAGAAATCGAACTGATATCAATTGGACGCCAGTCTTCGACGAAGATGATGATTATGAATATCTCGTTTAACCAATCCGTCAGGATGTTTAATTCTTCCATTCATTAATATGTTTCTTACAATATCGATTTGGAAAGGGTAAATAAGAATTGTAGAGACCAAGCTTTTCCGCTTTGGCTAAAAGGCGATTGTTTATCTTTTCAAATTCAGGAGGATGTTCAGGATCGTCAGGAGGACCAACGAATTGTGAAGGAGTTAAAACGTGAGCTATTTCATGAAGATATGCATAAACAAGAAAATTCTCAAAATAAGGAGAATTTTCTTCATTGCCGAGACAAAGATGTATTTCTGATTTACCAAGAGTGTAAGTATCAGATTTACTTGGGTAAACATCAATTTCAGCAATAATTGGGTGAACAGGAGAAAGCTTTTCCTTCAATCTTTGAATACGAAGTTTATCATCTGGATGATGTGACTGGAACCGAATCGGCAACACATATTTCTCCTTCCATTTGTACCAAATTATGAACAACAAAATTACAAAAACGACGATCTCCTTCATCGCTAATCCCTAAGCTCTAATCTTTATCAAGCTGAGAAAAATTTCAACCCGAAGGTTGTAATTTTGATTCTTTTTCCTTTTCTTTTAACGATTTCTTATTTTGATCGCTCTTACATTTACACTGTCGATTGATGATCACCGATTGACATGTAATACAATATTTTGCAGGTGATGCAAGGCTTCCTTTTCTTGCACAAGTTGAACAAACTTGTGAATGATACGGAATTTCAGTGTCACAACTCGGACAGATATTGGGATCCATTTTATTTTTCTTCCTTTCTTAGGAAGAAAAATCATTTTTGTTATTGATTTATCCATAGCGCAAACAGACATTTTTTATTTCATCTCCGTTCGATTCGACGACTAGAACATTGTCCCACAATCCAGGAAAGAAAATTATCTCTTTTTGCATTGAGCTATACCATACTGGCCGACTCGTTTCTATAAGAATAAGAGTAACGTCTTTCTTTTCTTTTGACAAGATTGGCCCAGATTTTGTAATGATATTTTCTGGTATGTGATCATAATTTGCCTGTTTCCGAAGAGCTTCTTCAAGCTGACTTACTTTCCATGTGGACATTTCAGAAATAAGTTCCATTCGAAATGAAGGATGTTGCTCGCTTTTTGGCTTAGGAATAACGTAATGGTCGTAAATTCCAGGAATTGCCACTCTCAAAATAAAATTAACTTCCTTTTTATCTACAAATTTGACAATTTTATTCAACCATGATCTATTGATTAATCCTCCAAAATACTTTTTGTTTGGCTCTCCTATAAACTGTTGGGCTTTATCTTGATGATAAATACTGTAAATACACTGTTTGTCACAGTAGATAAAATCATATTGTTTATATTTATTACACTCTCGACATTTCCCACATTGCTGGCAACTTTGATCAAATGAAAAAGTAACGCCAAATACACATGAATTTGAATAAAAATTAAATGCCCTTGCTTCATGCATATACTGACCAATTGAACCTTTGTTGTCATAGAGTTCCTTCAATTCTGCATAACCAAGCTTGTTTAAAGCAATGAGATTCCGGTCAGAAAAATATTCATAATCATCAATATCAAATTGATGAAGTGTCACTAACATATTTTGTATAGTTAAATCGCGGTTTAATTATCATTTACACCAGATAGTTGAACATCAGGCATAAAGATCCATCGTCCCGGTTTGAGAAAAGGAAACGCGTCAACACAAACATTATAGTACGAGGCTGATTTTTGAGGATGAAAGTCATTAAATTGGTCATTATTTCCAATAATGTTCAATGCAAAATCGTTACTGGCCACTTCAATCCCGATATAAAATAGCGAAGACACTTCTTTTCCCATTATTCGATGAAGCATTGGATACAACCCAGAATAAACCGGTTCAACTAAGAGCAGCTTCGAAATGGAATTTTTGCCATGAAAACGATGGAGAGATTGTTCAACTAACTTTTGGAATTCCGGATGATCCAATTTGTCAAGATCTTCAAACTGATCTTCGGGATCAACGGTTTGTCCGATTTTTTCTGCAAGTTGGGGGCAAAGTTTTGTCTCAGGGAAAAGATGCGACTTTGGAACATATCGTGTTCCATACAATTGATTGAATCGATAATAATCTTGTTCGAATAGACTACTTAGATCTCGATCATTAATTTTTGTCCAATCCACATCAAGCTTTGCATCTTGTTCGAGAAATTTGATCAGTTCATCCCGAGAGACAACTGAGCCGTAGAGTAAATACGCACCAGCAATTGTAGCCATGTTTTGTTTATTGGAATGTTTTTAAGTTTGTTAAGCTAATTAAAGTGCTTCACAAAGTCTTCTCAAAATTCATTTTGAATTGGTATCACAATCACGGGATCTTTGATTGCAGCCATCTTTAGAATCCGAAGTTGAGACTCAAGATCCTTAATCTTCTTTTCATAATCAAGTTGACGTCGTTTGAAATCACTGGTTGTTTCTTGGAGTTTAAGTTGATTATTTTTCAAACCGTCTTCAAGTGTCTTAACATGTTGTTTCTTTCCTTCAAGTTGAGACTTCAGTTCTTCTTCGACAATCGATAATTTTGAATACTTTTCATGGAGTTGAAGGAGTTCTTCTTTTGTCTTTGTATCTTCCTCGGTTGGTTTCCACGTTTTACTCATATTCTCACGAAGAGTATTGTTTTCATCACACAAGTTAGCCACTTTACCTCGAAGTCCAATATTTTCTTCTTCTAAAGTTTGAGTTCGAACATTTGCAAATTTAATTGCTTGTTCGGCAGTCTCATCTTTCTCTTTTAGCAATAAATCGACTTTACTCAATTGTCCTTCGAGTTGAGCAATTTTATCGAGATAATTTGTTTGATTCGCTCGAAGAGATTCAATTTCGATTATCTTTTGATTCAAATCATCCTGGCAATGTCGAAGATCATCTCGTGAACGATCCGCAACAGATCGAATATTTTCAATTTCATTTTTCACTAATGAAATACTTTTCTGAAGTTCAGTGACTAACGCAGTTTTACTGTCAAGTTCTTCAGCCATCTTTTGGAATTGATCAAGTGATTCTTCATAATTAGCTGGCGTGAGAGTCGGTTGAACAATCAAATTGTATTCTTTCTTAAAGTCTTTCACATCGATACCTTTCTTTTCACAAAGTTCAATTAGCTTATTAAGATCTTTAGTCAAAGCTGAAATAATGATTTGTTGAGTAGCAAGTTTTTCATTCGCTTCAAAGAGAAGACGTTTGTATTCTTCAACATTCATTTCAAGATTAACCACCGGTTTGTTCAAAATGGTTTGAGTAATAGCACCAAATCTCAGCGTTGAAAGAGTTTCTTCATAATTGAATTTCGCAGGTGAACAAGTAATTACCAAATGAGTTTTACTGTTTCCACCGAGGGAATCGGTCAAAAGACGAGTCAATTTTGAATCTCGATATGGAATGAAACTCTTTTTTTCAGCCAAACTTCGAATCACCAATCCAAGAGTCAATAATGATTTGTTAGTTGAACTGGCTTGCTTCAACAGCAATCCTTCAGCCTTTGTTTTCGCTACCTTTTCAGATCCGGCCAAATCGACAAACACTATTCGCGAGATAATTTTCTTTCCAGTCTTCAGTTCATTTTGTTGAAGATGCATCACCAGTACTGAATGACTTCTCGACGAATGAGCGTTCATCGCCGTTTCAGCAACTGTTCGATTCAATTCTCCCTTTCTCATTACACGGACAGCATCTTCAAAACAATTGACATAAGTTTCAGTCACATCTTCAATCCATAATCCTCGGAAACGATCCTCACGAATCTTTAGGTCATCGCGAAGAGGTGAGAGCAGATCTCGAATTCGCTCGAGATAAATTTCAACATATGACATGCTAACCAAAAATTCATATCCTTTTTTCCCACGAATCGCGGTAAATAAATCTTTGATTAACCGTGGAACTACACCCATCTCAGTTTCGGTTTTCCAGAGTTCTCCCTCCTGAGACAGAGCATCGGGATTGTCTACCGATGCAGCGTATCCAGTCATTGTAGTAGTTTTTCCTGAATTATGTGTAATAGTTCCATCGGCAAGCAAAAATCGTTCAGGACGATCTTTAATCGGTTCAAGTTGAAATCCTGAATACAACCCCATTCCAACATCTTCAATTTCGAATGAATAAGTTTCAAGGCCCTTCGAGGCCGGTTCAAGGCCCTTCGGGGTTGGTCCAATTTTCTTATCCTCTTTTCCGATCATTCGAACTCCAAGATAATCTTGTTTATTCTTTTGTTTCAATAGTTCCTTGACTGACATATCAATCAGCTTTGACTCAAATTGGAGTGTCAAAACGTGATCAAGATTCACCGTGTAAAAACTTTTCTTTTTCACATCTCGAATTTTAAACATATGTGAAATTCCAGTAAACAACTTGATCACTTCTCGAACATTTCCTTTTTCGTCAACAAGTTTGTCACCGACTTGAACATCTCGTGCTTGAATAATAGATCCATCGATCAGTAAGATTAGTGTCTCAGGAGAAAGGCATCCAGACTGACCATAAGCAAAGATAGTTGCATTGTATCCTTGAAGAATCTCATCAAGTAAAGGTTTACCAACAGCTTGATATACTTGTTCTTGAGTTGCTTTTTCTTCAAACACTTTGTCGTAATAATATCGATTATCTTTTACCTCTTGTGGAAGATTAACAACGTTCCCATTCACCACAATCATTCGATTACCTCCATTTTTTAATTCCGTTTCATTACAAGGGCGAAATCGACAAAAAACTTTAACATTTCGATCATCTCTTGGCTCTGTCTCATCCGATTTTTTAGACTCTGGTTTAGACTCTCGGGGAGAAAATGGTTTTGATTTTGCTTTCATCAAAAGCGATTTCTTTTCTTTTCTTTTCTTTCAGTGGAAAAAAGCTTTCTTTTTCTTGAAAATTGATAATTTTTCCAGATAAATTAAACATCCTAAAGAACCGGTTAAACATTCGAAAGACCGGTTAAACATTCGAAAGGAAAATTAAACAATGAGTTGGGCCGATATGTTTCGTAAAGGGGGTCGATTTTCCGAGGCTCTTCAAAAGCTCGAACAAAAAAGTCTTGAACAAAGACGAGTCGAAATCAAAAAAATTACCTTTCGATCTCCAGATTCTACTCCAGTAATCGTGATTCCTGAAAATGGAATTCGGTTAGACAAAATGAAATATGTTTGTCCATCTGATGTTGACGTTGGACGATTGAATTACATTGTGACAAAGAAAATTCAATCAGCAACTCCAAATACCGAAAGGGCCTACTTCTTCTTTACTGAAGGAAAGCAAATTCCTCCGACAAGTCAATTGATCAAGGATCTATGCGCAAAAAATAAAAATGAAGATTTTTCTCTCCATCTTTATTTAACAGCTGAAGAAACGTTTGGATTTTCTTTTCCCATCCAAAATGAACATCCAGAAAGTCTTTGATGATTTCCGTCAAAAGCCCGGCCGATATCAAAAATTTCTGACTAAATTTGGTCGCGATTTGAAGGGTATTCAAATTGAGACCCTTGAACAATTTCGAAATGTAATTGATCAAATTCAAGTCAAAGATGATGGTAAAGACGATGGTATTGTTGCTCGAGGTAATGCAAGAGCTCGAGAAATTGATGAAGCGAGTCGAAGAAAAAAATTCCATGATCATCTTTATTTTGATTTTGGGTGCTCTGATGGTAAATTGACCCTTGAGATTGCCAAACAGCTTAAGATTCCAACTGAAAATGTATATGGTGCTGATATGGCGTCGTTTACTGGAGTTAGAATTAACCCTGTGCTCCGTAAACAAAATTTTGAACTAATTGAAAAAGAGGGACAAAAATTGCCCTACAACGATCAAACTTTTGGTCTCGTGACATGTTTTCAAGTTTTGCATCATCTTCAATTTCCAGAATTGGCAATTGCCGAATTTCATCGAATCCTTCGAAAAGATGGAATGTTGATTATCCGTGAACATGATGCAAGAGAAGAGGATAAAAGATTGATTGATTTTGAACACTTGATTTATCCTCATGAAAACATCGAACAAACTTATATTGGCAATTATCATCAAGCTTCTGAATGGGATCGAATGATGCTTAAACATGGATTTGTTGCATTTGGATTTACGATGACCAAAGGAGAAACTTTTTACTACACTCAATCTTACTTGAAGATGTAAGATAGTAAAGACTTTTGTATTTCTTTCGAGAAATACAAAATATATGAAATAATTGAAGTAAAGTATTCGGAGTAAAAACATAATTATACCGATTGATAACTTTTCAACTTATCTCGAATTATTTTCCAATAAGGTTCTACACGGATGAGTGCTGATGTATGTCCTCCTCGGAAACAAAGGATTTGACTCATTTTCGCTTCGGTACTTCCAAATGCGGGAGGAACTTGAAAGTCATCTTGAGCAACGACAAATAAATATAGATGTTTTGACAGTTGAATCATCTCAGCTAGTCCGGAGAGAAAAGAAGATTCCGGATGCATCGGTTGATAACGCTTTGCTCTCAGGGGAAGAAATCGAAGTGCTGGTGCTCCACGAAAAGGAGTATTAATCGTAATTACTTGAGTTGAATATGGAATTGATTTTTCTGCAATCCAGGCTGCCAATAATCCTCCCATTGAAGTTCCAATTATGGCGCTGATTCTAATACGTTCTCCATTCAAATCACACACAAGCTTATCGAGAAAGGAAAAATAATCATTAAACGAAAGATCTTTTCGAGAAAAATTCGGTAAAATAATTGAATGATGTGGGTAAATCTTTCTCAATTCGGGAAGAGTATAACTCCATTGAAGTGGACAACTTGAACTTCCGTGGATACAAATAATCACTTGCTCTTCAATTGATTTTTCCGGAAATTCGTGATAAGTTTGATCGGATACTTCAATAACATCATGTTGATCGGAGAAATCATGCCCAAAGCATCGTTTGAATAGATACACAATTTTTGCTGGAAGATCAAGCAATTCGTAGATCAATCCAGTTAAAGTAATGTATTGAACTGAAAATTGAAATAATTCTTTGAGAAAACCCATAAAAAATAATTATCTACTCTTGAAAAGGACTTTTTATCTTATAAAGAAGAAGTCCGATCAATTTATCCGATAACGATATGCAAGCTCTTCTTGATCAAATTGACGACTCAGTTCGTTCAATGGACGATGATATTCGAGTTTTGGTCGACAACCTTAAACAACTTAATACCGAAGATATTTTAGAAATACATCTTGATATCCTTTCGAAAAAGCTTTCCAACGTCCCAGACACTTTTGAGTCTCGAGATCAAGTGATTGAAGTTATTCTCGATTCATGTAAATATGCTGAAAAAATGCGGATTTTTAACGGTCATTCAAACGGAATTTACAACAACGTTTCGTATCCTTATGCAGTCGCAATTCAAACGATATGTTATTTTGACGTCTACGGAGAAATGACCAAACAAAGTTTGCTTGAATGCATTTCTTTTGTTGCTTTGTTGGAAGAACCTTCTTGTAGTGATGACTTGATCTCTGAATGGTATGAAGATAAAAAAGATATTCATCTCGAACAATTTCAATATGCACTTCAATTTGCGTCGAAGATTCGAGACATTTATCTTCCTACACCAGATAGAGAGATTGGTTTATTCACTGGAGATTATCTCTCAGTTGAAGTTCACCAAAAAATAATCGAATTTCTGAAAAAGAATCGGTTTACTGACCGAGGATCTTATCTTGAATTACTTCCAGAAAAAGATCGTCAGGCATTTCTTGCTTTTTCGAGGATTACTCCACAATGGATAGCAAAAAGAGCTTTTGTACCTCATCAAGAAGATAAAAGTATGGAACAAGGTTCTCACGCACTTGTTCGAAGATGGATTGATCCTGAAACTCATGAATATTACGTTGTTAAAACATACGGAATTAATTCTGAATACAACGCTGGTCTTCGAGAACTTCTCGCATTTCATATCTTTTCACATCCGAATATTATTCGATGTCATAGCTGGGCAGTGAATGAAGATTTTACTGCACTTCAATTTTTCCTCGAAGATGGAGGTGAAGAAGTGAACAATAAATATACCAGTGTAAGATGGATCAAAAAATATGTTCCACAAATTCTTCGTGCTCTTCGTCACATTCATACTCGAGGTTTTGCTTATCGTGACTTAAAAATGTGTAATCTTGTCTTTCAGAGGGGAAAAGTGAAACTGATTGATCTTGGAATGATGAGAAGAACAGTTACTTTTGGAGGATCGAATGAAATGATGGCTTTCGGAGTCGGTCCAGCCGAAGTATTTGAAGGCAGAACCATTTATCCTGGTTCGGTTGATATTTGGTCACTTGGAATACTCATGTGTGTGCTGTACAAAAAGAATCTCGCTATTGGCTATGGTAAATGTAAGATTATGCCTCCTTGGAATAAAAGATCACGAATTCGAGTCTTGTGTATCAAGGATTTTCTTGAGATACTGACCAAAGATGAATCCGAAGAACTTGAATCTTTTCAAGAGAAATATCCGGGCTATGGTAATGTCGCCTTTACCATTTCAGAAGTTCGTCATCAAAAACTTCTCGCGTTGATTCGAAGATGCTTTCAAAAAGATTCCCCCACTGCTGGAGAACTACTTCGAGATCGATTCTTTCATTAAACGTTCCCGAAGAACTGGTTAAAAGACTTTCAAAAATAAAGTAAACATTCCTCTCGAGGAATGTTTAAGAGATAATTAAGCTTTCTCAATTCTTAACCTCAGCATATAAACAAATGGATTGCGTAAATCTTGAACTATTTCAAGCAGATCTTTTCGCCGCTGTTCAAATTCTGATATCTTGAAATTTGTATACTTCGAATCGAGAAAGTTGTCAAGAAAATCGGCAAGTTTAATTAACAGTGCATCTTCAGAAAGAGATGGTATTTTCTTTTTCATGTAGGCAAGTTTACCTACTTGAGCAATTTCGATTGGATTGTTGGTCAATTCTTTCACCAGCTTCATTACACGTTCAGAAAATTTCTTCTGGAGTTCCTCTGGTGTTGTTTTAGTATCTTCAAGTGTATCATGGAGCAAGGCAGCAACTAAAACTTCTTCGTCTTGTATCCCTTCTTGTCGTAGAATTGATGCAACACTACAACAATGAATCTGATAAGACATTCCATTTCCTTTTCTTTTTTGACCATCATGCTTTTCGACAATGAATTGCAAAGCTTTTTGAATCATTTTGATTAGTTTGAGATAAATTGATTTTTATTTCCGAGAGAAAGAAGGGTAAATCAATTTATTTCATCAGCGATGAAAGCTCGATTTTTAAAGTTGACTCTTATTCCAAATCCGGCAAACTATCGAACAAAATATATCAGTTACATGAGTCAAATCGCCGTTAAACTGAATATTGAAGATAATATTTTGATTGGTGCAATTGAACTTTTTGATCGACTGCCGTATATTTCCGAAGAATGTTCATTTTTGTTTGCGTTTGGATGTTTTTATTTAGCTGTACTTCTTTACGAAGGGGGCAACGACATTCGAGAAAAATTGCCTCGATGTTGCAAAGGTGTTTATGAAATTGGTGATTTGACCAAGATAGTAGATACTTTGGTGGTTGAAATCATGACATGGTTACCTGCACCTATTTATCCAAATAGCTTTTCAAGAGCCTATCATATCGTTACTGGAAAGCATTTAACGAAAGAAGAAGAACGCTCACTCGTTTTGATTTATCTTAAACAATCAAGTACTCTTGAATCAACTGAATTGAAAACTTTAGCTCTTCCTGAAAATCAACAAAAGAGAATCAAAGAATTTATGAATCAACCAAGTAAAAATTCTTTGTTTCAAGAGTATCATCCGGATTTTCAAAAAGGCAATTTGCTTGGATCAGGTGAATGGGGTCGTGTTGTTGCTCATCCAAATGAATGGGGGAAAGTGATTAAAAAATCACTCAACAAAGAAGAAGCATATGAAACTTTTGTCCGAGAGATTGCACTGCTCTCTTCAATTAGTCACCCTCACATTATTAAAATGCACGGATGGAGTTACAATGAAGGCAAATTTTATCTCATTCTCGATAAAGGAATACCAATTAAATTAACTTCAAGAACAATTCAACAAGAGGGATCTAAACTTCTTCGAGCTCTTGATCATCTTCATTCACAAGGATTTATTCATCGCGACTTGAAACCAGATAATATATTGTATGTGAATGAAAATATTACTCTTTGTGATTTCGGGATTACTAGAACTCAAGCAAGACGAGGATTGACTGGTATGAGAGTGCCAGCTGCAAATATCCCTCCCGAAATGCTTAAACAAAGAAAATACAATTACGATTCTGCAGTCGATATTTGGGCTTTCGGATTGTTAGTTGCCTGGATGGTTAAAGATTTTATTTTTAGTGATATTGTCGAAGATAAGGATAGTCATCATAAAATTCAAATGCAAATAATTGGATTCAAGACTGGTTACAAATTTCCAGATAAACAACACACTCCGAGATATTCCCTTCATGACATTGAGAACGAAGACGCAAGAGACTTAATTGAAAGATGTCTGACTGATTGTCCACAACAAAGACCGAAAGCGAAAGATTTAATTAATCATCCTTTTTTAACCAGTCCCGAAGGGACGTTTAAGGCAAAGTAAGTAAAACTGATTTCCTTTTCTCTCGAGAAATGGAAAAAATAAAATGTCAGTTCAAACTCAAATCGAAACTGAATGGCAATCGATTTGTCAATCAATTCCTTCTTTGTTGAAGAAGAAATCAACCTGGATTTTATTGGATCATGTGAAAGGTCCAATTGAATACTTTCTCTTTACCAACACGGAAAGACTTTGTTTTTGGAAAATTTGGTTTGCTCATTCTCTTGATTTAATCGGAACATCTTATTACCTGGATCAAGAAAATCCGATTGATATTTGTGAATCATTACTGAGAAATTTTAACAATTCTGAAGAGATGATTGAGAAAATGGAGATTAACTTTGAACAATATATGCAACAACGAAAAGACAGACACGAATATCTTCAATTAAAGAAGAGAGAATATGGTCAACGTCGAAGAGAACGTCTTCGTGAGATGACGCTGGTCTAATTACTTTTCATCAAACATTTTATTCTTTTTGAAGAATAAAAATATTTTTCCGTTTCACATCTTTACATAAATTGGCGGAGATTCTTCTTTGCAATTTGATCTTCAATATTGACTCGAATATCATCATCGGGAGGAACAAAGTTCGGCGGTTTGTTCCATTTACCTCGTTCATCTTGGAATCCACCTGGACCGAACTTTGTCATATTGGCTTGATGAACTAGATCCCAAATTGGTTGAGGATTAATTCCAGTGTTACTCAAATGTTGAGCTGCGTAATAAATAATATCAATGAGAGCATCAACTTCCTCAGTCAAATCTTTTGCCTCGGCAAGTTCTTGCAATTCATCTTGAATCATCTGTGTAATAAACTTTCGATCAATGGTTGCACATCCGGTTGGCTGATTGATACAATTGTTGCGAGTTTGTGTAAATTCGAGACAATCTTGGAAAATTGACTTTCTTTGAAGACGAATTTCTCGTCTCAATTTTCGACGTTGATTTTTCGAGATATGCTTTGGAGGACGATAAGGCATTATTCGGCAGGTTTCTTTCTAATCAAAAATTGTTCAAATCAATTTTTATGTCTGCGAAAAATTGATTTGGAAAGTCGGCGTCCATTTAACAAGATTCTTTCTTTGGAAAGGAAAATGGACTACAAATCGGACGACCAGATCGAACTCGATAAAATCATTGCTGATTGGAAAAGATTCCTTGAGAATGGAAAGATTCGCCCGACCTTAAATGAACTGGAAAATTTTCCCGATGGAATTGTGATTAGCAACCTTGTAAAACATGCTGGTGCCTACGGTGCGATTGGTATTTTTGAATTTTCAACTCGACCAAACATTCCATTTGTTTACAAAATTTCAACTGAACCAGGATTTAATCTTCGCCATGAAATGGCCAATCTCGATATTCTTCGTGGATCACGAGAATGGTGTCCACATTTCTGTGAGAGTTATGGAATGGTCAATGTCAAAGTTGATCCAGAAGGAGGATCTTTGTTCAAAGATAGCGACACTGCAATCAAGAGTGATGTTGCATTGATGGAATTTATCCCTGGTGATGCATTTAGTAAATCGATTGCGGATCTCTCTCATGATCAAATTGTTTCGGTACTTCAACAAACTCTGTTAGCAGTTGATATTATGCAAACAAAATTTCAAATGACGCATTACGATTTGCATACTTCGAATGTAATGTTGATTTGTTGTCATCCCGATACTGTGTTCGTCTACAAATGGAAGGGTCGAACATTTGTAATTCCAACCAGAGGAGTTGTACCTGTGATTATTGATTTTGGTTTTGCTTATTCGAACTTGCTCGAAGGTCGATTTTATGGACTGATGTCGTTTACCAACGACGGATGTCTTGGTTGTCAGACTGATGAAGGCTATGACGCTCGTGTCTTTCTAATTGACACTGTTGATGAGCTCGAAAGACTCGATAAATATCGAAGTCTTCAAACTCTGCTCCGAGATATTTACCCGGCCAAGAGTTTTGATCCTCGAACTGGAGAAGAAATGCTCGATTTTGATCCAAAGTCTGGACGTGGTAATGATAAGTTTAATCCTGCCACCAAACGTGTCGAAGATTTGATTCTTGACATCGAAGAGGAGAAAAAGATTTCCAACTTTCTAGTTGATTTTGTTGAAGCGGACAGTGATTCTGGTAATTCAAGTGATTCAGAATCGAAGAGTCGTTCTCGATCAAGAAGTCGTTCTTCGCGAAGTTCTGAAAGTTCCGATCGGGACGTTTACTACAATTGTACTTATCTAGTTGAATTGATTCAAAGCCTTCAAGAATATCCACTCAAATTAACCGGCACACTCAAGACTCATTACAAAGATTTCCGTGCTGCTTACATTGCTTTTGCGAAACAATTTGTTCACTACGAAAAAACAGTCAAAACCAATTTCCTTCGGTTCCTCATTTTGCGTAATATTGTTGATGCTGCTCATCGAGCTTTGCAAGAAGAAAAAGGAGTGAATGAAACTTTCCGAAAAACATTCTTCATGCTCATGAATGAAAGTTGTAAGTTTTACACTCCTCCTTCGGAAGTCGATGTTGATATTTTATTGAAATCAATGGTTGATATGTCAAAGATTATTGTCAATGGAATTAGTCAAGATCTCAAAATGATTAATCGTAAACGAACAAATCGATATCGAATTCAAACCCTTGAAATTTTTGATCGAGTTGAAACACGTGTCGACCAGAATTTCAATGTTGAAGGTCCAATTTACATTTGGGATATCGATCAAAAGAAAAAGTCTTCTTTTCAACTCACCAATGAACAGCTTATCGAGATAAAGAAAATGAAAAGAAAGAGTGCAGGTCTGATTCGAATTCTTGAAAAACATGCCAGTTAAATTGGCTCCATTACAAGAAATGTTATTGTATTATGTGCCTCAAAAAATTGCATGGGTAGTCAATCAGAAATCGCAAAATTTCACATCTTGACTGCTTAAAGTGCCTACTGTCTAGGTTCAATTAAGCATATGTTTTTGAATTTTCTATGGAAAATTCAATCGATTTCCCTTCGATTTTCCTCATTTCCGTCAAAAAATTTCATCAAAGAGTCATCCATTTAATAAGTAACCATCGTGGCTTTTCGGGAGGCCATTCTTGATAGTCAAAGTAGAGAGATGGAATATGAGATGTCACTACATAAAGCTCTTTCCGAGTATAAATATCCTTTGCATTCAAATACCATTTTACTCCATCATCAAATTGCACCGCAAAATCTTCCATCACAATACAAGCATTCCATCTTAAATTTAAGCGGAAATAATTGTAGGTCATCTTGAATAAAACAATCCATCCGCAAACAGCTTGATAGATCATAGATCATAAAGATTACTTTTTCTAAGTAATCTTTTTTTAATTTCATTACAATGAACTGAATGGGTATGGGAGACGAGTATTATTCCAAAATCCGTTGGGATCGAGAGAACCTCTCGATTTTCGGGGAGTATATACCGTTCTACTTACATTATTGTAATTTTGTTTTCGATGAACTCCAGCTTTCATCATCACTGATCTCATCATCAATCCAAGTAACACTACCGAAAGCAAAATTATTGCAATTGCGACAAGCCAACCCGGATCCATTGCGGTTTCTAAAAGGAAGAAAAAATTATTACAAATCGATGAACATTTTATCGCGGAATTAATGTATAAGTCAAAAGGAAAATTCTTGCTGCAAGTTGGTTATAAGTATGCGCATCAATTTGTGGAACAGAACCTATCTCTGTGTGTGATGGATCGGACAATCCTTGAACAACAGTATTTACTGGCTGTTTAGTTCGAAGAGTTGTATGCAATGGAAAGTACCCAGTTCCAAGTTTAAGGAAAATTCGTTGGGTATCATTCGGTCCAAGGTATTGATAGAGATCTCCTTCAATTACAGATTGATCAAGATCAATTGCAGAAAACATTCCAATTCGAATCAGCATAGCAGGTCCGTATCCATCAACTAAATGATTAGCTGAAACGTATCTGTACATTGTGGTTGATCTTCCTGCAACTGGTTGAACACTGTTATTTAGGTACACCACTTCTTGGTTATTATATTTCTCAGAGCGATTTGATATTGTTCCATCGCTGTAGACAACTAAAATTGGCCATTCTCCATCAGTCGGCTGAGAGTTGAATGCGGCTTTGAGTGTATACACATCTTCAGCGAGAAGATATCCAACAATTTGCTTCTTTGCTACTTGATTTGATCCTTTTGCTCTTAATTTTGGGCTGTTGATTACTCCATATACAATTGCAAGGAGGAGTAACAAAATTGCAAGAAAGACAATTCCAATTTTGAGCGGCATTTTATGGATTAAAGAAAATTAAAATTGGAAATTACATCATCAAATATTGGAAATCAGAATCGCGAGTCACACTAAAAGCACCTAGACTCTCTTTACCAGGAATAACAAATGTATCTCCATCTCGAAGTTTTTTGCCATATTGAGCAGGAAGATTAATAATGATATCCTTATAAGTATCAACTACCCGGTATTCGAATGATTCATCGGTGAAAGGAGGTACATAACGTTGCTCAAGTGAGTAAACGGTATCATCACTGGTCGAAACTGAGCTTAAAATACCGACGCGTTCCCAGTTTCGAGACAAGTTTCTCGGTGCTGCCCCATAAAAACGAAGAGGTCCTTCAAGGCCCTTGGTGATTGGAATCGCATGAACATTTGCTCCAGTCAAGATTTCTCCCATCGGAGGTTGCTCAAAAGTTTGATAATATGGCGGTGAGGTGTATTGAGATCTTCGAGGAGGGCGAGGCGCCGATGTGTCGAGATTGTGAGCAATTTGCAATCCTTTTGTATAGAGGTAGATAAAAGTGAATGCAACAATAGTCATCAATCCGGCGATGATAGCGAGTAAGATCATTTCTTTTCCTTTGTTCAGAAAAAGAAAAAGAAAAATTGATTTCTTTGAAATTGCTCAATTAGAGATCAAACATGGGTGTTGACGGATTGTTTGATTTTTTCCGGAAGAAATATCCAGATGTGTTTCGGACAGTTTATTTCCACCAATTTCGAGGAAAGAGTTTTGCCATCGATGTTTCGGGCTTAATTTGGAAGTTCAAAGTGACAAATCCAAGTAATTGGCTAACAACATTTGCCAATTTTATTTTTGCACTTCGTCGAAATCAAATCCATCCGATCTTTGTTTTTGATGGTAAACCTCCGGCTGAAAAAGAAACTGAACGCGCTTCAAGAGAACAACAGAGAATTCAATTGAAAGAAAAAACAGCTCAACTTCGTGAAGATCTCGATAAATATTATGCTGAAGGTGAAGCTTCACAGCTCTTGCTTGAAAAATCCCTCGAACTCCGACCAAATACTCTTGCCAATGTTGTACATGCTCCATTGCTTGAACAAAAATATCACAAGATGAATGCTCAGATTAATAATTTCACTGATGAAGATAAACAAAAGTTACTGACATTATTTAATCTTTCTGGTGTAAGAGTACTTAAAGCTCCATCTGAAGCTGAGACTTTGTGTGCTTCTTTGTATCACGAAGGTAAAGTCGCAGCGGTTGTAAGCGGCGATTCTGATGTTTGTGTTTATCAAGTCGGAACTTTTCTTTACGACATCAGCCATTTTTCCGAAACCGCCACCGAAGTTGATTTTCAAAGGATTCTTCGTCTAACTGGATTAACTGCCGCTCAATTTGTTGATTTTTGTATTATGTGCAAGGTTGATTACAATTCACGTATACCTGGCATAGGTCCTGTTAAAGCATTTGCTTTGGTTAAAGAACATGGATCAATTGAAGCTATTGGAGCTCTTGGTACTTATGATATCACTGTGTTGAACCATATTAAAGCAAGAGAAATCTTCAATACTCGACAATCGGTAATGACTGAAGTAATCTGCGGTCCGCCGAATAAAATCGAACTGTACAATTTTCTTATTATGAACAATTCTCGAATTCAATATGAGGCAATTGAAGAGGCATACGCACCTCCAAAAATCGTATTTGAATGATTTGAATTTCTTCGGAAGTTCAAAAAATTGATTTTTACAATTAATCAAATTGACAGAAAACAATAACTCCTTTTTCGAGAAAATTGATTAATCTATCATCAATTAATTGTTAAAATCAACTCATTGCAATGTCAGTCAATACTCCTCAACTCGGAATGCCTCAACTCGGAATGCCCGGAATGCCTCAACTCGGAATGCCTCAACTCGGCGTTCCAGCTGGTCTCCCACAACAAATGCCCGCTCAAGTTCAAGGAGATTTCGCTGAAAGTCTGAGTAAGACTTTGAGCAAGACGATTCTTGATCAAGCAACTGCACGTATTCGAGACCAGCTCACCTCTTTTGCAAACATTGTTTGCTCTTTTCCAGAGGCGACTGCAAAGGGAATCACAGCTCAGTACATCCTCGATTTGTGGAACTCAGTTGCTCCCGAATTGGCTATTTCTACGACCGCTCCAGTTCAAGCTGTGGCAGGAGTTACTTGTGCTGCAAAATTGCTCAAGGGAAAGAATGCCAATGAGACCTGTAAAAACAAGCCAACCGCCGGTTCTGCTTATTGCTCTCGGCATAAGAATCATGCTGTACCTCCAATGGTTGGCGCACCTCCTCAAGGTGTTCCTGGAGTTGTTCAAGGCGTTCCTGGAATGCCTCCTCAAGGAATGCCCGGAATGATGCCTCAAGGAATTGTTCAATTGAATGTTCCTGCCGCTCATGTCGCTCCTGTTGCTCCGCAAGCCGCGGCCCCTCAAACCTGTCAAGTAACTCTAAAGAGTGGTGCTCGCAAAGATCAACAATGTGGAGGAAAACTCGTTGCCGGAGGTACCACTTGTAGCAGACATGCTCCAAAGTCCGCGGCTCCAGTTGTACCTCAGCTTGGAATGCCTGCAGCGCAACCCATTGGAGTTCCAGCGGCTAATTTGCCTCAATATGGAATTCCTCAACCAATCGCAATGCCATCTGGAATTCCCATGCTGGCAATGCCTCCGCCCCCTCATCAATAAAGAATGATAACTTTTCGAAGTTTGATTAACTTTTCATTACGGATTATTTATGTTTTACATCTTTTGAAAGATGTAAATAATAAGTTTCTTACCTCTTATCTCTTAACTCTTAAAATTCAGGAATCGATTTCGGTTTGGACAATTCGGATGGCCAGATCCACAGGCCTGAATTTTCTTTGTCAACATAAGTATTCCATCCTTTTGTCTTCAATTCTTGTTCGGCTACTTTAACCAAACCAACAAATTCTTCGACACGAATATCTCTCTTCTTTCGAAAGTCGGCCAATGAAAATGGATCTTCGAATGGAAGCATAACCGAATTTGATAGTTCGATTGTCGACAGATTGATCGGTTTATCGGCAAATTTTTCCTCTTTGGTGGCTGTCTTCGCTTGACGAACCTTTAAGAAATGTTCATAAATCGCTTCTCGAAGATATTGTTGATTTCGATTCAAATCGGTTGTCGCGAAAGTTTTCCAATTCGCGGGAATAAATGTTGCTGGAAATTCTTTCATTTTGTATGACGAAAGAGCGTTTAATTGAATTACTTCGTCTTCCGAGAAACATTTTGGCGTTTCTCGGATTACTTCGTCTTCCGAGAAACATTTTGGCGTTTCTCGGATTATATCGTCTTCCGAGAAACATTTAAAATGAAATAAACCTTGGCAGATCTTTGAAAAAGAAAGTTCTATTTTAAAAATTGAACTGAAAAGATTTCCAGCTTAGAAATATATGGCTCATGAGTTCGAAGTTAACAAGGCAAGATCTGATTGAACGACTCAAAAATGTTGGTTATACTTCATTAAGCAGATTAAGAAAGGGAGAACTTGAACAGCTTTATCTGAAGATGCAAAAACAAGAGGAGAAGAAAGAAGAGAAAAACGTGACGTTCCGAGAAACTGTAAGTATGAACATTATTACACAAAATATATCGACTCCCTCGAGTATATCAAATCATTCGACTTCCTCGAACATAACAACTCTTTCGGAACGTCCTTCGAATCCTTCAACACGCTTACCCACATCAGAACGTTTAACAACCAGACGAAATAAAAAGCCTGATCCAGTGTATTTTGAAGAAGAATTTGAGAAACTTCGAAATACAGAGATATCAAAATATACCAAAATTGTTCAGCTTGGGCAACCAGGAAAAGAAGGCACTACTTATTTAGTGATGGATCCAGTTCGTCCTGAAAAACGATATGCAATGAAATGTTTCCGGAGAACAAAATCAGAAAATCGCCTTGCCGAAGAGGCTCATTATCAATGGATTGTTTCAAAAGCTGGGTTAGCACCAAAAGTATATGAATTTAATCCGAGAGAAAAGTACATTTTAATGGAAGCTCTTGATCGAACACTCCTTAATATTCTTCATGAAAATCATGGAAAATTTCCCGAATCACTTCAACAGAAAGTGATTGATTTGTACAAACAACTTGACGAAACTGGTGTAGCAGTCAATGATGGAAATCCAAGGAATATTATGGAGAAAAATGGGAAACTTTATATGATTGATTATGGACTAGCTAAATTTTCGAATTCTTCTTCATTTCGCAAGTATCCAACACCAAATATGACGTTACTTCCAAATGCCCTCTTTTTCTATATCAAAGAGAAGTTCGATACACGCGATTGGACATTACTTCGAAAATTGGTTCCAGCTGAAGCACTTCGAGAATACGATCGATCATATTTACTCAAACATCAAAAGAGATAAAATTGATATTCGATGTTTGAGTAAAACATCAAAAGAGATAAAAATTGATCTCCCATTTTATTCTACAATTCAAAATGAACTTCCTCATTACACACGGTCCTTGTCTTGATGGTGAAACTTGCGCTTTGTTTCTCAAACAATGGGCAGATGAGCAAAAAGAAACATTGCAAACGGTATTTTGTTTCGCTGGGCAACTTTCAGTTGATTTGATTAAGAGGAAAATGCCTGAGAATACATGTCGAATCTTTATTTGCGATTTGACTGTGAATCAAGAAACACTCGAATATCTTAATAATCTGAACAAAGAAGTCTGGATCATCGATCATCATCGATCATCATCGATCATCATCAAAAACTTTCCAATGTTCCTGAAAAAATTACTTATCTTCATCGAGATCGTTGTGCGGCGTGGATTGTTTGGGAAAAATTTCGATCGAATTCTGAAGCAGTCACTCCAATTCTTCGGGGAGTTCAGCCTGAACTTCTTCAATATATCGACGAACAAGACCGAGGTCTTCATCACCGTCCTTATTTGAAAGAAATCATTTCTGCAGTTCATTTTGAGAAGAAGAGGATTGGACTTGAAAGAGTGTTTCAAGAATTTTCTGTCGATCGATATATTCAAATCGGAACGATTCTTGCTGAATATCGAAAAACCCAGGTCGATGAGATGATTAAATATGGCTACAAACGAAAGTTTAATTGGAAGGGAAAAGAATATAACGTCTTGTTGATGAGTGGAGATCGAACTCTCCGAAGTGAGGGTCTCGAAGAATCAAAGGCTGACATTACCATGTTTTACACTTACGATGCAGCAACGAATGAATTTTGGGTTGCTTGTCGAAGTCAAGAACTTGATCTTTTGCCTATCATTTCAAATATCACCTGGTGTAGCGGGAATGAATTTCGAAAAGGTGGAGGGCATCCTAAAGCTTGCGGTTTTACCGTCAATCAAGCAACCACCTTCGAATTCATCACAATGATGGAAGGATCGGTGTCGCCTGCAAGTTATCATCAACCGAGTCAGACAGGATATAAAATTGAGCTACAGGGACTTGTCCCGCAAAAGTTTTGCTTTCCAATTTTCTTCCATAGTTGGATTAACGATTTGCTCAAAGCAATTGAGAAATTTGATCAAGTAATTTCTGAAGGGACTTCGAGGGTTGACGAAATTTATTAAACGTCTCTTCGAGACTAGTTAAACATCGAGACGATTGGTTAAACGTTCCGGAGGAACTGATTAAACGTTCCGGAGGAACTGATTAAACATTCCGGAGGAACTGATTAAAAATCTTTTTTCTTTCCTCGAAAGGAAAGAAAAAATAATGAAAATTATCCCGAGACATTCAAAATGACTCTCAATTGGTGCCATCGTCGAGAACACTCTTCTTGATCTTTGATATTTTCAAAAAGATAAGAGTCTCCATTGGCTACAGTTCGAATTGTAATTTGACATTCATTATTAGTGTCTTCTTTCGACACTTTGATAATCTTATGAGAATTTAAAAGCTGGCCGTCGAAAACGAAAAATTTATCACTCCAAATACTTGACTTATCCGACATTGATAATTAGGATAATTATATTTTTCGTCTGGTAAGAAAATTCAATTTTCATACTCAATCGAGAGGTTAATTTACCCTCAATCCGTATCGAGCTGCAAAGACGTTTTCCAACCGCTTCTCTTCTTTTACGGTCATAAATTGTCCATTTTGAAAATAAACCAACCAGAGAGAAGCTTCATTGTACGACAAAGTTTGAATCATTTGATCAGGAAAGAAATTAATGATTAATTCCTCTCTCAGTCGATAATCCTTGACCAATTTGTCGGCTAATGTCTTCAATGACGATCCGAGTGAAGAAGGAAAAGATGAGATTAGTCCGTCTTCTTTCAGGCAAGCATAATCAATCATTGCAATCTCTTGTGGAGCTGGTCCATCAAAACATAATGCCAAATCAAAGTCAATGATTGCAAATCCAGATCCTGAACGAACCAAGTTTCGAATGTAGAGATCATTGTGAACAATACCAATATGATGAAGTTTTTCAACCAAGGCCACAATCTTCTTTTGCTCGGCAGATGAAAATTTTCGAGCATGATCAAACGGGGTACATTGGGCAAGAATCGCCAAACCATATTGAACCTGACCAACTTGACAAACTTGATAAGCGAGTAATTTCGCTCCAACTCCTGCCTTCCCAGCTCGCTGGAGCATTGTCAGCTCCCATTTAAATGCATCAAATCCTCGTTCACGAAGATCGGTCAGTTTGAATACAACATTTTTACCTCCATAAACTCCCTTGAAGACAACTCCTCCAGATCCTCTTCCAATCTCATCACCTTGTCCAAAATCTGTAAGACATTTATCCATTGATGAATACATCTTGACCTGAATTTTTTGTCCAATTTCTTGGTAATCTTCAAGAGGAGAAGTTAGCAAAGCTTCTTCAGCTTCGGTACATTCATTAATTGAAATATTACCTCCGGTTATAAGTCGATGCAAGAGTTCTGCAACTACATCAGCTTTATTTCCTGCAATTGGAGGATTGGCTTGTTTAGCAAGTTCTTGAATCTTTTTCGCTGAAGCATGAATAATTTCGATTGCACTTGGAGTCTGCAAAGCCCGATTTCTCTTTAAGAGCCGTTCGCGAATTTCACTAATTGAATCTGACGAATAAAACGAAACCGGATATGCCAACTTCATATTCAACTCGAGGAGAGCCTTTTTTGTCTCGGCTCGGCGGATTTTTGCTTCAAGATCCATTCTTTTAAGATGAAAAAATTCCCGTAATCAAAAAAAGAAGATGGATGTTCTTGAACTTTTGTCTGATTGGTGGAACGAAAAAGGTGGATATTTTGTGATTGGGTTTTTTATTTTGTTTATTTTTTGGAGATTACTTTTTCATCGGCGGAGTCTTCAAACTTCCTTTTCCGATTACCTCGACAAACAAACCGGGATCCAACGGAAATATCAACGGGGAAGTCAACCAGAAAGAGAGGCTCGAAGATTACTTGAAGAAATGTTTCAACGACCCTTTCCGTGTAGGAGACCAGACTTTTTGAAAAATCCAGCCACTGGACGCAATCTTGAATGTGATATGTTAAATGATGAGCTGAAATTGTGTGTTGAATATCAAGGACGTCAACATGCCGTTCATACGCCTCATTTTCATACCGCAGGACAATTTGAAGATCAGCAAGCACGAGATATTTTGAAGAAACGATTATTGAAGGAAAATGGATACAATTTAATTGAAATTCCTCATACGGTAAAAGGTAAGGATTTATATCCGTTCCTGAAGGTGAATTTAGCTCATTATCCTGAGTATTCGGGGTATTATACATAAGATGATAAGGATGCAAAATTGAAAATAATTTTGGCATTTACAAGCGAAACATGGAACGCAACTCATTTCGAAACTTGAAATGACATATCGAAAAGCAATCATTTATCGACGTGTGTCGACTGCAGCCCAGCTTAATGGAAATGCATTGTTGACACAACAATTGCAATGTGAAGAATGGATTCAAGCTAGATATCCCGAATTAGAAATCAAAACTCGAACTGACGTCGGAAGTGGCTGGAATAAAAATAAACGAGAGCCATATCAATTGCTTGAGAAAATGCAGAATATAGTTGATTCATGCACGAAGACATTGATTGTCATTTATTGTATCGATCGATTCCTTCGAGATGTTAAAACGGCAGAAGAAATCTTACCTAAACTCAAGGAGAATAAAAATCGAATCGTGTTTTTGCTTGAAAATCTTGACTATCACAATTTTTCTGGCAAGGATGTCTACTTGAAAATTATTAGGGGAGTCGAATCTGCTCAAACAGAATCAGATGTTAAATCCAAACGCATGAAAGATGCCTGGAAAACAAAATGTATGCTGGAAAACAGCCCTGAACTTGAAGATGAGGAATGGAAACTTGAATATGATTCAGAATCTGAATCTGATGATGAAAACAAAAGTGCTTTGAATCGAAGGAAAATTGAACCTGTAAAAGTTCAAGAAACTAAACTCGTTCAAGCTCCTGCTTATCGTTTGGCTAATCGACCTCAAGCGTCGATTCAACCTCCTCAAGCGTCGATTCAACCTCCTCAAGCGTCGATTTATCAATGGCCTCCCCAATTATTGATTGACAATCACTTCGACGATCCTCTCTTTTCAAAGAAAGAGAAAATTAAAAGGTTAATTCAGACTTGTTCAGAAGGACGTTATACTATCAAATCATTGAATCAACATCTTCTTCAACTTTCTTCAGTCGCCTTTTCTCTTCAAGTCGAAGAAGTTCCAACCTCGTGGGATGGAATGGCAACTTTACTAAATCTTTTTGAGATCTGCTGGGTGCCAGAAATTCCGAAAGGAGAATGGACTGCCGAGAAAGCAAAGGCTTTTAATTAAAAGCCTTTTTATAATAACCCAAAAAACTTAAAAAAATAATTTTCTTGACTCTTCGGAGTCAAGAAATGTAAAATTGATTTATATTCACTCTCTGACTTGAGTAAAGATATCAATGAGTATTCGAGCTGGCTGCCGAATTCCATCAAAAGGGTTATTAATTAATTTAGATACCAAAGAGATTCTTAATTTCTCAGATCATCTTAACTTGAACATAGGAGGCATCTATGATTACTCACCTCAACGGAAATGCGGATCTCTTGATTTCCCGTCCGATGATGAAATAAAAGGATACAATATGGTTTGTTACAATGGCAAACTTGATAAGTTTGCCACAATGACTAGAAAATATATTTATTTCTGGGATCTTTCCACAATTAGAGAAAAGGTTCCTTATCAGAGATGCAAACGTCCATCCTCACCATGTGTGAATTTCGGATATCTTGATAATGAATGTGTAATTGTGCTTGAAGACGAATCTTACAAAGATATTTATACCTTATACACTTACAAAACAAATTTTGTTGGACAAAAGCTTGAATTAATTGCCAAGATTCCAACCGAATGTGATAATATTGTGACAGATGGAAATCAAATTATAGTCGGTGACGAACATTCTTCGGTTTACTCAATTTTTGAATTTGATGAAAAACAGAGATTGATATTTAGTGACGTCATTCAAGTTGAACAACCTGACCATTTAATAACTAGTATTTGTACGCCGAAGTTTCAGGTATTTCTATCAAATTTTCAAATGCAGATTCGCTGTAAAATCGGTAACTTTTCTACTCGAACAAGTAGCACCGTCCAAGATGCTGATCCAACTACATTATATGTTATTCGAACATATAATGTAGTTGGATCAGCATCTTCAATAATCCATTTCAACTCGTTCAATCACGATAATTTCGACTTTATTATCATCGCCAATGATTACGGTTTTGACGACGAATCTAATTTCGAGGATATTGATGAATTTTGGGATAATTATACTCCTTTGAATATCTATCGAATAAATCTCCCAAATAAAGAGATTATTCAAATCGACGAAGAAGTCGATTACTGGGAAAATAATGATCAATTTCGAGCAGCTAGACAAATAGTTCATTATCCGGCTCATGATTTTTTAATCCTCCAAAGAGATGTTATCGAAATATGGAATCTTTTTCCTATGTTTAAGCTGTGGGCATCTGATCAAATGTTCGATAAATGGGAAAAGATTGCAATTACCAATAAACTCGAAGCAACTGGAATCACCCATGGTGTTCAAAAAACAACCATCTTTCTTGCACCATGCATTTTTGCAAATCTGATTGCATCAGGGTTATTTGAATTAAACAAGGAGGAAATTTTAACTTCCTTTTTACAAAAAGATTTGTATGATCCTCGTTTGTTAATGACGATTTGGTCTTTTGTTTACGAGCCAAGATTGGCAAGTGGAGATTACCAGATTAATGAAATCTCTTCAGATGATGATTCCTTAAATGAAGATGAAGATTCGTTCTTCCGTCTACGATCCATGATTGTCGAATGGAGATTACCAGATCAATAAAATCTCTTTAAATGCCGATTCTCTAAACGATAATGAAGATTGACATCATCTTTTAGTATTATTTATCTCTCGAGATAGATAAAATGATTTTATTATGCGTTCTCAAAAGTAAAGACGTTCCATCCCATGAATATCGATTTGTTTGACAAATTTCCTTTATCATGTCTAAAATTTAGCGGATCAATTCGGGCCCGTTATGAAAACTTTGATCAATTTGTTCAGCTTTGTTCCATTATTGCTGAGAAAAAACAGTATCACACTATACATTTCAATCAAGAAGATGCCCGAAAAACTAATTTTACTGATATTTCAATTCAATATCATTCGATAAAGAGGATTAATGAAGTTTGTTATTCATCTGAGATGAACGTATTAAAAATAAAGAAAACAATTTTAGGCATTCGATACATCAACATCGATAATCTTGATGTACTGCAAAAATTACTTCAGTCACCTACGTTGTATCCTGGAGCTACATTGGACATTGATATTGATTTAGATTATGAATCAAGCAACGAAACGAAAAATATAAGCACTAAAAATGAATTGGCTGTATTGGACATGATGATTCAGTCAGAATCACCATTGAGGAATCTTGATATTAAATATTATGTTGGCAATCTTGGTGGAATGAGAGAATTGAATATCAGTAGCTTACTCCGATTGATGCAGTTTGTTTGCTGCGGGTTGAATCTACGTGATTATTCTACATGGTCTTCCTTTCTAACTCGAGAATTATATGATCCGAGAATACTTAGTTTAATTGCGAAATTTGCATTTTGCATGTAAAATTGATTTCTCTTCGAGATAAAAACAATTTATATTATAATTATAGTAATGTTTTCAAACTTACATGAAATAAAATCAGAATTAGTTGGTACAATTAAAACTATTTCTCGATCAGGTGAAGAGTTTGTCAAACTTTGCGATCAACTTCAACATCTAAATCGTCATACTATTTATTTTTCGACTAATTTTCGATGGTATGCTAATGTTGATGAAAAATTGGAAGATTTTGAGGACTACGATAGCATTTTTTCTCTTACGATCATTGAATTTGGGACTCAAAATCAATTTGAATTTGAAGCTAAAACTGCCATCTTCAGAAATAAATGTGTTGAACAAATTCCCCGAATTAACCATATTGATCTCTGGCATGCAGAAGAAATGAATTATCAACTTAATTGCCCTGGTGCAACAGTCGAACATCATTATCGTTCGGGACATAAGAAGGAGATTCATAAAAATTATTTCATACTGCTTCATGATCTCCTCAAATCAGAATCGATGTTGCGCAATTTGAACAATGTGGTAACCACGAAAAATGCCATTCGAATCACAGAACTTCTCTCTTTAATGAAAATCATTTGTCTTGGGCTTGTAGATGAGAGCGATTTGAATTCTTTTTTAACTCGAGAATTGTATGATCCTCGATTGTTAATTACGATTGCCGAATTTACAGATCAACATTCGATTTTAATCAGCGTCAGCCCTTTTTGATGTTTAAAAACAAAAATGATTTCTCTCTTCTCGAAGAGAGGAAAAATAACAATCTCATGTTATCTTCTCTAAAAGAATCGGGACTTGAACTCGTCGGAACATTAAAAATTGTTTCACGCAGTTGTGATGATTTTGTCAAACTGTGCCAACAATTTGACAATCTTTATTTTCATCGCCTCTCTTTTTCGGACAATTTCGAATCATATGTACAAGAGGACAGTAGATTGATCGATTTTGAAGATCAAGACGAAATCTTTGCTCTCACGGTCGTTCAGTTCTTATCAGAATCGGAATATAAATTTAAGGTAAATAGTTATATTTTCGGAAATGAATGTAATTATCAGATTCCGAATGTTTCTGAAGTTGAACTTTGGGAAGAAAAAGAAATTGATTGTGACTTTGATTGCCCGAATGCGAGAGTTATTCACAATTATTTTCCTCGATTTGGATTGGAAGTAAATTCTGGAAAAATCTCAAGAAGTCAGGAGGTTTGTAAAAATTATTTAGTGATGCTTCAACGACTACTCACTTCGGAATCGAGATTGAGAAACTTAGACAATGTAGTGGACCGTTTTAATCATCGAATAAGAGAATTACTGCAATTAATGAGACTTATTTGTCTTGGGCTGAATGAAGAGAATTCAAATTCGTCCTTTCGGGACTCGAATATTTTGTCTACCTTTTTGGTCAAAGATTTGTATGATCCTCGATTGCTGATTCTTATTGCACAATTTGTTGACCAATATTCAATTGTCTTTCAAAACTGATTTCTCTCTTCTCGAAGAGAGGAAAATTATTATTTCAGTTATGTTCCCTGCTCTCAGCGAATTAAATCCCGAATTAATCGGAACATTTAAAATCGTCTCCCGATCAAGTGAAGATTTTATTAAACTTTGTCACAAGCTGCAGAATCAATCTCATCATATAATCTCCTTTTCGGAGAATTTTCAATCATGTATTGAAGATGACGAAAGATTGATCAATTTTGAAAACCAAAATGAAATTTTCGCCCTTACGGTGCTTGAATTCAGATCAGAAAATCAATTTCAATTAGATGTTGAGACCTTTATTTTCCGTCAGCAATGCGATTCACAAATTCCTGGTGTTTCCACGATTGAACTTTGGAGTGAAATGGAAATTAATTACCAATTTGATTGTCCCGGTGCAACGGTGGTTCATCGTTACTTTCCTTCACGTCAGAAAAATAGAATGACTGGTAAAACTACATTGATACCGCAAAGTAAAAAGTATTTCCAAATGTTGCAAAGGTTTCTTCTTTCTGAGTCGCCTTTCCGTAACTTGAATAATGTAATTCCTCCTTATGATAGTGTTTCAGTCTCAGAACTCCTTCATTTAATGAGAATTACTTGTCTCGGTCTTGTGGATGATGGGATAATGAACTACTTTTTAACTCGTGAATTGTACGATCCTCGATTGCTATATTTGATTGCGAAGTTTGGAGATACTTATTCAATTGTGGGGGAATTGGAGTAATCAGAGCAATAGAAGTAATCGGAGTAATCGGAGTAATCGGAGTAATCAGAGTAAAACTGATTTTCTCTCTTCTCGAAGAGAGGAAAAGTAATGTCTTTTTTCAAAGATATAGATCCATCAGAGTTTACATCTCTTACAGCAGAGTTAAAGTTTAGTACATTTGAAAGATTAGTTCATTTCATTCAACAAAGTAAAACTGAAAACTCTTATATCACCTTAACTTTTAACCGGAGTATCACTGATACATTTGAGGCTAATGCTGAAGTTTGTAGATATTCAGATTCATCTTTCGTCATTCATATACATGTCGAATTGAAAGAAGGTCAATCCTTAACTATTCCAAATATAGACGAAGTAAACATCGATCTTAAATATTTATCCACTAAACCCGACATTGATTTTCCGCAAGCAATAGTAAAATTACTTTGTGATAGTTCAAGTAGAAATCAACTTGAACCAAAAGCTTTATCCATTTTACTTAATTCAACTTCAAAGCTAAGAAATCTTCCTTTCTTCTATACTTCATTACATGATAATAATGATGAAGAGCTCAAACTCAACTTTTTGATTCGATTGATGAGACTGGTTTGTTGTGGAATGAGCGAAGAGAATTCAAACATTTGGTCTACCTTTCTCACAAAAGAATTGTATGATCCTCGATTAATGATTCTGATTGCGCGATTCATCGATCAATGTTCAGATGTCTTACAAAACTGATTTCCTCTCTTTTCGAAGAGAGGAAAGTAATAATGTCACTCATTAAAGATGTCGATCTTTCAGAGATTATATCTTTGAAAATGGAACTTAAATTTGGTACCCCTGAAAAATTAATCCGTTTCATTCAACAAAATAAAGGCCAAAATTTTCAATGCAAATTGACCTTTAGCCGTAGTAAAACTGACACATTTGAGGCTGCTGTCGAAGTTCGCAAACTTTCGAAAATTTTCGTTGTTGATATGCATGTCGAGATGAAAGAAGATCAATCTATAACCATTCCGGATATAGATGAAATCAACATTAATTTTTCATATTTATCCGAAAAACCAGATATCGATTGCCCGGGAGCAAAAGTATATTTATACTGCGGTGGTTCAATTACTGATCAAATCGAGATAGAAACTTTAACTATTTTACTTAATTCAACTTCAAAGCTGAGAAATCTTCCTTTCTTTTGCGTTCCATGGAACAGTATTGACAGAGAAATCTTCCTTTCTTTTGCGTTCCATGGAACAGTATTGACAGAGAGCTCAAACTCAACTTTCTGATTCGATTGATGAGACTTGTTTGTTGTGGTGTTTGTGAAGAGGATAATGTATGGCAATTCTTTTTGACTCAAGAATTGTATGATCCGAGATTACTTAGTGGCATTGCAGCGTTTAATTAATTTAGAGAGTCTCGAAGAGACGTTTAACTAATTCAGAGAGTCAAGAGAAAGTAGCTAATTCAAAATATTCATCTCCTTTCGAAGAGATAAAAAGTGATTAATTCTTTTGCGTATAAAAGAATTAAAATAAAAGAATTAAAATTAAAAGATGGACAAACCTTTTAACCAGTCTCAAGAGACGTTTAATCCAATTGAGATTTTTCGTATTGAATCTGACACTTTGATTAAGAAGCTGGGAAAAGGTCCACGTGGAAATATATTGAATGAATATTTTGAAGTGCCTAAAAAATTTACTCAAGGAATGTTGTACTTCTATTTTTCGCATCATGTATTTGACCACTTTGAAGAAAAGCTCGACACAAAAATTATCTTCCCTCGAAATCAGATAAAAAATTTTCAACTCTTTCTTAAGCAAAATTACCCGGATACTTCATCATTTCGATTTCTCTATTATTTACATCAAATACATCCAGAACATTGTATTATTGGTATCGAAAATGGACAAGGTGTCCATCATTTTTTCAAACATGACTATGGATTGTACGGAGATATGTATGAAAACTACTATCATTTTCTCGAAATCATTGTTCGATTGATTGGTGAAAAAGTTGATCATGGTTATGATCCACTTGGAGAATTGGTTGCCAATGGATTGATCGACAATGGACAATTTTATGCCTTTCTCACAAAAGAATTGTATGATCCTCGTGTTTTAATTATGATTCATCAATTTGCCTTCGATCCAAATAAAACTCGATATTTGTCTGCTTCCGGAGAAGTTATGGAAGAAGAAATTAAACAGCTTCAACAAGATGAAAATAATGAAGATTAAATTCTTTTATCTCCTCTCGGGGAGATATAAAAAATGAATTTCCGACGAAACTCAAAGGTATAAAAGAAAGATAGAATAAAAGAAATGACTCAATTTACACCAATTGATATCTTTCGAATTGATGCCCAGATTCTAAGTGAGAAAATTGATAATATTAAAAAATATGTCCAGCTCGATGAAAAATTTTCTCGAGGTATATTATACTTTTATTTTTCATGGGAAATAGAAATGGTAAAAGTTTCTCAAAAAGACTGCTTTCACAAGTTCAAGGAATTTCTTCGGCAAAATTATCCAGATACTTTTCCTTTCCATTTTCTCTATCATCTTCATCGGAAAGCAAACAGATCTTACACTTTAGCCGAAAATAACCGAGGAGTTATATATACATATATACATGATTATGGTTTGTATGGGAATGAAGTTAGTAATCGTGATAGCTTTTTTGAAACTACTATTCGAACATTTGGTGAAAAAGTTGATCATGGTTATGATCCCCTTGGCGAATTAGTTGCTTCAGGATTAAACAGTGAAGGCATTTTTCATGCCTTTCTCACAAAAGAATTGTATGATCCTCGTGTTTTGATTTTGATTCATCGATTCGCCTTTGATCCAGATAAAGAAAAATTCTACAATGTATATGGAAAGATTGTCGAAGAAGACCTCGACGAGAACGATTCGATGTCATTTGACATAGCATCAGACGAAGAGATATTCGATGAAAGTGATGAGGAGATATTCGATGAAAGTGACGATGAAAGTGACGATGAAAGTGATGAAGAGAATTAATTATGTTTGTTTCCTCAAGAGGAAGCAAAAAATTTTAGTTTGTAATCAACACCCGTTGTTTAGTCTTCATTATCACTATTATCACTATTCGCCATGGCCAAAATAGCCGCGTACTCTGGACCAGGGGCGAGATGCTCATCACGATAATTATTAAAATCTTCTTCAAATTCCTCACCAAAGGCATCAAAATCTTTGATTTTGTTCGGATCGAAGGCAAATTGATGAATCAAAATCAGAATTCTCGGGTCATACAATTCTCGAGTCAAAAATGTATGAAAACAACTATTTCCTTCCGAATCATTCAGTCCTGAAGCAACCAATTCTCCAAGTGGATCGTAGCCGTGATCAACTTTTTCACCGAGCAAGCGAACAAAAATTTCAAGAAGATGATGATGACAGTCTACTGTATCTCCATACATTCCATAGTCATGAGTGTAATATCTCGTAATTCCTTGATTATTTTCAAGTAAAATAAGACAATATTTTGGATTATCACCATGAAGACGTATCAAATAACGAAATGCTGAAGTATCAGGGTAATTCTGTTGAAGAAAAAGTTTAAAATTTTCATACTGGCTTTGAGTGAAGACTATTTCACTATTTTCGGATTTGTGTTTGCTACGCTTAAATATATGATGAGAAAAATAAAAGTACAATGTCCCTTGAGAAATCTTTTTTGATAATTCGAAATGTTCATTTAGCGCATTACCACGATGACATTTCCCCAGCTTTTCAATCAAGATTTGCGCGTCAATTCGAAAGATTTCAATTGGATTAAATGTCGCAAGGGACTGGTTAAACATCTCTTTAGTTTGACTATCTAATGATATCTTTACAATTTGATCAATGGACAAAGGTAAAATCACTTTTCCTCTTGAGGAAAAGTGATAGATTTATTGCTTAGCTCCTTCTTCGAAACGCTTATTGAGTTCTTCGAAACGCTTATTGAGTTCTTCGAAACGCTCATTGAGTTCTTCGAAACGCTTATTGAGTTCTTCGAAACGTGTGTCCTTTGAATTTATTTGCAAACTTCCTTTGAATTTTGTTAAAGCATTTCGAAATGAGTCTGGATCATCTATATTGAACATATACGAAGTCTCCGAACAATTTGACGAAATGGTACCTCGAAATAAATTCAAATGTACAATCACATTTCTGCTATGAATTGAAACAGTTTCACGATTTGGAGATATCCGGATAATTGGACTTTCCAATTTAAGTTCGTTGGCAACTATTTCTGCCATCTCTAAAGCAGACATTTTAGATGTCTTTCGGGAGTTATTGAATGGTTTGATTTATTAACGATTAACTAATAACTTAAAAATCATTTTTCCTCGAGAGGAACAATGATACATTTTTATTGCTTGATTCCCTCAACTGGATTCTTATTGACTTCTTCGGGGCTTTTAACTTCTGAATTCACTTTCAAACTCTCTTTAATCCCTAACAACGCGCCTTGCAACGAAGATGGACTATCGAACATGTACATGTTCGAAGTGTTCGATGAAATCGTGCCAAGAAATCGATCCAGTTCAATAATTACATTCCCACTTTGAATTGAGACACAATCCGAATTATTTGGATGTACCTGAATAATCGGGTTTGCCAATTTGAGTTCTTTGGCGATCATTTCTGCCATTTTCACGGTAGACATTTCGGATGTTTTTCGGGTGCTTTTTGAGTGCTTTTGAATATTTTCCATTCGCCGAACAAGAAAATCAATTTTGGAATCGAATGAATTGAATGAATTAAATGAATTGAATGAATTGAATGAATTGAATTCAATAAAGTCGAATTCAAAAGTCTATAAATTTCAAATCGAAAATGGAAAAGTTTTGAAATCGAATGAATTGAATGAATCGAATGAATTGAATCGAATGAATTGAATTTTATTCCCCAAAGGGAATAAAATGCCTGTCAATAGACGTTAACAGATCTTGTTTCGAATTCCTTTAACCAAGGGATCATTTGGACCGAAAATTCGGTGAATCACGTTTCCTTGACCAACTCTTCCGACTGTTTCGTAGTGATTATTGTCTCGATAAGAAACTAACACAATGCTTGGTCTTCCTTCGGTATAACTACAATCAACTGGAATTGGTTTTCCATCTTCATCAAGCAAATAGATATCATGGCGAATAAATTCAGACAAAATTTCAAGTACTTCGAGACCAACTTCATTGCCACTCGTTCCAAGATTATCAATGAAATTTGCATACGCTTCTTGTTCGGCGAGCTCAAAGATTTTCTTCAAATCAAGCAAACCTCCAGCAGACAAATCTTTTCGAAGAGCTTGTAGTTGAAATGTATTTTCGAGTTCTTTTTTGTAAACTTCGATCATCTTTGATTGAAGAACTTTATCTTGTTCAAGACGAAGTAAATATTTTTCAAGCTGATATTGATTTCCCATCATTGCAACCAAATTGGCTCGACGGCCAAGAAAACCTTCGTTTTTATTGGTCAAATAATAGTGAACAATTGAGTCAAAGCCTGGAACTTTTCTTCCAAATCCCATTCGTGCAATTCTTCCTTCTCCAACTTTCTTCCATTGGGCAATTGGAATGTTGACTGTTTTTCTCCAATTTTTGACGAACTCTTTCTTCTCATCGTCTTTCATTTTACGATAATCGATACTTAATGCTGTCTGTAAGGCATGGAAGAAATCATTTCCATCTACAAGAGTACCTGTACGAACCAATCCTTTCTCTTCAAGAACGATACTGTATACTTTATTCTTTCCAGGGTCAATTGGTTGAAGCGCAAGATCTTCTTGGATATTTACTCCACGAGCAAATCCGGTCAACGGATAGTAACTTTCTCGAACAAAGAGGAAAGATCGATACAGTCGAGCAAGTTGTTGTTCTTCAGGATCGAGCCATATCGGAGGTGAAAAGATCTCACTCTTTTCAAGTTTGAATCCGATTGTTTTCATTTTGTCGACGAAGTAATCCCAGTCAACAAGATATTCAATTTGCGTCTCAGCGACTGTCTGACTTCCTTTGTATTGATATTCAAGTCCCTTGTTAAATAGAATATTTCCGGAAAATGGTTGATACAATCTCTTCAAAGTCACATTTCCAAGCTGGACAATCCCCTTTTCAAGTATTCGCCGAGTCGCTTGTCCATCAATGGTGGTTCCAAGGAAATATCCATTTTTCTCAACACTTTCATCAAGTGTTTGAAGAAGACCGTTGAGTGGATCTTCGTTTTCAAAGAAGAATGACAGCACAAAGAATGAAGTGGCAACTTGGACACGAGATCCGCGCAAAGCTTTCACAATTGTTTCAGTATCTTGCGCTCGAGCTTGAATATCAATCAAATTTAGTCGTTGATTGCGAAATTCCATTTCGCTTGCTCTTTGTTTCAATTCGAGGAGAAACTCCGGATTTGGTTCAATTGCAATCAGTCTCGCTACATGAGCAGTGTAATATTTCATCAAATCTCCTCCTTTTCCAGAACCCAGATCAAGGATAGTTCTTTCGGGGCAGTACAGATTAATCAATTCTCGTTTAATCGTATTGCTAAACTTACGGAAAGCATCTCGATCTGAACTTTGTTTCAAGGCATTAATTAGTTCTTGTTCGGTGAGAGGATTTTGAATATCAATCCAAACGTCTTTTGCAATGTCAACGTAATTTGGTTCAGTTTTATCTGGACGTGCCTTCACCAGTTCAAAAGTTCCGTTGTGCCAACGATATTCTCCAATCTTTGGAGGATAAAATTTGCTGCGAATGGTACCACGAAAGCCAGGAGGTGTAAAATGAATCAAACCATTTTTACCACCAACCATCAAATTGTACATTTCACCATAGACTTTCACTGCTGCAAAATCAATGGTCAATTCGTGGACTGGTTTCCACTTATAAGTATGGAAATTTAAATAAGGTTCTGCAATTGGAGTGAGAATTAAACCATCATAATTAGGATTATTTCGAATCTCGTTCAACAATTGTTCAGTGTCTTCGGCAATTTGATAAGTCATGAAAAATTGTTTCTTAATGATATCAACATCACGCAGACTATTGACCAATTGCTCAATGTATTCAAATCTCTTATCAAGAGTCAATTGACGGACATCTCGATCATGAAGGCAAATCATATCAAAGATATGAACTTGATTCTTAAAGAATTCACAATCAAAGATTGTTCCATCAAGATCTTCACGAATCTTACTTCGAAAGAGTTCGATGTTACCTTTCATTCCAGCCAGAAAAAGTTTTTGATCTGTAATAATCCCAATCATCCGCACTCCATTTAATTTTTTAGTCACTGCGTAGGCAGAGAGGTTTAAATTCCATCGTTTCAAATTGATCGGTTGAGGAAGACCACGTTTGAACAAAACTGATTCGTCGAACTTTGCGCCATCTTGTTGTTTGAAAAAATTATTAAAGAAGCGAAGTGCGACTTTTGTATCAACATTAATCTTCTCTTTGAGAGCATCAAAAGAAGCCCAGATCAACTTAAGTGGCATAAAGAAGGTTTTCAAATCAATATTCTTTGAAAAATATTCAACTTCAACTTCATAACTCTCTTGAGTTGAAGTCATCTCAATTGAATGTGAAGCATCCTTAGCAAAGAAAGTAACTCGAGATTTTTCACGAGTCATTTGAATTGATCCTGGTTCATCTTGAGTAGGTATTTCCTCTGAAGTGACTAAGTCGATCTTAATAGTATATTCTCCTTGAACTCGATCAAACAAAGTGAATCTCGACTTCATCATTTTCCTCACTTTGGTTATTGGTACGTTATCAGTTAAAACTTCTTCAATTCGGATATTATTATCTGACAATTGTGCAAATGTCTTGGAAAATTTCCCCTGTTGATAGAGATCAGAATCAGTAATAATTTTGAGTAGCCACATCCATCTCTTTTGATCAGCATTCGGAAATCCAGCCTGAGCTTTACCTTGATAAATAAACCCAAGTCGAGCTTCAATCTCGGTATTTGGTTTACCGAGACTTTCTTTCAACACCGATTGAATTCGATTACAAACATCCGGTTGGATGCCAATCTTCGAATTCCCGAGGATCTCTGCAGCACATTGATCCATTGCTTTTATTTCGAGAAAGAAAAAGGAAGATTTCAATTTTCTTTGGAAAAGTGAAAATGGATCTTATTTTAGTCTTAATCCTTGAACAGACTTTATATCGAGATTAAGACTAAGATTAAAATAAAAGGGTTGGATTTTGTGGCTGTTGAGCAGGAACTTTATCCATAAAAATTTTGATTAGTTTAATTAAGTCTGGATGCAATTTGGCTAAGTCAAAACTGACCATTTTTGGTTTGACAGTCAGTTGCAGAAAATCATTTAGTCCAAACAAATGACTATGAATTCGGATCAGCATATAAATATTATTTTGTATGTCTGGTCCAAGAGTCTTTTCTTTTGATCGAGTTTTAACATCTTCATACAATTGTTCCATTTCTTTTTCATTTAATGGAGCTCGTTGAGCAATCAACGGGGCCAGATTTGCATAAAGAGGATATTGATTTGTGTATGGAGTAATCGAAGTAATCGAAGTACTTGTTACGGTTGTTTTGGAGTCGTTGACTGACATTGCGGTGAAATGGTGAGTTTTTCAAACTGAGCTGCAAGTACAACTTCTTGAGTAGCTGAATACGTAGAGGGAATAATTACTGAGTTTGGAATAGAAGGAAGAGATGTTGTTCCCGGATAAATCCGAATCGGTTGGCTCATAAAATTGATTTTACTTTCTGGATTGAGAGATCAAATCAATTTATTTGTTTATTTATTCAAGTGAAAAAAGGAGATGAAATTCTATGCAGTTGCAGTCGGTCGTGTACCAGGGATTTATACATCTTGGCCTGAAGCGCAAAAACAAATTCATGGCTATTCAGGAGCGAAATATAAGTCTTTTTCTGAGAAATCTCAAGCCGAGACCTATATGAAACTTTTTGTTCATCGAGATGAAGAGAAAAAAGAAGATCGCCACATTATCTACACCGATGGTAGCGCGGTAAATGGAACTGCTGGAGCTGCTGCTGTTTCGCTGGAGAAGAAATTGGTTTACTACGGAAGACCATCCGGTGAACAGACGAATAATCGAGGAGAACTTTCCGGCATTCGTCTTGCTCTTTGTTTTGAAGGTTCTTTATTGATCTATTCTGACTCAGAATATGCAATTGGTGTAATCACTGGAAGTCTTGCTGCAAAGAAGAATCTTGATTTAATCGAGATTATTCGAAAGGAAATGGCCGGTCGAGATATCGTTTTTCGCAAAGTGCTTGCTCATTCTGGAGTTGAAGGGAATGAATTGGCCGATCATTACGCGGATAAAGGACGATCTTTATCTGAAGGTACAATTGTACAAGAAAAACTTTAACCAACCCTTTAGACGTTCAAACGTCTCTCGGACTGGTTAAATACGATTATCTTTTCGAAGATCTTGTTCGAACTTTTCGAGTTGTCGGCAAAAATATAAATTCGGAGAAGCAACTTCGCGCTTAGATTTAATTGATTTTAATATCTCCTGAAATGGTTTCTTTTCCGACCACATTAAATAACCTGCTAATATTGATGCAGATCGAGAAATTCCTTGTGCACAATGAATTAATACCGCTTCTCCATTTTTAAGATGTTGATCAATAATTGGAATAATTTTTGGAAGAATAGTTAGAATGTCTTGTTGATGATCATCATTCATACTCAGAAAGTAATGAGTAAGATTTTGATGGCCAAAAAGTTTTGATTCTACTTCAATGGCACAATTAACTACAACTGTAATGTTCAACTGTTGCAAGAGCCAAATTGAATTTGCCATCTTGGCATTACCAAGGAAAAGATTTTTTCTTATTTCTGCACCAGCAAATCTTGCCGGTTGAGCAAATACTGCGCGGTTGAGCATATTTTTCTTTCTTCGAGAAGAAAGAAAATGTTTTAAATATGACAACGAGTTTTTAAGGACGTTTAACCACTTCAGAGAGTCCTTCGGGACGTTTAAAGAAATGAGGCGCAATGTTGCAACTGATCGGCGTTTATTTTTCTTCCAACCGCTGCATTTGGAATAGTTTGGAGGTCCATTGGAGGTGCGCTTGGAATTTGAAGTGCTCGAGGGATAAGCTGATCGACTACAGGAGCTGATGTCGGAGTTGGAGCCATGCTCAGTTGTGGTACACCCGATTGTGATGGAGCCATACTCAACCGACCAGCTTGAGCTGAAGTCATCAAAGGAAAGCCTGGGACACTTCTTCCGGAACCTTGTGAGACTGACATTGCCCGAACTGAAGATTTGTTCAAACCAAAAGTGGCCTGAAGAGCGGGAGAAACTGAGCTTCTTGCTTTTCTTCGAATCGATCGAACCAATGAATCCTTTTTCTTCTTTGAGATATTTTCAATCCCCATTTGCTGAGCAATTTCTTTCAAGTCAGCCACCTTCAATTCTCGAAGCTCAGTCGTTGAAGGAATCTCCATTGATCGATCGTCAACAATTTTTGGTTGATCGACTACTCCAGCTACACCAATATCCTTGTTGAGCAAAATTCGTCTCAAAGAGCGAGGAGAATATCTTGAATATCCCCTGACACCTTCAGCCTTGGCGAGCTCTCGAAGGTCACCCACGCTCAGATCTTGAACCACAGATTCGTAATCTCGGACGTTGTATTTACGTGGTGAAATAGCTCTTACTGATTTCTGTTTGATCTTTTCAATTAAATCAATTTTCTTCAAATCCTTCTCATCGATAACGTTGAGATCTTTTGCAATTTTGTGTAGGGCTTTTGCACTCTTCAAACTCAAGTTAACTTCTCCACTTTCATTTCCAATCAACAAAGGTCGTCGAGGGCTCTTCAATCCGTAAGGAACATCCGCCTCGGGCAATGATTTGGCGATATCAAGAAACATCTCACGCATGATGGCCAATGCTTCTTTGCGAGATGATCCACTTGGAACCTTGACACCAATCTTTTTTCCGAAACTCACCATTTCTTTGACCTTCATATCGAGAACATCTTGCCAAGCAATTCCGTCAAGAGACAGATCTTCAACTCTTGGAGCAACTTTTGATCCTCGCAATTGAGGCAAACTGTTCGGGTCGACTTTGATTCGTTGAGCGAAAGAATTCAAAGCTGCTTGAGAACCATAGACCGGACGAGAATTGATTTCAACGCGAGCTGAGTCTTTAGGCAAACCTCGAGGAATGTCACAGTCTTGTTTATCAAGATTGCAAATGAGTTCATCACGACATCCGACAAAGTCACCTTCCGAACTCACATTCAAATTACATTTTTCACTGTCGAGGAAAGCCAACAGAGCACTTCTCAACAATTTCAGATCTCTATCACTGTCACGAAATTGGGAATATCCAGGCATATTCACTTTCTTCGCAATTTCCTTCAGGCCTGAGATATAAGGTTCTTCGATAATTTTTTGTCTCATCACTGCACGTCGACCTTGTTTGGTTCGGCTTTCTTTTTGTTCTGCGCGTCCAGAAACAAACGATTTGGCTGCGAGAAGAGTTTCACGCATCACTTCTCTTTTTTGAGATGGAGTTCGATATTTCCGATTCAATTCAGCCAAGCAGCTTTCATCACAACTTTCGATTGCGAGGAGAAATTGTTTCCAAATTTGATCTACTTCCTCTGATTCGAGGTAAAGAATATCGTTCGGGGTTGCGACTTTAGCAAATCTTGATTCAGGATCTAAGCGAATGTTCGACATCGTCTTTTGGGTAGCGATTTAATTTCTAGAAATAATTTTTGAAGATTTGAATTTTTCTTCGGGGGAGATTAAACGTCCCGAAGGACTGATTAAACGTCCAAAGGACTGATTAAACGTCCCGAAGGACTGATTAAAAAATTGATGAAACTTTTCAATCTCTCTTTGAAAAAGATATAGATATCCAATGCAGATTGGAGAGGTGGTTGTACGTCTCCTATCACCAGAAGAAATATGTGCCTTTTCTGTTTGTGAGGTAAAGTATGAGAAGATTCGAAAGAACGATGATAATACTGAAACTCCAGCTGATCCAAGACTTGGAACTCTTGATGAAACACCATGCAAAACATGTGGATGTGAATTTCGAGACTGTCCAGGGCACTTTGGTCATATTGTACTTGCAACGCCTATCATTCATCCTCTTGATCGATTTCCGATTATTACGGCCGAACTTCTTTCTTGTTTTTGTAGCAATTGTTGTAGATTGCTAGTAACCCGAGAGATGTTAATGATTGAGCGAATAGGTAAATTGCAGAAAAATAAACGTCTCGCTAAAATCGTAGCTCTTTGTACGAAAATGGGTATTTGTTATCACTGTAATCAAAAAACATTGAAATATAAGCTTGATACCAGCTCGGGAAGAGCCAAAATCTATTCTCAAATAAAAACGATCACCGGAAACGATGATACCCCAGTTGAGATTCCCGTTGAACAAATTTACAACATTTTCTCCAGAGTCTTAGATGATGATCTTAAATTGCTTGGAATCAATCCAAAACAATTTCATCCCAAGAATTTGATTATACGTATCTTACCTGTATTGCCATTGAAAACAATGCCTTATATTGTTACAGATAATGAAAAGAGAGAAGATGATTTAATGACTTTCTATCGAAATATCCTTAAGGTTAATTCAAGAATTCTTTCTCATTCATATGTTGATCTTGACAAAGAGATTAGCAGTCTTGTCTTTTACATCAGTAATTTTATGGATAATTCAAAAAAGAAAGTTCGCCAACCGAACGGAAGAGCACATAAATCACTTCGTGAACTTCTTTCAAGTAAAAAAGGTCTACCCCGTATGTGCCTCCTTGGTAAAAGAGTGCACTATTCAAGTCGTACTGTAATTGGAGGTGATCCAACTCTTGCGACTGACGAAATCTTTATTCCAAATTGCATTGCTTCAACTGTTTCTGTTCCAGAAACAGTCACTTCGTTCTCAAAAACCAAGCTTGAAGCACTGTTGAATAAGGGAGAGATTAATTTTATCTCTCGAATCGAGAATGGAACGAAGCGTGTACTCAATCCAAGAATTGCAACCAAAACACAAGGAACAATCTTACTTCCGGGTGACAGAGTCTTTCGAAATGAGGTTGAAGTTAAACTTCAACGGAGCGGAGATTTACGCCAAGGAGATCGAATTGTCCGAAAAGTGCTTAAAAATGGTCAAACAATTGAAGAAACTCTACACGCCGAAGAACCAAAGAAAAGATCTTTCCTTCTTCATGATGGAGATATTGCCCATCGATGGTTACAGAATGGAGACTGGGTGATTGTCAATCGACAGCCTTCTCTTCATGCTCAATCAATGCTTGGACTCAAAGTAAAACGAACCAATCAGAAACCTGGGAAATATACATTTGAAGAACGATCAATTCGTCTTCCTCCAGATGCAATTACTCCTTTGAATGCAGATTTTGATGGTGATGAAAGTAATGTTCACAATCCACAAAATTTAATGGCAAAATCAGAATATGCAGTTTTAATTAACATTGCTAACAACATTATTGCGAATCAATCTTCAAGACCTTTGATTGGATTGGTGCAAGATGCTCTGATTGGATGTTGGAAAATGACACAAGGATGGGTCCCAATTCCAGTCAGCTTGTTTCAAGATATGATTGTCACTGCAAATATCAGTCTTGAGAGAATTGATCAAGTCCGGCAAGTATATCAAAGGATTTTCGGCGATGGAGATAAATATCTCTATACTGGAAGAGGTATATTGTCGACTGCATTGCCAATTACTTTCAATTATAGCTCAAAGAGCAAATCTTATAACTCAGAATCTCTTCAAATTGAAAGAGGTGTAATAATTTCTGGAGCTTATGGAAAAAGCTCGGTTGGAAATCGAAACGGAGCAATCCATCATTTTCTCCGAGAAAAAGAAGCGATTCAATTTCTGACTAAAACTCATACTCTTGCTTACGCGTGGGTAGTTCAAAATGCAATCGGTGTTGGATTATCTGATTGTATTCCTCCGATTGTAGATAACTTCGGAATGATTCCACAAGCGCGCGAACATATTGAAGCAAGTTATCTGAATGCTGTCATTTCAGAAGAAATTATTTCAGGACGAATCGCGGAACTCTCAGTTTGTCGCGTCTTGAATAATGCTCGTAATGTTGGTCACAAGATTGCCAGTGAATTGATCGGAAATTCAAATCGAATCAAGCAAATGATTGATGCCGGGTCAAAAGGATCAATGAACAATTTGACTCAAATCATGGTAGCACTTGGACAAAACACCGTGTACAACAGACGAATTCCAATGACAAATATTGATGGACTTCGTACATTGCCACATTTTTCAGCCAATAAAGATAATCTGGCTAAAAAATATGAAGAAAGAGGTTTTATTGATACTTCGTTCTTCAATGGATTGAATCCAATCCAATTCTTTAATCACGCCCAAACCGGCCGTGAAGGTATTGTTAATACCGGTGTCACTACTCGAGGTTTCGGATACATTCAGAGAAAACTCACTGCATTGTTGAAGAATATCACTATTGCTCAAGATTTTACTGTTCGAGATTGTGGAACAAATCAAATTGTTCAATTCATTTATGGAGAATTTGGTTTTGCTCCTTCGAAACAAAATCGAGATAAAGGTCAACTTTATGTTGATATCACGACAGCAATTGATAAAATTACAATCGAATATGAACTTAAGCATCAGATTGAAGAAATTTCACTCTCAGAACAACAGAAGAGAGATGCTCAAGAAGAAATTGAAGCTGATCGAATCTCGATTGCATCAGGTGCAAGTGATAATGATGGTTCTGCCTCAGAAGATTCTATCTCCAACGCAAGTGGAGATGAAAATGATTTTGATGACTTTTAACAAATTTTTTATTTACTCCGAGGAGTAAATAATTAATAATTATCGGATATCGATTATTAGCCTATACCGAGTTCTTTGGTTGGTAAAATTCATAGAACTGATCTACAATTCGATCAGGAAGATATCCATAATTTTCTTCCCAGTAATAGAGTAAGATAGCAATATCATCACTATCTTTGACAGCATAAAGGGGAGCAATATGACTTACTGCGAGCTCACCTCCGAAATATTCTTCAGTCAATTGCAAAATTTTCTTGTGTTCTGGTGAAAGAAGTTTGCGTGGCATTTCTAAGAGATCTTTTCGATCGGCGCCGGAAGGTTGTTCAAATGCTTTATTGAACAAAGAGATATCAATTGGTTGGAGACTAAAAAAGGAAATAAATTCCATCAACTTGGCAATAAATTTCTTCTTCGAGACTCCATAGGCTTCAGGCGTTTGAAGCATGGCATCGACAAGTTGGGTGGAATCTTTGTTCTCCTTCCATTGTTCAAGAAGAATCTTTCGAATTGTATCTTCTCGTTCACCACATTTGAGTTTGGTCGCGATTTTCTCGGAGAGAATTCGGTCACCTTGATGAATCAATTCTTCAACCATTAGCTTGCGGATCCGTTTTTTTGCCTCATATTCTTCGAGAGATTCCTCGGCCTCGGACATTTTGTTTTCTTTCCAACCTATCGAGAAAAAATCATTTTTGATACTTCGTCACGAAAATTGATTTTTCAATCTTAAAAAATCTATCACTGCATCACAGTTCAAAAATGGAACAAAAATATTCCCTTGAGGCTAAATATTCATTTGAAGGTGTTTCTCGTGATGAAATTTTGAAGGCGTACAAAGATAAGCTGGCCGAACAGCCAGCTGAATCGAAGATACCTCTCTTTTATCATCAATTGTACAATATCCGACAAATGCGCGAGCGAGAAAAGTCACTCTGCATCCCACTGAGTAATGATGACACTGTTCAATCGAGAGTTGGAATTTTGGGAGATCCTCCTGGAACCGGCAAGACGAAGACTGCAATTTTTGCAATCAAACAGTCTGGTCTCGATTGGCCAAAAACACCCTTCTACACGCAAACAATCCAAGTTTGTTCAAATATTGATGGCAACATCCGCATTGAACGAAAAGAAAGTTTCATTCGAACTCAGACGACCTGTATTATTACCAATGCGAGTATTTTGAATCAGTGGTTGGAAGAGTTGGTTCTTGCGAATATCTCTTACAAAGCGATTCGCAATCATGCTGATTTTCAAACAGATGAAGTGTTTCGATATGAAGTGGTTGTCTGCGTTGATACGATGTATAACGATTTTGCTGCAAAGTTTCACACTCATGCTTTCAAAGCAATGTACTTCGATGAAATGGATAGCACCTATATTCCAAACATGGAAAGAATGGTGGCTGGATTTTACTGGCTCATTTCAGCAACTTTTTCAACTGTGCTTGAGAAGGTCCTTCGTTCGAGAAATCTTCATTTTATGAAGCGATTGTTCAATGAAATTTTGAGCGATACTTATTCACAAGAAGATTTGCTAAATGCAATTACGATTCTCTCTCCCGAAGATCTTCGAGATTTGAATCCATTGCCAGATTGTGCATACGTTTTTAACTATGAAAATGAAGGATATCATCTTACTCAAGCTCTTTATCCTTTCTTGGACAAAGAGATCATTTCTATGATTGAAAGTGGGGATGTTTGGAATGTACCACAAAAAATTATTCGAGATACCGAACTTGAAAACTTGTATTCGGTATTGGTCGAAAAAATCGGTCAACAACTTCTTGAAACTGAAGAGAAGATGGCAAAGTATGCTGGTAAGAGCCTTGCCAAAAAGACCTACGAAGAATGGGTCAAACGAAATCAAATTGTAATCCGAAAGAGAAATCTTCTCTCCGAACTTATCCAGAAAGCAATGGAAAAACCATGCCCGACTTGTGGTGGGATTATGATTGAACCTCAATTGGCTCTTTGTTGCTATGCCAATGTTTGCTTGAAATGTGCAAAAGGAATGCACAAAGAAGACTGTAAGATGTGCAAGAAGAAATTCGTTCCCATCCCATTTTTTGAAGCAAAAGAAGATAAAGAAAAATATTGCCCATGTCAAGAAGGTGTATCAGAGGATGCAAATCTATCGACCAATATTCACCAACCGAAAACCAAGTTGGATCAGGTTCGAGAAATCTTAAAGCAAGGACAGAAAATTTTAATTTTTGCTTCCTCCAATGGATCGTTTGAAACTTTGACCAAGACGATTGTAGAGATTGGAAAGAAATCTCTTCTCTTCACTGGATCAAATGCAACTCGTGAAAAGTTACTCTCACAATTTAAATCTGGTAAAGTCGATTGTCTGATCATGAAAGATCAGAAAAATAGTGCTGGAATGAATCTCCAGTGTACGACAGATATTATCATTTGGAATTACATGCCACCAGCGTTTGAAAGACAAGCTATCGGTCGAGCTGTTCGACCTGGTCTTGATCATGATGTCAAAATTCACCGATTCAGTCTCCAAGTCAAGTTCTTTAACGAGTCCCTTGAGGACGTTTAACGAGTCCCTTGAGGACGTTTAACGAGTCCCTCGAGGACGTAGAAAGAAACTCAATAAATTCTCCTCGGAGAATTTATTATTCTTATTATCCAAGAATTGCATTATAATACAACACATTATCTTGTTTCCAGACAAGGATGTTCGGCTTACCTTCAGAAAGCAGTTCAAGTTTATCAGGATTGATAAATACCATAATCACAATTGGCGCTTGGTCGTCCTTCCATTGTCGATAAATTGCAATCGCATTTTCATAAGAGTATGCTGGCTGACAGAGAAATTTACCCACATTTGTTTCAAGAAGATACACACCTCCGAGATATTTTGGAAAGTTAGACATCTTAATTTTTGATGACTCCGAATCGGACCAGTCAAGTAGCTCGGAACCATCTGAAAAAAGAACCGCATTAACATCAACGTTTGTTTTCAAAAAGTCCGATTTTTCAAGGAAAAAATTCTTAAAGAAGACTTGGTGTCTGTAATTAATCACATTCGACATATTTCGAAGCATGCACAAATAGAGATGGTAGCGAATACCAGGAATTAAGTTTTCAGAATTCAAGATAAGTTTTCCATCTTTTAGCCAAGAAGATTTCTCAAACTTTCTCTGGAGTGGAGGGTAAGTAAAAGGAAGTTTCTCAGGGATGATAATCTTCTCGGCGAAAAATCGATCAAGAGCTTTTTCATCATATGACAACTTCTGTTCAAAACAAAACTTGCTAAAAGTGTATAAAGCGTGTTCAGAGAGAAGTCTTGCTGTTCTCTTTGCTTGAATAGTTGACATATAATTACTTCGTTGATCAATCTTAATTGGAAAGTAATAAATATAACCTTCCTTTGTTTCGATGTAAATATAGCCATTTTCTTCGCGAAGAATTTTCCATCCTTTTTCCGAGATATATTCTCGGATCAATTCAATTTCATTATTTGAATATGAAGTTAATCTGGGAACATGGAGAATAGGCATTGGCCCGCAGAGCATGTTAATTTTTTTATTCTTATATTGAATCTGCACTCCTCTCATCTTTCCAAAATCATCAATGAACTGGCCAATAATTCCAGATGGAAGTTGATCTTCACTTGAAGGCAATTTGTAGGGATTATCAATCAAATGGAAAGAGACAATCTTTCGTTGGGCATTTTCGAGAATTGCTGTAATTTCCTTTGAAAATAAAGCCATCTGGGAAGATTTATCTCCAGCAACAATCAATTCGCATTGGGGATATTCGGCCACATCAGATTCAGTGCCTGAATGTTCAAGAATTACCACAGCAGGTTTGGTTTTTGGAAATGATGTATAGAAGTGTTCGTAATAAGGTAGAACAAGCTTAGCTTCGTTTCCTTCACGAGTAAAGATAAAAATCGAACAATCGAACAATTCTTCGGCCGAACGGAGATATTTTCTTGGATCAAGATAAGTTTTCGAATCAATCTCTTGTTGTAATTCTGGAATAGTCTGTCGAAAATTTGACTGACGATCAAACAATAAAATTTGATCAGTTAACATTGATCGAGAAAAATTCTTTTGTGTCGCCTTTGCCACAGCATGGAAAAAGACATGATGAGAACGTGTTACTCCTTTACGGAAAAACGATATCTCAACTGGAATAGTCAGCTTGAAGAAATTTGCAATTTCATTCGGTAGATATCCAAGCTCATTTTCAAGTAAAATTTTCGGTGTCTTCAAAATGTGTGTAAATACTTTCTCATCTTCACGAGTGATATTTTGATAGTATGCAATCATATTCTTTTTTCCAATCTGAGAAGTTTTGTAACAACAAGGTAAATAAGGAAAATCATTCGAGTTGGCAAGATTACTCTTTTTCAACCCTGGATAGCCTTCTTCACAAACGAACCAATTTTGAGGCCCTTCTTCTTTTGACTTTGGAAATAAGATTGCTTCTCTATACGTTGGATGTCCGACAATATAGCTGCCTTGATATGGCTCAGGTGGTAAATCTTTAAGTAGAATAGGTGGATGTTGACAGCTACGAGGATATCCAGATTGGAAAATTGAAGGTAATAAATCTTGTAGACGATTTCCACCAACTTTAACAGTATCAAGTTCCTTTTTGAATTCGAATGATTCTGGAAGATATTTCTGATAAAATGCAACCATCCCTGGCTCTTCTTGATTGTAGATAGTAAACATTTTACCAATAAATCTCATCAGATCTTCTGCGATTTTTTGATTTGGCGCATGATTAACTCTTACCTTAACATAAATCGAATTGACTGGAAAATTGAGCTGATCTTTTTGGAAATCTTTCGCATCTGAAATACCCTCAATCATACTGACGGTAATTTTCTGAGGTAAATTTAAAGGATGGTAGAAAAAACTCAGTCCAGTACGGAATCTTCCAAGTCTTGCCGATTCATCTGAATAACACATACTCGACAAAAGAGGATTGTTCATAATCAAATCACGGAACAAGACTGAAGAAAATCTTTGTGATGGAACATAGAATACAGAGTTGAGACTTTTCTCTTTGATTTGTTTAAAGTCGGGAGGAGTTAAATTGAAACATTCAAAAATTCGCTTGATCAAGAATTGGCTATTTGATTGAGCTTCAATTGGAGTCTCTAAAGAGATTTTGTAAACTCCATCCTCAATGTTAATAATACCTTCTGAATAATGTTTATCGTAATCATTTCCACTTTCTGTGTGACGTATGAAAAATCTTAACATATCAGGTAAACTCCCAGTCCATTCTTCCGGAATATTTTTTAGACTTTGATGAGCCTTATGGAAATTTTGAATATTCAAGTAGGGGATAAAATTGGATACTTTACAGAGATCAAAAAGTTCCATCAGATCATAGTCTGTCGAAAATGGAACTTCAACAGTAATTTTAGTGATTGCGAATCGAGTGGTGATGACTGATTTCATTTGATTGAAATCATCAAACTTTGCTTCTAATATTGACTGTTCTTGAAGAAAAGAAGTAATTTCATTCTTAATTGGTTTTCCTTCACGGAGAAATTCTTCAATCGAATAATTTCCTAGCAAGTCAGCGTATACAATATTAATTACATCTTCAAAATCTCTTTCAAATCCTCCTTTGAGTGAAATCAGTCGGAGCCATTCACGAAAAATTTCTTCTCTTGAATAACCAAGCTGAACCCGTAATGAACTTGGAAGTGTATCATAAAATGCGAACTTTGATGTTTCAACTCCTTGAAGAATTGATTGATAAAAGTCGACTGCATTAATATCGGTTTTCTCGTCAAGTTCCAGCCCAGATGGAAATAAGAGTAGTTTTGGATGAGTCTTGAGTCGAAGGGCAATTCGAGCAAGAATCATTTCCTTGGTATCATCTGCTCGAAGCTGAAATGGTTGACCATTCAAAAGGACCATTTGACTTTTTGTGGAAGGAAAAAAGAGAAAAAGATAAATCAATTTCATTCTTCGAGAAGAATCAAAAAGTGGAATTATTTCGCTCAAACCAATTCTGGTTGTGAAAAAGACCAAATTAAACCGAGCAATCTTGGATCATATAGATCAGTTAACAAAAAATTGTACCACGGCGAAGCTGGTTTCAAACCATAAAAAATAAGAATTAAGAAAGTCTGGGAAAGCTCATACACGCCGTAATTCCGAATTGGTATCAACAAATTTGGCGCTGGATTTTTTCTATGAATTAAAAAGTAGAATAGATGACGTAAAGTTTTATATCTTCTTTCATATCGTTTACACTTTAGACAAGAATAATTCCATTGTATGAGTGTATATATAACGGTTTTAACATTATACTTTGTAGATGAATTAAAAAAGTTAAATAATTGGCAATATCCATTAATATGATAAAAATTAACTTTACATTGATCAAGTGGGATTCGATTAATAACACAATGTACCTGGAAATTTCCCTCGGCTTGAGTAAAATGATTTATTGGAACTTGATCCAAGACCTGTAATCGATGATAGATTTTTCGAGGTGTATTCAAATTGATTGTAAATTTGTGATGGTTTGCGATAAGTTGCAATTTTTTTGCAATCTCCCGTTCAAGTTGAATAAGTTTTCGAGACGGAGCAGTCGGTAATCGAATATATATGCTACATACTTTTGGTTTGACATTGCTAATAAAAGTATTAAACGGAGAAGATGGTACAAAACCTTCATAATCATAAAAAATATTTATTACAAGTGGCATATAGGGATCAAATTTTCTTTCATCAATTTGAGGGACAAAAAGATTCCATTTCGAAATTAATTCATCATCGTCGTTCATAACGAATATATTTCTATCTCTTCGATTAAATGAGAGATCATTTTTATTGCTCAAGTTTAAGAGTGAGAAGTTGAGGCAATTGAACTAACGCAGTCCATGAATAACTTTGTTGACAATGAATGGTTCGTTGACGTTGTTTCATCTTTTGATCCCGCGCAATAATTAATTCAGCCCATTCTTGGGTAATATTCATATCTTCAATTAAATCAAAGGTTGGAATCAGACCCAAATGAGTGATCATTTTCTTCGGTTTTGAAAATCGAATGAATAACGTCCAATGATTTTTGACGTCGTTCATCGTAGTGATCATTTCAGCCATTCTAACTTCCGGTATCCAAAAAGCTCCTTGACCTTTCTTTACTTCAATTGAGAGAGATTTGTATTTGACATCATGATAACGACTCTCTTCGAGAATAACTTCAGATGAAAGATGATCAACAAATTCTTTTTCATACGAAGCTTTCTTCAAAATGAAAGGAGTTTCTCTTTGATAGAACGATCTCGAACAAAGATTAATAAATTCAATCGCTTCAAGCTGATTCATTTCTTGATCGAGAAATGAATTCATTGTTCAGTTTATTTGAAAAATGATTTTTCATTGTATATTTCTGTTTATAAACAAAAGATATAATATACAATGGTTTTGTCAGATCTTGAAAAAGGTGTGATCATTCAACCATATTGGTATAGAGAATCTCTCTTGAAAAATATTTCAGAGATCTTTGAAATATTCAGTTCACTAAGCAAGGATCGATTCTCACCACGAATCGAGAAGAATCTCTTTTCAAGTCCCGAAGGGACGGTTTCAAAACAAAATATTGACATTCAAAGATGGAATTTCTTCAAAGAGCCAAAACAAGTCAACATTGGGATTGTCACGAAAGATGTTCTTGATCATGTCCCACAAAAGTTTTTTGCTGCTCTCCGTGTAGCTGTATTTATCAATAAGGTTGATATCACTATTTTTATCAATCAATACATTTCGGATAATCATCTTCGAAAACTTATCGCTATTTCAAAGCGACCTCAACATGGAAGACTTGTCTACAACGGCTTGCACACTTTTTGTGTTGGAGATGAAAAATTCCTTCTTCCAGATTTACAAATTGAATGTAAACATTTTTTCGACTTTAGAGATATGGACACTTTTTCGTTGCCAATCAATAGTATCTCCGAAGTCGATTTATATACTTTTGTCAGCATCAATGATACAAAATTGCTTGCTCTTGTTAAGTCTCAGCACAAAATTAAAAGATTGTGTGTAGTCTTTCCAAGGTCTTTAGATAAGTTATCTCAACTTATTCCAGAGTTAGTTCTTTCAGATGAACCAAATGTGCATCTTCTTCGAGATCACTGCGAAGGATACTTCCAACCAAATCAATGTCCAAATCGAAAGAGAAAGTGTCATGAAGGAAAATGCCTACAAGTACAAAAGTGTTCGAAGCAAGACCTTGATGATATGTATTCGACATATAAACTTGTTCATCTGGTTGCATCTAGTTTTTTACCAGATAATAATCTTTGGTACAATTTTGTACACGAACATTCACTTGGTTGTCAATCCTTGCAATTGATGATGACATTTTAAAAGTTTATAATTTTTATCTTTTCGAAGATAAAAAATAAAACGTTTGTTTGTGGAAAAAATGAATTTTTGTTAGTAATTTATCAGTCCAATCAATTAAAACTCAAAAAGTTCAAAACATTCAACAATGTTCAATCTCACAGATATTGAACAGGGATTTTTACATAGACCGAGAACATATTACAAAGAAAATCTTCTCAAGAATATTTCGCAGATTTATGAAATTTTCGCAACACTTAAGAAGGATCGTTTATCACCGAAGATCGAAGAGCTTATTTTTGAAGATGTAAAAGACAACCATTCGAAAGCTCAATTCTATAAGCGTAGAAAGGAGGTTATTGTTGCGATAGTTTATTTCGATCTTCCATTTGTACCACCTTTATATACCGGTGCTGTTCACAGTGCATTATTTGGTAACAAAGTAGATATCTCAATATTTATCTCACAAAGTACAGACGCCGAGATTCGAAAACTTTGTTCAATTGTACAAAAGCCTCATAATGGTACGCTCGTTTATCGAGGACTACATTCCTTTTATGCAAGAACACGTCATTTTGATAATCTAGGACTGCAGATTAATTGCGAAAGATTTCTCGATTATCGATCTGTATTAGATTTTGACAAACAATATTTCTTAAATCTAGCACTAAAAGTCAAAAAATACAGGTTTGTACTTTTACATGGATCAACATTAAAAAAATTAATTCAATATCAGAAGCCATTAAAGATTCAAAAAATTGAAATTGAGACTGTTGAATCTGCCGAATTTCTTGCAAATTTTATTCCAGATTTTATGATGTTTGATGGACCAAATATTCACTTGCTTCATCAACATTATCAGGAATATTGCCAAAATAGACTTGGTGCTGATATGAGTGTGCAAAAGATGTATTCTATCCAAGATTTTGTTCACTTAATTTCAACTGCATTCCGTCAACGGGGAATTTGGTGTGATTTTTTGCGTCAAGATTTATATGATCCGAGACTTTTGATGCTGATTATGAGATTTACAATGGTACCTTCAGTGGGAGATAGATTGACTTTTTTACCTTCTAATATATACTCCATTTCATCAGCACAAATGGTACACATCGTTCAAAGAAGAAATGTAAATGAGAATTAATTTTTTACTTCTTTTGAGAAGTAAAAATGATTTTTACTTCTTAGAAAGTTCTTTTTGTAAAGCTTAATTATGGAGACTAAAATGGAGTACAATGAAACAGCGGGTTATTCAAATTTCGATCGATTATCTGAGACATGTAATTCATCGGGAAAGAGCTTTATCGTGTCGAATTTGAACAATAAACTGGTGGGTTTCCGTTTTTGCAAGCATCGATATCTCACGCTCCGGAAAAGAGATACATCGATAGCTGATACTGCCCCAATATACGAATTAGGCAAACTTCCTATCTAACTTTTATCAATTGATAAAATTATTGTAGAATTTAATCCTTTCGAGGATATTATTTTCCTTGAAGAAAATTGATTCTTTGTTTGAACATCTTCAATCAAAAGTAAAAATAAAAGAAAAAAAGAACAATGACGTTGGCTGAGCAAATTAATAAACTCATCACTCCAGCAGTGAATCGTTTCGTTGCAAAGATGCAAGAGCTTATTTCTACACCCCCAGAAGAACTAAAACGAATTCTTCTTACCGTGACTCAGAAAGAAGTTGTTTTGTCGGTGCCAGCTCATTCAAAGCCGGCAATTGGAGAAAATGAAATGGTGAGAATTCAAAACATTAATGGTATTCCTCGCTTTGTTCATAGCGGATTTGTCTGGGACAAGAAGACGGCATCGGTAACCGGTTATGTCGAAAATACTCCAAATGGACTCAGAATTTCTTCTCTCACCGAAGAAAAATTGCGAGAAGCGGCTTTTCTCGGTTACCAAGTTCGACAGGATCTTTATCTCTCTGATGAACAAGCAAAAGCTTTGATTGAACCAAGAGAAGAGAAAAAGGTCACCCAACCTCCAGTAATTCCATCAACAAACGCTGAAGGGAGTTCGACTCCCTCGCAAAATCCTGCTGTGACTTTGCCTGTAGCACTTCCGGTTTCAGAGGGAGTTGCAGTAGAAATGTTGGAACCTGAAGAAATTGAAGGGGTAGAAGTTTAATCAATTCGAACTTCAATCAACAAGACGTATAAATAACATTTGTTTTTCCATCTTTCGAGATGAAAAAATTCAAAAAATTAAATTCTCTTTGCTCCTCAAAAAGATGACCCTAATTTTCATCAAAAACCTTGGAATCACTCGATTGAGGGAAGTTGCCAGAATTTTGAAAATTCCTGGATATACTCTTTATGACGATCCGAATGCTCTTCGAAATCACATCATGAAGTATCTTACCAAACAATATTATGTCAGACAGAAACATCTTGATGAGATCGGAAAATCACAGGCTGAAATTGACATGCTGGTCAGACATCTCCGTGATATTGCAAAAGAATACAAGAAGAGACAATCTTCGCCTCTGAAAAGATCGATGACATCATTGGCATCTCGACTCCAAGAATGTGGCGGAGTTTGCCCAGATGATCTAAAGGTGCAATTACCCGCTGACGTTTCATCAAAATTGAGTATCGCCTCGGCGTCGAGAAAAACATTTCCTCTTGTAATGAATGCTTCTCCGGTCGCTTCGAGTATCTCTCCGGTCGCTTTGAGTGCCGCTCCACTTCCAGTCGCTCCGGTCGCTTTGAGTGCTTCTCCCACCGATCCGATCAATGAAGATGGTGTTGCCGCAACGTCAATTCTACCAGATAAGGAAAACTCTCTTGATGAAGCCAAAAAGCAACTCTATGCTGAGAAAGTTCAAGCTATCAAAGATCTTGAAGACGCCCAAAAGAAAATTGAATTGTATCAAACTGAACTGAAAAAACTTGATCAAATACTTGGATCTGACTCTTCTCTGGAAGATATTTCTTCTGCACTTAGTAAAATTATGGACTTGCAAACCGAACTGAGTTCAAAGATCGAATCTGTAAAGACTCAAGAAACAATTATTGCAGCGCTTCAAGCTCAAATGGGAGATCAAAGTAGTACTCCAACTTTGTTTGAAAAGGAATCGAGGGGCATGATGAATCGAGTTACGGAACTTGACCAAAAGACACAGAATTTAATTCAAGAGGTTGCAAGACACGTGAAAACGATTGAAGATCAAAAAAGAATTATCACCGATCAAGATCAAACGATTCAAATGCTTAACATTGAACAGGAACAACATGTGGCAAAAATTCAAGCTCAAGTCAAAGAAATTCAACAATGTAACGTTTCTTCACAAGAATGCGCTCAGAAACTCGATCAACTCCAGCAAAGAATTGATTTGCTTTCGAATCAACTTGTTGAACAAAAGTTTAATGTAGACAAACTTGAAGCAGAAAATAAAAGGTTTGGACAACAGTTACAAACCGTGGCATATGGAGATGAAAAAGAACTTGGAGAGATGAAAAAGTATGTTGCAGATATGATGGTTTATTTGTCAAAAGCAACCGGAAAAATTGCGCGACTTGAAGGAGTTGGTGAAGTTAAAGAAGTTAAAGATAGTCTCGCAAAGTTGAGAGATATCAAAACATGGCCAGAATTTAAATTATCTCTCGATGATTTGAGCAAACAAATAAATGACCTTCGAAAGGCAACCAAAAATGCTGAAGTAAAGGGAGAGAATGTTGACCAAATTAAAATACTTCGAGAGACTTTAGCCGACGCGAATGCAAAGGTGGCTCAACTTGAAGATCAAGTTAAACAAATGGCTCTTCAAGATAAGGGAAGTGAGCAAAAAGTTGCTCCCGTTGTCGAAGTTGGACAACCTCCCGCACTTGTACCCCCAACCCAGATTCCAGTAGTACAACAACCTCAACCACCTCAATTTCCCAATCGATTACCTCAACCACCACCTCAATTTCCCAATCGATTACCTCAACCACCACCTCGAGATCCTGGATGGTTTGGATTTTTTAGAAGAGAACCAAAGGAAGAGGTTCAAGGTCCTTTGGGATCGGTTCAAGGTCCTTTGGGATCGGTTCAAGGTCCTTCATCTACTCAAAATCTTGTACCATTTCAATCCCGAGAAATTTCACCACAACGGCAAGGACAAGGTTGGTTATCCGGATGGTTCGGATCGAATGGCCAAACAAATCCGGCTGGAGTTAACATGAAAGATAATCCATACGGTTTTTAACCGGTCCCGGAGGACGTTTAACTATTAAGATGTAGAATGAACAAATAAAAATGAAAATTATTTTCAACGACCGTCAAAATATCGATGTTTCCTTATCGACGTCGGTTTACAAAGGAAAAACCGATTGAAATCTTAACTAAGATTTCAAAAGGGGGAGATTTAGATAATCACGATTTAGTTTCTTTTATCACCGATGAGAAATCTATTTTTCCCACTGCTATTATTAGTGATGAAAGAACTTATCTCGAAGGAGCTTTTTTGACTGACTTCTACAATGAAGCCGCTCGTATTCATACACAAGCGTGGGATTCATCGAGAGGAAAGTATTTCGAATCTCCATATTCATTTTGGCAAAGAATTCGAAATCAAAATTACTTTAAGAATCTCTCAATTTCAAATCAACGTGAATATATTTATTCACACACGAGAGAAGCAACATTGTTTAACATCTTTGTGGCAGTCAAAATTTATAACCTTGTTGCAAAGAGAATTGGAACAAAGATTCGGATTTTCGACCCTTTTTCGGGGTGGGGATGTCGTGCAATTGCAGCTTGCGCAAGTTCTCAAGTTGAGAATTACACAGGTGTAGATTGTAATCCATATCTTTGTAGAGGATATCAATTGTTGAAAAAAGAGCTTGACTTCCAGAACAGGCTCGAGTTTATTGCTTCTTCAATTGAAGATGAATCTTCAATCCCTAAAAATGGCCAGTATGATTTGGTTTTCACTTCACCTCCTTTTTTTATCTTTGAAAGTTACGAAACAAAATCAGGTAAACAATCGACTGATACATATTCGAATTATTCGGATTGGCTCTCGTTTATTTCAACCACTTTCAAACGAATTTCAAGACATCTTGCTCCCGGTGGATATATCATGATTCATCTTGGAAATACTGGAGTTGCTCCGAATTTAGAGCAAGACATTCAACAAGCGTTTTCGACTTTTTTGAACTTTGTTCAAAAAGTGAATCTGCAGACAAAACTCAGCAACGGAACTCTCAAACGTCCAGTGCCAATTTATGTATTTCAAAATATTCAACTTCGTTCTTCGGAACAAAGTTAAACGATCATTCAAGATGTAAAGTTAAACGATCATTCAAGATAGAAAATGACCACCTTTACCAATTCGGCTCTCTTGAGAAGTATTGGAAGAAATATTTTCAATATACTTGAAATTGCTGATAATGAATCAGTTCGATTGTTATTGAGAGAAATGATTGAGGAATTGAATCAAGGTAAATTGAATATGATTGTTCCGAAGCGAGACGCAAATAATCATCAATTTGAAAAGTTAGCTCCGCAATCTAAAATCATTTTAGTTAAAGGTGCCTTTCAGCACACCGAGTTACCACCAGAGCATCTTCAATACCTTCATACTCAGCTTCGGCCATCTGAAGGAGATATCATATGTTTAGGAATTGATGGAGAAGTGAAAGAAAAAGGAAACAAATTTGATGTTCCATTTCAAGTCTGTGTGGCACTTGAACATCAATGTGTTCTTCTTGAGAGAACAAAAGAATATACATTTTTACCTCGAAGTTTAACATGTCTTGACTTGAATAACTTTCGTTTTCCTCGCCATTGGTATGAAATTTCTCCTCCCGAGCAAATCGAATTACCATTTACTCTTTTTGTTTGGGCAAGTTTAACATCTTATCACCAGGAATTAAAAGACAATTTAACCTTTGGTCTTCTTCCTACAGATGCATATGAAGCTTGTTATTGTCCGATTCATTGCGGATGCGAAGAATTTTGTTTTTGTGAGTCAAAAGGAGAATGTCATCTCAATTGTTGGTACACAAGAGTACAAATTTTTGCCCAATATTTTTATTTTGTTTACGATGGTGATGAAGGAAAAGAAGAAATTTTACAGCTTCTCTCATATAATAAATTATTCTGTTCAATCTTCGCCTTGAATAGAAAACGAAAGATCAAACCAAAAAGTAATACTTTGTTCTTCGCCAAAATGGAGGTTGATACTCAACGTGATCAATTACGGAAACAATTTGAAGATAAAAATAGTTGAATTTCGAAATGAAAAAATTTTGTCTCCCCGAAGGGAGACAAAATAAACAACAAATTAAAATGGATTAGTTCCTGTCGCACCGGTTGCTCCTGTCGCGCCGGTTGCTCCTGTCGCGCCGGTTGCTCCTGTCGCGCCGGTTGCTCCTGTCGCGCCGGTTGCTCATACATTATCGGTAATAACAAAATCTCTTACATTCTCAAGGAATCCTACGCTTCCAAACAGAGAAGAAGTTTTTCGAAGGGAAAAATCGAATCAAGTGCTCAGAGAAATTCTGATCGAATCTTTAACGCCGATACACTCGTTTTCTCTCCCTTTCTTGCTTTTTCAAGGTCTTCAATAAGGGTCTTTTTATCCACTTTAACTTCGTGTTTATCAAGAACTTCAATGAGATCTCTTTCAATTTCACTCTTCTTTTTACGGGTACTTTTTACCTTTTCATCACTAATAAACACAATTCCATTCATTTTGAATCCGGGGACTGAAGCATCTTGAAGATCTTTGAGAATTTCACTGTCAAGTTCTTTTCTCTTTTTTCTCAATTCGAGCAGCTTTGCATTCAATTCTTTAATTTCGGTTGCAATTCGAATGTATTCGGATGCTTTGCTCTGGAGATCGGCACTGCGTGACATTTAAAATCTTCTTTGGAGATCAATCGATGTCTTTTAATTCATCCCGAAGGATCAATTATTTCTTTCTCAAACTATCATAAGCTTGTTTGCCTTCTTCTGTTTGGGACAGATTGAAGATAGCGTTGCTACAGGCGTTCTGAACCGAATCCATTTTAGTCATCCCGTCACCTCGACCCCAGACAGAAATATTTCCATTTGGTATTTTTATTTCAGAGGTAAAAATAAGTCTTCCAGAAGAACGATCATATTTTCGAGTGGTATTAATCTCTGGAACACCTTTCTTCATACGTTCAAGTAGTTCTTTCAAAATTGATCTTGAATCATAAAGATGTTCATATTCAAGAGAAATATCTTTACCATCAAAGACATACTGAAGTAATCGTAAAATGGGTCCGGTTGAAATCATCATATCACTACGAAGATTTTCAAGATTACTGAGCCCCTTAAAGACAGCTCTCGCAAATGCTTCAAAAACATCTTCAAGCAAAGAAATTTCATTTTCTTTTCGGGTCAACAAATCACTTGAAATATAAGGGAGAAAACCTAAAGTTTTTGCACACTCGCCATAAATTTTCTTTGATACAAAGTTAGTCTTCAAGCGAGATAAAGTTGGAACATTTTTACCTGATGGATCTTCAAGATGTGGAAATCTTTTCACCAAATACTCAAAGATACAAAAAGTCAACAAAGAATCACCAAGAAGTTCAAGTATCTCATAGTTTGAAGAAGCAGAAACACTTGGATGTGTAAAAGCTTGAACGAAGAAATCAAATTGTTTAGTAATAAGACCTTCAACTTTTTCATCTGGAATTCGAAGTACTTTAAGAAGTATTTCTCGAATAAAGTTGACAAAGGATTGGTCTCGAGGTCCGAGATAAAATTCACTCGTCAATTTCTTTTTCTCATCTTGTCTACGATCTCTTTGTTCTTGGTAATTTTTAGTTTCCTCTTCTTCTGTCATATCGGCCCAGCTTTGTTTTTCTTTATTTGGTTGATATTCAGATACACGAAAACTTTCCCGAGCACCTCTTGTTTTGGAGCGAAAATTGTATCGACCTCTTCGTTGAGGGTAAGACATTTTCGATCTTTGTTGATGGATTAAGATAATTGTAGTGATTATTCTTTTTGAATCTTTCAAAGATTCAAAATATCAATTTTAAAGTTTTCCTTCAGTCAAAGCAAAATTAACATTGAGCTGCCGAATAGGCAGCATCGGCACTACAATATTCCCCAAGGGCTTCTACAGGTTGAGAACCTCCACGAATTCCTCCGTGGGGCTTATTTGACTGAGTAGACTTGACATGATTTCCAACTGCAAACATTGAGTTCGGTTGAATATTCACCATGAAAAGATGTTGAGGATTGCCAAAATCCTGTGCAGACACGTAGTCTTGATGATTTGAGAGAAGAGATCCAGCTTCTTTGCGACGTCCAGAGGTGCTCATTTTACATTGGAGAAAAATAAATTTTTCTTTTTGGATCTCTTCCGAAACTTTGCTTGAAAATGAATCTCTTCGAAAAGAGCCTCAGATATCCTTATACAATACATTTAATTTTTGGAGTTGGACTTGTTGATAAAGTTTAGCTTTCGAATTACCCACATCAATCAAAGTACCTGGAATCTTTTTACACTTTTCTTGATCATAGAATAAAAGACGATGATTCCATTTGTTTCGTGACCAAACGAAAAGATGTGATGAAGCTTGTCCAAATTGCAGTTTCAACAATTCAATTGTTTTATCAACTGAATATTGTTTCCCAACCCATGGCTTTCTCAAATCAGATGGATCGAATGCAATTGAGTCAAAATATGACGGAGCGAGAGACAAAAAATTACCTTTAGTTGTTCCTTCGGGACATTTAACCGGTCCTTCGGGACATTTAAATTCAGAAGGAACCGCAAAAATCATCATCAATCCCCGTTGAGCTCCAATAATTCTTTTTCCGTCCATTTCTTCTTGCGTGTAGACAAAAAACAAAACATCGCCCAGTTGTCGGAGCGACTCATATTGATCGCTCATTTGCAAATTAAATAAATATTCAAAGGAAAAAGATCATTTTTGTCGAATTAGTTAAACGTCCTTCGAACTGGTTAAACGTCCTTCGAACTGGTTAAACGTCCTTCGAACTGGTTAAACGTCCTTTGAATGAGTTAAACCTTTCATCTCTTTATCAAGAGATGAATCCTTATACACTTGGAGGAAGTCTTTTCTTTATCGTCGGATGTGGAGCTCTAATTATTAATGATTATCTTCAGGGAAATAAAATCTCTGGTTTCGGAAATAGTTGCTTTCTCTGTGGAAGCGTGTGTTATTTACTTTACGAATTAAATTAATTCATTCCAAATGCCTCTCCGACCGTTACAACAGTACTCTTCTTTGTCACAGGTGTATTGTTAAATACTTCATCAAATGAAACAAAACAACCGTCATCTTCCTCATCATAACCAGCGGCACAATAAGCATTCATTCCATTCTTCAATGAACAAGTTTTACCTTCATCTGGAGTTTTCTTGGCTGAAATATAATGATACATTCGAAGGAAATTATTGAACATATCCTCTTTCGTCAAAGGGCCATTATAAGCGATTTGATAAACACCATCCTTATACAGGGCAATAATCGGAGTCTTTGTGATTGGTGTCTTTGATCGAAGACTATTTCTTGCAATTTCTTTACCATTTGCTGCCACGTTTGAACGAGCAAATTTGATTTGGGGAAGCGCCTCGGCTACAGCAATAAAATTTGGAGCTGAATGTACACAAATTTTACAATCATTGGCATAAAACATCACAAACACATATCCAGGAATTCCAATCATCATATCTGCAGGTGCATTTGGATCATAAGGGTTGAGCTGTTTAAAAATAAAATCTCGCGGTCGAAGTTGATAGACAACCATTAGTTTTACTTCGTTGAAAAAACTTTAAACGTCTTTTGAATCTTGATAAAGATTCAAAAACTTGAGAGTTGTAATCAAATATTCCTTAGATTAATTAGAAATAATGGGCATCGTTTTGGCGATTACCAGAGACGAATGCATTCTTGAAGTTTTGAAATTGACCAGCAACTGGCTTATGTTTGATAATCTTATTTTGTCCTTCAGTTTGTACAGTTCCGGCAATGTATTCTCCATTTAACATCGAAACCCGCTCTCCTCGGAGAGGAGTTTCAATGTCAGGATGACGCTGAAGATCAGTTTCAAGATCGTACCAATTCATATGACCAGGATGACACAAATTCATATAGTCGGGGTAAACCGACTCAGCAACTCCTTCCGGGCGAGAAGGAACCATGGTCGGACAGACCGCAGCCTGATTGGGATAGAGTACATCTACCGAGGCGAGAGATTGACCTCGACCAGGGTCGATCTTTCCGACTCGGGTAGACTTTGCAAATGAAGCGTAAGCAGACATTTAAGGAGAGATTGATTTAGTGAAAAGACTTTCCCTTGACACTCTGCGTTTGTTTTTGTTGCGAGGAAAAAATTTATTTTTCGAAAATGTTTTGGTACTATCTCGTAAATCACACCCGAAAGGAATATTGCCAGCTGATGCCGAGTGATTTGGGTGATTCCCGACGAAATTTCGCTTATCCAATTAATTGGACTCAGCAAGACCAGGTTGAGATCATGTCAAAGAAAACTTTTTACACGGTTGAGGCCGCTGATGGAAAATATGATGAAGTTGATATGTTTGATCTCGGAGTCGATTCAGAGGAAGATTTTTCTGGTCCTTCTGATTTGAGTGATTCGGAAGATGACTATTCTCACAGTCACAGCCCTCAATCAGGAGGATCTCGACGTTCACGAGATTCTCGACGATCTCGTTCTAATAGCGAATCTTCACGCCATAGTCACGAATCTTCGCGTCATAGTCATAGCGAATCTTCGCGTCATAGTCATAGCGATTCTGAAAGTGAAGACTCAAATCGAGGTCATTCGAGACGACGACATCATTCTGATAGCGAGGAGTCCGATCGAGGTCATTCTGACACTGAAGAAGTAAAAAGACCTGAAGAAATCAAAAAGTCTGAGGAACCTCGGCGTTCAGACGGACTTGCAAAACGTCTAGTTGAAGTAAAGCCTCCAATTTCAGCCAAATTGTCTGCAGCGCCTACACTTCGGGAAGTGAAACGACCTGATGAGGCGAGTAAACGAGTTGAAGAGCCAAAACGTCTTGTTGAAGTGAGTAAACGATCCGATGAAGTGAGTAAACGATCCGATGAAGTGAGTAAAGTCTCAGACTTGAGGAAATCAAGAAAGTAAAATTGATTTTTACCTGATCTCAATAAGAATTAATAATTCAATAATGTACGACCGTCAAAGATTATACGATAATTCTATTTTTCCACAGAGAAATAGAATTCACGGATATGATTATTCCGAAAATGTCTTCCAGGCTATGCAAATGAATTTTAATGCCGAATATAAATTGGAGGCAAAAATGATCTCACTCTTTACATTCGAAGAATTTTGTGAGAAGGAATTTTGCCCTTTCCATTTGTCCTTTCATGCTTACATGCATCTTGGTCCCGAGAAAGATGACTCTCTAACCAGAGAATTCTTTCGCCTGACCAGTTCTTTTCTCGGCTGTCCCGCAATTCCGCTTCGAAGATATCTTGAATCTTTTTCGAAATATCCCGGATACTCAATTTACATTTGTACAAAAATGGCACAAAATTTGAAGCACATAAAACTGATTCAGCCAAAAGGATGTGATATTTCAACTGGAGATATTTCAAAAATAATCAAACCTGATTTATCACTCCAAAAGATTGATCAATTTAATCTTGAAGATCTTGAGAAGCCAAATGGTCTGGGATTTTTAATGACCATCCGTTCTGGTGAACAATTATATCAATTGAATTATCTTTTGAATCAAATTCCGATTTCGACAATGCCGATTAAAATGAGTCAACAAACTACCCAACGATATCATTTTGAATGTAAAGATTTTTTACCAATCGTTTCGACTACCGATTCCCAAACGTTTAATAAACTAAATCAAAAAAATTTAAGATTTCTCGGGGCGATATATTCTCCCCATCAACAGTGCGTTTTCATTCCCCTTGATGTTATTTATCGTAAGTTACTTGAACAAAGACCAGATTTAAATGAAGTGATTGTACTTCAGTCAAATTTGAAGCTGAGCTTTGATCAAGAAATTGACCCAAATGACCAGTTAAATCCATTGATTGAACAATTTTGTGGAAAAGATGTATTAACAACTAATATTTTTACCGATCTTTTTCAGATCGATAAAGAGAAATTTGTTCTTTTTCCAGATAAATGGACTTTGCCAGTTACTACTTCAATTCAGTCAAAATGGGAGACTTATTTTCGAGAGAGAAATAAGTCTCAATCTTCTGAAATGCATCCAGATCAAGATCAACTTGATGATTTTGTTGACCGAACAATTTGTATAGAGTTCAAAGGAGATAAAATGCCGAAAATTAACTTTTCTATCGACATCATTGTACCATCAGCCAGACTACTTGAAGCGTTGGCAAATATGAGTGGAAAAATGACCTTTTTTGAACAGGGTCCATACAAAAAGATAACTTTATACACTGAAACAAATGGGCGTAAAGTTGAATACAAAACCATTTACTACAAAAAATGATCTTTTTCTCTTTGGAGAAACAGAGAAATTAATCGCTTTCAAAGTAAAGATAAAAATGGAAGAGAAAAAGTATCCTCAGAAACCAGATAAAAACTTGTACCTTCGAGAATCAAAAGACGTCGAAGAATCAAAATCATCAGTATTAGTCGAAGTAAAGAATGTACAACACATCTTTACTTATTTTGAAGATGATTTCGAAGAAGGTGAAGAGATACTTGATCGAGCAAACTTTGCAGATGAGATTGATTATGCGATTTACTTATCTGATTTACAACAAAAAGTTGAACTCCGACGAAAGTTCCTTCATCTTCCTCAACAAATAAAACAATTGATCAAAAATGATAGAGGAATTTACCAAGTTCCATATTTGAAACCATTAGTTGGTTTCAAATTAGCTCGATTGATGTATAAGAATGAACTTTGTTTAACATCTGCAGCTTTACTTGAGCTTCGATTCGGTACTGAAATTCGAACTGGAATTGGAGGGAATATTAAACAGGCTTCTGAATTGGTTACTGGCGAAAAATATTGTGTTAAATCAGTAATTGTAACTTCGATTCGTTTAATTGGTAAAGATCCACTCGAACTTTTTTTGATTGCTACTGGATTAGAAAGTAAAGCAAAAGAAGCGGTTTGTGTGAGTAATTTTGATCAAACATTCGAATATTCCTTGGGCGTTGAAATAACAGACCCTAACTTTGGACATCCTGGTTTAGGATGTATTTCAGGTATTCATTTGTTTATTGATATGAAGAGTGCAATTCAATATATGGGAGAGGGTTTTTCTGAAGTGTCATGTGATAATGTACCAATTATTTCTCAACCTTTTGAACTTGGAGATTATCCCAACGCAGTCAAATAATTGTTGTCCTTTCGAGGAAAAACAAAATTGATAATTTAATTTGTAGCAGATGGATAAAATAATTACTTCATTATCACTTCGCCATGAATCAATCTCGAAAATGTGGTCTTGGCATGGGCCTGGCATTCGCTCTCTTGATGGCAATACTCTTCACGATTGGCGCTAATGAACACGCGCCACCCAAACATACATGCGATGATTCAAACTGTCAAAATCCATGTTCAAAGTATCCTCTTTTATGTCAAGCTGCTCAGTGCAATTATACCTCTAATGAAGATCAAGTTTGCGTCAATATTAAAACAATGACTTGCACTGGTAATTGCGTCGAATTTCCAAAAGCTAACTTCATCATAGGAGTAGTTTTTGCAGTTGCTTCATGGATTGTGGTTGTAGGTATTATCATTTATTGGTGTCGAGAATTTTGGAACGAAAAAGTAAGCAATGCTTTTCGCCAATTGCGCCCAGAGCAAGATACTAATTATGTTCGACTTGAACAAGGAGAAGAATCTTCCTTAAGACGTTCTGAAGAACTGGTCAAAGACTAATTATTTTTAACTCTTCTCGAAGAGTTAAAATTATTCTTTATTCTTCATTCTTGAACACAAGTTGAGAGATAGACAAACCACCGTCCAAGACAATTCAAATATCTTCCGATCCATGGAGAAACAACAATCTTTCTTCCATCTGCAAGCTTGGCAATTTGACGTTCAGTTCTTTGGCAAATGGCCCAAATCGACAGCAATTCAGATTCTTTGAGAGAAGCGGTTAAAAAATTTGGTTTGAGACTTGTACCTTCGTAGAAATTAATCTTTGACGTATCAGTCTTATCTTTTCCTTCAAGCAGAATATCTCGAATGTTAATCAAAGTTTCCTGGCATTTTGCCAATTGAAATAAAGTATTTGAGTTTTGAAACGAAAGATATTTGTTTTTGTAGAGATTAATAGCAATCACTAATTCATTTAAACTTCCAACTGCAGCAAAAAGATTTGACGCTTTTGAAATCGTTTCACCTCGTATCATTGAACAAAACTGTGAATTAACACGAATTTCTGAAGCTTCACTCCGAGGACTATCTATTGATCTTCCTGAAATATTAGTCTTGGTCGAAGAACGAAGACTGAAATTTCGGTCTGACAATGTTCTTGAGGCGAGAGTTGCTACTCGTGGAAGACGATGATGTGGATTTGCCGTATTGATGATTGATAGCGCTTCTTTGCGCTCGACCGAGGAAGTATCGTCGCTCTTTTTCATTTAATTAGCTCAAAGAACGTTTAATTAATCATCATTGTTCTTTTCGAAAAAAGAACAATTATTTGTCATGTTTGATTAACTTTGATTAACTTCGATTATTCGTAATGTCTATGTTTAACAGCACGATCATTAAATTTAATGCATCCTTCTTCGAGAGACTTTGCTGGTATTGCTTGTGGATTTGGGATTTCAAATACAAATTGATCGCCAAAAGGTGGAATATGTCCCATTTCGAAATTGTGCACGCGTACAACGCACATAACCTTATTTTCCCTTTTAAACAAATTAAATTCATACGAATCGGTTAGATTTGGAATTTTCACTTTTGTCTGCTTTATTTGAACATTAAATAAAGAGGCAATTTCTTCTCTGATTTTTTCGGTAGTTTTATGTAAAGCTTGAGTGAAAGTATATACATCATCTAAATAAAAAGTCAACCACCACTGACCATCGGAACATACCATCGAAATTTTTGATGGTACTGGAAGATCTTCAAACTTTTTCGGAAGTTCTAGGAGTTTTAGCTCAGCCATTTGATGATTGCTAATTATTGAATATTGAATATTAATTCAAAAAGAATTCAATTTTCATCAAATAACTACATAAGTATTCCGAATTCGGAATTGAGTTTTTGACCAGTCCGACAGGACGTTTAATCCTCAAATACCTTGATTGTAATCGTCTCGGTGCAAATTTGCCCTTGGTAACGACGAATGCAATCTCCATTTCGGATGTTCTTGATTGAAGGATCTGAACATCTATTTGCTATCCATCGATCGAGCTCATCTTTCGAATGAAATATCTTGACTGGTACACCTCCAAGCAAGATACAAAAATGTATCTCCGAATCAGTCTGCACTGCTTGATTTGAACTTTGAGGAACTATTTCCCAACCATTGTCATGTTCAGCCATTTTTACTTAGATATTCAGACCACAATTCTTTTGGATGGATTATTTTCGATCTTGATTTCTGATCGGCCTTCCCTTCGGATGTTTGAAATGAGCGAGTAATTTTAAAATCTCTTTCCGAGAATTCAACGCCGTCAATTGCTTGGATATTTCCTTCGGCTAAATAAATGTCTCGATCTTGGAAGATTTTAAGTTGTATCCCCGTATGGATAAAATAATACAGTTCCTGTGCCTTAGTTTCTGAAAGATGAAATTGTTTCACAGCTCGAGATACAAATATCAAAATTAAACTTTCTTTAATATTCTTCTGACGAATTGTACCCCAATTATCTTCACATTTTCTGAGTGATGAACAAAAGTTTTCAAACACCCGCTTCTTACTCAACACAGTTTCGCTTTTAACCATTCCAAAAGTATGGATCAAGATATTATAAAGTTCATCATAAATTTGTTCGGGTTCCTTATTCGCAAAAGAATAATTAAACTCCTTCTTTTTCAATGTCGAGATCAAAGTTTCCCCGGCAAAATGTATTCCTTTTGGAGGCTCATTATAAGCAAGCTTTTCAAAGACTTGCTCCCAGAATGGATCCTTTGTACAATTTCTTGAAAGGAGGAAAATTGGATAGACAATTACTCTCGTCATTTTCCTTTCTTCTGAAAGGAAAATCGCTTAACTACTCACTTTTTTCGCATTAACAATAAAACAACCGCTGCAATTATTGCATACCAAATCCAAATTGGAACTCCCTTTGAAGGGACGATTTCTTTTTGTGGTTGTGGGGCAGACGATTGAAATACCGGTGTTGGTAAGGTGACTGTTCGGACGATAATTTCAACGTCTCTTTCCGATCGAAGGGCAAGAAACAGAGGGCGAGTATCTCCTTTGACTTCAATTGCACCTCCTGAAGATCTCATAAATTCGAAACGATCATCATCAATATCTTCTTGAGATACAATGCAATATTCAAAATCGGTGCTTCCTGCAACTCGAATAGCTTTATTCAAAAGGGGAAAAGTGACAGTTACACTGCCGAGGATCAACGTTGAAGTTTCTGGTTGAAGCTCCATTTCATTGTGAAGAAAAATGTTTAACTTCAAATCTTGTTTCGCAAAAATCCAGCAATCAAAATACATAACACAATTAGTAGACCTATTTGCATAACCCGAGAACGACTACTAATTGTGACTGATACATCTCCTCTTGGTTGAATAAAATTAGTTTGATCATCATTTGCAATATAAGCATCAGTTTGATCACTCTCTTGATCTTCTCCAGAAACAATTGGAACTGACGCAAATGCAAATGTTTCAATTCCACATGCATTTTGGCCAAGTTGAATGTAGAACCATCCTCGTCCCATTCCGGGAAGATGATTTGGAGGCCATTGATCACCCCAAGAGTTTCGACAAATCCAATATTCAACGCCATGTTCATTCTTTCCCCAACCAAGGATTTCGATTGCATGGGCACCTTCACTCGTTTGTCCGGCTGCTGGAGAATAAACAGATACTCCATCATAATTGTAAAAATCAGGATAAACATCTTTCATCGCACCGACGATTGGTCCTTCATGATAAATATGTGCCTTCATGTTACGAACATTCTCTGCGATATCTCCATCTGGAATTGTGATAATGTAAGCATCTTGATCTTGAAGTTTTACATCATAATCACTTTCGGATAATTGTTCCTGTTGACATTTATTCAGATTTTTACCTCCATTGATCATTTTGTATGGACGAATTCTTTCTGGAATCAATCCATCTTCAGGTAAATGTGCCATCGCAAATCCAATATCATTACCTCCATTACAAGTATCTTCGATTTTAGTTCCATCAAAAATAGGCACACAATTCAACAGATGTTGAACGCTGAGAGGGATATCTTTACCAGTCGAAATCAAGACTCGATCAGCAATTGCACTGGTAATTGCAAATGCCCAACAACTTCCACATTGACCTTGATCGCGTTCAGCGGTTAATTGAGATGGATTATAATGGAAATTATCCGGCAAATTTTCTGCTTTCGTTGAAAGTGATCGATGAGGAAGACCACCATGACTTACTTTGGTCTGGAGTGGAGGGGCAACAAAACCTTTCGGAAGGGGCACAAGTTGAGATAATCTTGCAGACGGATGTAACATTTTAAAGAAAAAGAAAAAAGATTAAATTATCTAAACTTCCCCTGAGGTCCGATGGCGTGTGATGGGTCTGGATGTTCGCTGTTTAAGAAAACAGCCCAAATAGATAAATTTGAAATTACAAGTCTAATTCGGAACTATTATGCTGATGCGAATGGCAATGTTCCGATGAAAAAAGTTAAGAGTGCAAATCCTCATTTTGCCATGTATGCGGCTCAAATTCCTTGTATGTGCGCAGAGAAAAGATATATTTTTGCTATTTGCCCAATTACACCGTGGATTCAAATGCAAAAAGAAGGACATCAAGTTGACCTTCGTCAACTGGATTGGAGTGCTTTTCAAACTCGTTCCTTGAAAATTGTTCATGATGTTCCAATGCTTCCCGAGCTTCGAACTGGAAATCAGCTGACTTCAAAAATAATTACTCTTGACAAAATGGGAGAAAAATCAATGATTTACAACGTTGAGGATCTTCCTCTTCGGATTGAATTACTCGACATTAAATATTCAACCAAAGGAGATGTTAAATCAGCTCTGGAAACCTATAACACTCTCTTAACTTGGAAGTAAATCTTTGATTTTTCCGAAGAAAATCAATTATATTGTTTCCAAGTTTTACCACATTTTGGATCTGCACACTTAAAAAATATGGTTGCTCCTTCGTCTGCACTTCGAGTTTGAATTTCTTTCATATGAACACGATTTCCCTTACACTTTGGACACTTCTCGGTTCCAGGGACAACGTCTTGACCAGAATTTGGATTGAGCATGAAGTCTTCTTCGAGACGAACAAGTTGTGTATCTTCTTTGAATACTCTCGAGTTAAATCCAAATTCCGCCTGAGTACATTTCTGTACAATTTCCTGGGGACTCATTTCTGAATCGACGATTTCGAATGAATTGGTGATATAAATCATCCAAAATTGTGGATCATTTAACATGAGAATGTTTTTATTCTTAGCACTTGCAACCGAGGCATTGTAAACATACTTCTCAAGTACAACAGCTTTCTCTGGAAATTTCTTTGAGAGTAATTCTCGGGTCTTGTCTCGACATGGAATAGACTTGGTTTCGGTTGCCATTTTTAACCGATCCTCCAACGTTTACTTCGAAAAGAAAAGTCTATTCAATAAATCAATTTTACTTCAACTTTCCTTGAATCAGTTCCTTTTTGCCGAGAATTGCTGCAACTTCAAGCGTCATCTTTTTAATCGTGGCAAAACTAAGTTTTGATTTTTCTGCAAATTCTTCACTAGTTATTTTCTTATCATTAATCAAAATGTAATAATAAATCATTCCAGCTGCGACACTTTTTGGCCTCGCAGTGTTGAGTATTTTTGATTTTTGTCCAACTTGGTTAAAAATATGACTAATTTCGACAATTACATCGTCCCAATTTTGCCAATGAGCATAAAGAAGTTCTTTTGCAGAGTCAAGCGGCGAATTGTAAATGTTCCTTTCCCGATTGGTATCCATTGCTTTGACAATTGGTTCGATAATTTCGGAACCTGCTAGTGGATTTTCCCCTGCAGTCGGAAGCTGAGCCGTAATATCTTTGAGTAAGAAAGGAATATCAAGCATTTTGTATGCCTCGACTATACAAGCCACTACAATGGTTCTTCTCCGATTGATTCGAAATTCATTTTGTTTAACTGCAAGATTGAAAATATCGTTTGCTTTGGCGACAACTTGTTGAGGAAAATTACAATGTTTAACATCATCACACAATCCTCTTGTAGTTTTCTTAACTACCCAACATCTCTCGAAATCATTGGTGTCTTTTTTGTTTTCTGTCAATTGAAGACCACAATCGAGACATTCGTAATATCCCTGATTCAAAGTAACATTCTTATGCTCACATTCATCAAGTTGACTCTTATGTTCAATTTGGGTTTGGGGTTGAGTTGGTTGAATTGATTGAGGTTGATTTGGTTGGGATTGAGTTGAATGAAGTTGGTCAAATTGCTCGAAAATGTCCATCTTCGATATTTCTGTCAAACAAAAGAATTGTCAATTCAATTTTTAATCTTCGAATTGGTTAAACGTTTTTGAAGGGACTGGTTAAACGTCCCTTTGGAATTTTTCGAATTAGTTAAAGTGGTTATTGGAGATAGAAACAATGTCAAAGAGAGCAACACTTTCGAAATTGTTCAAAGAAAATTTGCTTTCTTTTCTTAAGATTCTGCAAGAATATGTATCTGATAGTAAAGATCTTTACGAAGCTGAAAATGCGATTGAAGTTGGTTTGATTCCAATTGTAACTATTATTGATAATATCGCCCGCAAACTTAACGAAGAAGGAGTCGCAGATGAGAAAAAAGTAAATGTGATGGAAAAGATTAAGAATCGGGATGAAAGTTTCTTTCTTGATGATAAGACCAATTTCTTTGCTAGTTTAAATTCAAAGGGCAAGGCACTCGAATTTAAGGCTTTGTGGCAAGATCCAAGTTTTACTCAACAAAATAAAGATGCGATTTGGGAATGGGTGGAAATTCTGACTGAAATTGTACACAGCTACAAACTGGCGACTAATTAAACGTCCTTGAGAAGACTAATTTCGAAAGAACAACTTCTTTCGAAATAATGAGTATCATCACTTACTTCTTTGCGATACGTTTTTGTCGCTCCTTTTCCTTGATCTGCTGTTTGTCTCTTTCAGCAGCCTTTTTACGTTCCTTTTGAGCACGCCTTCGATCGGCACGATTGCCTTGAAATCCGATTTCGGGAATATTTTGATCGAGGAGAGGAAGATATCCTTTTTGATTGATTTTCTCGACTTCTTTCATCGAATTATCGAGTTGAGGAGCCATGTGTCTAATAAAATCAGACAACTTCATTCCTTCGTACGTCTTATCATCTGTAGGATCGCTCATTTTTTTAAATTCTCTTTCTTAAAAAAGAAAAGTTCCTTAAACGAACAAAATGTCTGTCTTCGAAAAGTTCCAGAAGAAGGTAAGACAAAACAAGAAAAATAACCTCAAAAATCTACCTCTTGAACAGTTGAATCGAGAGATAGTTTTTGACGCAGATTCTTTAAATGTATTGTTATTCTGGGCACGAAAATTCGGGATTAATCCAAAGGGACTTTCGGAACGAGATTTGAAAGAGAAAATTGTCCAGCAAGTTGAAAATCAAAAACTTCGACGTGCAGACATTGGGTACGAAGTCAAACAAATTCTCTCTCAGAGTCCCCAGCGAAAAGAACCCCAAAAAGTGTCTCTCCCTTTTAAAGACTTTGAACATATTGATGAAGCTGCCGATCCTCTATTTGAAGATGAGCCAGAACTTCATCAGATTAACGGTGAACTCAAATTCGAAGAGAAGAATTATGTTCGAGATCTGAAATTGGCTGAAGGAGATGCAGAAAAATACGGGTTTCTGAATGTGAATGCATATGATCAATTTCGGAACATTATTTCTTATTTGAGAGCTTATTTGAGAGGAAAAATCAATACTGTCATCGAAGGCGATTATACAGCTCAATTCATGAAACTTTGGAATATTCTTTCAGAAGAAAATAAAAGTATCTTTATCTATGAATATTTCGATAAAGCAAGTATCCAAGATAACCCTCTAACTGTACTCGAAAAATTTATTCGAGATTTGCGTGAGAAAGCAATTATCACGATTGAACAAGATATTGTTGCCTATCTTCAATCTTTCCTTCATGTCGTGAGAGCAAAATTCTATCTTTCATCAGCTCTCACAATTCGAGCTCAGCTGAGTGAAGCCGATCAAACCAAACTTAAACTATTATTCCAAAGTCTAATTAAGACGGCAGAAATGTCGAAGAAAGTTCAATCTCTCCAAACTCAATCGATTGAAGAGAAACTTGTTGAAATGGGATTAATTACAGTCGAAAGTTTAAAACCTCTTTCAAATTACAAAGAACTTCAAGATTATGCTCACAATTTATTATATTATAGTAAATCAATTCAAGAAAAGAAAAATCTTGACGATCTTCTCCAACTACCCAACGTAGCCGTGTTTGAACGAGAGTTTAATAAGCTTACTCTAACTCATGAACAAAAAAGATCTGAGTATGATCAAAAATATGGAATCGTTCAACTTCCTGTCCTTCAAATGGAGTTTGCTCTCGCTTACATTCGAGGAGGGTATAATATGAGAGCACTTGATGCACTTAATCAATACCTATTGAATAAGGGTTATGTTCCTTCTACCAAGAGCAAAGTTACGAAACTTGATGATTATGGATTACTTAATCCATATCTTTCATACACCAATCGAATACTTCCCCCGCGAAAAGTCGAACTTCAGCGAGTGAAGAAATGTATGGCTCAATTGGGAACAAATTTGGCTATTCGATTGATTGATGGCCAAAACTTAGTCGTTCCAGAGTGGCAACTTCAAAATATTGGAGCTTACTATTTGCCCTCGGAAAGATTTCTGCAACTTCTTTGTGATTATACATGGAGAATTTCATCGACTATTGAACCTGTGGTTGAACTTACTCTAACTAAAGAAAATCTTCCACAAGAATTAAAACAAACAAATGTTCTCACCGTTCGAGTTGAAATTGTTAAAGTTTCTCCAAAAGGGGAGATTCTACCCACTTCAGGATATGAATTGAACTCGATTCTTCGAAAGGCATCTGAAGAATTTTCAATTCCAAAAGTTGATGCACAAACTATTCTCAAAACACCAGTGAATTTACTTGCGCCAAATTATCCTCGAAGATTGCTACTCGTCACAAGTCGATATCCAGAAATCCCAGAAAAGTACCCTCAGGCATTGTTACCGGTTAGAAATATTGGAGGATCAAAGGAGAAACCTGGCAATGTTATTGACGCCATCTTTGAACTTTTTTATGCAGAACACCAACATCTAACTCTGGAGGAATTTTATTTGAAGGGTTTATTTTGCTTTGCTCCATGGATTCCATTTTTTATGTCGTCTTCATGGAAGAAAGAAAATCGAAACGAAGGACGGGAGATTGAATTTTCAGGTATGTTTGCAGTTGGTAAATTACACTATAAGAAAACGATTGAGAAAACAACAATAGGTGTTGAACTGATTGAGAAACACACGGTAGATATCGACGTGATTCCAGAGCTCAAAGTTGTACTCAAAACTGTTGAGGAACTTTTACTCAAAACTGGTAAGAAATTTTCAACCGATTTCCTCGATAAATTCACTCCGCCAAATATTCTTAAAATTCCTCCAATTATTTTACCTCGAATGGATGCTCTTGGATTAATGGAAGGAATCGAGAGATTATTGAAACCGGCTTTATACACTCCAAAATATTGGATCCTTGAACAACTTGAAAAAGGAAGAATTACTCCTCAAGGCTTCTATCATATGACTCTTGAACAAAAATTGCCCGAAGAGACTGATTTTGTTTCTCTCTCGAAAGCAATTACTCAATATCTATATGATTTTGGCAACGCAGTCTTGATTCGAGGATTTGTTCCACCAATGTTGAAAGTGATTCCGCTTGATGAGGTGGAAAGAAAATTAAATCGAATTACTGGAGTTCGTGAGTCAAATTTTCTTGCTTCTGCTACAACATTTGAAGAGATTTGTCCTGTCTCAATTGGAAATCGATCTGATTATGTGATGATCACCAATCAAGGAAGTACCAATTATTATGCAATTGACCAATTACTTGAACAATTTGCACAAGGAAATTTTCTTGATCAAAATGAAGTAAAGTTTTCGGACGAAATTATTTCTTCAATTCAAGAACGATATCTTCCGACAAAGAAAGCATCTCGAAAAGATGATTCATTAATTGAAGTGCTTCAACTTGCAAAGAAAGATAGCAAAATTGATCAAGATCAACTCCAGAAAGAATTCAATCAACATTTTGAATTGAAGGATCTTTACCTTCAACCGGAGAGTGTTGTCGAAAAATTGCTGGTTGAATTTAGTAGTAATTCACATGTTTGTGCACAATGTAAACAAAAGACTGACAATTCGATTACTTCTTTAGTTTCTGATAACAAAGGAAAACGATATCAAGCGCATTTTTGCCAGATTAAATGCCTAAATCAATTTAACTTTGAAAATCGAGTTCATCCAGAAGAAATTGAATAAATAAATCGGAGAGGTAGAAGAAATTAAATAATTTTTCCTCTTACAAAAATGAGTGTATATACTACTGAACAAAATTACGGATTGCCTGAAGCATCTGCACTTCATAATTACCTCTTTAAGAATGGTATCGTAATTGTATATCGAACATTTCCCGAGTTAATCGAGGCGGTTGGTCATCATTTTGAAGAACAACTTATCGAACCTTCTCGAGAACTACAAAAGCTACTCGAAAAATATGCTGCTCAACAATGAGAAATGTCGGCAAAAAATGAAATTTGAAGAATTGTTTCTTCATTAAAAGAAACAATGAGTCAAGGAAGTCAAGGAAGCGAAGTAAGTCAAGTCAGCGTCAAAGGTAGAGGTGCGATTACAGTTCAAGTTAACAAACAAACATTCCAGGTGCACGAAGAGGTAATTAATGGATATCTTGTCTATCAGTTTCCTGTGTTAACAAAATTGGATAAACTTGGTCGACAATCATTCTGGAGAATTTATGTCATTGGACCTTTTTATTACCGTGAATCATGGATTATCAACAAAAAGGGTGAACAAAGTATTGTGAAACAATTTCCTGCTGTGAGGGCAATACCTAAGAATGTTGGCCGAGCAAATCAAACTTCTGAGGGTGAACAAGCACTTTTCGAAGCCTTTTCTCAATGGAAGGGTAAACGAGATGAATTGTATCATCCTCTTGGAGAAAACCAAACTGAAGTTAAAGTTGGAGAAGGAGCCCTGATTGATCTTCTTCGTCCGATGCTCGCACAGCCATATGAGAAGCAAAACATTTTCCCGATTGCAGCATCAAGAAAACTTGATGGTGTTCGATGTATGATCTATGAAGAGAAGGGAAAAATTATGATGATTAGTCGCCAAGGTAAAGAAATCTTTTTCCTTGATAATATTCGTAATGATGCAAAGATGATCTTTTCAAGTTTGCCAAATGTTGTTCTTGATGGTGAACTTTATTCTCATTCAATTCCATTCAATGTAATTAGCGGGGCTGTTCGTTCAAAGAATAAACCATCTGCAAAAGATGATCAAATTGAATTCCATCTTTTTGATCTCTATTTTCCAGCCAATCCCGGTGTTACATATCGTCAACGAGCTGATCTTCTCCGACAAATTGCTAACTTCCCTTTGAAGAGGACTAAGATTGTCGACTATGAAGTGATTCAAAATGAAGCTGAAATGATTGAAAAACACAATCAATATGTTAAAGAAGGCTACGAAGGTATTATTTTGAGAAAGCTCGATGAACCTTACTATCTTGGTAAAAGAGTCAGTGCCATCTTGAAATTTAAAGCTTTTAAAGATGAAGAATTTCAAATCATCGATGTTGTCGAAGGCAAGGGTACTGAAGAAGGAGCTGCTGTATTTGTGGTACGTACCAATGACGATCAAAAATTTCAAGTCCGTCCTCGAGGAGACTTTGAGTGGAGAAAGAATATTTTCCAGAATCGTGACAAAGTGATTGGTAAAATGTTGACTGTTCGTTATCAACCTTCAAGTGAGCCTGGAGTATTGCCCCGATTTCCAGTTGGGATTGCAATCCGTGATTACGAATAAGCAAACAAAACTTTTGTTCCTTTGGGAACAAAAGAATTAAACGTCTTAAGAGACTCACTGAATTGGTTAAACGTCTCCAAAAAGACCGGTTAAACCTTTTCTTCATATTAAAAATGGATCTTCGTTCCCTTTCCGAATATTCCTCACAGGAGCATCAGCTTGAATTTGATTATCAATATGATGAAAATGATGTTAATTATCGTGATCATGAATGGGATTTTGGAAATCAGCACAAAGAAATAGAACAACTTCACCAAGAAGATCTTAAAGAGGGAAAAATGAAGGTTATTTCTGCAGCTGAATTGAGGAAATTATCAATGCGACCAAAACTCGACTTCAAGCAAGTTTTAGAATACATTAATGAACAATTATTATTAGCGTCTCGAAAAAACACAGATCATATTGTATGTTCTTTTACAGATATTTCGAGAAATACTATCGAGCAGGCAATGACTTATCTTGTTGCACAAGGATTTCAAGTAAAAGTAAAAGTGCCTTTAATTGAAGAGGAGAAATATCTCTGTCTTATTCAATGGTAATGATATCTTCGAAAAGATATCATGTATTTACTTACTTACTTTCGGCGCTTCAATTTGTCAAGTCGTGTTGAAAGTTCTTGCATTTTTTTGGTCAATTGATTAATTTCCTCTTCATCCTCGTCTTCATCGTGCTTCGAAGATCGAGATCGTCCTTTCTTTGGCGAGGGACTCTTTCGTCCTTTCTTTGGAGAACGACCCCTTTTTGGCGAGGGACTCTTTCGTCGATCTTCCTCCTCACTGTCATTCTTTTCTTCTTCACTTTCACTTTCGGACTCTTCTGAAGACTCATCTCCTTCTCGACGAGACGATCGTTCATCCTTTTTGGCCAGATTTTCTTCATGCTTGGTTTTTGGAGCTTGTTGATATCTTGCTCTTGACTGAGATGGCAAATCGAGATAATTTTCAAGAGCCTCTTGATTCTCTTTTGGAACAATCCATCCGGTTCCATAGGCTTTTGAAGAACTCTTTCGTCCTCCGAACTTTTTCAACAAATCGACATATTGACCCATTTTCTCTTCAGGGCATGACAAGAAAAAGCGAGCTTCGTCATAAGGTCCGATTTTCAAATACTTTGAACTTGAACTCATTGGATTTTGTTTAATCATTCCGATGAATGTTTAAATTATCTTTTGTGATTAAAAATTTTCTTCATCTTCCCCATCTTCTTCTTCCTCCTCTTCTTCCTCTTCTTCCTCCTCGTGAAAATCATCAGCAGTTAAAACATTTGCAAGCTTCTCATCAACAACTCGATTCATTCCTTCATCAAGATTTCGTGGAATGAAATATGGAATGTTTAGTTCGAGACATTTCTCGACATCGGATGCATTCAAATTGTGTTTCTTACCATGACGGAATGAAGCAATTGCATGTTGTGAAACTGGATCAAATACTAGACCTGTTTCTGGATGCCAGAAATCTAATCCGTTTTCATGACGAACAACCCCGATTCGCGCAACTCGACTTCGAATCTTGTTAATAATTTCACCTTTTGTTTGTTCTGGGAACTTAAGTTTTTTCGTTTTATTTGGCTCTGGTCTACCTTCTACTCTTGCTAAGAGTTGAGCTTTATTACCAGTCAATTTCAATCCTTTTGATCTACATATCTCTTTCAACTCAGCAGTTGAATATTTTGATTCGGCAGTTGAATATTTTGATTCGTCAGCCTTACTCGACTTTACTTTTTCAATGAACGATTGAAGTTGAAAGTTACGAACATCTTTAGCTGATACAATTGTCGAAGTTACTTGTTTCGCAGAAGCCTCGATGTAGGCACTTCGAAGTTTGTCAAAAGGAATTCCATACCGAGAAAGTTCCTGAAAGAAAAGACGAAACTTTTGCGTGAGTAACAATGGTAAAGTTTCCATTGTTTTGAATTGATTTTAAATTGATTCTTTAAACAAGAAGAATCAATTTTTAATTGGTTTGAAGATCGTTATTTTACACCTTAAACCTTCGTCACTTCGTAAGAATACATTTCATCTCCACCTAACGGCTTTGACAACATGTGTCGAGGAGCATCACCAAGACCAACATCACGGAATGAATGCACCGAGTTGACTGGAGGAATATAATCAGCACCAATATTCCAAACTGTGCTTGGAGAAACGAAACGACTCTTCAATGCAACTCCAACATTAAAAGTGTCAGGATAGTCTTGGCTAAAGGGATCGGCCATCGTGCTATCTCCGAGTAGATCTTGAGGAGTTAGAAATTCTCCGTGGACCTTGTCTTTAGAAACTTGTTCTGGTTCATCAACCGGAACCATATCCTTAAACATACTTGGATCACTTACTGGTGGCGATCGAAAATAGGCGTCAGAAAGTCCCGAGATTGCGCCAATTGGAGCTGCGGGAGATTCTCGATTGTCAATCATAGGAGGAACTGTAAGTCCCTCCTTCTTCTTGAGCATAACGACAATCGCCACAACTGCTGCGATAACAAGGAGCCAATAAATCTTCATCTCTCTCGATTTTATTGATGAAGAAAAAAAGAAAAAAACAAAAATCATTCCGGATCGGCGAAGAACTTGAGACGAACAGCAAACTCGGTGAAAAGCTTTTCATTCCCTTCTGGATAGGCTAAAATTTCCCGAATTAATCCACCAACTTGCTTAAGAATCTTAAGAGGAAGTTCTTTTTGATACATTTGATTAATCTGATCAACAAAGCCATATTTTTGATAGTTATCTTCTTCGGGGAAATAAGTTTTTGCTGAATAAATATATCCTTTCTTCTGGTCAAATACGACTTCAATTGGGTATTGCGATGCAGGTCGAAAGAGTAGATTTCGAATTAGATTAAGATCAGCGGTAGTACAATCTTCTCGAGTATAAGAACGAATCATTGAGAGAAGATTTAAAATTGCATTGACCGCAACTTCAACTTTAGTCCCAAGATCACGATTATACATTTGTTCAACAACAGTTTTCAAATTTTGAGCAAACAGGTTATCATCAAGCTTTTCAGGAGTCAGAGCTTCAACCATTTGATTAATATGTGACCAAAAGTATGACTGAACTTCTTCAAAATTGTAGAAGAAAGAACCAGATAAACTTACGACATCTCGTTGTTCGGTAAATTTCTGTACCACTTCTTTCATCGCTCGTTCATTCAAATTTTGCATTGCCACTCCGGGGAAATACAGTTTGGAAATTGCTGACAAAACATTTGCACAATCTGTTTTAAAATTATCAGGAGGAGAAGAGAGATCGTCAAGATATCGACACTGATAGCAAGAAAGGATTAACTTCCGAACCATGTCAATATCATCAAAAGAAAGACCGGGAAGATTTAACCTCTGAACGATCTTCGGGTGAGTTAATTTAAATTTAGCGAATGCAAAGATTGTATGAGCTAAAATAGTAATTCGATTGTAAATATAGAGTGCAATGTTTGGAAAATTTTTAGCATCATAATAAACGCCCACTCTTCGTTCTGGGAGTACAACATCTTTGATTTCAGCTCTTATTTTTTCGAGAATATTTCCAATACGAACTGAATTATCTCGATTTAAATTGTCTGGATCAAGGTATTCGATCTTTTGAGGAAGAGTCGAATAAAGAATTTGTCGATACGGTGAAGATGACATTTTTCTTGAAAATCCAATCACTGCCATCCGAATGTAAAGTTCTTGGATATTTTCTTGTAGTTTACGAGGAAGAAATTTCAACATTTCAGAGACTGATTGATAGCTATCAAGCGATAATTTCCATCCAATTCCAGAGCCAACTTGATGAGGATTCTTTTGAATCCATTTTCGGAGAGGTGGAATTTCAGCGTATTGGCGTTTTTCGCTGTTTGAAATTTTGCCTTCCGAATAGTCAAGTTTTGGTCGAGGAATATTGTGCCAGACCGGCTTGAGATAAGAAAGACAGGCAATTACATAATGTCCAACACTTGGATAAGAGACATCATCAATAATGATTTCAGACAAATGAAAAGGGGCCATCCATTCGTACGGGAAAAAATTCTCATCTCCAACGCGGATTGCGGAAGATGAAATTTTTCTTTTCTGTTCGACCTCTTCTTCCTCTTCATCATCGAAAGAAAGTTTTTCATTCAAGAATGCATCAAGATCAAACGAATCTCCGTTAAATGTCTCCTCCTCTTCGATTCCGTCATTTTCATTAATCTCTTCTTCATCTTCTGTAATACCTGCCGGACAAACATCCGTTTCTTCTTCTGAACAAGCTCCTTGAGGTTGGACAGTTTCATAATTTTGGATCAAAGTTTGCTCTCCATAGGTTTCTTCAGGCTCAATCGGAATTAAGAATTCGTCTTTCCTCATCATTTTTTGAATACTATCATCAATTTGAGGAATATACTTCTTGAATGTGAGATTCATTAACAATTGATGCTTTTGAGCTTGAAAGATCTCTGCTACTTTTTGTTTAAATCTGAAAGGAATACTTGCGAAGTTATCATTGTAATTTTGATAAATTTCGTCTCGAAGAGGGGTAATCAGTCGAGATCCCATTGCTTCAAGCAAAGGAAGATCAATGTTTTTTCCTTGGAGAAACTCAGGAAGAGAAATTTCTTTCCCATTAACATCATAACGAAAAGACATGTAATCTTGAAGTACTTTATTTCTAGCCAAAGAGATCATTAAAGTTTTTACATCAATTCCTTTCTCGAATAAACTATGTTGCAACAAAGCATATTTTAACAAGGCGAGATCGTATTCTCGTTCGATCCATCTTGAATCTCCAAACTCAAATTCTTTAACAAGATCATCAATCTCTTGGATAGAGGAAGCTTCAGGACTGAGCTGAATTATTGCCGAAGAACCCATTTCAAATTTTTCAATCTTTCTGAGAATCTCGCGATTAATTTGACTCTCTTTAAAGGTCTTATCAAATTGGAAATCTTCGAGATAATATCGATAGACTTGGAGTTCTGGATCGACAGAATGATACAATTGTCCAAGGAAATCAATCAATTGAACTTCGAAATTTTGTGGATCTTGACGATACTTCTTTAATGTTCCTCGAATAGTTGCAGACAGAATATCACCTGATGGACGTTTAGTAAAAAAGTCATCTACTCTCTTCAATTCATTTCGAATCTTCTCAATCAATTCGAGGTTTTTTCGTTTTAAATCTGAATAATGTACATCAATCATTTCAGTTACAGCTTTATCTCTGTTCTTCTTTTCAAGAGATTGATTGTTTTGATGAGTAATTGAAGAAAGCTTTTGTTTTTTTCTCTCAATTAGATACTGAAAAAACTCATCACTTAATGCTACTTCTTTTTTAACCAGTCCTTTAGGACGTTCAAGCAATTTTTCCAAACTTTCTTTTTCCTCTTCATTGAAAGGGATATCTTTTGAAGCAAGAAATTCTGGATACCCTTGTTGAATGTCTTCGAGCTCTTGTTCCGAGCGATTGAATCGAAGTTTGCGTTCATAAACTTCGATAATTTGTTTTAGGTCATCTTGAGTCAACCCTTGTGTATTGTATAAAGTCTCATAGAAAGAAACTACATTATTAAATTCTGGATCTTGTTCTGGTTGATACGCAAAGGGAACTAACTGGTCGATCAATTGAGTCAAAGATTTTTCATCTTGTTTGATCTTTTTAATTTCTTGAACCAAAATATCTTCTTTGATTTCTTTATTATCGTAACGATTCAATAGAAACTTGAGATTAATCAAATGAATTGATGGGGGACTTCCAACTTTGGTCCATTCTTCAAGTAAGGTCAGATTTTGCTTCAATTGAGTTTCCAGGCTCTGTTGTTCTTTTTCCAACACATCTCGAAAGGATTCTTGAAAGACAAATCTTCCAGTCACATGAAAAAGATCATCTTCGGTGAGTTCTTTCTTTTCTAACAGTTTTTCAACCTCTGCCAATCTTGAAGAAATCGAAAAATCATATTTCTTCAGTTTCTGATGGACTTTAATCAAGAAAGAGTTTTTAGGTCTTTGCAAAAGATCACTGAGTTTATTTTCGAAATCCACGATTGACAATTTCTTTCGGAAAAAAAGTTGAAGTAAACCGTAAAACTCAGCTGAATCGAGTTCGGCGTGATACTTTTCCTTCTTTCGAAGATAATTTCGATAGAAGTTCATTCTTTGATCAGGATTGAAGTCAGGTGATCGAAGTTTCTCAAAATACTGATAGCTATAGTCAAATGGAAAAATACCATTATTTAGCTCATCGAGCAAATATTGTCGTCGGAGATAAATTTGTGTAAATCTATCAGCGATGACTTGAAGCGGATCATTTGTTTTGTATCGAGTTACCAACGTACGGACTTCTTGGAGAATCTTTCCAAGGTAATTTTGACCATTTTGATTTTGATTTACTCCGAGGACAGTTGTATCTTCAGGTAGAAATGTATCTCGATAAAGAGAATAAACAATTTCTTCATCTCCTGTGTTAACCAATTTTGTATTGTAAATTCCAGTTGCAAATTTGGTGAGATATCCCTGCTTTAATGCAGAACGAATAATTTTCTCTGCAATGAAGGCAAGTTTACGTCCAGTTTTTGTCTTCTTTCCGTACAAAGCCGAAAGAGCCTTCTTTCTTGCAAGATCGGCAGATGGTTCATTTCGAATTCCATTCGAAGAGACAATATCAGGCATCAACGAGGCATAAATAAAGTGGGTAACACTTTTGTATCTCACCCCTCGAAAAGTAAAGTCAAACGGATCGTCTGCATGAAGTTTGCTCAAAAATGAATCCGGAGCGATAAGAGCCATTACTTTTTTATTGATACAAGGAATTTAATTTCTTTCTTCGAAAAGAAAGAAAATGTCTTACAATTGAGTTCGTCGAGCCTTTGAAACAAATGGGATCCCGAAGATCATCTTTTGTTGTCTCTCAAATGAAGGATCATATTTGTAACTTCGATCCCTCTCGATTCGATTTCTCTGATGAGGAAACTTTTTCTCTAGTAACGAATAGACAAAATCAAGATTCGCTGGAAGAGTTGGACAAAGTACAATTGCTTGCCAGTCAAATCTTTTTCCACTTCTATCGACAGTTACGTCGGTTTTCATCTCTGAAAAAAGAGATGAATATTCATCCGGAAGCAAAGCTTTGCTTTGAGGAGGTAAAATTGTCACAAGTTGATGAAACGGAAGTAAAGGCTTTCCAAGCGTAAAAGAACGTGAAATGTATCCTTCCATTGCTGTCAACAAATCGGAAGCAAATGGGGCGTAATCCTGAGGATAATACCATTCCCAACTTGGGATACCTTCTGTATAATAGATAAATACCCATTCCATTCCACGAAGATATTCTTGAGCTGGAGTCATTGCTTCGAGCAAATTCTTTTGTTCAGTGGCGTATTTAAATCGTTGATTGTATTCAGTTTTGTATCCAATAAAGTCAAGTAGGATTTTATTGTTTTCTGTTTTTGAATATTTGACAAAAAGTGGATCTTCAAACTTCGGTTGAAGACGAGCTTTCAATAAAGCATCTTCTTCATTGAGCGCCAATATTTTGAGTAAATGAATGAAGACTTTGGCAACAATCTTTTTGTCAACAATCAAATGTGACTGTCCAAGATGACATGCTTCGACATAATTTTGAAACAATATTTCAAGACCGTCATCCATTAAATCAAGTGTTGGAGAATGAGGAAGAAAGTCATTTCCAAGTAGAAAACAAAAGAAGATGAAATCATGGATAATATTCGCATGTTCTGCTTGTAGACCCCAGGTTAATCGTTTGATTAATTCTTGACGAAATCCATCAATATCGATAATTTCTTCTTCTCGGAGAATCGTCATTGAAGGACCAAATCTTCCAGTTAAACTATTTTGAATTGAAAGAGCAAGCATAATTAAATCTGCATCTTTTCCGACTAACATAATTCGTTTTTGAGAATCAACTTTTTGATTGCGGCGCAGATATTGAATAAGTTTATGTTCTCCTTCACCCGGAACTTTGTCAGATGAAAAAATCACTTCAAGATTTCTCCATTTTGTATCTTCGGTAATTTTCTTTGCAATATTTTGTTCGATATAGGCCATTAATTTGTCCATAAATTCTGTTCCTGGTGAAATGGAATTCGAATCAAATGTTCGTTTTTCTTCACTGAGTGCAGATCGATATCGTCTTGATCTCTGTTGGTTTCTTTTTGCTCTTCCAGCTGGACCGTCAATCATAATCAAGACTTGTTCAGTCGGCTGAAGACTTTCAACTAAAAATGCTATCGAACGAAATACTTCTTGAATCGCTTTCTTTTCTTGCACTTGAAAAGGAATATCTTTGAGAGGAGGTAGATATCCTCCATAGCCAAAATGTTTCTGACAAGCTTCATGAATAATTCCATTTACATCGAGACAAAGAATATCAATCTGGGGCAAAGACTTTGATTGATATCGAGATCGAAACGAAGAGATTAAAAAAGGATATGTCCTTTTTAACCATGCGAAGAAACCGGGAATGCCCATCTTTTATTTGAAACTATAACTTTAATCTTTTAATCATTTCAGTGAAAAAAGAATTCACTTTTCACTTTTGAAAAGCGGCGTAATGCTGTTGTGCCTGTTGAACTTGAGTTTCTAAATTTTGATTGATTGAAGAGGGTTGAGTTATAGGTTCAGGTTTAATCATTTCGATGGGAGTACCTGGCGAAGCATTGAATTCTTTGGCCTGAGGAACTTGAGGCATTCCTTGTTGAGGCATCATTCCTTGAGGAGGCATCATTCCTTGTGGAGGCATCATTCCTTGTGGAGGCATCATTCCTTGTGGAGGCATCATTCCTTGTG
>CAZKAD010000001.1:120803-137949 GCA_964550845.1 uncultured Gammaproteobacteria bacterium
GAGGCATCATTCCTTGAGGAGGCATCATTCCTTGTGGAGGCATCATCCCCATTCCTTGTGGAGGCATCATTCCTTGAGGAGGCATCATCCCCATTCCTTGTTGAAGCATCATTCCAGGCATTCCTTGACGTGGAGGAGGCATCATCCCCATTCCAGGAGGCATCATCCCCATTCCTTGAGGAGGCATGGGTGGTTTCGGTTGTAGCAGATTTCTATCTTCTTCTTCACGGGCTTGAGCTTCTTGTTGAGCTTTGGCGAGAATATCTTGAAAATTCTTTTCTTTTGGACTTTTGGTATCAGGAGCTTCCTGATTGCCCGGATTTGTCTGTTGATAAGCCGGAACCATACTATTGTAGTAACTATTTGGATCATATCCGTCTACATTGGTTGATATTTCAAATTTGAGACCAGCCGGATTGAATAAACCATTTCCTTCGGGCATTCTTGGCATTCCATATTGAGGAGGAGGCATCATCCCTTGTGGAGGCATCATTCCTTGAGGAGGCATCATTCCTTGAGGAGGCATCATTCCTTGAGGAGGCATCATTCCTTGAGGAGGCATTCTTTGAGGAGTGTCTTGAAATAGTGGTTTCTGAGCAACCGACAAGTTTTCTTTTTTGTTTGCTTCAACCCAAGCATCGAATTGAGAACCTTCAAAGAGGGCAATCCGGTCTCCTTCAATTTCAATTAATGTAGGCACGCGGGTGATTCGCAAATTGCCTCGTTGAAGAATATCTTTATTTCCGTCAACAGAAATGATTTGACATCCTTTGCTTTGAAAAAAAGGTAATAAACGTTTCGATTTCTCTGAAAAAGAACTATACAAATAGATCCTCCCCATTCTATTTTCTTCTTTTAAAGATTTTTTAACTTCCCTCTAAATAAAAATGAACCAATCGGTCTACGAAACTTTGCGAAAAGAAGGAAATCCTCTTTCTGAATCGTACAATTTTTTGTTCAGTGATGAAAGTATTCGATATGTTTCGAAAGAAGTAACAAAGCATCTCCACGAGCTGTATCCTCATGATCGGGCTGCAGTAGTCACAGATGAATCAATCAAAGGAATCCTCTGGGAGAAATATATTCACGAAAGGAAAGATCCGATGGTAATTCGAGAAGAGACAATTAAATATCTTGTGAACCATATTTCAAACGAGAAACAAATTGTAAAACATAAGAATTCCCTCGATCCGTGGATCCAAAATTATGATGGAAATTACGGTCTTGTTCAAGCTGATATGAACACAATGAAACTTAATCATAAGCGAGGAGAGCGAATAAACTTCGACATTCGAATTTAACGCGTAAAAAATTTCTCACCAAATAAAACACAAGAAATGCCAGCCAAGTGGGATAGATGTGTCAAAAAGGTGAGCGCCAAACAGTCTGGATGGTGCCGTAAAAATAAATATCCTCGAGATGAACTTGATCCATCGGGGAAAAAATGCTACAACCCTTATGCAATTTGCTCAAGACTAAGATCTCCGTCGAAGTCAAGAAGTAAGAGCAAAAGAAAGTCAAAAAGAAAGTCTCCTCAACGTCGACGAAAATCTCCAAAATCAAAAAGAAAGTCTCCTCAACGTCGTCGAAAATCTCCTCGTCGAAAGTAATTAATAATATACTCTTTCAAATCCTCAAAAGGATTCGAAGTTTTTGTTGACGTTAAGGAGACTTTCGCTTAAACCTCTCTTTGAGGTTGATTGCATGTTTCCTGACCATTTTCGACAAAGATTTCCAACAAAAAGATTTCACCGGCTCCTCGAGGAGCTTCAAATCGAATATTATTATCATTCGCGTAAAGAGCAAAATTGTTTACGCGAAAATCGATTGTCTCGAAGAGATATTCTTCATTTTTAAAAGTAAACCCAAGAGTTTCATTGAAGGAATCGTCATTATTATATTCGAGATGTGAAACAAAGGCTCCATATGGAAAGGTATTTTGAAGGCAGAAATGCGCCATTACAGGCTTTTTAATGAATTCAAATTTGTTTGAAATTTTGGAAGATGCATCAATGGGCTTATCTACACGAGAAAGTTCTGGAATTTTGCTTCTTATATCAATTACATTAATGAATGTTCGATGTTCCCGAAGCTTATCATTAAATCCAGTTTTTTGTTCAATTAAATAGTCTATCAGACGTTGATAAAGAGTTTCAGGAAATTTAAACATCATTGAATGAGAAATCACATTTTCATCTTTATCGGTAGGTTCATCATACGTTTTCTTGTATACTTCTATAATTTCATCGAATAGTTCATTTCTCGGAAGATTTGTCTGAAACACTGGTTTTGGAATTTCAACCGATTTAACTATTTTTTGGTCAGCCATGATGAAAACGTTTTATTTTACACTTTCATCTTTAATAGATTAATCAATTTTGCCGCACAAAGAAATTGATTTAAAGAATTCGATTTATTATGTGGGGAGAGAACCTCCCCGATCGTGGACGAAGCGATGAACGATGTCAGCTTGAACTTCCCGCTTGAGGACTCCCGCGAGTTTATTCAACCCGTGTTCCGTCACGGGTGCGGTGTTCTGAGACATTCAATGTAGAGGAGATTTGTGGACTGACCCGACCCCAATATGATTTGGGTGGGGTTGAGAAAGCACTAAGATCCCCAGTATCTACTTCGGTACTCAAATATTTGAGTAGATCAAATCTGAGAGCGGTTTTTATCATGGATGAATCTACAGTGAAATGACCGGTCTAATTCTTGGTTGTGCTATATCCCTTGCATATGTAGAGATGTAGTGCAAAGATGTTGGATGATTGTTTCTTTTGGATGCTCAAGAGTTCGTAGCCCTTCGTATACTTCTTCGAAAGTTCCACTTACGGAAATAGAGAGGAAGTAGTCCCGATTGTTGAAATTAGCAATCGGGTTGACTGAGTTCCCTAACTTGACGAAGTTAGGGAAAATTGATTGAAAAAATAATTGTATGTGAAGAGAAATAATGGTAAATACATTTTTAATTTGTTCTTCATTTGAGCAGTCGATTCGAGCTCTCGACTGGAGAAGACTTGGCAAGCAGCGAGTTGAGGCTCTTCAAATTTACAATATCTTGAGAAGATCTCATTATATTGCTAAATTCTTACATCTTGACCCAATGCCATCTTTAAAAGATTTTCCAGGTTCTGATGGAGACTTTCTTCGTGAACAATGGTTGAACAGAGTCTACTCAACTTATAAACAATCGGGTGTAATCTTATATGAACAGGAAGTTTCCGATGGATTTATTTATTCCCTTTGCCAACTCGAAGGATTGAGTCCCGAAGGGACGTCAAAACCAATTAGTTCTGGATTCTCTTCCCATACAGCTTCATCGATGTGGATTGGTTATGAGCAGGCATTGAAGTATTATATTAATGTAACGATCTGCGAATGGATTCGAAGAGGTTATAAAAACACAATGAAAATGTATATTGTGTTTGAGGATGATATTGTATATCCTTGGTGGACTTCTTCGATTGCATTCCATAAATCAAACATTTCTGCACTTCTCCGGAAAGAAATTGTTCGAAAGGAGCCCCGATGGTATCAAAACTTTTTGAACGTTGAACAAGAGTGGCTCGAGAAAGGCTATCTTTGGCCTTCACATCTTTCTCCAGAGCAACGGAAGGAGGTTATTCTCCATCCTTCGGCAAAATTTTGCGATCCAATTCAAAAAGATTTTCTCGAAAATCTTCTGGCATAATAAAAGATCTCGTTGAATTCTTCTTCCGTAACAAAACATTGCACGAAATGCTTCCAGCTTATACAAATCTTATCGCCGCGGTGATTCTTCTTGCCGTTGCTTACCTAGTCGGGTCAAAGAAAGGCCTCTTTCTCGCGGCTCTTGGAGTTGCGCTTTTTATTGCCTGGGGAGTTGTCATGACTCGGCAAATCGCCGATAATTTCGCCAAAACAACGGCTAAAGAAAAGAAAAAAACCGGATGTCCCTGTCAGGCGGGACAATTGTAAGAAGAAAGAATTCTGAAAAAATATTTTCTTTGGCTTTAAAAACAATTTGTGATGAACAGTAAGCTACTTCTTTTAGCCGTCGGTCTCGCGATCGCTGCAGTTTTGGTGTGGAAATATCGCCAAGGAACACTTGTCGTCCCGCAAATTGGTGCAACTGCTGCTCTACAAAATGGGCTTGCAATTCGGGGTGGATCGGTAAACGACTTCCCTGATCAGTCTATCCAGGATCTCCAGGATGCATCATATGATGATGCCCAATACAATGATGTCTCTCATTCAAATTCATTTGAGCTACCTAAACTAAGACCAGTTGAAAATCATAGCTTTAACGATCCACCGGAAGCCGATCTTGACGGCTCTGATGATGCTGAAGAAAACCACATGTTTTCAGCTCAAAGCCATGGTATGATTGGTCATTTGTAAATCATACACACATACATTCATAAATAATTTATCCTTCTTATTGAAGAAGGATAAATGTATCGATAATTAACAAAAAGCGTTTACAATTGAAAGTAATCGAATTGTCCTTCCTTGGACGCATTGACCAAGATGAAAATTATCACTCAATTGTTCATCAAGGAAGTAGAGCCAGTCACCCGAAGCCTTATCAAGAAAGTAGATCAATAAGTCACCAGCATCATAGTTATTTACCGAGTCGTAATTTGACATTCCTTTAAACACTTCGAGCATATTGCGAGCTGGAGGAGATACATATTGTTGCAAGAGTTCAAATACTTTTATTTTAAATTCTACAGTTCGTCTGGGTACTTCTAGTTTTGTTTCAATTTGGCGATCAAAAGTATGTACATCGCGAAAGTTTGTTGGATTGGTCTTTACTTCAAGTTGGGGTTGTTGCTCTTGATTGACTGAGGTTTTCTCACTTGCTTCCTTTAATTTTCGAGCAATTTTCTCGAACAACACGTCATCATCGTCATTTCGAGGGCACTCAATTTTTTCTTCTCTCCGAATTACTTCTTCAAGTGAAGTTTTTCCAAGTGGCTCTGAAGGAGGTTCAAGGTCCTTCAGAACCGATTCAATCGGAGGTGCATTACCATTGACATTGGCATTAATGTTAATTGGTAATGAATTTTGTCCGATATTTCGAGGTCGAATACCTTTGTAGGGAATCCGGGACATTTTGTTTAAAGAATTCTTTTTAGAATTCTTTTTATCTTTTCGAATTGATTTGAACGTCCCTTCGGGACTTATTAAAGTTGATCGGGAACCAAGACTTCATCTGGTTGAGGAGTCATACTCTCAAGCTGTCCAACGGCTTCTGGATCCCAAAGAAAGCCAAATCTTGTACATTCTTGAAGATCTTGAGAAGTCAGCTTACGAACTTCTGATCCGATTTGCCTCCCGATTACCTTTTGAGTCACTGGATTAAAAATCAGTCCAGTTTCTTCATGTTCTTTGTTTCCATAAGCATTGGTTCCAATCACAATCTGCTGCACTATATTTCGACGAGCAGGTAGATTGGCTGCAGGCGAATGTTTTGCGCAATATTTTTCTCCACTTGCTGTTTTTGCTTCACATCTTTTTTTCTTCCCCTTTTCTGAGACGTGCAGACAAATTGAAACCGTCCCGAAGGGACTTGAATCTCTTTGGTTATTCCAACTTGCATAAAGCTGATCGGTTGAAATCCCAGACCGAGCCGCAAGAAGATCAATAAATTTTTTAGTCGCACTTGTAATCACCAATTTCACCTCTTGTTGGAAGAGTTGATTGAAGGAAGAGGAAAAAAATGATTTGCTTTCCTCTTGAGGAATAGAACTTGGAAGAGTAAACATTTTGGCTTTTTCTTTCTTTTCAAAAGTGTCCAATTCAATTTTTCTGAAATGGGACATTGTCAGTCATCACCCGGGGTTAAACGTCCCAATGGACAAATTCAACATCCCGAGGAAGACAAAATCTCGAACAATAGCGATGATGAATATATTTTAACCAATTTAGAGAGTCCAGGACATTTAAATTTTAAGCTTAAGAACCGAGAAGAGAAAGAAGATATTCAAAGACAAATCGAAGAACTTGAGGAAAGCGAAGAAAATGAAGAGAAAAAAGTTGTCTTGCTTGAAGAACTAAATCGAGGGAAATTGTCTAAAAGACGACGTGACCTGAATCAATCCAAAATAATTGGAGATGATCTTCAAGCCCTATTTGATATTTTTCACATCAATTCTATTTCACTTACTTATCGACACGGACGTTTCCTTGCTCCAGATACAATTTTTTATGGATCTCATAGCTCTGCAGCAGGACTTTATCAAATTACCAATCCTCTTGACCAACAGAAATACTTTGTAAAAAGTTTGTCTCGATTTTCTATTTGGTTTCACGAGAAAACGGTGTTGAACACCATTGCAACTGCTTACCCGAAAGGAGCTGAACGTTACAGTCTTCCAGAGTTGGTTGGTGCCAGACGAAAATATATTGTACTCAAATATTATCCAATTAATGCAACTTTATTTCCTGAATTGCATGAGAAATTAATTCATAAACAAGCTTGGCATCTTCTTCAAGCTGTGTACAACCTTCGAAGAATTGGTATCTTCCATCGTGATATTCGAAGAGATAACATTGTATTTACCGACGAACGTAAACCAATTTTAATTGATTATGGTTTAAGTTCGATCTTTCCAATGGCGAAAGCTGGTGATTTTTGTCTGTGTCAAACAACTGCTTATCGAGCACCAGAGATTATTGCCCAACAAATCATGATTCGATCGAAAGATCAATCATCTGAAATCTACAAATATTCAATCAATATTGAAGAGTGGAGTTTAGGACTTTGTTTTGTCCCATACATGGATAACCTTGATATGTCTCGTCGATGTCGCGATCCATCATTTGTTCACCTTCAACATCTTGCAATGCCTGAAATGCCAAAACATCCGTTTTTGGAAAAGAATCCTCTCAAACGTCCTCGTCTTGAACCATATCTTGATCGGGTCTGTATTACACGATATGATATGTGCGCGAATAATTTTCTTGCAACAAAAGACAAACTTAAATCTTCATATTTAACTTTGTCTGAAATGATTCAAATTGCTGATTATGTTGATGATTGGACTGATTTTTTCTTTGTGATTACCTTCTTTGCTCAATTGGGTCAAATTGGACTCGCGCTACAAGTGTTTAAAATTCTTCAATCAGAATTAATTGTAGATCAAGAAATTGATGTCGTCTATTCAATTAATCATCCTTATTTCTTCGTTCGAATGTATTTACTGCAAGATGAATTGGATCAGATCCTTGATCATTTGATTTGGTGTACATTTAAAAATTTTCATACTCATCTTTTCCTTCAGGTAAAATATTTGCTTGCTCAAGCTGGAAGAATAATCGATTTTACTCCCGAAGAAAAAGAATGGTTAGACAATTATTGGAGCGAATTTGACTTGGCCAAGAAAAATGTTCAAAAACCGAAATTTTATTTTCGAACTCTCCAAAATGGAACAATTGAGACAAAGATATAGCGAACCTATCGTTCCGAAAGGAAAGGGTAAGCTTCCTGAAGTTCAAAAGATACCACATTTTATTCAAGTTCCTCAAAGACTTCCATTCTTGCCTTATTCAAATGAGGTTTATCTTGATCCTCCACCGCAAATGTTGTTTCAACGTCCACCTCATTTTGTGCCAAATTTATCGCATTCAAATCTGGACGTCTTGATGCCAGATATATAAAAATAAATCTCTTTGGAGATTTATTTAACACTCTTTAACAATCATTACTCGGATAAGTTGTGACTGGTGAAAGATACAACATTCCGGTAATATTGGTTGGAGGCTGCTGTTGACCTGGTAGGACTAAAAAGGTAACTCCAGGTTGAATTGGAGGAGTCACTCCACCGTAAGGATTTTCAAGAAAATAATAATTACCATTCATATCTTGAAGGAATCCACATTTGTTGGCTCGGAAATTATAACCAAGATCCGATGAAGTATCATCAGCTTGTTGAACTTTCAACAGCGGGCTTCCAATCGTTTGTGAATATGCATAAAAATTACCCATGAATTCAAGTTGGAAATCATTCTTTACTACATCATACAACACTTTACCAACAGCTTGAGCACAAGGAGGAGCGACGGTCCACATCCAAATCGGTTTGCCCAATAGTGAACTTAACTTCGGAACAACCACTAAATTATCATATCCAAATGCCTTCAAAAAGAAAGTATTTGGAATGTTGGCTCCGAGAGCAATTGGTGCGGTAGGAGAAATACAATTCAAACAATCTTTGCCAGCAAACATTGGATCACAAGCGCAAACTCCATTATCATCCGGCGATCCTTGATAATTACAAATTTGTCGAGTGTACTGACATTTTGATCCAGAAAAACCATCCTTACAATCACATTGAAGTTTAGATAGATTTTGAGGTGTTCCATTGTTGTTACAGTCTTGGACGGTGTAGGAACAATTCGCCCCATAGAATCCAGGTTGACATGAACAAGTATAGGCATCTGGGTTACCAGCAACTGGAATAGGATCTCCATTTCCTGAACAAGTCTGAGCATTATATTCACAAGAAAGACCTGATGTGTGAGCTGCGCAATTACAATGGCCGATATTTGCAGACAAAACTTCATTAGGAGTTGGAGCTGATCCAGCCGACGGAATATCTACCAAGGTTGGGTTTTGATTAGCGACGAATTCTCCTCCATGACAAATTGCAGTATCATCAATCAAACAATAAGGAGCTTGTTTTACTGCTGGTGAAGCATAGTAATGATGTTTAGATGGATCATATGGAACGAATCGACAATTGCTTGTATTTTGCCCGACAATGTGTCCGGCTGGATTGTGAATGTTCGGATCTGGTGAGACAGCTGAAGCATTTACTCCTCGGCAATTATTCGCATCAACAGTTGGGAAAATTGGAACTCCGTTGATTAACATGATTTGACGAGCATCTCCTTGTTCATCAGTACAGGCTACTTCTTTCCACCCTTCAGCTGCATGGAAAGCCGCCAATTGACAATTATCAGTGATTTCATCTTCAACATACCATCTCCACCCAGCCGATGGACCTCCACAATTTGATTCATCGACGTATCGACAAACTGCATCGTCATGAGGAGGTTTTGGAATTGAACCACAGAAATCAGGTTGATTATCCGAAACGCATGTACAACCAAAATTGGTACTATCATCACATTTTGGATATTGGCCAGCTGGACATTGCTGATTTTTACAAGCATCAGCCGGACAAGTAGGGGAACATGTCCATTTTTTCCATCCACAATCATACTGTGGAATTACTGATTGCCCATTCAAACTATAAGTGCAATTCAGGCCAGATGAATCACATTGTTTTGTTCCACAATTGGCTGAAGTGTATTGATCTGGATGACATTCAGCATCAAGACAATAGTAAGCGTAATTTCCTGTGCCATCGTCTCGACAGTCAAACTTTGCGCAATCCTTTGGCGGATCACCTGAACATTTACTGACACATTTTCTCTCCCATTGATCTTGATCATTCTTCACACAGCTTGACTTTGCATTTGGAGGGCAAGAAATTTCTGGACCACATCGCGAGGTACACTGGAGATTATTGTTCGCATCACATTGAATTGTATAGTCATTTCCAATTTGCGCACAAGGGGGATTGTCACAACATTGTGATGAAATTTTATCCATATCTCCAAAGCACTTTTGACATTTTCCACCGTTGCACTTCTTAACTGGTCCACAACAGTCATTGTCGGTTGAACAAGTTTGTTCGGATGGGCAAACATTCATATGAAAAATAAATGCTTGCGAAGCGGGTGCCCAGACAAATCCTCCAGATTGATTCCGTCCCGAAGGGACTTGAAGTGCCAATCCATATTGCTGATTTGCAGAAAGAATTTTTCCTTCCTGGGTAATTAATATATTTCCTGGTGTTTGTGAGACTCGAGGTGCCAATCCAGGAATTGGTTCAGCGAGATACATTGTTGTAACCGTTGAGTGGCCATTTGCATCTTCAACCAGAGTTGAAAATGAGAGTTTATTGATTCCATCCCAGGTTGCAAAGTTATTAGTTGAAGATCCACTCGTCAATATCCCATTTACGTTTTGAAGAACATTTGAATTGTCTACTCCAATTTCTCCGGTTGAAAAAGAGGGATACAATTGAATTTGTGGTAAGGGCTGTTGACACTTACCAGAGATACAGTGAAGTCCATCGCAACAATCGCCATCTACCAGACAAGTTGTCGGAGGCACACATCCTTTCCTCTTCCAAAGGAACCACCATATCAAGAGGATTACAACCCCGATTCCGATTAGAATTAGAATCATTTTAGAATCGTCCGAAAAAACTTTTCAAAAAAATGATTCTTTGTTTTTGAGTCTTGGTCAAAACAAAGAAACGATGGCTGATTCAAATCCCTTTGGACTACAAGATGGTTATTTTGGTCTTGAATTGTATACCGACAAATCGATTATGGTTAGAGCGAACATTGCCACACTAAATAAACATCTTGCCTATTTGATAGGCGATATGAAAGGAATGTACAAAGATAACTGGAGAGGTTACCCAGGAGTGATGTTCCCAAGAACTTCTGAAGCAATGGTGAGAACAAAAATTAGCTTTTTTCACGGACCTGGATATCTTCCAAGTAAATCAGTTGCTCCGCAAAGTGCCAATAGCTATGCGCAAATGTTGCAACAAGCTCATTTGACATCTCAAATGGCAGCTCAAGTCCCTCAAGGAATGCCTGCAGCTCAAGTCCCTCAAGGAATGCCTGTGGCTCAAGTCCCTGCTCCAAATGGCCAAGGAACAGTCCCACTTCCTCCTTTTGCATCTTACGCACCGTCTGGACCACGAGTGCTCAAAAATACATCTTTGACTGAAGATCTGGAAAAGAATGAAGGAAAGTATCATGATGATGTTGATGAAATCAATAACAAACCGGTTGATCTGTTGAATACCGAAATTTCTCAATTGAAGCTGACAGTTACTCAATTGAATGAGCAACTGAGATCAATGGAATCTCGATTGGCAACTGCTGAAGCACAGACTACAAGTCTTCACAATTTTGTTGAAGGATTGGCCAATACAGTCAAACAAATCATCGAACGAATTTCATCTGAAACAAAGACTGAATCGACGTAAAGAATCTTGAATTTTAATCTCCTCGAGAGGAGATTAATGTTTACACATTATATAATTAAGTTAATTTCTTATCAATTTCTTATCAATTTCTTATCAATTTCTTATCAATTTCTTATCAATTTCTTCAGCAAAGATGATAAACTTTTTATAAGTTTCTTCTCGGCGTTGAGTGAATTCAAATTGCGTAACTTTTTTACCAAATTTCAAACGTTGAGAAATCCAATACAATATATGATGCCCACAAAGCTTATCTTTTTTCGACGATTGAAGGCCTTTCTCAGCAAATAATTGAAAGGAAATTTTCTCCTCCGAAAATTGGGCAAACAATCCCTCAAGCACTGAAGCAAAATTGCCTTGAAGGAGAGTTGAATTTGGTTCATATCTCTCAAAGACAATTCCATTTGAGTAATAAATTAATAAGATATTGTAGTGAAGATCAAGGTAATGGTTGGAAGAATGTTCATGTGGAATAGACTTCTCATAATCTTGTTGGCAATGATAGAAGATCAACGGGATTGCAACAACATGTCCTTGTTTAGCCAAGCGAATGGCAAGTTGAACATTTTGTTTGACCATCTCCTTTGACGAAGATCGGAAATCGACCTTTTCTTTTCGGGTACAAATCCAAAAAGGAGGAAATGCGTGGGTGTTTCGAAAACTACGAACAGTCTCTTTTAACAAATCTTCGATTTTTGAACTTGAAATGATCTTCATCGAAAAAATGATTGATCTTTTAAGGGAAATGGGAAAAAAGAAATGCCTTGTGAAATTTGTGGGGCATGTGTTGGCAATTTGGCCACTCATCAGCGTTCGCAAGCATGCCAATTGTCTGCACAAATCAATGCAAATTTTCGTTTTCAATGTCGAAAATGCGGGGTTTTCATTGAAAAAATGGGTCAAATTCGCAGTCACGTTTGTGGTACAATTTGGAGTGATCCAAGGCTGAAAGAATACGAAATTAGGGTAGCTACCCTTGAAAAACTTTTGCTCGACATAAAACGACAATCCGCTCGTTCGTCATCAAATGTAAGCGAAATTTCTTCAGAAGAACAAACCTCGAAATCGGCCATTGAGATTGAACAAGAGATACAAAAGACGATGGAAAGTGAAAAACAAAAATCATCTCAACTGTCTATCTTTCAAAATAAAAAAGGTGCTTTACTTGAAATTGAACAACCCGAATATGAAAATAGAAATCTCGATTTGAAGACGAGAATTCGTGGTTTGATTGAAATCTTGAAGAAAGGAGACGAAATAAGTGTGTCAGGAGAAAATAGAAATTATCTTCTCGGCACAATGTTAGGAGAATATCTTGATATCTCAATTGGAAGAATACCAGATCGAGTCATCCAGGAACTCGCCGGTACATTTAAAACTTTTTTTGCAACCCATTTAATCGAAAAAGTAAAAACGGATCTTTTTGAAGGAGGATTAGTAGATTCTTGTTGTAAACCTGAATATATCTCTTATTTCAATGTCTTATGTTCAAAATTTGATCACGTTCATCATTTCAACTTTCAATTTCCGATGCTTGTTTCCGCCTTTGAAGGAAGTATTGTTGATATGTTTAGTCCTCGATGGTGGTTTGTTCCATTCAGTCAATTTGTTCATCATGTGATTACTTCTCGACTCAAACCAATGACTCAATCAGTTAAAAATAAGGAAGGATATTTAATTGTGTACACCAAGGAACAAAATGGGTGGATTGCTGATCCACTAGCTTGGAATTTGACTGAAAAAATCTCTACTCTTCTCATTGATCAAGCTCTACCTATGTTCAAGAAATTTTATCGTGATGTATTTACAGATCTCAAATTTCGACCATCTTGGAGAATAGATAAAGATTTATCCGGTCTAATTCATTTGTTTCGAAATATTGAAATGGCAATTCGATTTTTTGATCTTAATCATTTGCTTCGCGTTGAAATAGAAAGAAAATGTCCAAGAGAAGATCCTTCTCTTTCTGATGATGTTAAAGTGCCGTTTTCAATGCTCGAGCATTATCAGCTTTGTTCGACGAGGATTGCGAACAAAGTTCCTCCTTTACTTGAAGCTCATCCTCTCGAGGTCATTTTTGACGATATCTCAGATCAAGACCTCGAAATTTATACAAAAAATTACATTCAAGAACTAAGTAATATTGAAATGTATAAAAGTCATCCAAAGTTTCAGAAGCAAGTTTCAACTGAGAAGGGAGCGCTTTAAAGGTTAAACGTCCTTCAAGGGACTGGTTAAACGTCCTTCAAGGGACTGGTTAAACGTCCAAATAAACTTTCGTTTTGATTACTCAAACCGAGACTAAATTAGTTCGAAACTTATTTAATTTTCGAAATTTTTTTATCTTCAAAAATGTCAAAGGCTAACGCTCAACGTGATACCCGAGGATTAATCGGTGCAAGCGATGATTATGCTTCGTTTGACCGGGCATACCCTCTTGTTACCTATGGAAAAGCAGATGAATTTTGTCGTGATGACTCAGACTGTCGTTACGGATTAAAATGTAAGAGAAATATTCTTACTCAAGCTCAGACTTGCCGATTACCTGAATATCAATCGGCTCAACCATCTCCATACAATGCAGTTGAACCTTCAAGATGTACTCGAACACCTGCTGATCAAAATTGTCATCGTGATACACTTCACGGTCGAGTTCGGTGTGCCGAAAGTGAATGTGCACCTCGAAAAGTGCAAAACAATGAACAATCTTTTCTTGATAGATTTACGAACTTAATTGGTTTTTCATCTTCTCAATCAGCTTCACAGCTACCGGCTACCCAGAAAGTGGTTCGAAATAAATGTTCCGCCGCTGAGACGCTTGAATATCTACCCACCGGACAAAAAGTATGTATCTATATGAATCCTGATACAAATCAAGTTGAAAGAATGCCAGATAAATGTTGCGATGACTTTAACGCTTCGAGTTACAATCATGAAGATGAATATGTCCGTTATGGACTTTCTCCCCAATATTACGGGGTATTCCGTTAAAATATCACGGTGTTCCGTTAAAATATCACGGTGTTCCGTTAAAATATCACGGTGTTCCGTTAAAATATTTTTTATTCTCCTATTTTGAAACGTATCAATGTGGCTGATTGCATTTTGTGAACAATTGTTAAATTGGTCTATTTTGTGCCGGGAATTAATGTTTGGGAAATTGACGCCTGTTAAAGCCCCAGAACCCGATATCAACGAGGGCCAAAATTCGTAAAAATTGATTTTTCTTTTGGAGGTTTTGAGAAGTATCAAAGAATTCGAATAACTAATTATCTGATATTCTTACCTTCAAATGTCTAACACTACTACCCCTGTTGTTGCTCCCGTTGCTCCCGCAACCGAAACCAAGACTCTCTCTGCTGAGGATCTTGCAAGTGAGCTCAAGAACTGTGGAAATCGATTCCTCGAATTGTTGATGGTCGCCTTCGACAAGAAGGGCGATGAGAATTTCCGCGTGCAGGCAACTGCTGCCTTGCATCAAGCGTTTAGCGCAATGTTGGGCGGTGTGAGCAAGTCTGTGTCACAGCCTGTTCAACAAACTTTTGCTCCTCCCCAAGGAGCAGTCCCTCAGACCGTTCCGCAAGGTGCAGCAGTAACTCCTGCTGAACATGAAGGTTTGAAGAAGATGACGATTGCAAATCTTCAGGCTCGAGCTCAACAGCTTGGCCTCAACAAGCCAACTGGCAAGAAGGATGAGATCATTGCGAACATTTTGACCCAAGCTGGTCAGCGAGGTGTCTCTGTGGCCACGTTCTTGGCAGCTGCACCAGCTGCGGCACCTGCACCACCTCAACTTGGAGTTCCTCAATTTGGAATGCCCCCTGGAACTGCTGTTGGTCTGCCTCCTCAATTCGGCACTGCAGTTGGAGTCCCTCCTCAACTTGGAGTTCCTCCTCAACTTGGAGTTCCTTTTGGAGTTCCTCCTCAACTTGGAGTCCCTCAAATGCTAACTCTTCCAGTCGGTGCTCCAGTCGGTGCTCCAGTCGGTGCCCCTCAATTGGGAGCACCCGTGTTGAGTTTGCCGGTTCCTCAACCGGCCGCTCAACCTACTCCGCAATAAAGCGAAAAAGCAATCAATCAATAAATTAGCTTGATAAATTTACCTTTCTCGAAAGGTATATAAAAACCCTTTCCATTTCCTCAACAGGAAATGAAAATTGATTTTTTCTCTGGACGTTACTTGGAAAAATAAAACTTATCACTTTACTATTTAAAACTTAAACTTTAAATCTTAAACTTTATGTCCACTACATACAACGTGACTTATTCGACTCCAAAACCGAAGTCGGGAAAAAAGTCAAACAAAAATGGAAACCAACGTAATTCCTTTCAACTTCAAGCTGAAAATCTTGAACGTGCGAAATCAAAAGCTGCGAAAGTTTTTCGTGTTGGACAATCTACATCTCCTGATACAACAGCTGAAGAGCTTTTGAAGGAAGCAGATGCAGTGATTGAACCTCTTGATGGTGTTGAAATGTAAAAACATTTCAACTAATTCAGAAAGGAGTTTAACCAGTTTTGCAGATCGTTTAACGTAATAATATACCATTGTGATAATATGATACTATAATTGAGTTTCGGCTCATTTATAATAGCTTACTTTTTAATACTGAGTTTGACCGATGAGCAACAAGGGATCCATCCTTTCCCCTTTTTTCCAACATCAATTTCATATTCTCCATTTCGAAGTCCATATACAGCATCAAGAATTAAATCGAGCTTCGGGTCGTCTTCCCAATCATTATTTTCTTCTTTGACCAGCTGACCATAGATGTATTTAATTAGTTGTTTTTGTTCATCTTGATCGACAGGTTGCCCGTCTTCGAGTACAAAGGTTTTGACTAATCCCGAAGCTTTGGCAACGACTTCAACAATGTTATGTACGTCAACGCCTTTTTTGTCAAGATATCCCTTCAAAAATTCATTCAAGGCTTGTTGAGATGCTTCAGCAATATTTGCAACGTATTTGAATTCAATCGCCGCCATCGGTTTTAAAGCTAAAAATTAAATTCGAAAAAAATGAAAATTCTCCTCTAGGTAGAATTAAAAGTTATCTATTCTATTTATTTAATTCAATTCGAAAAGTCAGAAAATTGAAATGAAAGTTGGAGAGCCAGTTTTTGGGAGTGAATATCTTTTTGTTAAAGAAATTCCCGGCGGAGATGGTCGAAAAACTGATGTCTTTCTTGTATCAAAGGATGACAATCTTTATGTTATGAGATGTCAGAAGATGTACCAGCGAGTAGCCGGCAAGAACTGTATTTGCACGCATCAAAAGTACATTCAATTTCTCGATTTGCTCAAAGATGATGAAAAGGAATTTTTTGTTAAGCCTGTTATTCTCGATGATCAAAAACTTGTGTTTGATTACATCGAAAAGAGGAGAAATTACATCGAAATTTCAGTTTGGCCTTTTCTTGGGAGCGATTTATTTGAATTGACTCGAACTGCCAGTCTAAATCAAAATGAATTGCGTCAATATCACATTCACCTTCTTCAGATTTTGATAATCATGAAGAAATACAATTTTGTTCATCGAGATTTCAAGATTGAAAACATTGTAGGAAACAAAATTCCTTATGCTATTGATTGGGAGTTTTCAGATTTTGCAGGATGCTCGGCATCAGGAGGGACAGATATTTACAATTCTCCCGAAGCAGCCAAAAACGCATCATATTCACATGTTGATATGGATATGTGGGGATTTGGGACTATTTTATTCTTAACTTGGTCAAGATCGGGTATGCCCGAAGTTTCTCGAGGAAAATTTGTCGAGATGATACAGAATAGAAGACAAAGTTGGAAGGTATTTAATTTTACTGAAGATCAACTTGAAATTCTTCGAACAATCTTCACCTATGCACCAGAAAGAATAACTCCCGAAGAACTTGCTCGGGTACCTTATTTTGATTGTTCGAAGGTTGTGTAACTAGTTTCGAATCGAATTTTATCTCTCTTCGGAGAGATAAAAGGAAAGACGTTTACCACTTCAGAGAGTCCGTTGAGGGACGTTTAACCAGCCCTCTGGCGTTTAACCAGCCCTCTGGCGTTTAACCAGCCCTCTGGCGTTTAACCAGCCCTCT
>CAZKAD010000001.1:138049-176382 GCA_964550845.1 uncultured Gammaproteobacteria bacterium
GGCGTTTAATTTGTTTCAAGATCTTCATTCGCAATGTTTTTTTCAGCATCCAAGAGTTCTTGAGACTTAATGTAGACTGTAAATGTTCCAAGTTGTTGAACATTGAGTACCATTCTCATCGGGTTATTTTCTTTCAACGAAATCAAAATATTATTGGTTGTATTGATCATCTTTTTGATTGAAAAGACAAGGTTTGTACTATAATTTTGTTCATAGTCAACTTCGAGTCCCTTTCCATCTGGATAAGGACTGTGAAATTGGGATTCTTTTTCCACTCCAGCCTTGTCTTTTGAAGAGAAAACAATAGTTCCATCCTTAAATCTTCTTACTTTCAAGGTTGATCCGGATGGTTTTGTATTCAAAGATTGTGATGAGGCGAGGAAAATTTTGTTTGACACTGCTACCGTCTTTTTCTCATCGTAGTCAGTTGGAATACAAATCTGTGGAGGTTGGACAGGCTGAACTGCAATACTGGTCGAAACCGTACCAGCTCCACTTTCAGATTGAGGACTATTCTCAGTACGAACTGTCTTCAAAAAGATTTCATGGGGACTTTGAAAGTAAAGAATCATAAAGATTGTTTCCTTGACTCTTACCTTCTTCACCGAAGCAAAAAAGTTCTCCATATCAATGGCGAAAGAGAAACTTCCAGCACCAGTTCCATCTACTCCGTAGTAACGAAAACTACGAAATTGTTTCGCGTTTAAGTTAACCAAGCACAAAATTCTTCGATCTACACTTTCAGTGCATGAATAGAGCCCGTTTTGATCAACTGTAAAAACGGCCTTACCCTTGTGGAGACAAGCTTCGATAGTCTCAAGGAGACCTTTAACAGCCTTACCTCCATCTCCAATTTCAAGCTTAAAAATTGATTTCTCTTCACTGAGTGCACTCATAAAAACTTTTTTACAATTTCTTTTAAGAAAAAACTTTTTCTTTAAAATCGTTTTTATGGTCGGCCTCTCTCGAAAGATCCATCTTTGTAGTCCAACTGATGCAAGCTTCACTCTTCACGGGTGGTCAATTCGTCAATATCAAGAAGACTCTCTTCTCGAATATCTTGTAAAAATTGACCACGAACTAAAGACTGAATATGTCAAAGGATTTGAAAAGGCTAAAAATAAGATCGAATATTTTAAGTATGTGATCGTTCATGAAGAGGGTGGTATTTTTGTCCGCTATTCATCAGTCAATGAAATCGAATTTAATCAAATCGAGGAGATCGTCAATTATTTTCATCGAAGAGAAATCACATTGTTTGCATGTCCAAGTATGCTCGTTAGTTGTCTGAACCATCATCCTCAACTCCTTTCAATCTTAACTAATGAAGAGGGATTTATTCCATTTAGTTCGATTTACACGACTGCAGGAGAAAATGAAGGATACAAAACTTTGGTAACCTCTTTGACTTTGCCAAAGTATTTGAAAAAGATTGCTGAGGATAAAATTTCAAGTTCAGCACAAAACTCTCAGCCCAATATTCGAGTTACATATAATATTGATAATATTGGATTTGGGATTATTACCTTTTGTGCAGGCTTGTTGCTTGGCTGGTCAGTCAATAAAAGTGGTTAAACATTCTTTAAGAATTGGTTAAACATTCAAAAAATTTTTCAGAGATCGAAATCTCTGAAATTTTATCTTCTTGAATGGCAATATGCCGATAGAAAAATAATTGCTGAAATAAAACAAACTAGAACAAAAGGTATCATTGTTGTAATCGGTTCCAAAGGATGGCATATACCTTTACGATCAAGACATCCATTATAACAATCAAAATAGGCACAATGCTCTGACCATCTTCGGCAAGAGAGCATTTCTGGACAGACTTGTTTATCCTTATCGATTTCAACTTGAAAAAGATGCCATCCAAGACTAAATGACAAAATTGCACCCAAAAGTTGAAATAGGGTTGATGACATTTAATCACTTCAGAGAGTCCTTCGAGACGTTTAATGATTCCACTTACCGAAAAGAAGTTTTATATTTTGATTCTTCAAAAAGAATCAAAATCAATTTTATTTTGCATGTAAGGTGAGTAGTGCCAACATCTTATCAGCACCTTCAATCAAATCATCAGAAGTTCGTGTATTTGGTAAAATATCGATCAACGATTCGTAATGACAATACTTTTTTGCAGGTTGTTCAAATTCTCCAATATCACGATGCACCCGATAGAGATGAAGATGTGGGTGCCTAACTTGAAGTTTGGTCAACCAATCTACTTTTTGGCATGATCCATTCGGATCATTTCGATTCATTTCAGCAATCAATAAAGTTTTTCGTGGTGTTTGAAGAAGAGTATCAAGTTCTTCTTCATTGTGTATGATATAGATAATTGCGACGAGATGATTTGACCTTCCTTCGGAACTCTCTGAAGTGGTTAAACGTCTTGAAGGACTGGTTAAATACCTAATCATTTGAGGTTCAATATTTCTCCTTGCTTTCACTGTGTAAAGCGATGCGCTTCCGGGAAAAGCTTTGAGATCAGTGTCCCACTTAGCAATTATATCTCCAATCCAGGCTTTCTCACCAAAATATTGATCTTGTTTGTAATTATGGTCCTTCACTTGTTGTTCATAATCATGTCTGATTTGTTCTAATGCAAGTTGTTTTTCATTCAACGTTTCCTCAATTGATTTAATCCTTCGATCAAGTTTTTCTTTTTCTGATTGAGGATGTCGAAAGAAACTTAATCTCGGATCTCGTTGTACAGGTTCATCCGGAAGTTCTCCAGCATTGTAGAAGATTATTTCTCTTTGTTCTTTGCTCTCAAAGATATTTATTTTACCAAGATTATTCCTTTTTTGTCTCAATTTTGAAAGGAATTCTCTATCTGACTTAACATCATCTTCAAATTCTTTTAAACTCATATAGAGGTCTTTCAACTCGGCTGATTGTTGATCAAATTTAAGTCCTTGATCCTTTCGATAAAACGGAACGAACACAATATTGACAAACTCCGTTGCGATTGGTTGTGCTTGCCCCATTTTCCCTTTCTCAAAAGAAAGAGAAACTTTTTTTCATTTTTCACTACTCATTGAGTTATCTTGAAGAGATGATGAACTCGATATTTTTGATATTGTGGATGAACAAGATGGCATTGAACAAACAGAAGTTTCAACAAAACATTGGCGAGATTCTTTTTGTGTAGCAAAAGAAAGCCATTCCTGTAGAACCGAGGCAAATTGATGACGCTGATTGTAACGAGGAATAATCAAATTTGAAATGAGATAAGAGGTGGTCATTTTCATTCCATATTCTGTATCAATTTGAAGACACTTTTCAAGCAGAGATTGATCAGGTATTTCAAAATCAAATGCAGTTAACATATTCTTAAACTGATGTAGATCCATTTCAAGTACATGAATAAGTTTCATTCTTCCTGGTCGAAAGATAGATTGATCAAGATCAGAATAGTCATTGCTGGTGAAGATTAACACTTGATCGCGAACAGGGTTGTCGAGATACGTCATCAAGTCTTGCATAATTGTCGAACTTTCTTCCTCGTCCGAATCACTGCCTTTTTTCTCATCGTCATTATCTTTACCCTTGGATTTTGATTTTCTGACTCGAGTTATTGATGAAAAGAATGAAACAGTTTCTTTTTGCTGGGCTCGAATATCCTTTTTTAATAGATACTTATAGTCTTCACTCAAATTAAAATCTTCAAACACAATGACTGACTTTTTGAACCATCCTCCGTATAATTTATTGATTGATTTTCTGCTAAATTTGAGTCGAACATAATCAAAGTTAAGTTCAGATGCAATTGCAATCCCAATTGAGGATTTTCCCGTTCCGGGAGGTCCAGAAAGAAACAAAGTATTGGGAAGTTTAATTCCTTTTTGATAAAAATGGATATTCTTTTGTGGATTCTTCATATCGTCGACAAAAGCAGTTAATTGTTTTGCAACTCGTTCGGAAAGAAATAATGAAGCAAGTGGCCTCTTTTGTTCAAGCTGACAATCGCTATCGGTACCATCAAAGACTTTAATTTGTTCTTCGTGGATGGGAGGATCCTTATATGGTAACTTTAAAATTTTGAGGAAATCAATGTACATATCCGGATGGGGAAAAGCAATATGAATATATCCACTGTCTCCATCCCCTGTACATTCGAAATAAATTTTTTTCTCGTTCAGCATGAAGAAATCCTTGAAACAACCACTTGGATCGATCCGAAGAGAATATGGTAGATTACCTCCTCGATGCTGCATCATTTTAAGTAAATATTTTGAACCTCCTTTTTGTTTGTCATACAATTCAAAAAATAGATTTGCAATTCGATCAGAGGCTGAAAAAGCAACTACTTGAACCTCCGATGCCGATTGGTTCCACCAAGCCAAAAATTTCTTAATCAAGTTTAGAAATTCATCAGTTAACATTGATCCAGAAACAAGAATAAAAGAAGAAAATGAAGAGAAGAGAGTGATATTCTGATCTTTCGAAGAAAGATACGCAATTAGCCCTGGTAAGAAAACATACTTGAATGTTTTCAACAGTGTTTTCTGATACGAAGGTAATTCGACTTCATTCTCATTATCATTTTCTTTCTTAGGCATCTTTTCCTTTTTCCCTTGATTGTAGAAGTCAAAATCAATTTATTTTCCTCTCGAGGAAAATAATACTTTATTGATCAGAATGAAGAATGTCATAGTGAAGTTTCTTTAAATTTAAAAAGGAAAAGATTAAACACAACAATCTCGGGTCGTAAAGATCTTGTTGCAAAAATGCCGACAAATTACCTTTAGAATGTAATCCACTTGCAACTAAGATGGCAAGTTTGAGATGATACAATTCGAGCAAATAAGTCTCTTCCGAACATTCAACAAAAATTGTTGCTTGATCGACATGCATTCGAAAGATCTCGAGTGCATTATCTGGGTTGAGCGGAATTTTAGCAAGAAGGGAACGTTGAGAAAATACATAAAGATAAGCTCCATTAGTTGAGAGAATTAAATCCCATTCTGGTAAATGTTGAAAGTAATCACTTTCAACATCGAGGAGTTCCTTACATTCTCTTGGATAAGAAAAAACTCCTGAATCTTGACATCGAATTAAAACAAGCTCTTCGTTCATTGTCGAATAGCAAATTTGCTCTATTTCTTTGACATCTGAAATGTTGAGTAACTTCGTCGGAATAGTTTTGACTAGGCTAAAATCAGCTTGATCGTAAATGAAAAGATTTCGATCGTCAATGGTGTAATAATATAGTTTCGAATGAAAAAATCTCTCTTTACCCCACAATTCAAGTTTGTTCAATTTTCCATTTCGATAGAATGTCACATGTGTTTCATTGTGATTGATAATCAAACGATCTTGAGTTGCATCAATATTGTCGATTCCTTCCTTGGGAAATTCACCAATTTTTTGCCAAAGATAGGGACTTAATTGATAGACTATACAATCAACTTGAATAAAAAGTCCTTCTGGAATTGAGGCCAGTCCAATTATTTCATCATTTGGTGAAGCAAATGAGAGATGAGACTGGTGTTTACCGTCTCGATTGAAAAAGGAAATTTTTTGATACGATAGAGCTGCATATCCATGAGGAACTTTTACCACGTTTGAATGATAAGTAGATACACGGCCATTATATCGATATTGGTTGAACATTTACTTTCTCGTCGGATGGAATAGAGAAAAATCAATTTTCCTATTTACTTCATCATCAGACGGACAATGATCACAAACACAACCGAATGGAGAATTAGACCAACCAAAGTTGGGCAACCTTCAGAATCGGCAATTTCGATATCAACAAATTTGTCCATTAACTTTTGCACCAATTTGTACAAAAATGGTGAAGAAACAATCAAGAAGATCAATCCTGCAATCAACGAAATCTTCCACTTTCCGAGGTTATCCAAGCCTCCGGGAGGGGCGTCGAGAACCTTGAAATTCTCTTTGACTGGGAATTGTTTAATCATGCGTTCTTGGAGTGTTGCCATTTTGAAAACAATAAAAAATTTCAACTCTTTTTTAAACTCGAATTAAAATGGCCGATCTTGGAGAATTGGGTGATCTGACAAAAATTGGCGATCTGGGAGATCTTCCGGATCCTCTTGGTGGCGGAGGAGTCGAAGCAGTTGTCGACGAGATTAGCAATACTGTCTCAGCCTCATTGAAAGATGTCAACATTCCAGCAGGCGTACCTCCTGATGTAATTGCACAAATTCCTGAATTCACTCCTCCAATCATTGAACTCTCAGTGAAAGAAATTCCGACTACCGCTGATGGAATCGCGGGAAAACAAATTCAAGCCAATGCACTTGAAAGTATCGAACAAAATGCATCTCTGATTCATAGTAACGCAATTGAAGATGCACTTGTTGCAAAGGGGGGAGATCCAGCTCGAATCACCGCTGATGATCTAAAGAATTCTTACGCCAAAGAAGTTGATGCCAAAGTCAATGAAGCGAAAGCAAATTTTAAAGCTGAATTGTCGACTGCAGTTGATCAATCACTGGCTGAAGTTGGAGGTAAATCGGGAGATTTAGTTAATTCTTTAGTTGAAGATCCAGCTGGCGCTGAAACAAAGTTGACTGCTGATGGAGAAGCAATTGAAAAATCTGATCCAAATTGGAAAGACACCATTAAACAAAAACTCGGTTCGGTGGGTGAGAAAATTCTCAGTTATGGAGGTAAGGCTTTATTGGTGCTTGCCGTCATTGGAGCTATCATTCCAGGCGCCGATGGCCCAATTGATAAAATCGCTAAACTGGCAGGCGAAGCAGCTGGAAAAGTGGCAACAGTCGCAGCTGGAATCGTGACTGCTTTCTTTGGTCCAATTGTGTCTCAAATTAAAGGAGTTTTCGCCAAGTTGAAATGGCCCTTAATCTTTTTGTTCGGATTGATTGTCATTTTCATGATTGCAAAAGTGGTGAGCACCTTGAGAGGGAATTAAAAGTCTGACGGATCAAAATCGATTCCGAGCTTTAAAAATATTATTTCATTTTTTTTAATTTCAAACAAATCAAAAAAAAATGAAATATTATTTCATTTTTTTTAATTTCAAACAAATCAAAATGTACGACAGACCAACACAGGATTGGCAAAAAATTGCTAGAAACAAATATAATAGGAAAGAGAGTTTAGAAATCTGGAAACTTGGTCAAAATTTTATGGATTTTCTTCACCTGCAGAGAATGTTTTTAAATAATATTTTACATGGTACACCAGAATTTCAGGGATCTTTATTCCCAGACACTAAACCATTTGTGAATGGATTGACAAAATTACTTAATTATGGCATTTTTAGTGTTAATGGACAAGGTAATACATCCCATCGCACCCGTAAAATAAAAGATAAAAATTACACCACAATGAGTATACCAAAAGATTGCAAAAATTGTTTTTATCAAACTCGCCAAAGGCAATGGTTAGAATTATTTATGCCTAAAATATATATTGAAAAATTTATTCAAACAGCACAAATAGAAAACAAGCCATGGATTGTGATATCAAGTAGAATTGCTTATCTGTCAACAAAGTTACCGAAAACATTTCGAGAAAAATTTACTCTTGAAACCAAGGTACCAACTTCTATTTTGAGATGTGACAAGAAATCGGAACGATTGTCGTCCCGACGCTGGCGAATTCGGTCTCAAAAAAGATTGTGGAAAGAGCGGTCTTTCCCTAATTCGGAAGATCACCCGGAATATTTTCCAGGCTTAGACAAATTGATGGATGAAAATTTAACTAACATCATAATTATAGACTTGGATTTCAATAATAAGTTTAGAACCAATTTAGCTGAAGACATATTGGAAATAATCGAATCGATAGCATTACCAGAGTTTGTACTTGATAAAGAAAAGAATGACGATCAAGAAAGGAAATATCCGGGTCATTTCGAAAAAGAATCCTTGAAGAGGAAGATTTTAGACGATGGTCAAAATGAATCATATGGAATTCAACATCTTGGTGACCCGGTTAAACGTAATCGTTGAAATTAAATTTGATCTTTCATCATCAAGGACACTATCCAATTAATTTAAGATTGTCTAGAGAAGACGATTGACGCTGAAATGTCTACCGGAAAGAATAACCCTCCCACTGGAAAATTGATTATTCTTCAAGATTCTATCTTGAAGAAAAAGAAAAGATGAAGCTTGAATGGTTAGTTGCGAGAGGATTAAACGTCCCTCGGGACTGGTTACGTCCATCTGAAAATCAAGAGGATAATCCTTGGAGTGAATTTTTTACTTGGACATCTTCGAGATCCACGATTACTGGTTCTTATCATGGCATTTGATCCCCATCGAATTCATTTACTTGAAATTGCCAAAAAGTTTTCGTGGTTTTCTCAAAAGGTTATCATTGAAACTGTACTTGCAGCCGAAGCTATTTCAGCTCGATTAGGGACCATTTCTCTTTCACAGAACCATGTACCTGATTACCATCACTATAATGCTCGATTGATTAATCAAATAAATATCCGAGGATTCTTTCCCATCGAACCTTTTATGAAATATCGTTTAGCTTTACATCATTTCATCGCATGTCCCTATGATGAAATTCCATGGGAAGATTTTCCTTATCAATTCTACTTTTATCTTTTTAGCAAAAATTTTTTGCCAGATCGTGAAATTCCGATTATTCGGAAGATGATGTCATTTGAGTTAATTTATGCTCACGCACTCTTGGTTAATATACCTCAGATAATTCAATACCTGCGAAAAGATGACCAATCTGAAAAAATTAAACAAATTCTTTCAGATCCTACAAGTTCTTCATGGACGCTCATTGATACAATTAAATTGTGTGATCAAATACCTGATCAAACAATCATCGAACTGATTCAAAAAGAGAGAATTCGATGTGGCGTTAAATCTCTGCTTAGCGCTATTCATCATCGTTGGGATGTGGAAAGGCTACAAAAAAATTTAATTGCTATTCTGAAAGCTATAAAAAAGGAGTATCGAAATGAGATGGATTTTGTCTTTTATAAAAGAGATGAACATTTTACTGATGAGTTTACAGATCAAATTTTGGAGCTTGGATATTGCTATTTAAGTTTACCTCAAAGACAACTTACTTTATCTCGATTAAAATTTATATTTAAGTTATATCCAACTCGTACTGTATTTGCTTCCTGTAGGAATTATTTTACTTTTGAATTGTCCGAAGAGGATTGCCAATATTTTTTCGATCTGAATACTGAAATATTACCAGCGTTACCTTCATCATTCCAAACTGAACAGAGATGGAGAATTGTACTTAAAAAATATTTTAACCCTCGACAAGTTCCTGTCAAATTTAATTATTTATTAGTCGATTATGTCTATCTTCATCCAGAGTATTTAGAATCGATAGAGGATATGACTCTTCCATTTGAAGAAGAATTGAATCTTTTCGTTCAAAAGGACTCAATCAAAGATGATTTTTTTGCCCAATCGAATGGAAAGAAATTTCTCAAAAGATTGATCCAACGCCTTGAGAGTGAAAAATGAAAAGTGAAAATTAATTCTTTTTCCTTCGGGAAAAAGAAAGATAATCTTATTGACAAATGGAAGAGCTGTCAAATTCTCCGATCGAAGAGCCTTCTTGTTCCTATTGTTTTGAGCAAAAAGACTTGTTACGTTGCGAAGGAGAAGATGATTGCAAACAAAAGATTTGTAAAGAATGTTCTGAATCATTCATTGAACTTGAATATTGGTTCGAAGTTGACCCACGATGTTGTTTCCTGGTTGATGGGAAAAAATGCAATCGTTTATTGTGTCGAGAGTGTATTTGCATTTGTCATGAATGTTCAAATATCGATGAAACTGATGTATTTTGTCCCGAACATGCACCTGAGTATCGATTGATTGAATGCTCGGATTGTCAAGCGGGTTGGTACATTTGTCCAAAACATCCTCCAGAAGAAGATGAATGTGGACGTGGATGCCATCGGTCAATACCAGATTATTAAATCTCCTCGGAGCTTTAATAGTTATTAAACACTTTGAGCAGTCGCCATTCTTCAAAAGTAAAATTGAGTTTTTTATTAGAATCAATTTTAACTTTTGATTAGCTCAAGAGACAACGCGGTATCAAAATGGAAGATTATTTCGTTTACGTCGACTATTCACGAGACAAGTTTAATGTCAATATTTCCAATCCAATAGTGTTTCCATCGTCATATCCGGAGGATAAGATGAAGAAAAAACTGGAGAAAAAGAATGGATGGGCTCTTTTAGACAATCGCTCTCTTGCGATAAGATCTAAGAACAAAAACTTAAAAAGACAATCTTTACAACAGTATCTTCTTGTGTTTAGCCGGTTTATGAGAGTCGGTTTAGATTGCTCATTTAGTGGCAAAAAAGAATCTGATTACTTGAGCCTCTGTGTATTTTCTGTTTCGAATTTACAGCAATCGATGACGGAAATTCGAAGGATTTTGGGAGAAGATACCAATTTTGGAATGAATTGGAACAAAGAACCTCGATCGGGGAACCCAGAAATAGTTTTTCCCGAGGATACCTTTGAAACTCCTTGGTGGCTTGAACAAGTGTTTGTCGATGAGGATTGCAAAGGAGAATCGGAATTCCAATCTTTTGTAATCGAACAATACGTACACAAGCCCTTAGTAATTCCTCCTTCAGAAAGAAAGCTTCGAGAGAGTAACAAGTATCATTGCTTTGAGGGACAGGAAAAGCTGGATGTATTAGAAACAGAGGAAGATACTCGACCGGAAAGATTAATCGAATATGAAGCTCATTCAAATGGACTCAAAGAATGTCTGATTGATGATCTCGATGAGTCTGGACCATATGAAGATGAGCCAGACGAAGATTCCGAGCCGGACGATGCTGAACCAGACGAAGATTATCAATTTGAAGATCATCAACAAGACAATGTTTCGCAAGAAAGTTCAAAACGAAGTCTTGAACAAAACGAAGAGGATGACAACTACGAAGTCGAACCTTCAACATACAAAAAGAGAATCATTCTCGAAGATTAACTATCTAAAAAATTCTTTCCTCTCGAGGAAAGAATTACAAACCCTTTATCTTGGAGTAATATTGAACCACGTCGGCAGTTCCATTACTTCCCAAGCATAATCTTTTTGTTTCCAGCCACATGTATAGAGAGAAAGATTCCATCCTTGTGCAGTCTTTTCAACATAACCAGCTAGATAATCATCAAATGTATCAAGTTCAATTTGATACACCAACAATAAATCGGGGCGACTAATATTGATTATACCAAATGAACAAGAAATTTGTTTATTGAAATCTTTTTCGCGAACAAAGAAACAATTTTCTTTTCGATCCCACCAAACAAAATATCGAGGAGAATGAAGACTAAACATTCTTGAGGGAAGATACATCGACTGACTCAATTCGAGAAGATTGGCCAGAAGACGATAATGATCATATTCATTGGCAAACAATTGAACTGTTTCTTTAACCAATTTCCCTTCATCTTCACGATGCACTTCAAACAAAAGAATCAGATTATTTGCAGACTGTACCAATTCAATAATTTTTGAATCTGCTTTTTGCTCTTGTAAATATTGAAGATACTTCTCTTTCTCTTCTGGGAGATGCTTTTTGACTTGGTCCTTAAACAAATACATGCTATTACACTCACAAAAAAGATCACGAGTTGCAATCACCGAAACTTCCTTGATCTCCCCGACTAAATCAGACAAACTTGTATCATTTGGATATCTACGCTGATAATCTTCAGTCAAAAATTTAAACGAAAAGAGCGGGGAAAATGGACTCATTATCGGAGATGTCTTTTTCACTTCTTCAATAGAAGTGAAAATCAATTTTTTGAAGTTAATGTTTATGAGGGTTAACAGACTGAACTAAGCCATCTGGATGTTCAGGTGGAGAATAAAGAGTGTATAACATGACATCTTCTTTACTCTTATTTTCAACTTGATGCCAAGTTTTAGGTGGAATCAGAATTGAATCTCCATCTCGAAGAATTTTCTTTGATTCTCCGACTGTAATTTGAACCTCTCCTTCTTCGACTCGAATGAATTGTGTAGTTCGAGCATGTCGTTCTCGAGGAATAAAGTCACCTGGAGGTAAACACATTAACACCAATTGCATTTGTGGAGTGGTTTGAACTACCTTTCGATAGTTTGAATTTTCGATTGTACGTTTTTCAAGTGCGAACTTACGAGACATTTTGGATGGAAAAATTAAGTTCTACGGAAAATTTTAATTGTTGTGTAGACTTCATGTTCAGCATTCGTGAACAATCCTGGACCGCCAAGTCCTCCGGCATTTACAGTATCGGCTGCATGTTGAATTTCGACCTGTCGAATTCCAGTTGCATTAATTAATCCATCAGCTTCAATCAAGGGACGATATTCATATAGGTTTTGATTATACGCGAAAGATTGCATCAAAGTCGAACTTGTCACATAATCATACAATCGAATCATAGTCGAAGATGAGACAGATGCATCAGTCACAGCCGCAATTTCGATGTAATACAGTCCGGGTACCAGCCAAATTCGATTATTTGAAAGAATTGTCGAAGTGCCATCCAAATTTCCTCCTCCTGTTGCATTTAATGGACGGACAGTCCAAGTATCTGAAGAGAGAACTCCCCCAGTCGCTCCTGAAGATACACGATAAAGATACATTTGGGCCCAATATGAACTTCCAACATTTCCAGTCGAAGACGCGGCCGGACCTTGTGGTCCAGCAGGCCCAGTAGGACCAGTCGGACCCTGCGGCCCTGATGTTGAACTCACATTTAATAATTGCAAATTCGGAAATTGAACTTGCAAATCGTTAAAATCGACGAGTGCACTCATTTGATATATTAATTAATTTTTTATTGCATTTTAAGAATGCTCACCGCGGCATAAACTTCGCGTTCTCGTCCGGCAAAACCACCTGTTGAACCCATCCCATTCGTAGCAACCGTTGTACTACAGTTATGCTGAAGTTGGACTGCTGCGGTAGCAGCAAACGTAGTTATGGCAGAAACTTCGGCGGTAGTTTGAGAACGTCCGACTGCACCAACTCCAGTTCCCGCTTGAACGACAATGCCATTCATAATAGTTGAGCTTGAAGTAGTATTTCTCAAACGAAGTTGATTTCTGGCTACTCCCCAACTAACTGCCCGTCCAGTAATTGCATAAGTTCCCGGAGCAAAAGTAATTGTATCAGCAGCAAGAGAAGTATAAACTCCGTCTAGATTTCCTCCTCCTGTTGCATTGAGAGGTCGAACATTCCAAGTATTGGCTGTCATCGTTCCTCCCGCAGTTCCAGTTGGATACATGGCGAGATAAATTTGAACATAAGAAATAGATCCCTGACTTCCTGTGATTCCAGCAGTTCCTATGATTCCGGTGGTTCCTGTCGGACCTGTCGGACCAATTGATCCTACTGGAGGACTCGAAATAATTTGTGGGGGCAAGATTGAGTTTCTCACAGATGTATTTCCTGCAATACGGAACATTTCGTAGATAATTAAATTTTTAAAATAAATAAAGACAATCTTTTAGTCAAAAAACTTGCTGCAATGGATGGAAGCTCACCATTTCCAATATTCCCGCTTATCAATGAATTACATTGAATAGTTACAGTTGTAGCAGATGAAAATGTAACCACACCTGTTACGAAAGCTTCGGCTGCATAAGGAACATTTCCCATTAGTGTCATTCCATGAGCGAGAGTAACATTATTGGTCATATCTCGAATCCTTAATTGAAATTTGCCAAGAGAATATGAAGTTCCCTTGGCGGTCAGATAATATGTTCCTGGTTGGAAAGTGAATTCGGTGTATGATTCTGGCTCCGGGGGTCCAATTCTTGTTATAGTCAGATCTCCTTGTGTTTCGAGATTGCTATTTATGTCTGCCGCTCCGATTGCCATAGATTTCCAAGTACCAGCAGTAGTAGTGGTTGATCCCGTGCTAAACATACTTTGAACAGTTGTAAAGGTTCCAGTTGGTCCAGTTGATCCAGCAGTTCCGGTTGCGCCTGTCGCTCCGGTTGGTCCTGTCGCCCCGGTTGCCCCTGTCGCCCCGGTTGATGACAAACTGATGAACAACGGTGATGGAAATGTGTTGAGAAAATCAACATTCCTCGAAATTCGAATTGCGCTCATTTCTCTTTCAAAAGAATAAATAAAACAATCCATAACAAAATTAATCCAATTCCGATGAAAGTCCAATTTGTCGTTTGCGGTTCACTTTGACCTTGCCCTTCAAGTTGCCGTTCAAGTGCGTCAATTGCAGCTTGACGAGCTTTTGCTGCATCAGCTGAATAAGTTGATAAATTTTGATTGTAAAAATCAGTGTAAGCTTGCCGATACACTGAATCGGGACAATTTTGCATTCGTGTCGGATCGGTGGCATAAGTGCACAAAGCAAGCTTCGACAAATTGGTATCTGGACTGTACGGAGTTGCCCAAGAGGTCATACTCTTTTTGACTTTTTCTTGAATTGTGGGATCTAACCCCGAATACTGTGTAAGAAAATCGCCGGTAATTCCAGCTGTTTGACATGAATCTGAATTGACATCTTTCGAATCGAGACAATCTGAAATTGCAACTTGGACTTGATTAATCTTATCGAACTGACTTGAAAAGATCTTGTTCAAAGTATCTCGGGTAAATGCTTGATTGTAACCGTATGGATCAATTGAATCAAGAAATTGCAATCCCATTTGAATCTCTCCAAGTACTGGAATTGACTCAGCAATTCCAACCGAAGACAACATCACTGCAATATCTTCATATTTCTCACGGGTCTCTCGATCTGAAAATTGAGAGAAATTAATTGAAGTGAGTGAATCCATTTCTTTTTTATTCCCAAAGGAAAAAAGAAAAAGATTCTCTCCTCAAAGGAAAAAGAATGTGGAAGTGGATCCTTGTCGGGATTCTGATTGTGCTGACAATTTGGTTTCTTCGAAAAGGACTACAGTCCGCCATTTCATCCGAATTGAAATTACTTTCTTCGGTGAATAAATCTCCATCAATTGAAAATCAATATCAGTTACTCTTCTTCTTTGCTGACCTCGAAAACAATCAAGAGACATGGGGGTGTTTCCAAGATCAAGGAAGATATTTTCTCGTTCGATCTGCCGATTTGAGCATTCATTCGATCGATGAAATTGCACCGGGATTTCGAGGTCGTCCACTTGGGATAGTTTATTATCAAAATAATTTTATCATCTTCTCATCCGATGGATATGTCTACAATCCTTATTCGGGTTCTCATCCTTGGAGAAGAGATTATTTTTATCTTCCTTATCAAGATCCAATTTCAATTGATGGCACTCTGGCTCAGAATGGAAAAGGTATCTTTAACGCAGGAAAAAATGGAGACATTTTGTTCACCTTCTATTACTCAGGCTATTCAATTTCTGAACAAATTTGCGTTCAACCATTCAATAATCTACCTGAAATGAAATGCCCCAACGTTCAAACCTCGTATCCTCTTCCTCCGGTACAAGTTCGATCATATTCGAGAATTGGAGGAGTTCTGACTGCAGTCGGTGTCAATGGTTTTCTTTACATTCTTGAGGGAAATAGCTGGAATCAATCGATTCAATGGACGACCATCTTCGGACAACTCGCTTTTCCGGTACATCAAAAGAGCAATTCAAGAGGATTAACTTTACTTGGCGCCGATTTCGATGATGGAGTTCCAATCTTCGTGATTCAAGATTCTGGAAAGGTTCTCCTTATCGATCGAGCTGGAAGGAAAAAATCTCTCCAAGTTCCAGCCGACCAAATTGTTGACTTTACACGTTCTGGGCCGAATGATCCAGATACTTTTCTTCTCTTGAAGGGAAATGTCTTATTCAATCCGTTTACAAATAAGACAAGAAAAGTATCCGAATTTGAGACTCTTTTTTCATCTCCAATTAATGAAGCGTGTTCGAGTATCTCAAGAATCCGAAAATGGCAGCCGGATTTGTTGGCGAGTTCTTCGACGAGGAAAGATTTTCTGATTTTCTTTTATCCTTCTGGCAAATGGTTTGAAATTCATTACGATTCAGTCAATGATAAAATCGAGGAATTAGGAGAAAGCTATGTGACTTCTGGATTATGGACCAATTTTGAACATCTTCAAAACCAGTCTCTTTCTGGGGCAAAACTTTCGGCTTACGGATGGTCAGCTTTCCTCACTTCGGGACAGGTAATTTCATTTCATACAACTCCAGTCGTTTGGTCGACATTACTTTATTGTTTACCTGATTCGGATGATAATTTACCCGACACTTGTGTTGGCAAATCTGATACCAGTGTTCCTGAACTTACACGAGCAAATGAAATTTTCTCAACAAAAACAATTGGCAATTACAAAGTGTATGAAGATCTTGGAATTGATGTTTCAACTTTAATCGCAGATTTAATCGTCAGGAAAGTTTCATTTGCTCGTGCAACTCAAATTGCAACACAAAATAACTGGGAGTTTTTCGTCTACGATGCAAATGAATGTAATGGACATTACTTTCATTCTCTGCTCAAAAAGCAAACATTTCCTCTGATTGAAATGTCAGTGTTTGCTCGTAGTGATATGGAAGCAAACTTTTTGAATCGATTTTGTCTCCAAAATTCAGATGGAAAATATCTTTATTGGGATTTTACCAATCCCAATTCGCAGTTCCTTGGAACCAAAGATACTTGTTTACCCAATTTAACACAAGATTATACTGGATCGAATCTCACCGCCACTGGAGTCGCTGAGGCGCAAAAAGGAATGGGAGCGATTTGGAGCTTTGATTCAGGAGCAATTAAAAACATTAACGCTGCAGTTGGTGGATTTTTACAGACCGATTTGACACTTGGAGGAAGATCAGATTTCCGTATAGTGAATTCACTCCTTCAATCCCAAAATGGATGTTTAGACAAAGATTTGAAGCTGTTGAGCACTGGTTGTGCAAATTGGACTCTCGAGAAATTAAACTGTCCTTCTTCAACAGGCTATATTCTCAATTATTGTTCTTAAAAATTGTCAAGAGAAAAGTAAGAAAAGTTAAAAAAAATAAAACTTCTCTTTCAAAATGGAAGGTGCGAAAGAACTCCGATGTACCGAAGGAAAAACTCGTGAGTTTATTCCTCAATTACATCAACAGCGAGTGATGACTGAATTTCTAAAAACTAATCATCGAGGACTTGGACTGATTCATTATCTTGGTACTGGTAAGTGTTTAGATGGTGAGACAAAAGTTTGGACATCGAAGGGAAAGGTTAAAATTGCTTCGCTCTGGGAACTTACTGGTAAAATAACTGCTGAAAGCGAGAAAGAAGAATGGAAACTGCTCGATCAATCAATTCAAGTCTCTGCAATGAAAGAGGAAAAATATATTACTCAAAATGTAACTCGTATCTTCCGCCAACAGATTCAAGAACAAATCTGTATCTTAAAAATCGATGATTCAACAATTAAGTGTACAGCTCGTCATGCTTTCTACACGCCATCAGGATTTATCTCAGCTGGACAATTGACTTGTTCAGATAAAATCGGATATTTCAAAGAACAAAATGAAACTTTTCAACTGAAATGGAAGACAATTGAAAAGATTACAGTTTGCATTCGAGATGGATACGTCTACGACATTGAAGTTCCCGACGTGCATAATTATGTGATTGAAGATGGATTAATTACTCACAATACTTGTTCAGCATTTTTAATTGTCGATGAATTGTTGAAGCTTCCAGATAACTTAAATAAGCATGTCTTTATTTTTGCTCCTGCCGCATTGGCGAGTTCATTTCAATCTGAATATTGTACTTTTTGTGGCCAGCATCCAGACAAGCTTGAAAAACAGTTTCATTTCTTCTCTTATAACGATCGAGCCGGAATTGCGAGTAAGGTTGAACGTCTTAATCTTGACGATTCAATCATTCTGGTTGATGAGGTTCAAGAAATTGTCAATGGAAAACGACGTAACTCTGGAAGTTTGACTGCTGTTTATGATAAAATTTATTCAGCGAAAAGAGCACGAGTGATCCTTCTTTCTGGTACTCCTATTTATGAACCAATTGGAATTTCTTATTATTTGAATCTGCTCGAGCCTGGTATTCTTCCACTTGATGAAGAAGACTTTGAACTCTATATGAGAAAGCCAAATTATCTCTTCCCAGTGCTGGAAGGATTGATTTCAGTAGTTCCAAGTCCGAATCCGGAGTTTTTCCCCGAACGACTATCTCCTGATATCGTTGAGACAATTCCGATGAGCGAACCTCAATATTTGAAATATGCCGAAGTTCGTAAGAAAGAACTTCAAGACATGGGTGTACAACAACATCAAATTGAAGCAGCACGAAAGAGGGGAAACCAAGCAATGTTTAACAAGCTGAAAGCAATCAAATTCATTCAATCAACAAGTCTCTTGTCGAGACAAATTTGCAATTTTTATTATCCAGAAGATATTGCAGCCAAAATTGATGTTGATATTTACAAAAGTGATCGAAATGCGACATGGGTGCAAAATGATCCTGATCCATTGGGAAATTTAGCAATTTATTCACCCAAGTTCAAACGAGTACTCGAAAATATTCTTCGTGTGCCACCGAATGAAAAACATATGGTATATGGGTTTTTCAAAGAACTCTATGGACTGCTTCTTTTCCAAGCTTATCTAAATCGACTCGGTATCTCGAATCTTATCTTTTCAGGAGATTTGAGCACCGATAAAGCCAGAGGTGAAGTGATTCAAAAGTGGAACGCCGACGTAAATGCTTATGGTCAAAATTTCCGAGTTGTCTTAGTAAGTGGTGCAGGTTCGGTTGGAATTTCGTTATTTGGAATACGCCATTGTCACATTATTGAAGCTGGAATTAATGAGTTTATTACTGATCAAGCGATTGGAAGAGCCTTTCGAACTAAGGGACATTTTCAACTTAAACCCGAAGAAAGGAATGTTCAAGTTTATCGATATTTTTCATCAATTCCAAAGAATCATCTCGAAGAAGGAAAGTATTCATCTGAAGAAATTACTTATCAACGAGGAATGAGAAAAAAGAAAGAGACTGAAGATATTCTCTCGATTGTCCGCCGCGCAGCCTTTGACTGTGGTGAAAAATACAATCAGGCCAAATGTTATGATTATACCAATAATGACCCGATTGCCATCCCAGTCTACAAATCAATTCGAAAAAGTAAACCATTTCGTGAATCGGACCAAAATGAACAAATCTTTGAAACTGGCCTCGAACCAGAAAAAATTGAAGAGTAAATATCTTACGATTGGTTAAACGTTCGAAGGATTGGTTAAACATCTTACGATTGGTTAAACGTTCGAAGGATTGGTTAAGCTTAAACAATTAATTCAATTCAATAAAGATGTCAAGAAAAGAACGTCTATCTCGACTCCCCCGAAAAATTCATTGGGAAAAAATCCCTCATGTTGACTTTGATGTTCCCGATGAAAAATCAATCGTGTTGAAATTAAACCCAACTTCAACACCTTTTCCACGAGTTACGATTATTACTTTGATTACTGATGCTAAACTTTTCCCTTTTAGCTATTATTCCTGGAAAAGTATGACATATCCAAAGGAATTGTTGAATTGGGTTATCTTCGATCCAGATAAAACTCTTGAAAATGTTTTGAACATTGCTGATGATTCAAGAATTCGGATTGTAAATGATCTTAAAGGGGAAAAGTTTGGAGATACTATTAAACGAGCTTTGAATTATGTTTGGCTCGGAGAGACTCATCTCGATAGACCAAACGTATATATGACGATGGATTGCGGCGACGTGATGTTTCCTGATACTTTGGTGATTAAGCATCGGGCTCTTGAACAATACAAGAAGAGTTGTGTGGTTCCTGACACTCTTGCGTATTACAATCTTGAAAATCGAAAGAGCTTTATCTATAAGTTCTTTATTAAGCTTCCTCGATCTGGTCTTTATTTTAAGAAGCAATGGTGGACTGTACAAAGTCATCTTGATATGGTCGGACTTCCATACATTGGTAATTGTATCACTATTGGTGTTCCAGCAATTGAAGCTCTTCCTCAACCTTCTTCGATCCGCTTTTTTGACAATTTCCCTCCCGAAGTCAAGGAATTGATTCGATTCTTCAATGGGATTTCAACCGTTGAAAGTAAACGAGAACCTCAGGAAAGCGCGCGAGAACCTCAGAATAAAATAACTGAAGCGGAGCAACCAAAAGAAAAGAAAGAAAATTGAAAAAGATAATAATCTCTAAAAGAGATTATTATTGTTATTCGAAATGAGTGACGAAAAAGTTCAAATCTACCTCTGTGAGCAAGACTCAACAGCAATGTTTTTCCCGAACACATGGGGAAAGCTCGACAAATGGGCTTGTTTCGATCTTGATTGGACGTTGGCATTTCCGATGAAAAGTTTGTACCATCATCCAGCAGATGATATTCATCTCTTGCCTGGGAGGAAAGAAAAATTACTCTCGCTTTATTTCGACCATCATTTGGTTATTTTTACCAATCAATTGGCAAAAAGAAAAGAAAGACCAAATATTATTGCAAGAATTCGAAACTTTTTACTTCAAATCGAACTTCCAATTTTTATTTTTATCTCATTTGAACAAGATTCATTTCGAAAGCCTGAACGAGGTCTGTTTGACCTGGCTTCGAAAGTTATTTCTCCTCCGAAGGAACTTTTCTACGTTGGTGATGCAGTCGGACGTCCTCAAGACTTTTCCAATTCAGATCGACTCTTTGCCGAAAAAATTCAGGCAAAATTGTATACTCCTGAAGAGTTTTTTCCACCTGTATTTCCAGAGATGAAATTTCAAAATAAAAGTTTAATAAATTCAGAAAGTCCTGAAGGACGTTTAACCGGTCCTGAAGGACGTTTAATCTTGCTCGGAGGTCCACCTGGTTCAGGTAAAAGTACTTTTGCTCGCAAATATTTGAGTGATTGGACAATTCTTGAAAGTGATGTTGTAGGGAAAAAGTTAAAACCGTTGGCAGAACAACATCTTAAAACTGGACAAAATCTTGTGATTGATGCTACCAACGCAAACCGTGACGATTTTAACCGAATGGCTCAACAGTATGGATACACCGTGTACAATTTTTATTTTGCCCGCAATGGTTATGCGTTCAATCAACTGCGAGACAAGCCGGTTCCAAAGATTGCTTATTTTGTCTATTACAAAAAGTTTGTTCCATTTACAGAAAAAGAAAAGGTGAGTTATATCTGGTATTAATTGTCTTTAAAAAGTCAAACGTCCTGAAGGACTGGTCAAAGATAATCCCTCGGGATTATCTTACATTTTATGATGAGTATTAAAAAGATCCATATAAGTGGTTATCTTTGAAATTCCGGCTACAAGGTTGCGAACATCGATGTTACATTCTTCTGTCTTTTTATTAAGTAAAATTAGTTGATCTCTTATTTCAATTAATGCAGACAAAAGATCATTCTTTTGTTCGGGTCCCGAAGGAACGGTTTCAAGTCCCGAAGGGGCGGTTTCAACCAATGACGGCAAAGTAAGTTGGTTCTTTTTCTCGACACGATGTAAATAAACTGGATCGATCTTATATTGAATGCATAATTCTTTTTGTTTTTCGGGATCATTCGTTTGAGCGACAATTTTCCCCGCTATTCGTAAAAAGAGAGCGCGTTCAGTTCTTCCAAGAGAAGTAGCAAGTGCTGGCAATGGGATGCTAGAAGCATTTTTAAGCAAATATTCGTCTTCTTCTAAAGACCATTTCTTTCCTCTATTCATTGAAGTCTATTTAGTCTTTTTATATTTATTAATTTTATCCCCATAGTAAACAATCAATTTTTTACTTAAACCTTCTTCAGTTTAATTAAATGGCTTCCTTTATCCCAGTCGAATCTCTTTGTGATCAAATTCAACGAATTAACGTAACACAACATCCACTTCAATTTGATGATTTGAAAAAAGTAGATCGGAAACAATGGCCACAATTGAGTGAAGAAAAAATTCAACAATATTTCACACTTTTACCCGAAGCAAGAATTCGAAGAATTAATTACATCGCTTTTATCAGCATTCCTGATGACGATTATGAGTATTTGATTTGTTCCGAATGTAAAAAAGAAACTACTTACTTGCTCGAAGGGAAATGCGGAGGGTGTTGTGAAAAATCTCCGGAGAGTCTTGAAGATAATGATGTCGAAGAGGGACATTTTATTCGAATCTGTGATTTTTGCGATTTCTCAACAACCTCAAAGTTTGGGATTTGGACTCATTGTGTAAAAGAGTCGGATAATGATAACCGAGAAGATGAGGAAAGCGACGAAGATGAGGAAAGTGATTTTGATCTTTGTCAAGAGTGTTCCCAGACAGACAAGGGGAAAGAAATGATTTCATCTTCGAGAAAGAATCTTCGGAAAATTGAGCATTCCGATCCTTACGGGAGTCTCTACGATTGGTATCCAGTTTCAAAATATGAAGAAGGATGGATTCTGTGGAACTTGAATTCAAAATCTCCCTTGTATCATCAAGGAGCCGTCTTTCATTACGATGATCACTGTCGAGTCGGAATCTTTACTTTTCCGCTTGAAGAAATATTTGAACAAGACCAGAAAAAGATGAATCTCTTTTTGAAGAAGAAATGTCTACCAACTTATTATGGATAATCATCGTAAGGATAATCATCGTAATGGGGATCAAAGAAAAGATTCTTTTCAACCTTATATTCACCATAAAAAAGCCGAATTAAAATTAAGAGTCGTGGATCATGAAGATCGCCAATTAAAAAGTTTGACCATACTCCAACATCGCTAATTAATCCAATTCCAATCAGTTCAATCAAGGTTAATAATGGAAAGAAATCAATTTCCTTTGATGAGCAATATCTTTTTCCGTTGATTCTTGTTCCGATAATAATTTGTTCATTTGAATCGTAAGATACTATCTGGTATAAAAGAGGTGAATTTGTTGTTTCAATGACGAGTTCATGTTCATAATCATACAACGTGGCAGGTTGAAGCCGATATACAACTAAAATATAATATTCTCGAAAGAAAATTACATGTTCAAATTTCTCAGACAAAAACATTCCTTTCCATTGAGATCCGTGTGGAACTGTTTTCACAATTGTGTAATCATATTCATTCCTCTGACATCCTTTTTGTATGTTCCATCTATAATCAGGAGTAAAGAGGGAATTTATTATTGGCTTATTACTCCAAGCCTCAATGTCGAAACTTTTCTTCGAAATCATTTCCTTTTCTTCATCAAGAAAAGAAGATCAATTTATTATTTCAAATTATATTCCCCTGGACGGAAAAACATTTTCGCGTAAGAGTACAAATCAAATCTGTCTAATCGTACAGCCTGATAAAACATTCGAATTAAGATCAACAATCTTGGATCATACAATTCTTCACAAAGAAAATCGTGCCAAATTCCAGACGATGACAATCCTTCTGCTATAATTTGAATGAAAGAACACACAATTAAATATTGATTGATTGGCGTTTTTAACAAAGTTGTATAATCTCCTACTTTCTTGATTGTTGTAATATTTTCTCCATCAAATTCATCTATTTTGATTTTGGACAATTCGTTATCGAAGGGTAATATTTCGACGCACAATTCATATTCGTAATCAAACACAAGAACTCCAGTTGAATCAATCTTTATCACATAATTTTGTCGGTAAAAAAGAAATTTTCCACCGTAGTGTATTTGTAGAATTTTTTGTTTTTCTTTTGGATCGGCGCGTGTCACGAAAATTATCCGAAATCCAAATAGTCCGTTGTTAAACTTCTCTCGGTTCACACACCACTGCAGATCAGAAGTATAAATTTCTGGACTATTATTATCAGGAAAATCAATCCAATGTTGATGTTGCATTTTTTTCGATCTCTTCAAGATCGAAAAAAATCATTTTATTTATTTTACTTACTTTTCTCAAGTAATTGGCTTTCGGTCATTTTGAATATCGGTATCGGCTTGTTGAAAAGGAGAATGACACAAGGCAGGAATTGTCTTCCAGACATTCAATTCCGAAAACATTTCAATCATGAACCAATCAATTGGTTGCGGAATACCTTTCTCTTCAGCCAAAGCGAGCATTTTTCTTGCACCTCCGGGAGAAACACAATAAGCGAAAGTTCCTCCACCATGCTTTCTCAAACCGCCTGAACATTTTGCCAGTGAAAAAGAGCCAAAATCTCCACTCAGTTTCAAAAATGGTTTGTCAAGTTGTTCAACGTCATCGTGAAAGCCGAGGAAACAAAAATCCCATTCATTTAGATGTGCATTCAAATAAGTGGCAGCTCGGTTCCATCGAGGAACAAATGGTTCAACACGATGTGCGTCATCTTCCAAGACTAAAGTAAATTGAGACTGATTCGAAGTTTGTTCCCAAATTCGAAGATGGGAAAAGATACATCCGAGGACACCACCTCGATAATCATGTTGCTCATAAGGATTCTTTTGAACATAAGTTTTCTTAACCAAAATTTCTCGATCTTTATCTGAAAGTTGATTCAACGATAATTCTTTTCCATTGACAGCCGAAAATCTTTCATATTTCAATCCGAGCCATTCAAGAGTCATTTCTTGCCAGCGATCAAATCGATGATCAAGATTGATCAATAAAGTTCGATAACAGTCAACTGGTTCATTTCCACTGATAGCACGAAGGAATGAAAGCAATAAATTCCATCCAAGGAGGATTCTTCTCTTTTCATTACGAATATATTGCACCCGCTTTTCCCATTGTCGGGTTTGAATTGCCTCGACAACAATTGCCAGCGCCTTTTCAGGATCTTCAAGAGGCAAGCGAATGAAAGCTCTTGGATCAATATATCGTTCAAGATCTGGACATCCCCAATAAAAGCACAAACATTCAGCCAAGATGGCATCGACAATTTTTTCGGTGAAATATCCTTTCTCCTCTGTATTTTCAGCATTGAAAGTATACTTATAAGAAAATAACCCCGAATCTTTTGTGTTCAATGGGCCTTTGTAATGAGGATATGAATGAGGATGCTTTCCATACAAATGAAAATCGTCGGTGGAATATTTACTTGTCAAAAACTTCAAAAATTGAAGACGAAGGGAATGGCCAGGCAATCGATTCTCACCTGAAATGATTGCTGAAAAAAGATTGGTTTTTGTTGGAGAATGGACGAGTAAAGTATTGACATCAAGACCGAGATGCCATTCAATTCCATTGTAACTCAAGATTGGAGGGACATCTTTCCATTTTACAGGAAGATGACCTCGATTAATTGACGATTCCATTCGAATTAGATGATCGACATTTCTTGGTGAAGAATTATTTCCGTTAATCACCAAGCAAACCGCGTCATCGGCTCTTTCCCCGTCAATCAATTGAAGAGGAACTTCTTTCGGAAACATCTTTTTCCAATCTTTGGCCAAATTATCAGAAAAGTTGGAACTTAACGCGATCTTTTGATTTGGAAATGACTTCCAACTTTTCTCATCCTTTTGATTTGATTTTTCCTCTACGGTCGATTGAAATTGATTACCAAGCAATTTATCCCACTGAACAGCGCGCTGCTCCCAAGTTTGTTGCAATGCCCATGTTCGAGCTTTATTTGATAGTTCTTCTTTTCTCTTCAGTGCATTCTCAATTGCGGAGAAAATTTCTTGTTCATATTCAGCTGTGTAAACTTCTTTGTTCAACAAAATACCTCGATCGGCAACAATTTCAGTCAAAGCGGCTAAATTGGTACAGATACACAGGCATCCTCCAGCCATTGCTTCAAGTGCACTAATACAGAAAGTTTCGCTAAAATCAGTTGGATACAACCAGAATTGACATCGGAGAAATTCTTTAGCCAATTTTGCATTCTCGAGACCACCATGGTAAAAAATACCTTGATCCTTCAATTCAGGAAAAGTCTTCTTTTCTTCATCGGTTAATTCATCATCTCCACGGTAGATATGAAGAGTTGCATTTGGATACTTGGCTCGAATCTTCGGGAAGAACGGAATCAACCATCGTAGACCTCTTTTCGGTGATGAGGTATAAATGAAACTCATTTCGTCTTTCTTCACTGTCTCCTGAAAAGAAGTTGCATTAAACGTCCATGCGGACTGGTTAAATCCATTTCCAATTACTTCCATTTTTTCTTTTGTCTCGTAATATGCGCTAAACACATTCGAATGCCATTCAGTTTGGGCTACAATTGTATCAACAGGGGCATTCGCCAAGAGGTACTTTCCACCATCGGGCAAGTGACCCCCCATGAAAGCTGGTTGGAGGCCAACATCATGCAACCAAATCAAGACTTTTGACGCTCGAACCGTGTGATACAAAAAGAAATTAATGTATCTTGATACAATCAGATAATCGTAACTTCCTTTTTCATATTGCTCAGAAGTGAGCAAATTAAAACCTGGGACTTTAAAGTCAGTCAAGAGATAAACTTGATATTTTTTCTTCAATTGATTATACAAATAAGTGAACGCCAGTTCACTTCCATAACAACCATAGCCACTTTGAGCCATGGCGTAATCGGCATATCCAAGTGCGAACACAATTGTTTTCATTTCAAACCTATAATCTATAACCGAGCCGCCTTTTTCTGATCGTGATTGTTTTTAACTGAATCAATTTTCTTGACCAGTAAAAGATTCGTCGGCGGTATAATTTCTGAGCAAAGCCCGTACCATTGATTGCCAGATCGAGGAACTGTAATTCTCCGATCAAAGACTCCGGCTAATCCATCAGGACAATTTTGAGGATTGACTCGAGGTAATTTTTCAGTGACTCGATCAATTCCGTATGCAGATGCAACTGTATGATAAGGTAATTCTTCGCGAAATTGATTCATGTTTTAATGGGAAAAAGAAAAAGATCTTTTCAATTATACATTATTTTTGTACGGAACAGTGGTTTAACGTCAAGTCAATTCGTACAAAGGATAAAATTGTCCGAACGAAATGAACATTGTTGACATTCCAACCTGGGATCTCAAAGTTCGCGACAAATTTCGAACCGAACGGGAAAAAATCCCTGTTCTTCAACGCGAAATAAACATCCTCGATAAAGTTTTATCTGGAGTGATTTCTTCAGATGAGCGCCAAACACTCCTTGAACAAAGAGTCAAAAAATCAAATCTTGTTCAAGATCTTAGCCTCAACTCTTCTCTGTTACTTTATTCTTTTGAAGCGCAGAATTTTGTCGACAAATATCACTTCTTAGTCAAGAATATGAAACCGAGACCATTTGTTCGAACCAAAGAAAGTATTCGACAAGAAGAGATTGATAATCAAGAAATTCTCCAACTATCAGAGAACTATATCAGTTTGCTCAAACAATTTAACCATATTCTTGGTTTTGAATTACCAGTCATTAAAGGAACTGTATTGTCGATTGTATGTAATTGTGGAAGTCGAGACTTTCAAATTGACGAGGGAAGAGCTTACTTTTGCATTAAATGTGGAACTCAAGTCAAAGAACAAATTCATCAGAGATCAACCAAGAACGAAAATGGAAAAGTTAAATCAAATAATACAATTCGAGAAACCCATATGAAAAATTGTATGAATCAAGTTCAGGGAAAACAAAAGGTAATCATCCCAGAAGAGTTGCAAAATGATTGCAAAAAGTATATCCAAGAAAACAGAATGCAAAACTGCTATCCGGTCGATATTCGAGATGTTCTCCGAAAGACAGGATGGAGAGATCAATATGAAAATGCCAATTTAATCTGGAGTATCATCTTTTCGAAAAATTGTCCCGATTTTTCACATCTTGAACAAGCTATTCTCGAAGATTTCCGATTGATTCAAACCGAATATGATAAAATTATTGAAGAGATGAAAGAAACTCGAAAAAGTTTCATGAATTATCCATTTACTTTGTATCACATTTTAACACGTCGTGGATATGAATGTGATCTGCGGTTCTTTCATATGTTGAAAGAGTCTCGGATTGATTGGTTGAATGATATTATGAGTAAAATTTTTGCTCGATTGAAATGGACAAATTTTAAACCTTTGATTGTAACTTAATTATTCTCAATTGAGAATAATTAACTTTAAGGAGTAATCGATTCGATAACTTTGAGGACTTTAAAGAATCGCAAATTCTGCTGTTCCACTTGATACAACATGAACAAATGCGATTCCAGAGTAAGTTGCATCTCCGAGATAAATTAATTTGAGTTCACAAACATCTTCAATCCACATCCATTTTTCTTCTCCAGTTGCTGAAAGAACAGTGAGATGAGCTTGACCAGAAATATCAAATTTAACTGATACTTCGGCCGAATAAATCAGATGTGAAGATCCATTTTGAAATGTGCCTTTAAGAGTGACGAGATAAACAGAGTTTGGAATACCTACTAACGAAAATATTTTCGTTTCTTTCACCAATTTCGATTCAATTACTTTCGTTTGAACAGGAGATGCTTCTTGAATTAGACCAAGGGGTGAAAACACAAATTTACCTTTATTCTCGAGGAGAAGACAACCTTCTTTCTCGGAGAGAGCAGTCTTTCCGAGAAAGAAGGAGGGAGTATCGAGGAGTGGGAGATTAATCGGAAGTTGAAGATTATCAATTTGACAAGGAGGACCTTGTGGACCGACATTTCCTTTCTCGCCTTTCTCTCCTTGAGGGCCGACATCTCCTTTCTCTCCTTGAGGGCCGACATCTCCTTTCTCTCCTTGAGGGCCGACATCGCCTTTGTCTCCTTGAGGACCGACATCGCCTTTTTCGCCTTGAGGACCGACATCGCCTTTGTCACCTTGAGGACCGACATCGCCTTGAGGACCGACATCGCCTTTTTCGCCTTGTGGACCTTGAACAACATCAAACTTTAAATCTGAGAGTATGTCATTTACAAGTAGTTTAACTTGATTTGATACATCTTCAATTTTGATCTCACCTTGGGGACCGATATCTCCTTTTTCTCCTTTCTCGCCTTTCTCACCTTGAGGACCGATATCGCCTTTATCTCCTCGAGGACCGATATCTCCTTTCTCGCCTTTCTCACCTTTCTCACCTTGAGGACCGATATCTCCTTTCTCACCTTTCTCACCTTGAGGACCGATATCTCCTTTCTCGCCTTTCTCTCCTTTCTCTCCTTTCTCTCCTTTCTCACCTTGAGGACCGACATCGCCTTTCTCGCCTTTATCACCTTGAGGACCGACATCGCCTTTCTCGCCTTTATCTCCTTGAGGACTGATATTTCCTTTCTCTCCTTTCTCTCCTTGAGGACCGACATCTCCTTTCTCTCCTTTCTCTCCTTTCTCTCCTTGTGGACCGACATCTCCTTTCTCTCCTTGAGGACCGACATCTCCTTTCTCTCCTTGAGGACCGATATCACCTTTGTCGCCTTGAGGACCGACATCACCTTTCTCACCTTGAGGACCGACATCTCCTTTCTCTCCTTTCTCTCCTTTACACTCAATCTTATTGCGATGTAAGTCTAAGTCTAAGTCAAGGTTAAGGTCAAGTTTAACTCCATTTTTTTGATCGATTGGATCATGACTCTGATTGCAAATGTCGATTTTTCCTTGAAACGATCGAGGAATTCGAAACATTCTTTTCAATTTGGCTGAAATTTATTTTATTTGATTTCAATTCGAAGGATTGGATTTGACAGATTGGAGATCTTCAACCGGCAAATCATCTTCATCTTCACTAACACGAGCAAATTGTTTGAACCAATTTGGACCAAACTGAGATCGAAGAATATATTTTTCATCAGCTGACAAATCTTTGACCGAGAGGCCAGATTTTAATGCAAGTGCAATCTCTTGAGAAGCATTTTCAATTGGCTTTTGTCCAATTGCATCAATCACTTTGGCATAATAAGTTTCACCGTACCATTTCATATGATCCTTAGTCTTTTGATCTAAACTATTATATGCTCGAGTCATTCCTGGTGAAACAAAAATTGCATCTTGCATTCTGTCACTCTTAGATTCCGACAATCCCTTCTCATCAATTGGAGGCGCTTCAACCTTTTTCAATCTCTCGTAAATTTCTTTGATATTGCCGTTCATCTGAATTATCCGAATTCTTTTTCTTTTTATTTCTATCTGTTAAAATAACTTTCAATGAGTCGTTCGGAAAATCCGTCAAAAAACTTGGATGAGTATGTTAGTTATCACAATTTTGCAACCAATTCTGCTCGGCAATTGGCAAGATTAGCACCACAAGTGAGTGTTGCCCCAAACGTTGTGTCTGCAATCCAAAAACCAGTTTTGTATCGTCCTGCATTTCCATCGGAACCTTCGGGTATCTATGCAAATCATATGGTTACCGGTGTCGACCCAAATCACGTGTCGCTTGCTGAATTTTACAGCACGTCACATTTGTAAGTATAAATTAAATTTTAATTTTCCGCCTTCACATCGCGATAAAGTTAAATCTGGATATGAATTTAACTCGGTGAGACAAAAAGAAAAATCTTTTAAACAAAAATTTTTTCTTTCGTTTCCTAAACAAATCAAATGGCGAAGTCGAAATCCCAAAAACGATCGCGTAGAAGCAAGTCCAAGAGCCGATCTGGCTCAAAGAAACGAAGAAGCTCCCGAAAGAGCGCTAAGCGAAGCAAGTCGCGAAGCAAGTCTCCTCGAAAGAGCAAGCGAAGCAAGTCGCGAAGCAAGTCTCCTCGAAAGAGCGCCAAGCGACGAGCAGCTGGCAAGAAGGCAGCCGTGACTCGATGTGCCAACAAGTGTGCAAAGAAATGCTCCCGCAAGTATTCACCCAAGTCCCCTCGATCGGCTGCAAAGGCCGCTTCCCGAAAGCGACGAGCAGCTGCAAATCCTTGGCGCCAGTTCATCAAGAAGCATATGGATGATCCCTCAATCCGTGGCTTGAAGCAGACCTCGAAGTTCAAGAAGTTGGCCTCGATGTACCGAAAGCAAAAGTAAAAGGAAAAACCGTAAATTGTGAAGTGGAATTCGTAATTGATAAAAATTTTGTTTGGATTTCTCCAAACAAAAATTGATTTTGAAAGGCGATTTTCATCTCAAAATTGAAATATCAATGGCGTCGTTTCGAACGTCAGAAATGTTTGAAATGACGGAACCTCTGGAGCAAAAGTATCCAGTGGCAAAAAGCAAAAAGCATCATTCCCATAGAGTATTTGAATCATATGGACTGATTGCCTTTCGTCGAGGCGCAGAACATAAAGATAGTCCAACAGATCTTAAAACTTTATATTATCGTCTCGTTCAGCGAAGAGATACATCGGCGTATATTACTTTCTTACAAGGTAAAGTGCCCGTTGAAAAATATCCTCGTTATTTTTCTGCGATGACTCCAGATGAACATCAACGATTGAAATCATTCGCATATCCTGTACTTTGGGAAGATCTCTTTTTTAAAAGAGATTACAATAAAGACTTTGCCGGAGTGTTCGAAAAGCTTGATGTAAATAAGCTAATTCGAGAAAATCCTGCCAAAGGTACATTGAAATGGGAATTTCCCAAAGGAAAGAAAATTACCCGCTCAGAAAATCATTTTGTCTGCGCACTCCGAGAATATCGCGAAGAAACACTCGATCAAGCCGGAATCAAAGTGGTTGATTCACTTCCATATCAAATTTCAGTTCAAGAAGGAGAGTATACAAAAGTAACAACCTTCTTTATCGCAAAACCAAGTTCTCCAATTAATATTCATCAAAGAATGATGTCTTGCCTCCATCGGGAATCGAGAACTGTTGAAGTCTCGGCAATGAAGTGGGCAAAACTTGACGAATGTCTCCAACTTCTTTCTGAAGATCTTTGCGCTGCAATTAAACAAATTGACGAACTTCTTAAGAAGCCATTTACTTTGATTGACGTTTCAACATATATTGAAAAATATGTCTTCATTCGAAACAATATCAATCAAATACGTTTCGTTCAAAATTCCAATAGCGAACCTGGAAAACGCTCGGAAATGGCATCATCTCTCCCGCAAGATCACAATCGCGATGATGGAACATGATCCACAAATTCGAGTTCACATTGAGGAACTTCTTTCGTTCTTTCAAATTGGAACTTCGAAGTGTGATTCTCCAATCTCTTCGGCGATCGATTCTTCAATTTCATCTTCCCCATCGATAATAGAGGAAGCTTTACCTCCATCAACAGAGGAAGCTTCCTCACATAGTTCATCAGACTCGGATGAGTCTGATCAAAAGGGATCATAACTCTTACAAAAAGGGTGATAACCACTGGAAGTCCGTTTAAAGCAAAAACTGCTTCCGAAAAAGATGCCGATCCGTCTTGCCGTCGCAATGATGCTCAAAAATGAGCATCAACGTCTTCCAGTGACGTTGAAAACTCTTGAGGGACTCATTACCAATTTGATTATTTTCGATACTGGAAGTGAAGATGACACGATTCAAATTTGCGAACAATGGTGTCAGCAAAACAATGTCAAATTCGATTGCAAACAAGGAACTTTCGTTGATTTTTCAACTTCGAGAAACATTTTGCTCGACTTCGCTGAAAGTATTCCAGATTATGATTTTCTGCTCCAACTTGATTGCAATGATGAAGTTCAAGGGGGCAAAGTGCTCCTTGAAGAATGTGAAAAATATATGGATCGTCCAGAGAAGGTCTTTATGATGAGACAAAAATGGAAACAAGGACGTCACATCAATAAGTATTTGAATGCTCGATTGACGAAGCGTCTCCATGGATGGAGATACAAAGCTGTTGTTCATGAATATTTGGCCCCTCCTCCGGGAGAAAATCTTGGTGATCGTCCACGAATCTCAGAAGAGGTTATTCTCTATCAAGATCGAGACGATGATGATGACAAAACTTCAAAACGATTTCAACGAGATGAAAAAATGCTTTCGAAAGAAGTCGAAGAAAAAGGAGATTCACGAGATATTTTCTATTTGGCTCAAACCAAGTCATGTCTTGGCAAACACGAAGAAGCTTACGATCTCTATCAACGAAGAGGGGATATCATTGAAGGTTTCAATGAAGAACGTTTCCATTCTTATCTCCGATCAGCTGAAATTTGTTTCGCTCACAAGAAAAATATTGAACTTGGAATTGCAAATGCTCTCAAGGCTGCAATGGTTGATTATCGGGTTGAACCTTTGTTAATGTTGGCAAAAATCTTTCGACATCTTCAAGAATGGGATATCGCCTACTTCTTTTCGAGAGCTACGCAAAAGATGCCATATCCAATTCACAATATTTTGTTTATTTCTGACCATGATTATGTTTATGAACGTTATCTCCAACATTCGATTATTTGTTATTATGTTCCTCGAAAGAAAGAAGGATTGATTGCACTTGATCTAGCTGAAAAGACGGGGAATGATCCTGAACTTCACAAGAGCAATCGAGCCTTGTATGACAAACTTGACAAGCCAGATATGATTTTTGAAGAAGAGGAAGACTGTGATGAAGAATTGGTTAAGGTTTATACCGAAAAAATTCAGGAAGCACAAAAAGCTGTCACCGAGGAGAAAAACGTGGACAAATTTTTGGCTTCTTTACTCAACGCGTTCCGAATTCGAAGAGTGATTGACCCTCTCTTAATGTTGGCTGATTATGCTCGTCTTGCTCAATCGATACCATTTTCTTACGTCGTGACTGATATTGCTTGTCTATTCAATGAAAGTAAATCGATTGCTTCGAAATACATTCGGTGGAATTTTATGGGTATCTTTGCTTTCTATGTCAGCGAATATCAACAAGGAAAAGAAGCCTGTGCAAAGGCTTTGAAGATGGGTTATGATGTTAAGCTTGATCGTGAAAACTTTATGCAATATGTCAAACGAGAGAAGGAATTGAAAAAGGAAAAGAAAGATGAGAAAAAGGTTGAAAAGAAAGATGAAGAAAATAAAGAAACTTATCAAGCCTTCGTTTCTCGACGGACCCAAGAAATTCTCCCTTCGGTGAAGGGGAATGAACGATTGGCAAAGAAGAAGGCGGAATTAGAATGGAAATTGAAGAAATAAAAAGAGACACATTTAATTCCTCGAGAGGAATTAAAAGATTCTATTCATCATCTCAATTGTGATCCAATTTTTCCAATTTTGCTTTCACTTGCAAAACATTATTAATTTCATTCACCTCATTCATATGGATTTCCAAATCAGCTTCTAGAAATTCTCTTGAAAAGAGTGAAGCTTTCAACAACCATCTCAATGTTTCTTCTTTGTATCGAATTGCTAAATAAAGCATAGCTTCGCAAGTCCCTTTAATTTTCACACCTTTCTCTAATAAGAGACGTGCAATCGAAAACAACTGCTTCAAAGTTAATAGGTCTGATTTCCCATTAACGACTTTGAAATGCTCTTCCAACATTAAAAGATAAACAGCATCAATTGGAGACATTTGATTTTCCCTTTTCATATTCGCTTGTTCAAGTCCCTTCGGGACGGGTTCAAGTCCCTTCGGGACGGGTTCAAGTCCCTTCGGGACGGGTTCAAGTCCCTTCGGGACGGATTCAAGTCCTCGAACGGTTTCAAGTGAAGGATTCATGTTGAGCAATTGTTCAACCAGATCGAATTTTTTCTCAAGAATCATTCCGGTGAGATCATATACTTTTGTTTCAAGTCCCGAAGGGACGGTTCCAATCACGTCAACCATTGGATATTTTTTTTGTTTAAGTCTTTTCCGACAAAGAGAAAATCAATTTTATCTTTTTATATTCCTCAAAAGGAATACAAACTTTTTGACTTACTTCAAGTCCCGAAGGGACGGTTTCAAACAATTAGACAATTTTCTTTGCAAGTTGTGATTTGAGTTTCAAAATAGTTGACAGTTTAATTGCCTGGGTTAAGTGTCCATCAAGTTCCAATTCAAGTTCTTCTTGAGTGTACATTGAGGCTTTCAACAAAAAGACGAGAGATTCTTCATTTTGATCCTCAGCAAGTTCAAGCATTGCCTGATAGATGTCAAAGTCAGGCATTCTTGCTCCCTTCTCAATCAAACGGCGAGCGATTGAGAAAAACAACGCCAATTGTTTTGTATCATATTGAACTTCATTTTCCATCAGCTTTTCATAGACAACTTCAATCGGATACATCTTATCAGAAGTTCCTTGGCGATTAACTTGTTCAACTGACAATTCTTGATTCAACAGTTGATCAACTTCATCATATTTTTGATCAAGGAGTAGATCGGTCAGATTCTTTTTCAACGGAACAAGCAATTTCTCAACCAATTTGGTCACTTCTTCTTGATTGCGCTTTACGCTCATAACGAGAATACCTTCGAGAGCGTCAACATTTGTTGTAGTTGCGCCTTTTTCGAGCAGACGACGAATAATTGAAAAAATAGTAATTAACGACGTATCTTCGAGAGCATGAATGTAATTGGCAGTAATCTCGAGCGGACGAAGATTTTTACATCTCTTTACCGTCTTCGGAACCTGGTTCACTTGAGCATCAACAACTCCTTGTTCCAAAAGAGAATTTGCGAGTTCAAAATCACCGTTCACAAGAAGATCGGCAAGATGATGATCAGTTTTGAGTTCAGTCATAGTTGAGAGGGGATGTGATTTTTATCACATCTAGAATAAGGAAATCAGTTTTTTCGGCATTTCTTTCTCACTCTCAAAAAACTGATACATCATTTCAAGATTGAGAAAGAAATGGTAGATCCAGTAGTGTATCAAGAATCCAGGCAATCTCTCTTTTGTAGATACTTCATTTTATTGATTATTTCACTTGTTGGATTATATCACAGAGCAAAGATAAAACATCCAACTTTGTTCTTTTTCTATTACTATTATGGATTTTTCTCTTTTGTTATGCAGTCTATGGAATAATCTCAGTTGGGTTTATTCGGAAAGACGATCTTGATTCATCGGTAAAAAATGAATCGTCTCTTCTCGCATCGATAAAAAATTGATTTCATAACTTTCCATTTCAATTAGAAATGACTGAAAAAACTTCATTTATTTCGGTGGGTCTTCTCGCGATTATTTTTGCTTTGGCAAACACACTTTTATTTACTCAATCAAATATTTGTACAATTGCTTGTACTTGTGAACACGTTTCTCAGGACGGCATCAGTTGCAATCGCCGAGAAGCAATCTGTCGAGAATTTAATTGTTCAATTGAAGAATGTATTAATCAAAACAATCTTCAATGTTATCTCCAAGGAAACTGCTATTCTGGTTGGTGCGCGGTCGGTTGGATTTTGATAGCTATGTCGTATTTGATTGGAGTTTGCGCTTTGGTTATGGCATGTTGGCAAAGATATAAGAAAGTGAACTATGAAAATGAAGCTCAGAATTCAAATTACGTCCAACTTCGAGATAATATTCAACGTCCTGATGGACTCCCTGAAGTGGTTAAACTTCCCGAAGAATCCAATAAAATTGATTTAGTTATTTAGATACTTGACTAAAAGTATAGCTCCTAACAATCTCAATGTCACTCATCTTTTCGGCAAGATTGAAGAGTCAACTTCAACTTGAGCCAAAAGATCTACAAAATTTGAAGCAAAATGTGCTTCAACATTTAAAACAAAAAATCGAAAAGAATCTCGAAAAGAATCTTTTCGATAACCAAATGTATGCGGTCTTTTCAGTCGAAAAGATTGAAAAAATTGCCAATCCGCTCGCAATTGGAGATAAATTATTCGTCTTAGTTACATATGTTGCTCAAGTGGCAAAACCTGAAGTTGATCAAGTTTATACTGCTAAAATAGATGGAATCGTTCCATCACTTGGAGCAGCGTTTATTAATCAAACTCCAGTTCGTGTTGCAATTTCAAACTTTTCTGCCGATTACAAAGCCTCTCCACTTGCCATTTCAAATGGAATTCATTCATTTACTTTGAACAATCTAATTACTTTCAAAATTACTGGGGTCAATCTGGCCAAGACGCAAAATTCGAATACTCTTGAATTTCGCTGTACTGCCCATCCTTACTTTGAAAAGATTGAACAAAAGTTCAAAGATCAAGTGATGGAAAGTCCAGGTTAATTTATTATTCTTTTCTCTTTGGAGAAAAGAAATTAAAGCTCAATTACGATAGAAAAGCTTCTTTTTCGATGGACTTCAACGATCCTGACATTTCTCTTGAAGACAAAGTCAAATTCTATCAACAAGAAGAAAATAATGATTTGATTGAACAAATCATCTTTGCTTATGAAGACACGCCTCTGGCTGATACTTTTGATCTCCTGTATGAACTTTCGATCTCCCCTTCAGTCAATTCGATGATCAAATATAACATTTTTAGTTCACTTGTTTCCTTCACTGAAGGAGAAGATCGAAATAAGATTGAGAGTGCGTTGGCCGCTTTTATCCCCCCTAATTTGACATTGGAAATTCCAGTGATTGGATGGCTCTTTTCATTTGAAAATGGAGAAGAAAAACATTTGATCCGATTGTACAAGTATCTGTCAAATGAAAAGCTTGCTGATAAGACCAAATACGAACAACTTCGTTCGCTGATTTCAAAAGGATATACTCAAGCTGGAATGCTTGGAATGGAGTTCTTGACTCATCAAAAAATTAGTTCTCGAATTACGATTATGTGCGGACAATATCTGCTTCAAGAAAACTATCCAGAGACGAAATTTGTAGTTGAGCGAATGTTCGAGATTGCTCAAGATGAAAAGATGGACTACAACACTCGAGCTGATGCCGCAGATGCGCTCCATCATTATCTCCGTGGAGAAATGCAAGATCAAGCGTTTGAAATTTTGCTCAAACTCGGTGCTGGACGACATTTGTATGAAAATGCGCAAAATATTCATCATGTTGATGTGTCTCAAATCTTTAAGAAGCTTGAGAATGTTGAAGTCAAGATATCCTTTGACGTGTTCGCTAAATATCTTAAAACCACGTACAGTCAAGATCCAATGTTGGCTAACAATATTGCACATTCATTGACTCGAATTGTTTATGATGTTGCCAGATATGGTGGAAAAGATATCAAATCGGGCAAAACGGCCAAAGAAATTGTTGAATTGGTTTGGAATTACATTATGACGCACCCGGAACGCGCAGAACTTGAACGACGATTGGTTGAAGAATTTCTTGAAATGGATGATACCTGTAGCAGTGGACATGCTCTCCGTATTCTCAACACTCTGTCTGGATTTGATGGAGTTTCAGTTAAGATTTCATTCGATCAACAAGTGACTTCAAATTTTATCGGTCGTATGGATGCCCGCTTCCGTCAAATTCCCGATTCAAATCCGGACAAGGCTGATATTTTGGCTGAAATGATTGATGAAGTGAAAGGGATTCATTATCAGAAGTTTTTTATCAGTAATGTCGGATCTTTGTATACAGAACTTCAAAAAGAATTTGTTCCCGAATATCTTGATCAAGACGGCTTTGATAATTCATTCCGAAATGCGGTCGCCAAATATCAAGGTGCCCATGAGATCAAAGGTCTTGACCCTGTCTTCAAAATGCAAGATGCAAAAATTTCGAAGGGGGTGTTGCCTTCAAGTCCTTAAGGGACGGGTTCAAGTCCTTAAGGGACGGGTTCAAGTCCTTAAGGGACGGGTTCAAGTCCTTAA
>CAZKAD010000001.1:176482-197649 GCA_964550845.1 uncultured Gammaproteobacteria bacterium
TAAGGGACGGGTTCAAGTCCTTAAGGGACGGGTTCAAGTCCTTAAGGGACGGGTTTAAGTCCTTAAGGGACGGGTTCAAGTCCTTAAGGGACGGGTTTAAGTCCTTAAGGGACGGTTTCAACATAAAATTCGTTCAAGTCCCCATGGGGAATTGAAAAAGAAAAAAGTTTCAAAGACTTTGGGTTTGTTCAAATGCGTGGCCAATTGGAAACATTCGAAGATAAATCGATTTGGTCGGTTGATAACGAAGATTATGATTTTTCCGATAATTTTCAATATCAACTAAACCCCCGTAGGCTTTCAAGATATTGAAAGGAGGAGCTGGAATCAATGGTTTCGCACCTGGAAATAAGGCCGCATACATTTCTTGAATCAAATGGACTGAATTCCGAAACAGAATATCTCTCACTCGATCATATGCGTAGGCAAGCGCACATTCAAATGAACAAAAAATACCATCAGTGTGGTAGCCGATTAGTTCTTGATGTGTTGGATCGTTAATCTTTGAAGTGATTTCACGTTTGAAGATCTGTGAATAATAAGTATAAGTTTGATCACGAGAAATCTTCTCAATTGGACATCCATAACACACTCCTATAAAATCATGGTGATCCCAATGACATCGAATTGGAACCGATGTGACACCGAGCATCGTTTTATTCATATGATCAACCATGGTAAAGACCCATTTCTTTTGTTTTCTGGCCGCATCAGAGATGATAATTGGATCTTTCGAAAGTAGTTCATTATTTTGTGAGACAATTTGAGTACTTTTGTTTAGTGAAGGCAGTCCAATTGCCGCATCAAGCGTTGATACATCGACTTGAAGAGTAATTAAATATCGTGATGATGCAGAATGAATTTGAAGTTGAGAATCGGTTTGAACTCCATTCATTCCGAAAGTGAAAACAAAGTGGATAGGTTAAAACGGGAAACTTTTTTTACGAAATCATTTTTTCCCAAAAGGGGGTCGAAAGATTTTTATTTTTTTTATTTTTCTCCATCTCCCAAAAGACTTCGATATTCATTCAAAATGACTTGTGGAAACGCTGTTGTTGCCGCGGCTCAAGTTGACTTGAGCACTTGTGGTGCCTTGCACGCCGCTTTCTTGACTGGAATGGGATCTGCCAAGATTCTGACCATCAAGAAGTTTATGAAGACCCACGCTATTTCGTTGATTCCCCATCCTCACGCTTTGAACTCCGGAACCCCTGGATTCGGAAACAAGTTCAGCTACAAGCTCGGTCGTCAAGGTGATTACTTGACTTCCTCTTGGGTTCGCTTTGAAATTAGTGCCGTCGAAGCCCCCACTCTCTGGGCCACCAGTGCTTCTTATCGTGGTTTGTATCTCCGATGGTGCCACAATTTGGGACATAACGTGATCGAGTGTGCCACTTTGAACTTCACCACCATCCCTGGATGCTCGTTTGACTCGACCTTCTTCGACTTCTACTCCGCCTTCTCGGTTCCCGGAGGTAAACGAAACGCTTATGACAACATGATCGGAAATGTGCCTGAATTGGTTAACCCTGTTTGGAACATTGCTGCTGGTGTTGATTCGCAGACTCTCCCGGCCGCCATTTTGAACGTGCCGATCCCAATGCCTTACACTCGTGAGGCCGGAGTCTCCCTCCCGACTGGAGCTTTGATCTACAACGACAATCTCCTCGAGCTAAAGATCCGTGACTGGACTGAGTGCTTGGTAGTCAGCAATGCCGCTGATAGCACCATTCAATCGGTTGTGGCTCACTCTTCCCGCAATGCTGTTGCGGCCGATGTGGTAGCTGCTCCTACCCTCGATGCCCAATTGTGGGGAACCTACGTTGTGGTTACTTCTGATGAGAGAAAGAGAATGGGTAAGGTCCCTCGAGACATTGTCTGGGAAGTGATCCAAACCATGCCTGAGGCCTCAGTTCTGTCTGGAGCCACCACTGTGGATGTGGGTCTGAAGTACTCACATGCCATCAAGGTCCTCTTCTTCGCGATCCGCAACAAGACTGTTGATAGCGATCGCAGTAACTACACTACTCGAGAGCCTTTCGCTCGTGCTGCTTCTAACTTGACCACTCTCGAGTTCCCTGCTCCCGATGCCTTCGACCCGATTGAGGAAGTCGATTTGTTGTACGAAGGAACTCAGCGTCTGTCTGAGATGCCGATCGACTACTTCAGCTTGGTCCAGCCTTTCTATCATGCAGCTGCTATTCCTACCATCACCGGATACCACATGTATTCGTATGCCTTGGATGCCATCGATGTGAACCACTCTGGATCGGTTGACTATGGTAAGCTGACTAACGTGAGCTTGTGCTTGACCCTCTCGACTGACTGTCTGGCTGCTTTGGCTGGAACTGCTGTGACTCCCTTCGTCGATGAAGTTGGTAACGCTACTGCCTTCCCTGCTGGTTACACTGCTTTGGGATTGACCTACTCCGGGTTTGTGGCGATTGCACAAACTTTCGAAGTGATTAATTGTGCCATGGCCCACACGGTTTTGCGAGTTATTGGTGGCGGTGCAGGTTTTCCGATGTATTAGATCTCAGGGTTTTATCTGGTCTTCAGTGTGGAAGAGGATGGTGTCGCTGTTTGAAAACAAAAATTTTATTACCTCAAAAGGTAATAAAGTCTCATTTGTATTTTTATAATTCTTCTATTGTGTCTTTGAAATTTTGGTATTCAATTTCTGGCTTTTCTTCGGCCGAAAGTTGTTGATAATCAAATCCAACTCCAGGTTCACCCGATGTATTGAGCATTTGCCCAAGATAATAGGCCCCGTTGGATAAAGTTGCAGTCTGATTTGAATGATAAGTAATAATTTCAAGTAATTCTTTTTTGAGGGAAAAAATCCAAACTTGAAAAAGATAATGTTTACTCGCTTCGATAAATTTGAGTTGATTCAGTTGATGTTTTAGATTATAAGTCCAAATACTTTTCACCTCAATCATTTGTCCATCAACATAAATATCAGGATAATAAACTCTTTGTTTTTGCTGATAATAATCGTAATAGGGAACGATAGGAGGTTCTTGAAATTGTTCTTCGGAGTAAATTTTTCCAGTATATTTTGGAGACTTAACCTTTCCGAGAAGAATATCCATACAGGATCCTTCATACCCCATAAGGGAAATAATTTTACCGCTTGGACATTGATATTGTTTGGTTGAAAAAGATTTTTGAATAGCTTTTTTACGTATCTCATAACAATGCATTGGGTTTCTAACTCCATGTGATTGAAGACAACTGGCTTCTTTCTTGGCTTGGACATGAGGCGCTTGTGAATGATGTTCAACTCCATATTCTCGTAGGCAAGTTTGTCTCAGCTTTTCTTCAAAATCGCTGGCTTGGGCTGGATTTTCAACTCCATATTTTTGCAGGCATGTCTCCTTGGTTCGAATCGCGGCACAATTGGCACATCGTTGTCCTCGTTTGAAATCGGACAAACAAGTGTGACCAATTTGTCCACAGCTGCATACATAATTGAGCAATTGTTTGTTATTCTGGTAATCAACGGTGAGTAATTGGCATCCGGCTTGAGCAAAGATTTGTTGGACGTCAAGAATATGATGCCGATTGTTCAGTTGTGAACATTGTCGACATCCGCCGAGATTATGATTAATATTCGAATCATACACGGATTTAATTTCGCCACAATTGCAAAGATAAGTCAGCATCCGAGTTTTCGGGTCATGAGATTGGAACTGAAAGCCAAGTTCAGTGCATTTCTTTTGCCATTCTTCTTGTGAGGCTTGGGTTCTTGACAGTTTATTGCAATCGGCACAAAACGGAATGTTCTGTGCTCGACAGACTGAAAAGCGATTTACGACTTGACTGGTACTGACCGTCCGAGTATGATTTAAATCACAAGTGAAGGTCAGTTTCTGGGCTTCTTGATCGAATGACCAAACGTATCCCAGAGGCATTCTCGGAGCGAAATAGTCGGCTTTTTTCATGTTGGGAATAACGGTGATTAACAATTTTTGTATGTTAATGTTAATCGAAAGAAAAAGAGTCAATTTTAACCACTTCAAAGAGTCTTTTAGAAGTTTAACCACTTCAAAGAGTCTTTTAGAAGTTTAACCGGTCTTGAAAGACGTTTGGTTGTTTTTCTTTCCTGATCAGGAAAGAAAAAGTAGAAATTTCTAATCCAATTGAAATGCGTGAACTCCGCAAATTCCAGTTTGTGGATAATATGTTAAACGAATGGCAGAATCGGCAGTTATACTGGCATGTTCAGTAGCAACCCAGGCTGCTTGTACTGTCGCGTGACCATGTGTCCCATCATAATTTAAATCAATTGGCTGATACAAAGAAATATATTGATTGGTTGCTGTTGCGCTTGTACATCTTCCAATTCGACCAATTCCATTAAAAATGGTGGGAAATACTGGATGTGTTGAAATGATACCCTGAAGACCGATTGAATCTTTGGGAGACAACCCCATTGGCCATAAAGCTGAAACTAAATATCTTCCGGGAACGCATGGTTGTGGACTGATTGTTCCTCCTTGACTACCTTGAAAAATAACAACGCTACCAGCAAATCCACTCCTCCAATTAAATCCTGTGCTGCTATACACGATTGTATCGTAAGTAATGACAGTTCCAGTTAAACCATATTTTCCGGGAGATGAAGGTAAATTATCCAATTGAATGGCTCGATTCTCAACACGAAACAAAGATGGAACGGTTGATTTTCCTTGTGTCACCCAGGCATTTCCATTACTAATTAAGTTGTACGCGGCATATGTGTAAGGATTCATAATAAATGAGCCAGCTCCATCAATCAGTTCACTCCCAGTTCCTGCAATATAACTTGGAGCTCCCGAAGAATAATTTGCCACATTGACAATACTTATACAAGCACCAGTTGAAATTGCAGAAGGAAGATAAATTGTTGAGCCAGCAGGAACATTAATTTTTACCAAACTGGGAAAAACAGCATTAATGAAGTAAGGCGATGAACCGCCGGAATATTCAAATACAGTTGCCTGAATTGATCCAGTTGCTCCAGTTGGCCCGGCTGGCCCAGCTGGTCCCATCACTCCAGTTGCTCCAGTTGGTGAATCGTCACCAGTAAATCCTGTAATACCTAAAATTCCTCCAGTTCCAATAGGTCCGGTGGGACCAGTTAATCCCGCGGAGCCGGTCGGAGGAGGTAAGATTCTTGTCTCATCAAGTGTATTTAAGATTGGAAGTGTTGGATATTGTAAAATTAATCCGGGATTTTGTATCAATCTTGACATTTTTATATTTTAATATAGAAAAAGATTTTTTAACGAATTAAAAATCCACTTAATACACAAGCGCCTGTTGGATCGCCATAAACACCAACGGTACTTCCAAGACCAGAGCCTGTTTGATACATATATCGAGTTTGTATTCGTTGGCCATCAGGTACATATAAAATGCCCCGAATAATGTGATCTTCCCACACTGCCATTCCTTGTGCCACACTACCTAATGCTTCGTTCATATTTCCGGCATGGACAGTAATTGCAGGATTGATAATTGGTGAATCAACCCAATTAAGTCGAACACTTCCATCAATCCAATAATAACCTCCTTGTGGCACAGCAATCCCGCCAGTTTCTGTTCCAGTTCCTTCGTTGACAAACCCGGCATTATTGAAAATTTCAGTTGGAAACATAATATTATGACTTGGTCCACTTCCGGTAGCTCCGGTAATAGTATAATCAAATCGACGAGTAAATTTAAACGTCAATTTTCCTCGTTCTTTTTCAGTGACAAACCATTGACTTCCATCACTCATCAAAGTCGCCGAACTTCCTTTGGCATGATCCAACCGAAAAAATCCAGTCCCATTAATCTTTTGCCCTCCAGTCCCCATCAACGTAGTTGCAGTTGGACCAGCATCATCAAGCTTAGTAAATCGAATAGAATATCCGGTTGCACCAGATACAGTTGGTAAATAAAAATATGTCGGTGTGGGAGAACTGTACAAGACCGATCTCGGATATGTTGCATTTATAAAACCCGTTCCTCCTCCAGTCAGAGTTTGAATATCTTCGTTGAATTTGACGTATCCTTCTGGTCCTTGAGGTCCAGTAGGACCAATTGGTCCAGTCGGTCCAGTTACACTTGCCATACCACCTGCTCCAGTGGGGCCTGTTGATCCAGTGGGTCCGGTGGGTCCGGTGGGTCCAGTCGGACCGGTGGGGCCGGTAATTCCGACAGTTTTACTGAACAGACTTTCGGTCAGAATTGGTAATCTTATTGATTGAGAAATTCTCGACATTTTCTTTAACAAAGATTTTTTATTGAGAAAGAATATTTTGTTCTTTGTAAAAAGATGAGTTTCCGTTTAACACCATTTCCATTTCTCGCCAATACAAATCCCCCATTTTCGGCGATAACTCCTTCTTTCCTTGCCGCGACAAGTGGATATTTAATTGGCGCAACTGGCTCATCTGGAAATCAAGGCGCTACTGGCTCTTTGGGATTGACCGGACCTACAGGACCTACAGGACCTACAGGTACAGATGGAGCAATGGGAAGTTTAACTGGTCCCACCGGTCCGACAGGAACCAATACAGGAACTACCGGACCATCTGGAAGTCCAAACTTTAAAAAGCATACGGTTGATGACGAAAATACTACACTTGAATTTGACGCATCTCGTTCATATATAATTAATTATTCAAGTACCGGGGGAAAAACACTCGTTTTGCCATCTGCAACCGGACGAACAGGAACCCAAATTATATTTCATCAATACGGAAGTATTGCGAATTCTGGAACATTAACTTTATCTGGTACTGGATCCGAATTGATTTTTTCCACTGGAACAGTGGATTATAATTCTTTATATGGATTTTCTGTTAGATTACAAAGTGATGGATCAAGATGGATTACTAAAACTACTCATGATAAAACTAAAACATATGCTCTTGGAGCGACTGTCGCAAATCAAGAAGTCAAAAGAGCTCTTGGTCCGACTATAGATGATGGAATAGTCTTTCGATGGGAGTGGGCAACTGCGGATTTTGTCAATGAACATGGTCATCACTGGGCACATTATGATGGTGGCATTCGAGTTGCATTCGCAGGTGCTAGCGTATCACCGAATGTTATCGGAATTTATCAAGGATCATCTTATCAACATGTTACCTCTGACACACGTGATGGTTATCAAATACTCGATGATGGATATTATCTAATTTCTGCCTATAATGTGCTACGTATGGGTAAATTTGATGGATTTGCTTCAGATGTAGGTGTAGGAGCTGCGAGTTCGATGGGTAGATACAACGGATTTGAATTTCATATCTGTGTCAATAATCGAACAATAGGATCTGCTGGACTGACACGAGAAAATAGAAATGCACTCGGCCCAACAGTTGGAAGTATTAATACGAGTAATACTCCTTCCGGAGGAGACTGGTCACAATATATTTACAGTGCCACGAATCAAGTTTCTGCGTATCATTATCTGCGGCGAGGAGATATTGTTGATATTCAACTGCGCCCTCGACCTCTTAGTCAAGCTGGAGTATGGAGTTCTCAAGATCACACATTGACAGCAGCAGAATTGGCCTGTGGAATATATGCCGGACCTAATATAGGTACTGCCGAAGATATACAAGGGTTGGTGGATTTTTACAATGCATCTTATGAAACTCCTTTTGTATTTCGGCGAGGTCGATTTATTATGTATTATATTGACTCAAATAATTACCAACAAGTTGACCCTGAGGGTAGCAGTGTATCAGGATTTATTCCGAGTCCAAGACTTGATATTGTTAAAATATATTAAAATGGAGACTTTTTGAAGGACCGATTATTTTTCTCCTCTCGAGGAGAAAAAATTTTGTATGTTACTTTTAGTCTCATTCTTAGTCTTACAATTCAATGTAACTGTTATTTCGAATGTACAAATTACTCGGAAATTCTGCCATATTTGAAACATCGTCAAAAGCATCGTTGTAATAAGCGGCGTAAACTTGATTTGATAAGGGGTGAAACTGTTCAAATAAATTTTTACCAACAGTATTGTCTATCAGGTCAAACCTCTTTCCCTTTGAAAGAAAGAAGCTCGCCTGACGACCGTCTTGACGAGTATAAAGATTGGCTTTGAGTTGATCTAAAAATTGATGAGGACGGAACCAAATCAGTCTTCGAGCGAAGCCAGATGTATCTTTAGCTTTAGCTAGATCTGGATTCGAATAGAAATAAAACCGATCTGGGTGAAACTCAGTGATAAAATAATCTGGTTCAAAGTATTCTTGTTCAAAACACAGAAATTGAGGCGGATAATTACCTTCCGGATGTGGAGTAATACTTGGAAAAACAAGCTTTTCTCCATCAAAAATCAGTAGATTAAAATCGGCTTCTTCGAAGGTTTTAATTTGACGAATTTCGCGTTGATACACTTTTGTCAACACTGAGAGTTCCTTAAAGTTTAGCTCGTCTCCAGATTTTGCAAAGACGAGATTAACTAAATCTCCCTTTTGAAGAGGCAGATTTCGTTGCTTCAAATCTTGCAGAATATTGTCAACATCGGTAGGAAGAATTACAAATTTGACTTGATTTTTGATGAGATTTACATTGACTGGTACAAATGAATTCCAAGTGACTGTAAAAGAACGATCTCGCAATTTTGGAACCACATCTCCAGATGGATATAAATGGTATGTTGGATTGAACCATGGAGATGTAATTTTTTTCCCAGTAGAAGGATGATCGGTAAGAGTTGACTCGAGTTGAATTGAAATAAATTCTTGATCATTGGGAGCTTGAATGCAGCGAGTTGTGCGATATTCTCCCCAAAGAAGATCATTTGGCTGTATCTGTGAAATCAATGTATCGAACTGATCCGGTTCAGTTGCAATAAAGTCTTGAAGCAGATAAATTTTTTTTACATGTTTTTTCCCATTAGATTCAATCTCATATTCAAAGAAAGTCTTTTTGTAAGCATATTTACTAAAATAAGCTTTTGAACTGTTAATTGTAATATTGGCTCGAACTTGGTCCAGAAAACGATGAAGTCGAAACCAAACCAAGCGACTCATCCAACCAGGGAAACCCAAAATGCTTTTAAATTTGAGCATTTTACTTTCAGCTTCCTCAATCTGCTCTTGATTGTCTATCCCGAGGAGTGGGAGAAAATAATCAGGCTGACGAAATCGACTCAAACCGAAACAGACAAATTGTTTCGGAAGAACTTGTCCGAATCCGTGGATTGGGAAATTTAACAACGGTAGAAACGATTGTCCATCAAACGCATAAATTTTTGATGATTTGTGTTTACCTTCGTAATTGAAAATGATGTCTCCATATTTCAGCGGGAGGGGAGATTTTTGTCGAAAATATTCAATCACTTTAGTCACACTATCCCAACTTCGTTCATCTGGGACAATTCGAATCAATGAATATGACGAAAGAAGTTGCTTCATTCTCGGCATTGATTGAAGCGACTGATTTTCTTTTGACTTTGATCTCGACCTTGCTTTCGATTTCGGTCTCGACTTTGAGCGTCTTGACCTCGACTTTGACTTTGCTTTCGATTTCGGTCTTGACCTCGACTTTGAGCGCCTTGACCTCGACTTTGAGCGCCTTGACCTCGACTTTGACTTTGCTTTCGATTTCGGTCTTGACTTCGACCTTGAGCGTCTTGTGGCGGGCATTTCTTTTTGCTCTGTGAAAAATATAAAATTTTATTTCGGTAAATTCAAATTCATTCTTTTTTACTCTTCTCGAAGAGTAAAATTATTTTCCCATTATAAGTTATCTTGCGTTACAACCATTCGAAAGGTGCGGAGGTAATGAACATATTGATCAAATTTTTGTCCGTTTGAAACATCGACTAACATTTGTTTCCACTTATCCATCTCGACTTTATTTGGGGCTTTCTTAACCCTGCTGAATAACCAAGAATTCGAATAACGGATTGACAGCAATTCACGAGCAAGCTTCATTGCAGTTCCTATTTGTTCAGGTAATTTCCCTGGATAATAATTGAGATGAATTTGAATCGCCACATCATCAAGTTCGGCCCATTTGTTTGGCTCAGACTTTAGGAGAGTATAAAATTGATCATCGTCAGAGTTGGGATCACCAACATTGGAATTGCGATTGCGATTGCCCATTTTTGAAGGAGGGGAAAGGGGTTTAACCAATTCAAAAAGTCTTTCGGACGTTTAAACTATTTTCTTTCCTTCGAAATGGACACTCAAACGTTCAATAGCGATGATCTCTTCTATTCAAAAGTAAAAGAACAACAAAAGATTGTAGATTATATAGAAAGTTTGATTTCCGCATACTTTTCAAAAGATGACAAAAATAAAAGAGAATGTTTGGGAAATCATCTTCATGATATAGCATTACGAATTAATCCTCAATCGTTGAATGATGAACTAACCAGATGTATTGCAACATTTACAAGAGGAATTCGCAGTCATCAGCCAAATAGAAAAAGAAAAGCTCCTGAGAAGATGGATGAATACGATGGACTTTTTGTAATCATAAGTGCAAAGGAATATATTCCACCTGGCGCTTTAGTGTCAATTCAAAAACTACAATCTTTGTTGAAGAAGGATTAATTTGTTTTTTTTTACCAGAATTTATTGAGGAATTAACGTTGATAAGATTATTTCGTCTAGTTACAGGCTGAAGAAAAAAATTATTTTTTTTACCTATTTTTATAGCTAAAAATTTTTACACAAAGAATTTGGGTTAAACCGTACTGAAACATTACGAAACCTCCGCGCCATGGGAAATCAAACTTCAAACATCAAAAAATTTACAGAAGATGACATCTTCTTTTCGACATTGAAAGCGAATAAAGATAAGCTAACATCAATCAGAAAAATATTAACTCGATTGTTTACACCTAAAGACAAACAAGAAGCTTTCTTGGCTTTAAACAAATTGGATAAAATTCGAAAATTGCCATATGTGGTATTTACAAGAAATCAAGAACAGGTAGCATCGGAAGTAGAGATAGTAGTATCAAAACTCACCAAACTTCCTCTAGTTGATTCAAATGAAAAAAGATTGAGCTGTATCTTTATGGCAAAAGAAGCAAGTGAAATTTTACAGTCAATTTCAGACAACAATGAAATAGTTAAAACTTCTGGTTCCATGGATAGTTTCAGAGAAACACTTCTTGATATTTCGACAATGTCAATTAATGTATTCAATTGGATAAATATCCAATGTTTGGAACTAATCTTAGAATAATCTTTAAAATTGATCCCTCCTTTCTCCATCTTCTTTCAAAGATGTCGTCACCAATTTATTGTATCACCTTCAATCCGTCAGTCCCAATGGACCGGGATTATAACTGTGATGCGTTTACTGTCTTTGGAATTCGAGTGGCGAAAATGCTCATCCGAAAAGGCAAACGAGTGATTTTGTTTGGTTTGGGTGCGAAAAATCCGGTTCCAGAAGCAACGTATTACAACGTGATTGATGATTTTCCACTTGCAAGTGATTATTACAATCTTCCTCGAAATCTTTGTTACACAATTAAATCAGAGGAAGAATTGAAACATTCTTCTGAAAGAACTCGAAAGTACACCGAAGGAGTGAATGAGCTGACTGATAAATTGCTTTCTGGCGAACTTTTCTTTCTTCACAGTTATCTCCCTCCAGAGAATTTCATCCGAAATCCATCTGACTGGGATCGTTTTTGTATTAATCGAAGATATCCTTGTATTACCTTGATGCAAATGGGTGGATCCTTTTGGACTGATCCAGAAACAAGTATCTTTTGTTCTCGTGCTCATTGGGCTTGTCATCACTATCAACTCTTTTGGGATCAAAAACTTCCCGTCGGAGTGAATGGAAAAAAGAGCGGAACTTTTCGAAGTTACATCCATCCTCCTTTCTTCGATCCATCTGAATACATCTATTCCGAAGAAGAACGCAAATATTATTTGTATCTTGGACGAATTCAAAAAGGAAAAGGATTCTTTACTTTTCTCGAAGCAGTTCAACAATTACCAGATCTTTCATTCAAAGTTGGTGCTCCTTATCAAACGATTGTTGAAAATTCTCGAGAAATGTTACACATTGTCGACGAAGGGAAAACCACCAATCTTCCGATTTCCAGGAAAGATGGGAAAGTCTTTTTGACTGATTATCCAAACGTTGAACTGCTTGGTTATCTTAACGGTGAACAACGTGCAAAGGTTTTGTCTGAAACCAAAATGCTGATTCAACCAAGTCAATATCACGAACCATTCGGGTTTAATGTAATTGAAGCTTATTTTTCTGGGACTGAAGTTTTGACTTCAGATTTGGGCAATTTTCGTGAAATTGTTCCTCAAGGATTGGGGAAGAGTGCACGCGCGGCTACCGTCGAACAAATGATTAAGCACATTCAATTGAAGGAGAAAGATCCAGATCAACAAACAGCCAGTCGATTATGTCGGCAATTTGCGTTTAAGTTTGCCGACCAAAATTGTGAAGATTCATTCCTTGAACTGTTGGAAGAGATGTACCAAAATTTGACCGTGAAATCAAAGTAAAAAATTTACAATCTCCAGAGAGATTATAGATTTTAAATGTTCTATTTAATTTACTTAATTATCAAGAATGATTACAGATCGATCAAATCAATATTAATTGAACAATATTATTTTAATCAATTCATAATCATTCTCGATAATTAAGTAAATCAAAATCGGGAAATTTAATCATTCTTGACAAATGATTAAATTTGAAATTTTGAATAAAGTTCAAAAAATAAATCAATTTTCGGAATTTTTTTCCGAAGAGAGTAATACTTAAGGTCTTGGAATCTCTTTTGGGACTTTCAAATCAAAACCATCTTAAATCGTTTAACGTCCCTTAAAAATAAAATGATTTTCTTTCTTTACCGCCGAGGAAAAGATATTTATCTTTGATTCTTCTCTTTCCGATGATTCCTTTCCATCCGATTAACCCCTCATTATGTCGATCATTTGTCGATAGCTTCGATCTCTCAATTCGACACGCACAAATGCAACGGATTCTTCGACGAAGAGTATTTGAAGAAAGTCTCAAGTTAAGTCCTTGTGAACAAATGATTTATCAATTAGTTGAATTTGGAATCAATAGAATTGAATTTAAACCCAATCTCAGCAAGGACACAAAAGAAAGAGCGATTAGTTATATTTGGGATGGAATTTTACCCATTCTTGAACTTTCATTTCCAATAATGGAAAATGTTCCAGAAAAAGATCCTGGTCATCAAGTCGGATTAAAATATCAATCTCTTTCCGATGAAGGAAAAATTGAAGCTCAAATCGAGATGGTTGCCGAATTTAAATCAACGTCATTGGCAGCTGATAAAATTGGACATCTCATCGCCACGATGAGTATCTTATGCTCGATGAATGGCCATCTTTTATCACCAAATTTCTTTCCCGACGAAGGATATCTATTATTTGAATCTTTGATTGACAAAATGGTGGAAGCGACTTTTCTTGATTCAAATTATACACGGCGCCCAATTGCGATGTTACAAAAAGAAAAACCACTTGAATATTGGCTCTCTCCAGTTGAACGAAGAGTAGCTGATGTAATCGCGGAAGAATTGAAGATTCCTCTGATCCATGAAAATCTCGAATATTTTCCGGTCTTTGGGTTTGAGACATCAGAAGATCTTCGTTTAATGATCCTTTATTTAAGCTCGCTTGAGAGAGCGAAAGGGAATTCTGGGATATGTGAAAAGATTTCATCACGATGCGAAAGGTTTCTACGTCCCTTAAGGACTGGTTAAACGTCCCTTGAGGACTGGTTAAACGTCCCTTGAGGACTGGTTAAACATATATCAAAGTTTTCGATTGAATAAATTCAATCGAATTTTTCTTGAAGAGACTGGTTATCCTCTCACTCCCAGTGACCATTGTTCAATCAAATATGAATGGAATGCTTTAAGTTTAAGCGTGTACTTATCGTTCGATTTCAGACAATCGACATCTTTGTTGAAATAATGGACATAAATGGTTTGATTTTCCATTTCGATTGATGAAATTGATGAAGCTGGAACAAGTTTGCCCAACAAATTCACCAATCTTGGATAAGTTCGCAACATTTCATTGATCTTATCTTGTTCAATCTCCTTTGAAATAGATTCAAAGATGACTTCAGAAAGTTTGACATTTGTATGTTGTTCGAGAATCTCCATCGTAATTTCCTTGAAAAAGGTGTCGTCACTCAAGTCAAGTAAATCAAAAAGTTGATTTTTATTCTCAGAATTAATTGTCTTCATCAAGATTGTATATTCTTCGGCAAGAGTTTGGAGAGAAGCTACCCCATTAATCCCGGATGGGGTATTTTTCGCGAGTTTAACTTCACTATTCACCAATGTAGACATTTTTTTCTCCCATTCATCGACCTGAGCCTTCATCAACCGGAGTTGAATTGATGATGAAATTGTTTCTCGAGCAGTCTTAACTGAAACTGAAGGGAAATTTGAATTCATTGGAGTTTTAGCTAATTTTTAAACGTCTCTTTAAGATTGATTCCGTCCCTTCGGGAGTTGAAGTTTGATTCCTTTCTTTTGAGAAGGGAATCAATTTTTATGTAACGTACCAATTTCAAAAAAATAATATCTTTCTCTTTTCTCCGCAGAGAAAGATATTTATTAATTTACAACTTTGTATGTTGTTGAAAAAAGTCGACAAGTAGTTTAGATTTTTCCAAAAAAGGAGTTTCAGAAATCCATTTTCTTCATTTAATAGGAGTTTCGATTTGATCAAAGGTAGAAAATGTATATCCATTTGCATGATAAGGAATCTTATCAATAAAAGTAATGATATCAATAAGATCTCCTTGATCTTTATCAAACAACCATAGTTGGTAAGGATTTGTTTTCGAAATAGCCTCTTGTTTAGCTTTGATCTCCTTAAAGTGACTTTTAAAGACTCCGTAGCACTTCACTTCTATAATGAGATCTCCAATCTGAAAATCAGGATTATAAGTCCTTACTTTTCCTTTATAGTTATAGATCACGCCATGGGGCTGGTATATATTGTCTGGAGAAAATATAGGTCCATTATATAATTTTGACTTAATTTTTCCAGTTAAAATATGGATTGCTTTCTTCTCCGAAGCATTTACGACCCCGGTTATAGATATTGACAACTTTGTTGCTGCTAAGTTTAGTTCTTTTTCGACTCGGTTAACCAAGTCGAAAAATTCTTTAACGGTTTTAGTTATTGGCATCGACGGAGATTGTTGTCTCTTATTTTCATCTTGTTTAATTATACGCTTATCACACTCTTCAGAAAGAAGCTGAAAATCTTGTAAAATAGAAAGTAACGCCATTCTTCTTTGTGTATTGCGAAATATCGATTTATCTTTCGTTAAAATAATCAATTTTGAATCAATCCTTTCTTTTTGAAATATGAATATTGATCGGGAATCTCCATAAACATTTGAACTGCCAAATCAACATCGGGATGACTTGATCTCTCGAGATCAGGAAGGAGATTGGCCAAATAAACAGATTGCCAGTTATCAACATTTCCAAGTGGTTCATCATCAAGAATTCTCATATCTCTCCATTTATCTTTGGGATCTTTTGGATTGCTTCCATCTCCAACCCCAACAAAGACGACTGACAAGGGTATCTTCGACAGTTCTTTGAGTTTTTGTCTCGTTGATTCAAGATCATTGATACATCCATCTCCAATGATGATCAAAATGTGATATTCCATTGTTTTTGAGACAATTTGCCGAGCCCATTCAAGGACTGGAGTAAATTGAGTATCTCCTGAAAGACCAAAATTTTTGACTGCCGATTCATATTCTGAAATTACTTCTGAAATTCCGTGACAAATTCTTCCATCGTGAAATAGTTGATGAACATACGGATCTTCTGTCTTTCGTTGATGACCAAAAATGCACAACGGAATCAGTTTGTCATCATCAAATTGTTCAAGTTGTTTTCCGGCGACTGACAAAACATATTGATAAGGATTCAATTGTTTCATCAAGTCTTTCGAGGCTTCAATTTCATCTGGTTCAAATGAGAGTGATCGAGCGAACGATTGACTCCGTTGAAGTCCTTCGGGACGTTGAAGTCCTTCGGGACGTTGAATCGGTACGTAAGCATTTCCTTCTTCAGGAGTTTTGTTTTCAGTCTCAATTGGAAGAGTAGATAAATGATGAAGACATTTCTTCCCGAAAGTTTGTTCACCTTGATATTGATTCGACTTGGTAAAGTCAATTGCAAAGAGAAGATTGCATTTTTCGAGACCAGCTTGTCGAAGAGCTTGAGTAAATTGTTCGTTTGTTTCATATTGATCAAAGATTCGTTTACTGTCGCCTCGTTGATCAAGTGCGCGAGGAGACTGATGTGTTCCTTCTGACCATTTGCAGCCCATTTTTCTCGAGGAGAAAACTTTTGTTAATCACTTTTTCGGAACGGAAAAACGAAGGAAAAAGTGAGAAAAATGGAAAAAACGGTTGTTATTTGAGTCTTGTTCAAGACTCGAATAAGGAGGATAAATCGGGTTTTTTCCATTTGATGGGTAGTCAATCAGAAATTTTTTTGACACTTAAGAATATAAAAACTCCAGAAAAATAAAAGAATATTGTTCTCTTTTTTCTCCATAGAGAACAATATTCGAAAATTAATTGATTTTTGTATGTTGATGAAAAAAGTCTTGAAGATTTTTAGCCTTTTCCAAGGGTGGAATTTTAGAAATCCATTCTTTCCATTTTTCGGGAGTTTTTATGCCCTTAAATGTGGATAATTGATGTCCATTCGAATGATAAGGAATTCCATTAATATAGGTGAGAATGTCGATTAAGTCTCCTTGATCTTTATCAAAAAGCCACACTTGAAAAGGTTGTGTTTTTGAGATAGTTTCATGTTTGACTTTAATTTTTCCACCGTGCAGAAATGTTTTGCAACATTTTACTTCGATAACAAGATTGCCGATGAGAAAATCGGGATTGTATGTTTTTGTTTCATTCTGATATTTATACATCACAGCATGAGGCTGGTAAATATCGGTAAGAGCAAATATCGGTCCTTTGTAAAATTCCGATGTACTTTGTCCAGTCAAAATATCAATAGTTTTCCTCTCAGAAGCATTAGCTAATTTAGTTAATGTAATTGGTAATTTTGACTTGGTAAAATTCAATTCTTTTTCAACTTGGTTAACTAAGTTGAAAAATTGTTTGACTGATTTGGTGACTGATTTCGTTACGTGTGTCACCGACTTTTCCATTGTTGTCATTGTTATTGTCATTATTACTGTCGTTATTGTTTCTTTGTCCGATTCGGTGACCGATTTGGTAACCGATTTTGTTACATGTGTTATGTTCTGACGAGTATTTTCGTTATTTTTATCACATTCTTCAGAGAGATTTTGAAGATTTAAAATAGAAGCGTATGCCATTAATCTTATCTAAGGAAAAGATTGACTGTGGTGCCGTGTAGATCGAAAAAATCGGTTATATTTCGATAAAATAATCAATTTTCTCAATTGTATATTGAATATTGTATATCTGTGCGAAGTAACTTTTTCTGAAAATTTTTTCGGCGGAGAAAACGTTCATTTTGATTGGAAATGGGAGACTTTTCAACAAAAAACGATGGGAAAACGATGAAAAATGGAAAAAACGGTTGTTATTTGCCCCTTGAAGCAGACTCAAATAAGCAGGATAAATCGGGTTTTTTCAGTTTGATGGGTAGTCAATCAGAAATTTTTTTGACATGAAAATGATCGTTTTCGATCGGAAAAATGATTGAAAAAAGGAAGAGAAAAAATGGGGAAAAACGTAGAATTACCTCGTTATTTGCCTCTTGAAGCAGACTCGAATAAGGAGGGTAAATCGGGTTTTTTCTGTTTGATGGGTAGTCAATCAAAAAGTCAAATTCAATCAAAACTCGGAAAAAATAGGAACAAACAACGAAAATTTCCCGTTCAAATTGCCTCTTTTTTCGGTCATTAGTTCTCCAAATTGTCTAACCTCAGAACTTCGTACAAAATAAAATCTTTGAAAAATTTTGTGAGAATAAAGATGAGTGGATTTCGACTTTCCCGATTTAGTCGGGAAAAGTTGTCGATTTTCTGGAGTATCACTGGGCCAACTGGGCCCCAGGGAATTCAAGGAGATACTGGACCAACCGGAGCGACTGGAGCAATCGGACCTACTGGCTCGACCGGTCCTATTGGTGCAACTGGACCTACCGGCGCGACTGGACCTCAAGGAGTGACTGGTCCCACCGGTCCTATTGGCACAACCGGACCTACCGGAGCAACTGGTCTTCAAGGGATTCAAGGAGTGACCGGACCTACCGGAGTGACCGGTCCTATTGGCGCGACAGGAGCAACAGGAGCAACCGGCGCGACAGGAGTCCAAGGATTAACTGGTGCGACAGGAGCAGCTGGATCTTCAGGTGTTGTAACAGGCGTCCAATATTATGCGTATCAAGTCACAGGAACATTTGCTGCCGGTCTCACAGCTTCGACTTGGAACGTTCGTAATTTGAATGTTGTACTTCCCCATGGAAATTTGGATGGAGTATACACAAGTCTTGCTGCAAATACAATTACATTTCAACCTGGTAAATATAGTATCTTTGTTGTGGCATCTTTGTTTGCGGTCGATCGAAATATGATGAGAATTCAAGATACAACCAACAATGTAATCATAGGAACGGGACTTTCAACTTTTGGTAATGCTCAGAACAGCGTCGCCGCAATATTAAATGCCCTATCAGCTGTCAATGTTCAAATACAACATTGGTGTCAAACTACCAATGGAGCTGGACAAGGTATAGAACAAATTGGATTACCTACAGCAGCCAATTCATATATGATCGTTAAAATCGAGAAATTAAGTTATTGAGGACTTTTAGTGGTTAAACGTCCCAAAAAAGGGACTTTCACGATCACTCAATTCTCCAAGTTCGAAGAATTTGATCACAATTGTCAGGGAAAGGAAACGAAATTAAATTATCGCCATCACGTTGCCATCCATCGTAAAATAAATAGACACTTCCGAAATCAAACGGAAAACCGAACAAATATTTCTTCAACGTGTCAAGCAGTTTTTGTTGACGAGCTTTCTTTTCAATTCGTTGAACGACGTGATTAACCCGGAATGTATCTGGATTGTATCGAATGAAGAGGAGTTGTTTTCGAAAGGTCCGAAATAGAGCTTCCATTCGTTCAAATTCACAATTCCTCCCGATGTATCTTGCATGCTGATTTTCGTCAACTTCGATGATGATTGCATGCCCATCAAATTCAAACACGATATCAGGTCGATATTTGTTGCAAGTTTTGTCAATCACAACATCGACTAAATGCGGTGTGTATCCATTGGCAGTTAAAAAGGCAACAATTTCGTTCTGCTTGACTAAGCGTTGAGACTTATTTCGATATTGGGCATAATATTGATCAGTGGCTAGACAAAAGTTAATACATAATCCATCCGAGTTGACGACGTCGAGACGTGAACATCGTATGCAAATTCTTTCGGAGAGGTCGATTTCACCAGTTTCTGGGTGGAGTTTACAATGGGCTGGTTTTCGAATACCAAGAGATGCAATCTCGGTGCAGCCTTTCGATTCGCAACGATGAGTTGGATTTGGGATCATCCATGGTTGTTTACATTGGGAACAAAAAGCAGGTTTGTTACCTGGGAAATTAAAATAGGCGGTTGTCCCACATGAACAGTATGATTTTGTTAGATTAATCATATCGGGACTTTTACATCCTCCACAACGAATTCGTTGTCGATCTTCAAGATAGCCAAAACTGGCTTTTTTATTACCACATACTTGACATCTCGGATAATCAAATGAAATCATTCCTGTTTCTTGATGTTCACCACAACGTTCTTTTTTTCCATTTGGATATCCAAAATGCCTCTGAGATTGACATCGATTTCCTTTTTCATCGACAAAAGTGCACATTTGTCCATTGGTCATATTTTTTAAATTTTTCATCCCTGGTGTTTTGTGTTCGTCGCAAAATTGTGGTGATTCTCCGAGATGTCCAAATTGCGCTCTTGTTTCGCATCCTTCCCGAAGGCATTTTTTACTATTGACATCTTCCATGTCGTTCGATTTACACTTTCCGCAATGAGTTGCTGTTTGTCCAGGAAATCCAAAATTTGGTCGCGACTCACATTTAATTCCGTCTTTACCAAGGCATTTCGAATGTGTAAGATCTTCCATCCAAGTTTCCTTATGTGTTGTACATCGAATGCGACGTCCACCGGATACCCCAAAACTAGCCCCTTTTCCACAAATCTCACATTTCCGATTTTTTCGAAACCACTCCCTTACCGGATGATGTTTCATTTCAATTACTTCATCAGAAAATTTCGGTTTTCGACGACGTTGTTCAATGGTGGTGTAATAACAAGCGGCATCGTAGACATGTTGAAGAATGCCGAATGCAGTTTCAAAATCGATAGCGAAATCCATATTTTGTTTCCCTAAGAGGAAACAAAGGATCAATTTTTAACCAGTCCAGAGGACGTTTAAACGTCTTTTTTTTCGATCTAAGTCTCTCTCAACTCGTGTAAAATCTCAGTCGCAGAATTGAGTGCCTTTTGACTCTCTGCAAGTTGTCGTTCAAGCTGATCGAGTCGATCTTGAATTAGTTCCTCTCGTTGTTTTGCCTGTTCTTCGGAACGCTTAGCCTGTTCCTCGGAATGTTTAAGTTCAGCCAGATGTTTTTCTTTCATCGAGGTAAGTGCTGATTCGGCCCCCACGAGATATTGGTCAATTTGATTCAATTGTCGGATATAATCTTTATTCAGTTCATCTTGGCGGTCAAGCTCGGCTATATTTTCATTCAACACTTGTCCAACATCGCGAAGATGGGTTGCTATCTCACGATGAAGATTGTCGTCGTTTAGACTTAGACTTAAACTTTGTGAATCAGTCATTTTTAAAAACCTTTGTGGATGTTTAAGAAGAATTGAAACTCTTTATTTCAAGATCTCAAGATTAAAAACCAAAATTGATTTTTTTGATCAAAAATAATTGAATTTTGACTTGCACTCAAGAACCTCAAAAAAACGTTCTTCACCTCATTCCCAATTTCCCAATGAATTCCTTTGACGCTCACATTTCTATCTATTTGATGATTGTACTCGCCTCAATCGACCGTCCCTTGTGTTTGCTTCTAGTTTGCTTCTGGTACATTGGTCTGATCCAATTCTTGAATCAAAAGGTTAACGCAATG
>CAZKAD010000001.1:197749-259314 GCA_964550845.1 uncultured Gammaproteobacteria bacterium
TTGCTTCTGGTACATTGGTCTGATCCAATTCTTGAATCAAAAGGTTAACGCAATGACGAATCTTCAAACGATTTGTTTGTTGATTGGATTTGTATTGGGTCTAGTCGCGTTGAATCACCATTCGATTGATCAATTCGAATTTGTGATCATGCATTTGATTCGAATCGTGATAATTGTATTGTATGCAATTCTTTTAGCCATCGTTGTTGACGTCTTTTTCTTGCTCGTCTTCGTTGTAATCTTTTGGACTGCCGATGGGATCAAGTGGACACTTGATCGCCTTCAAATTGGCAAAGATCAAAAAGCTCATCATATCCATGAGCTTCTTTGCCAATCAGTTGTAAATGTTTCTGAATTTTTGGAGAAACATTTGATCATCTGCCTCACCGTTACGTCAGACTAACTTTTTTTGTTTACTTTTAACTTAAGATAAAACTCGAAAAACAAACAAAAAGATAAAACTCGAAAAACAAACAAAAAAAATCCCGGTGATTCTTTTCTTCTCGAAGAAAAGAATCATCATCCTTTACTAATATTACATCGTCATTTGTTTCATTTGTCGATAAGCTGGGTTATCAATTGAAGTAATTGGATACTCTCCGTAAAAGCCAAAACATTTATCTTTTCTCAACCAATATCTCAATGAAGATGGATGCGAATAGGCAATCGCTAGTCTTGAAGATGAGTCTAACAAATACATCTGAGATTGGAAGTATTCATAATGCACAGTTTTCAAATCTTCATTTCCGACGAAAGTATTTACATTCAAGAGAAGTAAATAAGAAGGGATTGAAAAAGCCGGAAGACTTCCTTTACTTCGTTCAGCAGTATCTCGATAAGATTCAGGAATTAAAGCATACAAATAAATTCGCTGTCCATCAACTTGAAACCAAGTATAGAAAAATCGAAGACTTGTAACGTAATTATGATCATTAATCAAACCCTTTCCCGCTTTTCTTTCATCTGAAAGAACAAAATCAGAATCGTCAGACAATTGTTTCCTCTCTTTGACAGTCAAAAAACATTCCGATGGCAATTTACCAAGAGTGCAATTTTTTGCTAATTGATTCAAATAAGGAGTTGGATCCATGAAGAAAGCAAATTTTGATGCCTCTCCAACCAAAGGAGCGAAAAATGGATTCGGCATCAAAACATCTGGATTGTCCATTCCATTTTTTGTGTAGATCGCATCTCGAAATTGCTCATAAAAATCTTCTTCGAGATATGAATCGGGTGTAAGAAAATGATCCGGATGAAACACTTCAATTTCGGGGTGAGCAAACATTTGGATATAACCAGCCTTATTTTTTGTTAAACAGACAGGAAGATGTTTTCCATTCCAAAATGAAGGTGTAAATTGAAGAGGTTCGTCAAGACTTTCAAAAGCATCGATATTGTAGACCGGATTATTGATTCAATGTTTGAGTGCGAGTCGAATTAATTGATCATAATTCGTTTTGTGAAAAATAATTGATCCATGGGGAATATATCGTTGCAATTTTTGGAAATTTAAATCATCGTCGAAATAAAGGTAGGCTGGATCAACGCGTTTAATTTTACCTGCAAAATCAGGCAGTTCAGATCGAGGATAATATTGCTTCGATTTCCAAAATTCTGTCAGAGCCTGAAAGAATTGATACAATTTGTTTTCACTCTGATCAAGGACCTTGAATCCAACTGAAAAGGTTGGAAAATAAAGACCATAATATCCAATTACTTTCTCGGATTTCTTCTTAGTTTTACTCTTACTCTTACTTTTACTCTTTCTCTTACTCGTTTCAACAAATTTCTTTTCCTGGATGACATTCTTGATTGATTTTGCCTCGCCAATTGAAGAAATGATATAATCTGGATGATGACGGGCAGGAAATAAATCGATTTCGTTAATCTCTAGTTCGGACATTTTCTGAAGCATTAACATTTGAAAAGGGGAAATTATTTTCTCGAATGAAAAAATAATTTTTACTTCAATTACTTTGATTACTTCAATTACTTTGATTACTTCAATTACTTTGATTACTTCAATTACTTCTATCCGTACAGTCCAATTGCAAATAGAGACTTTTCAAGTTGTTGCCTCAATGTCACATTGACTGGCGGAATCACTGGATCCATTTCGCTTGGAGGAATAGCCGACCCGTCAGAATAGAAATAATTGTATTGCCCCTTCTTCCAAGGATTATTGAGAATATAATAACCGTTTTGATCGGCAAAGTAAGCGTACATGTAATAATAATCCGGAGAATCTGGAAAAGATTCAACGTAAATCCAACCTTCGTGAATTGTTCCTCCAGCCAGTACCTTATAGTATCCTTGTTTAATTAATACTCTTTGATAGGAAAATTTTGGATCTTTAAGATTAATCGTTTTAGGGCTAAACGGGCGATAAACATAACTATATCCCCGGTATGACAAAACAGGAGAATTTGAATTGAACCCAAACAGAGAAGAGGGAGGAGTGAATTTCAAATTTGTTCCAGGAACGGTACCATCGGAAAGAACCGCATAGACGACGTTTGGTGGAGGAGTTTTTGGGTGAAACGTACCGGCGGGGCTTCCAAAATTGGGAGCTTGAAATTGATTAGGAGCTAATTGAGTTTGTAATCGAAGGAGATTATCATCTCCGACCAGATATCCCTTCAAAGTTGGTTCACTAAGTGTAACTTTCGCTTTAACTCCCGTCATTGATCTGTAATTCATCAAACTAATTAAGACGAGAAGGAGACTGAAATAGAAGACAATCACTAAGAGCATCCCCCATCCGATTGCTGAGACCACTGCAGACATTCTTTTTTTGGAATCGAAAGGAAAAAGAATATTTTCGTTAGAAAATGAGGCCTTTTTCTTTCCTCGAGAGGAAAGAAAAATTTTTGAATGTTTAAACGTCCTTGAATTAAGGTGATTTTGTACAACACCATTTGAGGAAGTTTGTCTGTAAATATTTCGGATTATAAAATATACTATCATCATAGTCCATTATTATTTGCCATGTCATAAAGTCGGAATTGTTATTGTCATCCAGGCATTTTATGATTAAGTCTTTATTATCATTTAAATATTTTTTATATTTCGGAATATCATACATTTTCTTTGTATCCTCATTCTGACAGACAACGATAACCTGAATATTACCTAAGCTACAAAAATCTTTTAGCTGTTCTTCAATTGGAACATTTGCCGGATTATTTTTGGGAATTATGACACATCTACATGTACTTTCAGAAACTAACTTTACATCATTTAATTCATCATTACGATAAAATTCAGAAGATTCAAGAAATCTTACACCAATCATAGTAAGTAAAGACTGTACCCATGTTGTCAGTAAACATTCATTATAATCATAAAATATAATTTGTTTTTCTTCACATTTTACTACCAAGTTATACATTAATTTTTTATATTGAATTAATACATCATTCAATATTAATGATTTTAAAATATCTTCGACGATATTAATATTAAGATCGGATATGTTGTTTGTATTAAATATAATATTGCTACAGTAACAATTTTCGTATGCTAGTATTTTATCTCCAATTACTTCATCAAGAGGAGTAAATGTCATATTTATGGCATTGAATACATTATAGTCTTTTCCAGATTTGGAACATTGGCGCGGAACAACGTATTCGTGACGAGGGGTGTTATAAAATTTATAATCCTCTATACAGCATGTGTCAAGTGTATCTTTCCATATTTTTTCGATGTCAAAACATATGTCTTTTTGACATTGTTTGATAAAGCCTTTCAAAGAGAATTCAGTAAACATATCGCCATGTAATGCTAACACTATCCAAGGACAACCCTTGTATTTTACGTACGCTTGTTTATATCCTGTAGTTTTAATAATTATTTTATCAATTCCGCTATATTTAATCCACTCTTTGTACGTCGTAATTTGATTATTGGGATGGTTATTCTTTTTGACTTCATCATTAACCTTTGTTTCAACTTCATTCACACACTTCTTACCTTCATCTTTAATAACCAAATAAATAACATCAATCATATTTCTATAATCGCCTTCAAAATATTCGTTACCGAAATCTTTTCTTTGTTTGAAATTTTGTCGAAACTTCTCAAGGACATCTTTTTCAACACATACACAATCATTACAGATCATTTGAAATAACAAAACCGAACCTTTCGGATATTGGGCGAACCTTTTGTGATTTTCTTGAGTAGTTCGTCCAACTTTGTAGACATTTTCTTTTGTCTTGACAAATTCTCTCAATTGTAACAAATAAATATAGTTTGTTGTAATAACTTCATTTTCAGCCATTTGTAATCAGATATTATTCAATCTTACTTTTTACTGAATCAATTTTTTTGATTCATTAATGGGTCTTTTTCTTTTCCTCGAGAGGAAAGGAAAATTTTTTAACATGCTTAAGCCTTCTTAAAAGAAGGTTTAAAACAACGTCAGCTCTGGAGTGAAACGAACCAGATGATTGAGCCTTGGAAAGGCCTTTGGGTCCTTCTCGATCTTAGCAGTCAGCTGTGAGAGCTCCTGGAGATTCTGCGGAGGCTTGTCAACCAGGTAAACAACTCCGACGCCAGCGGTGTTCTTCGAGAACCTCTTAATCAACTCATCGAAGTTCAACCAATAATAGTCGATGTCAGAGCAGTCATCAGGATCAACCCCAACAGGGACAGACTCGGTTCTCAAGTAAAACTCGTCCTGTCCAACTGCGCTGAGGGAGATTTTATCTCCCTTCTCCTCGTAGTCGACCGACAAGATCGAGTTCTTGTCAGTCACGTTCGACTCGACGTGAGCAAAAAAGATCACGACACGTCCGAAATTCAAAGCTCCGATTCCGGGCTTTGCATCCACAACCTTCAACAAGATTCGCAAGGAATCGGAATTTCCCTTCTCGGGAAACTCGGTCAGAAACAGCTTCTTGAACATGACTTTCGGAAGAGGAAGATTGAGACTTTGTATGTACGAAATTTACCAGAGTGTTTAAAGAAAAAACTCAATTTTCGAATATTAGTTAATATTATATTCGAAAATTGAGTTTTTTCTTCCCGATTGTGAAACAAGTTAATCAATTCATCCATTCCAATGGAGCAAAAAGTCGAAGCGAAAATTCCTTCAAAGATTAAGAAGTTCTTTACTCGACTCCAACTTCAACGAAAGTCAAATCCGGACGAATGGGACATCAAATATCGATATGTGTTGAATCAAGTCAAATTGATGACGAAGAGACAACTTCGTCGATTGAGGAAGTTAAATTCTCGTGTAACTGAAATTGGACCATCCGAGACGATGTCGGACCTTATTTCAGTTTACTTTGCCTTATTCAAAGGAGAACCACTTGAAGCGAATTTGATTAAGAGTGAATACAATAGTGAATTTTATTGGTGGTTGAACCCGTCCTTCCAGGACTTGAACCCGTCCCTCCTCCGGGACTCGAAGCCGGTCAATCAAAAAGGGTGTTATCCACCCTATTTCGCTTTGAATCAAAACTGGATTGCTTGGTTGAAGAAAATCTTTCCGTTGGCGAATATTCGACTTTCGCCTTTTTCCATTTATTCTTATTGTTCAGACGGAGAAAAGATTTCGTTCAAGAAGTACTTCCCAAAGTATCCAGTCATTTATCTCGATTATGAACTGTCGACCGATAAGAACTTCTGGATAGACGTGAATTGGTATGAGAAATATCATCTCAAATCAGTTCGAAAGTATGCCAGTGAAATTCACTGTAACATCGAAGGATTGTTACAATTCCTTTTCCTTCCAGTTGATCAAGTTGAATGGATTCATGGTGATCCAGATTGTTATTCAGCTTTCCTTCAACTTGAAGCCGAGACCTATTCCGAAGTGAAAGAACGAAAAATTGTCGTCCATTCTTCCGAATGGCGTCGAGAGTCCAATCAAAGATTGTTTGAGAAGGTGAAGCAAGAGTTCGACAATGATCCAAACTTCATTGATCGAACTCTCGCCGCGTTAACTAAGTGGGGTGAATTCAATGAATTTTCAACCATTACTTTTCAACGACCAATTGACGTTGAAAAGTACAAACAAACCGTGAAAGAGCTGTTGAACAGCCAAATTACATTTGAATAATTTTTTTGATCTTTCGAGATCAAAAATGCCGATTAATTAATTTATTTTCTTTCTTTCAAATTCGTCCGCTTAATATTCAATGTCGGAGAATATTTCCACGGCGCTTCCGAACTTCAAATCCCTTTCATCGTTCAATGGAGTTGGCCTCTTCATTCCACCTCATCCAATTTATTTGATTACTGCTGACGATATTCCAAGAGAAATTCGAGCTCTTAAAGATGAGAAGAAATTCTTGTCCCGAAGTCAAAAAGCTTTTCGAAAGAAGTCTCCACTTCCGAATCGGATTAACTTTCAATTTCTCGGTTTAGCCGAAGATTTTGGAGTTGATGTTAACTTTCGTGATCCAAATCTCCAGTCTTTCTTTAAAAGTTTATCAGAGTTCCGAATTCCGGTTGAAAAGATTGCTGAAGATAAACATTTTAATAAAACATTTATACGCCCTAATTATCCTAAGTATTATTACTTCAACGGTGATGAATCTTCGGATTTGTTCCAAAAGTTAGAACCCTTTTTTTCTTACGGTTCAATTATCTTGACCAAAGTTAAATATGATTTGATGATTCGATTTGTTATGGAACATAGAATCAATAATCCAATTTATGATATTTTTCATCTCGACAATCAAGATGATTCTTACCAATTTACTCCTTCATTTTGGAATGGAAAGAGACTTCCAATTTGTATCGTTCAATTTCAGTATCCGCAGATGTTTGCTCATCCTGAGATTGAAATCTTTCATCCTGATCATTTCCTGGATCCAGCTTGGTATCTTGAAGACGATATTTATGACGATTTTTTCGACGTAGTTCAACCAATTTTGCCAAGAAATCCAACTGAAAGTCAGCGTAATGCAAGTGTGGCGGAAACTTTCCACCACTTAATGCCACCAAATCCATTTTTTGCTCCATTGGTTGGAGAAAAATCAAAATTTGCTTTCTTCATGGATCCAACTCCTTATTTGAATCAACTTCGACGAAATTGTACTCTTGGTAAACTTCCCGAAGAATGTTTCTTAACAAAGCTTGAAAGAAAAGCACTCGTTAATGATTCTTTGTTTACTCTCGACAAAAAAGATAATTCGTCAACATTAAAACAGCGAACCAATATAGTTAATTTAGACTTCTTATACACTTGGTTCGAAGTCAATGGTAAAAGAAGGTATTTATATACATATCTTCCACTTTCTTACCGGGTGGCAGCTGAATATGCGAATGGAATACTTCCAGCTTTTTCAATTCCTTCTTATCTCTTGCTGATTCATTCAAACACCTTTTTGAGTGATATTCAACTGGCAAGCATTCATTTTATTTACTTTGTCCAACAAATGTACCAGCTGACTTCTTCATCAAGAATTGCAATTGCCCATTCACATGCATCTTCATTGAGATATTGGTTGAAAAAAGATAAATGTTTCGCCTTTTTTAACGATTATCCAATTACCTCAATTGATAATCCGGTTTACCAACAAATGAAAAAAACTGAGTTTTACCATCAAACCGGGGAGAAAAAAACAGTCCAAATGTGGAAATTGTATCAGTCAAATGACGATCCAAACATTGATGAAGAACTTCTTCCAGTTAAAGGGACTTTTCAAGAACTGGTTCAATATGAACAAAAAGATTGCGATTATCTCCATTCAAAATTGAATTGTGAAGAGAGGAAATATTCTCCGGCTAATCTTTTGCCTCATATCGAAGTTCCATTTCGCAATGGACAACCCTACTTCCAAGATTGTCCAGATTGTTTCTTTCTATTCAAAGGAAAGAAATTAACTGAGATTGATGAAAAAGAGATTGATCGTTCAATAGTTTATTTAACTTATATTAAACCTGAACTTCGATACATCGTTCGAAAAGAATACGAATATGATGATCCGCAAGTAATTGTTGATCGAATTCTGTACACCGATGCTCAAAGAAAGAAAGATGACTGGACTGTGCTCAACATCAAGGGTAAGATTGTTCAACAAAATGCAACCCTTGAACAAGTCAAAAAGTTAATTGGTAAAGATATTCAAGTAAATAATCGAGTTTACTTTACCGAAGGTGAATATACAATTATTCGCTCTCCGTTATATGGTTTCCTTGGGTATGGAGAGGAATTGAATGTTTTGTAAGTTAATGATTAAATTTTCATCTCTCGAGATGAAAATAGTGAGTTAAAAAATTTAAACTACATTTCAAATGGCTCGTGTTTTTCGAACAAATAATCGGTCGATTGAATTTCGAGATCCTCGTGACTTTTGGAATTCCCTCTCGAAACACGAGGTGACAAAGGAGTTTGAGGATGAACACTGCGTGAGCGGATTCACAGTTTTGCTTATCGCGGTTACTGCGTTCAAGAAAGATGTTGCTTATGGACCGATGATTGAAACAAAACAGAAAAATATTGGTGGTGCCCAATGTATTGATGGGGTGTTTGATCTTCAAGTTAGAAATGCAAGTTATGCTCGACTCACAACAGAAGAAAAATCTGACACCTTTACTCCGATCGAATTTGTCAATAAGAATGGAGTTTTTGTGCTTGAAGGTTGCGATCGAGATCATCCTCTTATTCTTCCTCACATCAATGTATTTTGTCGGGTTGAAAAATTTAAGATCGAAACCGATGGAGAAACAATTCAATATCGTCAATTCGTGATGAATCCTGAAAAAATGAAGCAATTCTTTGCAGAAAAAGTAACAAATTGCTTTCCATCGATCTTTGCAAACGACAGAGTTGTACTTGCAAGTCTTGGATCACTTAGTTATACTTTCCAATTAAACGAATCTCAAACATCTTAAAATTAAATGTCAATCCGAAAGTGGACAGATGGTCATTTTTGTTTTAAATTTGGCGATTCTCGAGAGTTTTGGAAATCAATTACAAAAGCTGAAGTTACAGATGAAATGATGAAGAAGTATAAAATGACCGGGATTTATGGTCTTATAACTGGTATGATTGATAAGAATACCGAAGCTGCTTACGGACCTGCAGTGGAGACAAAAGACAAAATCATAACTCTTTCTGGAATTGATGCTCTTTTCGACATTCGAGTCAAGAATGCAACTTACGCCCGATTGAAAACATTTGAGCATTCGAATTATTTTACTCCAATCGAATTTGTGAATAAGAACGGAATCCCCACAGGAAGTGAAAACGTCCCTTCGGAACTCGAACTTGAAGGTTGTGATTTACATCATCCTTTGTTTATTGGTCCACAAAATAAGTTCTCTCTGAAAGAGAAATTCGTGATCGACACTGATGGTGAAATTATTCAATATCGACAAATGGTTATAAGTCTATCGAAAGCTGATGAATTTTACAGAAAATTTGCAATTGCTCGTACGGCGCCTTCAATCTTTTCGAATGAAAGAGTTATTTTGACTGGAATCGGAATTGCAAGTCTTACGTTTAATTTGAAGGAAGCGAGTTAACATTTGATCCTAAATTTTCATCTCGAGAGATGAAAATTTTTACAATAATAAATGTGCCTCTTAACGTCCTCGAAAGGACTGGTTAAACGTCCTCGAAAGGACTGGTTAAACGTCCTCGAAAGGACTAGTTAAACGTCCTCGAAAAAAGGACTGGTTAAACGTCTAGAAAACCAATTAAATAATTTCAAATCGACTTACACGCAGACCTGATGTCACATCATAATCAATCTCAATTCTTTTTCCATTTTCGAGCACTGATCTTGAAGTTGATTGAAGCAAATATTGTGATCGATGGGCATTTTTCATCTGAGCAACTTTGTAGTGTAAAGTATGACCATCGGTTTCAATTACAAACTTGTTATACAGAGAATTGAACAATGGATAATCAAGATTACAACCTTCGAGCGTCAAAATATTTTCGCTTTCTGCGGAGGCGAATCTGAAAGAGATAAAATCGAGATGTTGTTCAAACCCGTCGAGTCGAAGACGGGCAAAAGTCCCTCCAATCACATACAAATCAAATAATCCGTCGAACAAAATTGGAATCGAAATTCTTCCATCCTTTATCTCTGCTTGACGAGACAAATAAACTACATCCTTCTCTGACATCACATTGGTTGCGACACAAAGTTTGACGCTATCTGGCATCTCTTCGACATATTGATGATCATTGTCGAGCTGTTCGATCAATTCTTGTTGATTGAATTCCTCTTTGGAAAAATTTCTCCAGATTGTGTTATCCATTCCGGGTTTTTAATTCAATCGTTTAAAAAGTGATCAATTTTTTACTTCCCGTAAGACTCATAAAAATGACTTAAATAAAATTGGACTAAATAAACTCTTTAGTTGTTAATCATGGATGAAATGGATCAATTGGCTCGAGATCTTGAACAGAAAATTCAACAATTTCATCTCAGAAATAATCTTCCAGCTACGTCCTCCGAAATTAATTACCGAGAAGAAGATGCCGAAGTAACTAAAGATCCAAGAAGCTTCTGGAGAGAATTGACAAAGGAAGAAATGACTGAGCAAAAATTGCTTCAACGATGCAGTCCTGAAAATCTCTCTGAAGTTTCAATTGATCAGCAGCTTTTTCTTGGACTTGCTATGTCCAAGAAAGATGTAGTGTATCATCGACGAAAATTGCAAATGAATTTCACAGGAGAATCTCTCTGGAAATGTCGACTCAACGATTATGACGGTGTCTTTGATTTGAAAGTGAAAGGCGGGACATGGGCAGATTTAGTGATTTCTACAACTGGTTATGACCCGATTCGAATTAAATTTGCCGCTCGTTCATGTCAGCAAGGTGAATCTTCGGATGGAAAGATTAGTCATCAATTGGTGCTCGAAGAGTGCAACCGAGATAATCCTCTTTTTATTTCTGCTGCCCTTCGAAACAGATATTTTATTGAAACGAATGGCTCGGAGATTGAATTTACAGGGTTCCGTTATCAAAATAATGTCCGCCGGCAAATTGATAAACTCAATCCGATGGCTTCTGTATCAGTTTTTGAAACTGGTCAAGTGATTAAAATTGGTTTACAGAGCCTCGTACTTATATGATTGATCAGTAAACACATTCTCTTGAATTGATTAAAAGTCTTTTTGAAAGAAAAATTGATCATTTGCTTTAAAATGATCAATCGAAATGAAACGTTGTTCTTTTCATCATTCACTGAGAGAATATTTGTATCAACGAGCTTTTCTCCGTTCGCTTGGGACGTTTAACTTTGTCGACGTTAGCTTAATTAATTCGGGTAAATTTCCATTTACAATTTCGGAAGGTTTAGTCAAGTACGCTCGAACCGGAGATCGAAATTGTCATGTCTTCTCGAATTGATGTACTTGCTAAAACCATCTTTACAATTGCTATATTCGGATTGGCCATCTTTTTCACTCTATTGTCAATTTACCGAACACCGAATTATCAAGAATGCGATTATAAGTTTTGTACAACTCCTTGTCCGACAAATCCTGATATTTGTAGAGAATATGGCTGTAATGTGTGCTATAGCAAAGGATCTTGTATTGACAATTGCCAACCTTATCCATTGGCAAGCTTTATCATTTCTGTAATTGCTGCAATTGTAATGTGGATTACAATATTATTTTGGCTTTATTATTTGATTAAGGCAGCTCGAAACCATCAGATCGAAGCTCAACAATACGAAGGTTATCGAACTTTTTAAACATCCCTTCGGGATTGGTTAAACATCCCTTCGGGATTGGTTAAACGGCCCTTCGGGATTGGTTAAACTTCCTTCAAATTGATATAAAAAAATTGATATTCTCTCGAATATCAATATTGAAGATTAAAGATTGAATCATAACTTATGTTGTCAATTGTGAATGGACCATCTTTTAAGAAGTATTTTTGAATGTTCGAAAAATAAACTCTGGAATCATTATCGGCTTCCCGAATTGGATGCCAAAGAATGTCTCGAGCGAGGATTTCAACTTGGCAAAGAAATTCATTCTACAAAGCATCACGCAATTCTATTGGCAGCTCGAGAAGGAAAGGTTTTTGCACTTAAAGTGACAACCAAAACTGCAGTGCTCGCTCAAAGATTGGCAACTGAATCAAAAATTCAACCCTCGCCTTATTTATTAACTTATGTTGAAAGGTTTGAAACTCGATCAAGAATTGTTTCAGTCTATCCTTACATGGAAAAAAGAAGTCTAGATAAATGTCCACAGGAAATACTTCGTGGTAGTTTTATTAGTATCTCTCTTGATGTTTGTAGAGGAATTGAGGCTCTTCATCAACAAAATTTGGTCCATCGAGATATCAAACTTCAAAATGTCTTGTTCGATCAGAAATGTAAATTAATCGATTTCGAATTTTGTATCCCGGTTGGTGATCCGATTGACGCAATTGGAACTCCGAATTATCTGGCTCCAGAAAATTTCTTAACGAAAAACCTGAAAGCGAGTTGTTCATTGGATATTTGGAGTCTCGGTGTAGTTTTTTACAAGATTTTGACAGAAAAGCTACCCTTTGATGGACTTGATCTCCAAGATTTGATTCCAAAGATTAAAGCCCAACCGATTGATTTTTCAATTGTTCCAGAGCCTTACCGTCCATTAATTTCAAAGATGCTTGAACGTGATCCAATTAAACGGATTGTAATTGGAGACGTAATTCAAGCATTGAAATCCCTTCGATATCCACCATTTCGAACAAATGTCGACAAAAAGGTTTGACAATTTACGTTACAACTTCAATTTTAATTCACTCCTTTCGAGGAGTGAATTTTTTGGGCTTACAAAATTTCAGCGAATTGCCAAGGGCGAGCGAGAAAATCGGCGCGTCTCTTCAGTGACGCCATGAAGTGAAATAGAAACGGAGCTGCAACATAATTTGGCAGCCCGCGATCAGGCTGGTAGCGAAGTTTCATGCGGATACTATGCAATTTTATTTGGAAAAGGAAAAAAGGAATTTTTCCATTTTATCCTTTAACCTTTTTACGGGGATACAATGTGATTGACAATTGAAAAAATTTTGCGGCTATCTTTTATCTCCGAGACAAGACAACTTACTGTTTAGATGGATCTTTATAGAACAAAATTGAATAAATTTTTTACTATATCTATTATTTACCAATTGTAAAAATGCGTCTCTACATTGCAGTCGCAATTGCAACATTTTTGTTAATTGGTGGTATTTTGATGATTGCTTTTGGCACTCATCAAAAGAAATATGATTGCAATCAGCCAGAAAATATGTGTACCGGATACGACTCTAATCGGGTAGTTAATTGTTTAACTTATCCAGATGGATGTAATGGATGTAATGGATGTCTTTTGTATCAATTTGACGGACCAGAATACGGTCCTTCCGAATGTAAACCTTTTGACTGTGATTCAAATTTGTTATCTCCAGGAGGTATTTTAATGATCGGATTTGGCTCTTTATGTACATTCGGAGCGGTATTAATTTGCATTCTTGCCTGCATTTGTTGTCGGAATCAAAAGACGGAAGAACAAATTAATGTATAATGTATAACGCTCGTATAAAATTTACTCTCCTCGGAGAGTAAATTCTTCTTCTCTGAAAAATTGATATTAAAAGTCTCTTCGAGACTTGTTAAAATAAACAAAATGAAACTCCATCTGAAGAATTTTGGGGTTCATCTTCAACGAACCTTTGAGTTTCCTGATAAAGGAACAGTACTTCTTTCAGGTGTTTCGGGAAAAGGCAAAACTACAGTGTTTCGTGCTATTCATTTTGCGTTAACTGGTGAGAGCAAAATGGTCACTCACGGAGAAAGTAAATCGTCAGTGATTCTCGAATATCCGCATGAAGGCAAATTAATTAAAATTACCCGCACTAATCGACCTGTCCGTGTGGTACTTGAAAAAGATGGCAGAATATGCGAAGATGAAGAAGCTCAAGGAGAAATTAATCGAATTTTTCCTTCTTTTACCATTGCCGGATATATCTTTCAAAAAGGCCTCAATTCATTTCTCGGAATGACTCCGATGGAGAAATTGAGGTTCCTTGAAGAAATTATTTTCACTGGTTTGAATCTTGATGAACAAAAGGAGAGAATCAAAGCAATGATTTCAGCAGCTGAACAAAGTTTTCTTCTCAAAAAAGGTGAATATGAAAGTCTGCAGAAAAACTTTCCTGCTGTTCCTCAAAATAAATGGGACGCTGAACTGTTATCAAAGCAAACTGTTGAAATTCCACAACAATTAAAACAACTTGCCGAACGTGTTGAGACTGTTCGCCTTTCACTTGAACGATGCATTCGACAGCAAGAGGAAAAAAAGAGACTTGAGCGAGAATTATCCAGCATTCGAATTCAAGAAGTGCCCTCACAGTTACCAAACTATGATTCCTTAATTGAAGAATGGAAGAGATATCATCAATATCAATCTGATTTGAAAACGATTGCTGATCTTGAACAATATTGTAGCCAAGTGAATGCTGGACTATCTTCAACCAGAGAAAAATTAGCTCAACTTGATTTTCATCCTGAATTGAAAGTTGAACTCGAAAAAGAAGCTCTTCTTCTCAATAATCAACTTACACAAAAGAAGAGATATGACGATTATTTAATTGCGAAGCAAAAATATCAACCAGATCGAGAAAAAGAGTTGATGAAGATGAAAGAAGAGCGAGAAACTTTTTTGACTTCGTATAGACTCGGTAGAGAGATTCGAAAATGTCCATCTTGCACTAAACCACTCAGATGGCATCAAAATCATCTTTATCTCGCCGAAACTATTAATTACTCGGTTGAAGAGGAAACCAAACTTTCTCAAGAATTAGAAGGATGGAAAAGAGAGCTTTTAGTGATTTCACGTGATAATTCGAATTTTATTCGATCATATCCAAATCCAATTGAAGATCCAAATATTTCGCTAAATCAAATCGAGCAATTTCGCAGTCGACTTTCTGAATTATCCCAGTTAATCAATCTCGAAAAACAACGTGAACAAAACTTTCAACTTCTCTCAACACAAGAAAAAGCTTTTTTGGAAGCTTCAAAGAATCAAGTTCAGTTTGAAGCACAGATTATTGAAAAGAAAAGCAAACTGCTTGCGGTAAATGAACCTCCTCTTTCATTTCAAGAAGTTCAACGATTACAACAAGTTTATTTAACAAACGAAAAAACTCGAGATAAAATAATCGTCGAAAATCGAGTTCAAGAAGAAAGGAAATCGAAATTAACTCAAGAGTTAAATGCTGTGCAAAATGATGTTAGTCTCGAGGGACTCGAAATTTTACGTAAAGAACTATTGTCTCTCCAAGAAGATCAAAGAAAAACTCAGCAAAAACAGCTTCAGCTTTGCACTGAAATCTCAGAATATAATACTTATATTCGCGATTGTCAAAAATATAACGCTGAAGTGGAACGATTGACTCAGATTGGATTGCAATATGCTGCAACCGAAAGATATTTTACCAAGACGAAACAATTCCGAGATCTTTTTCTCTCAGCAGAAATGACTACTTTGTCAAGTTGCATTGACGAACTGAATTATTTACTTCAAAATTATCTCAACATTTTCTTCGAACACCCACTCACAATTGAGATTTCGTTGTTTAAAGTTAATGAAAAGAGTAAAACTGTGCGCAATCAAGTCAATTTGATTGTTGGATATCAAGGTCACGCGATTGATTTGAATAGTTTGAGTGGAGGAGAACAAGATCGAGTTAATCTCGCCTTTACTCTTGCGTTAGCCGATTTATTTAATTTGCCATTAGTGATGTTTGATGAAACATTGAGTAGTCTTGATGCTCAAAGTGCTGAAAATGTGATTGAACATCTCCCGAAAGATCGTCTGACTCTTTTGATTGCACATCAAGTCACCGAAGGTAGCTTTGATATCGTGATGAAGGTATGAGAGGAATTGAAAATTGAATCTTTCTTAAAAGATTCAAAAAGAAAGATTCTGAAAGGAAATGCCATTTGACGCTGAAAAACTCTACTGTTCACTTGAGACGGTGGTAGAACAATATCTTTTTCCCTTGGGAAAAAGATTATTCGATAATTTCTTGTCTTAATTTGTATTGTGATAGTATAAAAATACAATGAATAGTATCAAAGCCGAGTAAAATTGGGCAAAAAAGAGGTTTTGGTAAAAAAACAACTGAACAAGCTAATACTATTAAAATCCGATCGGCAACTGCTCGATATCCTCGAGTCCATTGATTTTGCCTGGGAGGTGAAGAGAAGATATAAGTTAATGCATGAATGGGAGAAGCAAATAAATAAGGAAGAAAATTGTGTTCAATTTCCACACTATCAAGAGCAAATAAACAAATCATTGTAAGAGAAAATATCATGCTGAGTCCTCGAAGAACAAGAACGAAAATTGAAATGCGTATTCTTTCTTGCTGCTGAGGCGACACTTCTGGTCTCGGAGCGGGAAGATTGCAAAAAGGACATCTTTTACATTCGTTTTGACAATCTTGACAAATTGGATGAATACAATTGCATTCTCGAATAAAAGAATAATTCAGCATCGAACCTTGACGAACCATACAAATTTTACAAATTTTTTCATCGTCGATTGCAGGTGGACAAATTTTTTCATCGTCGATTGTAGGTAGACAAATTTTTTCATCGTTAACGATAGATAATTGAGACTCTACATCCATTGCTGAGTTTTTAAATAGTCGAATGAAATCAAGTTCAATTTTTCGTACTCCAAAGAGTATGAAATTTTTAATTGTTCGAATGGTTAAAGTTTAATCTCGAAAGTATCTTTCAGATAAAAAGATACATTCAGGTTGATCTCGAAAATATTCATCCTTTTCAAGACCATTAATTGAGGTTTGATAACATGCGCAAAGTTCTGTTTCTGGAGTAAGTTCTTGAATCACTTTTGTAAAGTTAAACTTCTCAGTTGGAACTTCAAAATCATCAATTAAAGTGAATCTCTTTCCTCTGCTTTCGAACCAAGTGTAGCCAATTCTATTTCTGAAAAATTGTTCATAATTTACATCTCGATATTGAAGATTCTTTTGAAGTTGTTCGATAAATTGTCCAGTACGAAACCAAAATGTTTGATCTCGAAATCCTCGATCATTGTCAAGTTGATCTGAAATAATTTTTATGTCATGGTAATAAAAGCTTGGTTCACGATAATCATCTGAATCGAAACAAGGAAGTGATTTCGGAAGAGATCCATATTCATCGGGGAAATCATCAAGATCGATAATCTCTTTTCCATCAAAAATGCATAACGCTTCCATACGGTAGAAATCTGTTTTTCCGTTTGGACTTGCTCGACATTCTTCAAATGATACTAAATCTCCACGTTGTAAAGGAAGTTTCTTTGATCGAAGTTCCTCAAGAGCAAGATCAAGATGTTTCTTCTCCGGGAAATAAAAACATTCTTTTGGCTCAAGTTCAACTGGAACATTTGCTTTCCAACAAACGTTAAACGTCCGAGGTAAATCGAGATCTTTTTGATCGGCCATTTCTGATTTATTTATATTGCTATTTTAAATGCGAACAAAATCATTTTTGCTTGTCGATTCAAGGATGCATGTTGATATACCCTTTCAAAATTGAAATTTTTATCCAAAAAGAAAGCAATTTATCGTATAGCAATCAAGCAATCGAACCTTTAAACTTTTAACCACTTCAAAGAGTCTCGAAAGACGTTTAACGTAAAATGGATCGATCTTGTATGGTTTGCGCAGCTCATCATGTAATGACCACTGAGTGTGGACATTATATTTGCGGGGAATGTTTTGAGAACTACCTCGCCATTCGAATGGATGCCGGGTATCAATTCAATTGCCCAGAACCTAATTGCAAGCACATTTTTACTGGGAGAGAACTCACCGGATTTATGTTCGGAGAGTTTGGTAAACGATTGAGCAACTATTTGTCTCAACAAATTACCTCAAATCTCTTTCCATTGAAATGTGTTCATTGTACATCTGAATGGACAATCCCGAAAAAGCCCGAAAATCCATGTGTCTTCTGTGAAACTTGCGCCAATTTCTTTTGTTCCGAATGTAACACTGATTGGCACGAAGGCAAGAAATGTTCACCGAAGAACGTCGCTCTTGATCTTCGTATTGACGAAGATCAAGACAAATATGGCAATTGTCCAAAGTGCCAACGACTCATCAACAAAGGTGACGGTTGTGATCATGTCAGATGTGTTTGCGGATTTGAATTCTGGTGGTCTACCAAAGAAGAGTTCAAGATTGCAAGCTGGGATCAAGCTGAACAACTTCCTTTCCATGAAGTTGTCAGACAAGAAGAGATGAAAAGTCCAATTCCTGGAGTTCGAGGACCTCGACTCGTGGAAGTACCTCGAGTTGTTGAACGGCGACTCGCGCAAGTACCTCTTCAGGAAGTACCTCGACGAGAGGTTCCTCGACAAGAGATTCCTCGACCAATTCCACCACCTCTTCCACCTCGACCGACTGGAGCTCAAAAAGCTTTGCTCAAAGAGGTTCATCAAGACATCAAGATGAAAGAAAAAGCGAACGAGACGATTTATGTCCGCTTTTTCGAAGAACCTCAAATTCCTCTGAATCGGCAACAACCGAGAATCATCAATCATTGGAAGAAACATCTCGATAAATACGACAAGAAGTATCTACAAGAAAAGATGTATGAGATTGTTCACTTCGCGCCTGTCTTTTACTCAAAAGAAGATTTTGTGAATGTACTTGCTTACCGACTGACCTATTATAGTTCAGTCAGTGTCGAGTATCTTCAAAAACTTCCTCCTCACGTAGCTTAGTTAGAGGCTACTTAAGAAAAAATATTCTTTCCTCTCGAGGAAAGAATGACCCACCCTTTTTCATCGGCCGAAAAAATTGAATCTTTTTCCTCTTGAGGAAAGAGCAGTAAACGTCCCTTCGGGATTGGTTAAACTTCCCTTCGGGATTGGTTAAACGTCCCTTCGGGATTTTCTGAATTGGTTAAAATGAGCATGGAATGGGTCCTTCGAGGAGAAGGAGACAGATCACCTGAAACTATAAATATGTTAGAATGGGTCCGATATGATGAAAAAATTCCGGAGTGTTTGCTTGAAATTGCGAGATGTGCCCAACAAAATCAAGTTCCGGAATATTTGTTTCATCGTTGTTCCAATTTTACCAAACAAAAAGTCGGACAATTTCCCATAAAATTTCAAGTCGAGATGATAGATCTTTGGCAAAGTCCTCATACATTAGTTAATTTTCACCCATACACCAATCAACATATGGATGTTATTTTGATTGAAATGCTAGTCAATATCTCACATCCCGATTTCACTCGATTGAAATGTATTCCCGAATTTCTACGTGCTTGTACAGGAAAATTATTCTGTCTAATTAATGAAACCGGATTAAGACTAAGAGATGTTTTTGAAAAACTTCAAACATTTAGTTACATAGCTACAAGAATTGAGCCTGAAGATTTACTTCTTGTTGGCAAGATAGAGCGTCTTCATCTTCAGGAGATTGACAGCATTAGTAAATTTCTGCTTGCCAATCAAAGATTTCAGGTTAATGAACTTAAATTAAATATACCTCCAGAGGAAAAAATTCCTCGAATGTTTTTCCCTGAAATGATCTTTGCATCTCGCGAGAAACCAAATGGATTTCTTCTTGAGAAAGAATATCAACGCATAGTTTCATATGGAATAAATAATGAAGGTTACATCTATGTCCTTCCTCAAGTGTTTGTGAACATCATTGCAACTGGATTGTTTGAACGGATACCTTTTCTTGTTGAAGATCTCTACGATCCCAGACTTTTAATTCAGATTTGGTGGTTTGCTGATGATTTCTTTCTCGTAAGCAAAACGAAAAATTGAAAAAATCCCTCTCTTTTCGAAGAAAGGGGGAAGAGATTAATTATGGCCATAAAATGGCTATGGTACAGCGATTCATTACCCCGATATTTTACCAAGTTTGCAGAATCTATTAAACATAATCAAGTTGAACCAGACTTGTTGGATAATTCCCTAGCGGCAACCAAGAGCATTATCCAAAATGGTATTCAAAAGATTGAAATAAATATTGGTTTAATCAATTTCGGGACAACAGATCCATGTCTACTGTTGATTTGCTGTTGTACTATGGCAAGAGATAACAAATTGGTTTGTCTGATTGACATCAAAATGAATATTTCACATCCTGATTTCGATCGTATTGACTGTATTGCGAGTCTTCTTGATGGATGTAAAGGAAAAATTGCCAGCTTTTGGAATGAAAGTGAGAGAGAAGATATTTTTAAAGGACTTCAGGTTGATTCCTATTTTGCAACAAAAATTCCGCTTCAGAACTTACTTCAAATCGAAAAGTTTAAACGGCTTTTTCTTCAAGATATCAGGAATATTCGCGAACTCTTGTTATGCGAACAAAAACTTCCAATTGATCGTCTCGACATTGATTTCAAACCCGGAGATGAACTTCCACGGATGTTTTATCCTGAGATGATGATCGAACTTGATGGAAAACCAAATGAATCTCTTTTCCGGCAAGAATATCAACGATCATTTACACTTGGAATACATGATGAATTTTATATTTATCTTCTTCCTCAAGTGTTTGTTGAATTGATCGCAAGTGGTTTGGCTATTAGAATACCATTTCTGGTTGAAGATCTCTATGATCCAAGACTCTTAATTCAGATTTGGAACTTTGCTGACCATTTTGATTTGATTTGGCGAGCCGCTTCACCATTGTAGAAAATTGATTCTCTTTCTCTCTTTCCTCTTGAGGAAAAAGAATGGAAACTTCAATTGAGAGAAAGAGTGAAAGTAAAGATGTTGAAAAGCCATTCAATCCAATTGAGATCTTTCGGATTGAAGCCAAGACTTTGATTGAGAAACTGGGCAAAACTTTATTCGGGCCTGTTACTGATAGAATATTTAATTTACATCTGAATGAAGATCAAGGAATGTTATATTTCCATTTTTCGCCGAACTTGTTCACTCGAAGAACCGAAGCCGAGTTTGAAGATGATCACGGAAATACCGATCTCTCAAAGATACCGGGAATCTTCAAACTTGAGGATAAACCAAGATTTCTTCAATTTCTCCAACAATACAACGAAAACATTGTTACGATCCTGACGCGTGCTTATTATAAAGTCAAGGGATTGTCATTGATGGTGATCGAAGATTCGAAAGGAAATATTCAATTTCGTTACCACAGCATGGGATTTCTTGACGATAATACACACGATCTTGATCATTTGATAGAAATAATTGTTCGAATGCTTGGAGAAAAGATTGATCGTGACTATGGATACGATCCATTGGCCGAGTTGACTCTTTGCGGATTGTCTGCGACGGAAAATTGTTGGACAAGTTTTCTACTTCGAGATGTATATGATCCTCGATTGCTAATTTTGATTTCACAATTTGCTTTCGGATACACTCAAAAAGAAATTGATAACATTGAAAAGCAATTTGAAGCTTGCTTCGTTGATAATCACCACAAACGGCTAGAATATAAAATACCTCTTTGGACATCACGATGGATTCCAAAACGAACTCTTCTCGCTGCTCCACGTCGAGATTCAGAAGAATAATTTTTCCTCTTGAGGAAAAATTAAATGATAGAACTTTTTGAATTGATTAATTCAACTCATTCAAACAAATAGCTGAATAGCGATAAGATCTTTGCTCTTGATTTGAACCAGGAATAAGCTTGACTTGATCTTTTTGCAACCAAACTTCAGTATCTTCAATGGCAAAGCGCATTCCATTTACTTGTTGCTTAAGTTTTTCAAGTTGTTCTGATGAAACAGTCCACATTTGGGCAAAAATTCGAGGTTGAATTCGAGATCCTCGGTAAGTGAAAGAAAATGAGAACGGACTACTTCGATTCAAAAAGGAAGGAATTGAAATCTTCCAATCAAGTTTTGTGACTCCTTCTGGAACTGATAGTGAAGCGATTGGAAGATCGCCAACAAAAAGATGAATTGCGGATGTATGTTCAACTTCAGTGAAAGTAAATTGATCATAACCAGCGACATCAATGTTGATATTCTTTTCTGGACAGATCCAAAAAGCCCTCATCATTGGGCAGGGCAACTCCCGAATAGTTCGATGTACATCTCCCAAAAGCTCAGATAAGATTAAGTCCTTGTTCATGACGGCTTTATTAAGGGAGAAAATCTTTAAATCAGTTTTATTGTTGTGATAATAAAACTGATTTTCCTCCAAGGAAAATTGTTGAAAAGAAATGTCTCTCAAAATTACCTCGAATGATTCGGATTGCAAAGATGATGAAAAAGATTTCGGCGATGGAGATACACGAGTTGTATCAAGTTCATTTTTCTTTGAATTGATGACTCAACGATTGTCTCGAAAAAATCTTGATCTAATTCGAGATAAAACCAAGCAATTGCTCGAAAAAATTACAAAAGAAATCAACTATTCAATTTCATTCGAATTTCAAGAGGAAATTTTTTCAATGGCTTATTTCGACGATGAAATCTACGATCGAATTGAATGCAACTTGGGATGCGGTGAATTTCATCAATCTGAAAAATTTGATCGAGGACCAAGCCTCCCATTTCGAGCCAATTATTCGCTCTTGACTAACAATATTGTTTTGTTCTTTGAAAAAACCGATGGTTTTGCACAAGCTTGTTACAGCTTTTCACTTGATTTGGCTATTATTTCAAGGGGCGAACGACAAATCAACTTGAAAACTTATCTTCAAAACGCATTCGCATTGTTGAACCACGACGATTAATCATTTCTTTCCTTTCGTGGAAAGAAATTAACGAATTTCTTTATTTATAAAAAGAACGACATTTTGAATGAAAGGTGAATTGGTACTCATCCTCGGATGTATGTTTGCAGGTAAAACTGAAACATTGTTGGCCAAGGCACATCGGTATTTGATCGCAAAGAAAAAGATTGTTTTAATTAAGTATCGAGGGGATAATCGTTATTCAGTTCAAGACATTTGTTCTCATAGTGCAAAAAGTATGAAAGCAACTTTTGCGGTTGATAAATTGAGAGACGTTGATGAGAAATCGATTACAGATGCCGATGTGATTTTAATTGATGAAGGACAATTCTTCCCCGATCTCGAGCTCGCTGATGTCTGGGCCAAAGACAAAACTGTAATTATTTCAGCCTTGAAATCCGATTGGAAGAAAGAACCTTTTCCCAGCATTGCCAAAATTATTCCTTGTGTTGATGAATTGATTCCTTTACGAGCTATTTGCAGTCAATGTGGAGAAGAAGCATCTCATACGAAGAAAATGGTCGCATCTCAAGAAACCATTTTAATCGGCGGAAGTGAGAGTTATCAACCTCGATGTCGGAAATGCTTCTATTTGAATGAATAATGTTAATGGAAAAATGATTTTTTTCGTTACAGATAAGTACATTAATTAAACGTCCCGTAGAACTCTCTAAACTAGTTAAATTGTCAATCAATGGCTTCGAGTCAACCAAATCGTCTTTTCACTGTTGGAGATTCTGCTTCGAGTCCTTATGGAACGTGTTCAAGTGAGCTGATCGCCATCTTCTCAGCTAAATCAAGAGAAGATGTAATTAATTATTTGACAGTCAAGTACAAAAAGTATATTCCAGTCGATAAGTTGCGTCTATACTTTTTACGAAGGTATGACAAGAAAAAGCCTAGACACACCTTTGTACAATTCCCTCGATCAACTGTACACGGATTTCGGAGCTTGTGCTCCAGAAACGGGGAAAAATTTTATTTTTCTTGTTGAAGGATACATTCATAACACTTTTCATATTGTCGATCAAGGTGAAATGGAAGTTATCAAATTGTGAAGTATGAAATTGTCACATCGAAAAACAAAACTGATTTTTCCTTCTCTCGAGAAAGAAAAGATATTCACTTTCCATTATTTTGAGTTCAAAATACAAAGAGTAAATCATAAATCGTAACATGGCTCAAGAAAAGTTTAACTTCATTATTCGAAAGAATGCCTATCCTAAACAGGATATTCTTGTAGCTGTCATGAAAGCACAAGACAAAGACGAGGTCTATCAATACCTTGTCAAGAATTTCAAAAAGTATGTCCAATTTGATTTGGTCAAAACCGGTGAAGAACTTTTTAATCGTCGAAATGGAAAGATTATTGAAGCAAAAACAATTTCACTCGCCTATAAGGATATCAATCAACTGCCTCAAGAAAATCGAGATAATTTTCTGATCGCTATTGATGGTTACGTTCGTACATGGTATGACGTGAGTGTCGATCTTACATTCGAGATTATCGAGTGAATTAAATTAAATGTTTAAAACTGATTTTTCCTTCTCTCGAGAAGGAAAAATATTGAATCATCGAAATATTAACATATCAACATGTCAAACTCATCCGAACAAATTACTTCAATTCGGCTGCTCAAAGGTAGGCAAAATTATGATGCAAGCGAGATCTATAAGTATTTCGACGAAAGAGCTGAGTTTGATGTCATTTTCAAGAAGGGTGATCAAGAAACTGAAGGTATCTTTTCAGTCGCTGAGAACAAACTTAACACAGACGATATCATCTTTGATGCTTCGCTCGACCCATCTGCAATTACGGCAATTGGAGTGAACTTTAAATGTAAAATGATTACAGCGAACTGGGACTACGGAAGCGGTTATTTCAGCTGGAGAGTACGTCTACGACCCCTTCATCATTTTTCTACCTATCGTGGTGCTTCTCTTAAAACCCAACATATTTTGATTCGAATTTCAGATCATCGCCTGTTCATCAACGATGTGAAAGATTTTTTTGCTTGTTTTGCAAGATTTTTATCAATGCAATACTCTCCATTTAAGCTCGAATTCTCGTTTCGGTCTTGCAATCTTGAGAATGTCCCACAAATGACAGCATTGATACTCGAGTCGATTAAAAATACAAAAATCGAAGAGAAAAATTTTTGTAAGATCGAGCTGACTCACAATTTAAAAGAGTATACAGCAATATTCTCTAAATAATAAGTTCTTTCGAGAACCTATTTATCGAATTCCAAATAACTGAATTGTCGAGCCAGGATGAATACCATAACCAAAGCCGTTCGTAGTGAATTTAACTGCTGTAATTGGAGCGGTTTGAGTTGAATGGTAAGAATTAAACATTTGAAAACCTCCCGAAGCTCGTTGAGAGGCAATTCCACTTTCATCTCTTCCGTATCCAATTCTCACTCCAGTTACTGCATAATTTGGAAAAATCAAATCATAGTGCCCCGAAAAATTAAGACCAAGACCGGGAACCATTGACCAAATATTGGTAACAAATCCTGACGAACTTGATTGCGAATAAATTTGACCGCTTGTTTTATGGGAGAAAAGCATCGAAAGCGTAAATACTTGACTCATGGAATAAGTAGTTCCTGCTGAAACATTATTTAAAGTTAAACTGCCTAGAGTCAAGGTGGTTGATGTAGGATGTGAAGTTCTGACATCTGCTCTCACTCGAAGATGTCGATAAGTCTGAGGAATATTTGTATATTCGAGGAAGGTTCCAGTTGCAAGTACTTTTTGTTCACCGAGAAACACTTCACCAGATTGATAATCTCCAGTTGCCCCAGTGGATCCGACTCCTCCAGTAATTGTTTCTGGAAACGCGGTTTCGATTCCAGATTCTTGGGATAAAAGTTGATTCAACAATCGAATCGAAGTTGCCATTTAATTGGATAAATATTTTTTATCTTTCATAAATGAATTTCAAATTGACCAATCCGGAATTCCCAGTTCAACTCTTGAGTGCAGTCCAAAAAAATGTTGACACTCAATTTTCATTACTCAATCAAGCGTTAGTTACAGGTCCAACTGGATTACCCGGACCAACAGGTCCAACTGGATCTACAATAATTACAGCTGGGGGAGGAAATTTAATTGCATCTGCAGTTGTTAACTCTCCGACTGGTACAATCACTTTTGCAAACATTCCCCAGACATATAATCATTTGCGTTTGCAAACTCTTTTCCGCATTGCAGATCCAGGAGTCACATCTGGAGTAGGAATGCAAGTAAATAACAACACTGCGTCAGTCAATATTAATGCGGGACACATTTTTTCGGTTTTTGACAGAGATTCTTTTTCACATGTTTCAACATTTGCCAATTTGATGACTGCTCCCGGTAGTGGAGTGCCAACTGGAATTTTTGCGACTGCAAACTTTAATATATTTAATTATACTGAAACTGGTGTGTATAGATATCCATGCTACATGCAATCTCATAATGTCGGATTTTTCTATCCTGGAACTGGCTATCATGCAACAGTGATGGTATCGATCGCAGTTACTTTACTTCCTTTGACAGGAATAACTTTTTTCAGCACGAGTGGAGCGTTGTTCGCGACTGGAACGGCAGTGAAATTGTACGGATTTTAATTTGAAAAATAAATTTATTACCCCCCCAAAGATTAAAATCGCATGTCAAATCTTTCATTCCTTGGAGGCTTAGCCCAATATTCCGTTTTAACCGGGGCAACCGGACCAACTGGGCCAATTGGAGCGACCGGAGTTGCAAATGTTTCAACTTCGTCGTATTTTTCTCTCCGAACTGTAGATATCACATCTGCAACTTCAAGCATTAGCTATAATGTAGATCAAAAATTTTCACAGATTCGAGGAATTGGATTTTTAAGATCAAATAATTTTTCCCTCTTTGAGCGAGTTGGTATTCGATTTAATGATGATACAGGAGATAATTATGGGTTTAATTTACATTACGTTCAATTTTCTGGATCGATAATGCCATCGGGATCATATAATCATTCTTCAGTTTCTGGTGGAGATTTGGGTATGGCAATTGGGAATAGAGGTTTAACAGGAACGTTGTCATTTTTCGAATTTGAAATACCTTTCTATACCGGGACATACAACTACAAAACTTACAGTTGTTATGCATGTGGTTATTTTCCAAGTGGAATTGTAGATGGTAGACATCTTTTTGCTACAATGATTCAAGGCATTTGGATGAATACCAATCCGATTACGAAAATTACTTTGTATCAAATGAGCGGATTTAATTTTGAAACTGGCTCTTCGGTTATTTTTCAAGGAGAAAATTAATGTTCAAACAATAAGATGAATTGAAAAATGATTTTTCCTTCTCTCGAGAAGGAAAATATATTCATTTCTAATTGTCTCATGGCTCAAGAAATAAATCGAGAACTCCCTGGAGTGGTTAAATGTCCCGAAGGACCGGTTAAAAACTCTAAACTAGTTAAAGTTAAATTGCTTCGTGCATACAAAGAGTATAAAGTCGAAAATCTTCTCAACTATTTTGATGGTACAGAAAAGTTCGATGCTTTGTTCTCAACTGAAGATAAACAAGAAACAAAAGGCATTTTTTCGGTACATTCTCGAGACGATTGGTCAGACATTGATCTTGACATTTCGGATGTAGATGCTTCTATAATTGGTGCAATTGGACCTACTACTCAGTTTAAAAGTATGGTTGCATATTGGAATCTTGGATGTGGTCTTTTCGGTCCGATAGTGTACGAAAGAAATTTAAGATATCTTGATTTATATAGAGACAGACCTCTTAGAACGAAGTCCCTTATTATCAAGATTAAGGATATTGCATTTAATGTGTATAGCATTGAAAGAGTTTTAAAATCACTTGCCAATTTTGTAATTTTCCAGCTATCTCCATTTAAATTGGAATTTGAATGGGGAGCAAATGTTAGGGAACAAAACGTTCAACAATTTGTAAACTCTTGCGAGAAGATTGCACGAGAAAAAATCGAAAATAAATTTGGAGTTCGAATCGAAACGGAGCTACTTTCGTTAGACAAATATTGTGGAGGTACATTTTTGTCTGTCTTACGTGCAATTCCATAACTGCTTTGAAATTCCTATTTTGTTCTTTCGAGAACAAAATTTTTCCATTCCATAAAAAGGTGTATTTAAACGTTCCTGGGGAACTGGTTAAAATTGAGAAAAATGTCCTTTGAGGACCTCGATTTTACAATCAACGGAGTCGAAAGTTTTATCGATCTCCGACGATATCGAACTCCGCTCGAGCTCAAAAATCAGCGTGGAGAATGGTTTAATCATATTAATTTTCAAACAATAGTCACTTCACTGGTCAATCAGGATATCAGCTGGCTAGAGGATGAGAAAAAGAACGTTCGTACAATTCATCTTGAAAAACCAGTTTCCGAAAATTCCGATTCAAAAACAGTTACTCTATCATGCTGTCTAAAGGCAAAGATCAATGCATTAATCGAACTTTGGGCAGAAAAACGAGGAGTCAAGGTGACCAGCATTGAATGGACGGGAACTCTAGACGAAGAAAAAGAACAGATCGATATTGTATTTGCCTTTACTCTTGATACACAAGATCAAACGCAGCTTTTTGTTGACTATACAAGTATTAACTTTTTCAATGTTTGTGAAAGTTGATTACATAATTTCTCCGGAAGAGCCATCGTCGTAATAAGTACCAATGTGTGTTTTGGCCAAGTTAAATTTCTCGCGAATTTCTTTTCGTTTTGTTTGGCAAAGAGAAGTAATTTCATCATTCGAAACTGGCTGCCCATCCTTCATAACTACACATTTAAAATTCTGGTCTTTCTCAAGATCCTTTCGAGATTCATATCCAAGTTCAACCAGCCCATTATCTGGAATTTTTCCATTAACCATGCGCTTCAAATATGAGGCAAAAGAATAATCTTCGGTTTCTACGAGTCCAAAATAACGCCAAGCTCTCGAATAAGATTCGATTTGTAGTGCAGCTCGATACTCTTCACGTGAATGAGGAACTCCATTCTCAGACCAGACATAGATCTTATCGTCAAAATTTCCATATTTCACTGATCGACGTAAAGCCGGGAAATTATGTCCCGATTGCAATTTTCCATCATATGTAATTGCAATTGTACTCACCTTAGGTTGATTAATACCTTCTCGGTCGGGTATGCTATCGTTTAGCTCAGCTTCATACGGCCAAATGTGTTTCTTTTCATCATCAGTCAATTCGAATAATTTGTCAGTGGTTGACTCCATAATTATGCTATCGCGATTTAATGATCTTGCTTGACCCATCAAGAGTGGTTTGAATTGAAGGGATTTCTGAAATCAGTCGATTTAATGAATCACTTTTTTAATTTCCTCAAGCCTTTTTGAATTGGTTAAACGTCCTTATGGGACTAGTTAAAATTGATTTTTTTCCGGTCTCAAATTGAATTATTATTCTTTTGGCAAACAGAACTTTCCATCAATGGCATCTGAAAATACATTTGATTTTATTGACGCGTATCAAAAGTCTTGGGTTTGGGATTTGGGTTATGGTTGTACGAATTTTAACACGGTAGCTCAAGAGAAAATTAAAAATCTCAAGTTGGCCGAATTAAATAAGTGGCTCGGTATCTTTACCTTTGAGAAATTAATTGGTGATCTGGATCTTCAAGATAAGAGATATTTAAACGATGTTGTCACATCGGGAGTATTTCCTGACCCAAATCAATGTCTTAGATATTTTGTTGTATTCTATATGGACAAGTCTCCATCAATTCCAGATCAAAAGGACCCAAATGATAATTGTATTTCAATTCCAAATCAAGTTCATTCATCTATTTTAAAAGTGATTAATGAATGGAGTAAAGCTCGAGGATTTCATCTGAAAGAGATTCAATGGACTCGATTTAATGGTTCATTTAACTTGGAAATTTTGGTTCTTCCCGAACCATCAGAACCATCAAATAACAAAAATGAAAATGTAAAACCCGAAAGTGTAAGTGAACATTTTATTCGACTTAAGTTCGAGTAAACCATTTGATATATAAACTTTTGTCTACCCTCTCGAGGGAGACAAAGAATTCTGTCAAAATTATTTTTTCCATTTTCAAAGAAACAATGCCTCTCGGTGTGGATTCGGAATTATTTGAACTGATCGCGGTCGGTCTTTCTTTATTGATGACAATTATTGCCCTCTTTCGTGGAAATTCTTCCCAGGGGCCGTCTACAAACAAGTTCTTGATTATTACTGCTCTTGCCTCTGTCCTGCTTGGAACAGGTTCGCTGGCACAACAAACGTATTACAGTCCACATACAACTGAAGGAGTTCGGCAATTATATCGACAGTTAGATGAGGAAGAGAGACTTGCCCGTCTCGGCAGACAAGCTGAATTTGACCAACATGTCACGAATATGATTGCGGAAAATCAGGCAGAGATCCGTCGGAGAAACCAAGAAATGGGATATGAACCACCACTATTGCGAGTGAGACCGGAGAATGACGGACGACCGATTAAATATTTTGGAGATCGATAAAAGGTACGTTAACCCGCCAGAAAAAATGAATTCTTTTCTTTCTAAAAAGAAAGCAAAGATGATTACGGTACAACGATCTGATTTATTGGCTAAAAGACCTCGAGATTTCTGGGTTTATATTTTGTCAGCGAATAAGGCTGCATATCCCACACCAGATACCAAGGCTTATCAAATGATTGACAAGTTGCTTGATGATCCAAAATGTAATATTTGGTTGATCAAACGTCCCGTAGGACTGATCAAACAAGAAGATAATAATGTAACTATTCTCTCAAATGATCAAGTGCTTTGGGAAGAGAGTTTCGATTCGAATGCCGATCTAGATACAATTCTCCTTATCTTTGAATTGCTTGACAAAAAAGATGATCAATCTTCGAAACGAAAACAACCATCCTGAGATGAAGAATAAAACTTAATATTTGAATTGAATACATTCAATTCAAATATTCAAATGCTAAACAAAAATTTTTACTAGTCCCACGGGACATTTAATCATCAAGAGAATAAACATTCACTTTCACAACTGGACAAACTATTTTAATCAATAACATTTTCACAACATCCCATGAAAGTTGATCAAGTCCACAACCAATTCTCGGGATTGATATTTCTTTAACATTTAACGAATTGCATAATCGAACTAAATATTCTAAACATAATTGAAGAGTCTTCAATGTAGGTTTATGATAATATTTATCTTTAGTGACCAAATAAAATAGATATCGGTCATTTTCTTTCAAGTATGCAACTTGTCCAACCGAAACAGATTGCTTTTCGAGTTCATCGACGCGTCCAAATTTAAATCTAAAATGATAAGCAATCCCCTTCATCATTTTGAAATCTCTACTCACACAGTGTCCAAGACTATTCTTGACATCATCGAAAAGATTTCCTCGGATCTCAGAGAATCGATGGGAAGGTTCAAGTCCCTTTGGGACGGTTTCAAGTCCCTTTGGGACGGTTTCAACTTGAGAGATGTTCATTCACCTTTAAAAATTGATTCATCTTTTGATTAAATCAATTTTAAATCCAGGATGATTCCAATCGACGAAGAGCAGCACCAACAATGCAGTTTATACAAGGAATTTACTTTTCAAGTGATCAAAGCTTTGCTTCTCCTTGGCGCCATTATCTATGGATTTGCTGAAACCAAATACACAACTTATGGTATTTTTATGACAATCGTTTTGACGGTATTTGTCCTCCTTCATATTACTCGAGTTCATCGAATTTTCTTTCCAGTTCGTCCTTTACTTGATTCTCAAACCTCTCAAGAATCGACTGTTCAACTGAGATAAACAAATTTTTCTCCTCTCGAGGAGAAAAATTATTTCATTTACAAATAAGCTTTGATCTTAATCAGCAAGGTTTCAAGATAATTTAAGCTTGATTCAAAGATTTTACCTGGTCCTGTTAATTCTGAATTTAGATATAAGACTCGAAGATATTCAACTTCAATTAAGGAATCTTGTAAAACTTTTCGATTCATTTCGATTATATCCGGGTCGCATTGTGCGAACAAAACTTCTTTCTGTTGTTCAAGTTCAAATAAACACTCGAACTGTTCTTCTTCAGATAAATTTACAAATAGATTGGCTATTTTCTTAGCGTAGCTTGGCGTAGGCAAATCTAAATGTAGTCTTAACTGAATTAACTCTGAAATTTGTTGCAATTGTGAAAGCATTTGAGACAATAAATGCACAATCTTTTTTCGAAAAAGATCATTTTTCTATTGTTAGAGAAATGAGTCGACTTGTTCGTTTCCCCGCATTTCGAAATGTCGGGCTCAATCCAAATCTTGCATTTGGATTTGGATTTGGTCTCGGAACGGGGCCAACCGGGCCAACAGGTTCTTCTCCAACCGGGCCGACAGGACCCGCTGGAAATATTACAGGACCGACTGGACCAACTGGTCTTTCTGCAAGCCAAGCTGATAAAACTGGTCCACGAGGTATAACAGGACCAACTGGATTTCAGGGAAGTATTACTGGATCAATTGGTCCGACAGGTCCACAGGGAAGTCTAGGTCCAACTGGAGCAACTGGAGCAAATGCATCTGGCCAAAGCTCCACAGGTGCAACCGGTTTAATGGGCCCGGCTGGACCAAATGGTGATCAAGGTTTTCAAGGAGTGACAGGTCCAACTGGTGGAATCGGTCCTACCGGACCTGCAAATACACAAGGTGGAGTTCAAGGTATTCCCGGGCCTGATCCACTTGATCAACATTCGAAAGCGAAAACTATGCTGATGGTCCACAATACTAATAACGGAGATGCAATGGAATATATTCCCGGACACTTTTATCGAAAATTTGTCTATAGACCAGATAGATTTATGACGGGTTCCTCATTTAATGCTAGTATTGCGGATGCAAATTCGTTTCTCTTTTTCTCTTTGACGGGAAATAAAGCAATTGCTTTATATCGGAATTCCTCCTCATTACAGATCGACAATTTTGATGTTTCTCCAGTTACATTTAATATGTCAATACATTCATCAATTAATTTAACTTCTTTTAATGGATCAAATTCAATCGAAAAGATTGATGGAGCTTTAAGTGCAGATCAAACAAATGCAATTATCGTTGTCGATCAACCATCGCAAGCTGGTCATCGAATTTTTCCTCTGCATATTGTCAATGGTCGAGCAACAACCACCGGAGCTCTTTCTCTGGTTACCGATCGTTCAATTACCACGTCATATCGTGTCTTGGCTGCTTCAACCGGAAGTCGATATTATGCATTTTATCTTTTCCAAGATAACTCAGCACCTGTTGCAGGATTACTTTCTTATGTGATCACAGTTTCCGGTCCCGGAGGAGGTATTGGGCTTTCAAATCCAAGTTTATCTACGACAACTATTCAAGCATCCGGTTCAACTGGAGGAACTGGATCTTGTTTAATTAAATTATTAAATACTGATGAAAATGGAACTGATAAGATTTTATTAGTTACCAATCAACGCAATCAAAATCGAGTGCAATGCTCTTTATTGGCTGGAAGATCGAATTTTTTCAACGGATTAACTCCGCCTCCTATTTCCATTTTATCTTCCGTAGTTACACCAGCAACCAATCTAAGTCTTCCTTGGCAGGGAGATTTAATTCACGTTTCATCTTCAACTTGTTGGATAGGCCTACCCGGAACTGCTTCAATTGATTTAATTTCATTTCCTCTAACCGGAGGAACAATTTCATCGGGCTCAATTAGCTATGGAGGTGTATTCGATCAAGAATCGATGATTTCAAATGAGAAAAAACTACTCTTTTATAATCAAACTAATTATGGTTCGCGATTTGGCCTATTTGGATTTACAGGTACACATGGAACCGGTAAATATTTTCATCGTCAATTTGTATTTAATCCGGTGTCGAGTACTGCAACAGTTTGTTCAAACTTTAAAATTTTCACTGGTTCTTTTGGTCAAGCCGGACTTCCATTTCAAGGACCTAATGGTGCTCTTGGATGTAGCGGAAACGGTTACTATTTGATGTCAAGTCCAATTAATACTACAGGCACCGCTGGATATTTTGTAATTGGAGAGTCTGGCTCTGACACAGCTGTTTCAGGCTCTCGAATTGATGGATTTATGATCGGTCCAGCATCGGGAGGAAATGGAGGGACTATTGGATTTGATACGACAATTATTGGAGGGTTTCAAAACTTATCTCTTGGACCTATTTATATTAATCCTTCTAACGGTAGTCTGACTTCTTCTGTTACGGCATTTCGAGCCGGGAATGTAATTTCACCATCAGAATTTCAGGCAATACTCGATTAAAATTTCAGTAAAAAGTTTTTATTCTTCAAAAAGGAAAAGAATTAACAAATGTCGAGAATTGTGCTTGCCGGGTCTCGAATTGTACCATTCGCAGAGATTTTGAATACACAAATCCCAATTTTCGCTTTGTTCGGTCCGTCAGGAGCAATCGGAGTTGGTAGTCCAGGTGCAACTGGACCTGCAGGAACAACTGGTCCAACTGGACCTACCGGAGGAGTAGGCCCAACAGGGCCGACTGGGCCCGTTGGTTCTGCTGCAACAACCGGTCCAACTGGAGCGACAGGACCAACCGGGCCAACCGGAGGAGTAGGACCAACTGGAGCGACAGGACCAACTGGAATTCAAGGAAATACAGGTCCTACCGGGCCGGCAGGAACAAACGTTACTGGTCCAACTGGTCCAACTGGTCCAACGGGCCCCGCTGGATCGGCTTCAAACACAGGAGCGACCGGTCCAACTGGACCTGCAGGCCCAACTGGGCCAACTGGACCTCAATCGTCAATGACCGGTGCACAAGGCCCAACTGGAGTGTCGTCAACAACTGTCAAACAATATCGAACTTTAGATGACTTAAACACTGGAGATTTTGTTTCACTCTTCTTTACAGGGACTGAAGCAAAAGCTAGAAATTTTAATTATCGAGAGAAATTTTTATCTTCAGGTGGTTCGACTTTATTTTCTGCTGGAAGTTTAATTACTCGACAAGTAATTTTACCATTAAGTGGACCAAGAGCAATTAGTTTCGGAGCTTCGAATGATACAATGGCTGCTCAACATAATGCAATTCTCGGAGATTTTGATTTGTCTCAATTTGCTCCGACTGCCTCACCATTTACGATCGCACAGGAAAATACTGGCTTGATTGGTGCTGTTCATGATAATACCGGAAGTGTTCTTTTAATGTATCGGTCAGCTGGATTTTATATCTTCGAAGGAGTTACACTCAGTAATACCGGCTTTGTTTTGTATTGGGGTAATCTTGGTTTCCATTCAACTGCAGCTGGAATTACTGAATCAACCATTGCATCATCTTCACGTCCAGATGCCTATTATGTATTGACCAACTCAATTGTCCAACCTTTTCTCGATCTAGTGCAATATACAGGTGGAACCGCACCAGCGGCTTCTCGGTTATCAACTGGATTTACAGTTGGATCTGCAAGTGGAACATGCTTCCTTCGAAAAATTTATTCGGCAAGTACAGGATCGGGTGAAACAATTGATTATTTGACCTCAATTCATACAATCACCGGATTTACTGGAGCTGAAGTGAAATATTTTTCTGTCAATCCTTATTCTTCAGTTTATACTGAAATCGGAACCACTAGAGTTAATCTACTCAACGGAATTCACCTCTGGCAAGCTGAAAATATTTTCAACAAAGATAATTATTCATATTTTCTTATTCCAGGAGGAACAAGTGGAGATATTTTAACTGTCAATCATACAGGTGGAACTGCTTCAGTTTCGGCGAATGTGAATTTCGAAGATTTTCTTGGCTCTTACACTACTTCAACTTTAAAAACTCTTCTCCATCGAGGTCGAAATAGTAAAAAATTTTTGATGGCTGCAGCCTCAACTGCAGGAGGATTAATCGCTCGAGAGTTTGGATTTAACATCGATTCAATTACAGGAACGTCTCCCCTCTTACATCTCACTCCATACATCGATACTCAATCATTTACCGTAAACAATCCTCAGATTTACGCTGCTCACTCCGGATATGCGTTGCTTGGTTCTTACAAAGAAACTGATACGTTAGAAGCGGGAATTAATTTGGTTTATGATTATCAAGGTTCGGCTACAACTGGATCTAATTTTTATGGAGTTGCACGACAAGCAATTCTCCGAGAAGAAACGGGTCCAATTGCTTTGCACGGGGCGGTTGTAGGAGGTTACACAGGATTATCGCAACTATATTATTACATTTCTCCAACTGGAAGTTTAACTGAACATACGGGAACTTTTCGAGTGGGAAGAGCGGTATCACCAAATGACATTCAAATAAGGTATTAATCTTTTCAAATTTGATTGAATGGGTTTTGATTTCGTTAAAGATTAAAAGATTAATTAAATCTTCCGAAGGACTGGTTAAACAATCGTTCGAGTTTCAAAAGGAAAGAAATGTCCTTCCTTTCAACAGTGCCGCAGAAAGAATTTCCTCTCGATCAAACAAATACTTTGGTCATTTCTGGCGGAGGAATCAAAGGTATTTCTGCATTAGGAGCCTTGTTTTACTTTGAGAAAACGTATGACATGAAGATTAGTTCATATGCTGGAACTTCAATCGGTTCAATCATTTGTACCTTATTAGCAATTGGATATAAGGCAATTGAAATTAAATATTACATTGAAAAGCAAAAATTTTTCAATGACATTCAAAAGCTTCAACTACACAAACTTCTCAATGGTCAAGGCATTCTTCCTTGGCAAATCATTAGTCATCATCTCGAAAAGATGATTCGAGATAAAGTTGGCTATATTCCCACTTTTCGAGACATTAAAAATCGATTTGGTAATCATCTCACTATTGTAGCTTTTAACGTGACTGACCGTCGTCCTGAGTTTTTTAATGTTGATACTCATCCAAATCTTTCGGTGATTGAAGCAATTCGAATGAGCGCAAATGTCCCTCTGTTATTTGATCGTTGTCGATACAATGGAAAGGAATATCTTGATGGAGGTTTAATTTGTAATTATCCAATTGAATATTATCATGAAGCACATCATAAAATTCTCGGCATTAATCTCGGAGGAGAAAATATGGTTTTCGGAGATGAAAATTATATCCAATTTCTGCTTGCAATTCTCTCGATGCCATACAATTACCATAATCCACACAAAATTAAGGGATGTATTCAAGACCTGAATATTCCTTCAACCGCGTCGGCATTTAATTTTAATTTGTCTGAACATCAGCGAAAAGAAATGTTTAATATTGGTTTTCAACTGGCCAAAACTAAATTTCCCCAACCTGAACCAGTTAGAAAAATGCCATTGAGGAAGAGCGCCTCATTTTAACCAGTCTCCGTAAAGACGTTTAAAATATAAAGTTACTGTTCCCCAAAGGGAAAAGTAAATTAAATTTCGTACAGACAATCCCGACATCTCACAAAATTTTTGATTTTATTAATTACATTGAAAGTTGTATAATCTTCATTCTCGTCTTCACTTTTAAGAAAGCTAGTAATCAAATTGAACACACGAGGATCATACAAATCTTTTGACAAAAAGAATGGCCAATAAGTTTCACTTTCTTTTTCAGGATGTTCCACGATGAACAATCCAACCTCAATCAAGGTGGCCAATTTATCTTCATGTGAATAAGGTAGAAAAATTCGTGGAACATCGAGACAAGTTTTCTTGTCTTGTTTCATCGCTTCCCGAATGGCAAGTCCTTCTATCATTTTATCAAGTTCAAGTATTCCTCCACCATAACATATCCAAATTTTTAACTGTTGTATTGGCATTGAAACAAGTCCATCAATAGCAGTATCAATTAAATCGAATTCATCTTGGAATCTCTTATTGTTTGGTAAAAATTTACATCCAATCATACAAACATTATTCAAATGATAACCCAAATAATCATATTCGGCAAACAAAATCGAAGTGATTTGAGTTCTTTTCCCAGAATAAACGCGAACAGGTAATCGATTGAGAAATTCGAATAATACCGAGTACGAACAATATGGAAGGAAAATTGCTACCGAATGAAAACTAACTAAATTTTTTCTTTCTTTTGCCCGACGTTCAATCGGTTTCTTAGTTTTAGCAGCATTCTCAAAGGGATCTTTTTTATGCGTATCTGCAAATGCGACCAAGTCAAGCGAGGCGTCAAGGTCAAGGTTGAGTTTAAACCAATTCCAGCTGTAACTGTATTGGAATCTTGATAATCCAATAGTAATGCCAAGAGTTGATTTTTTCAGCATCATCTGTTCAAGACGAGTTAAAAAAGGAATTAAATCTCGGTCGTCTGCCCGACAAAGATATCCAGTTCTCTGCTCGAACATATTTGTTAGAGTAAATTAATATTGAATATTGAATATTTTTAGTGAAGAGTGAATATTAATTTCAATTTTGATTTTTCATTCTGTCTAAAGTTTATCAGGAAGTTAGTACATCAAAGCATTATTCGTCGATCCGACTATTCTTGTAATATGAATTGCATTCATCATTTCCGCTACCTTCTGGAATAAATCAAAGTATTTGGAATCATCTGCGAATTGAGCTATCAGACAAAGCAATCTTGGATCATACACTTCTCGGGTTAGAAAAAAGTTGAACACTCCTTTTGATTGAGATAAACCATTTACAACCAAGTTATCAAAAATTGGCATCCAAATAAAAGCTCGACGGGGAGAAAAATTATCTCGGAATATTCTTGGGCATTCAACTCGATATTCGGCTTCTAAATCGTGAAAGATGCGTAAGATAGCCGGAAAGAAATCATCCATTAGCATCGTGTACAACGAAATATTTGTTTTTGGAAGGACTTGAACAAAAGCACGATAATTGTCAGCAAATTTTTGAACGAGAAACTCTCTCCGGGATGAATTTTGATCAAAGAAATAGTTAGCATACGATCTTGTATCCGAATAATTAGCAAGTCGAGCTTTTTGTTCGAGCTCTTCATGATCAATACGATTATAGAATAATGCTTCAAATTTAAATGGAACTTGAGGAAGAAATGGAATAAAATCATTCTCAAAATTAATCTCGATGTTATATTGATTTAATATCTCGCAAATTTCATCTGGAAAGAAATCAGATATTTTTTCTTTCCCATAGGTATTGAGAATAATTGATATTTGTTTTTGATTTACCAAATCAACAGAATCTGGTGAAGTTTTACTTAATTTTGTGATTGAGACATAAATACATTTCCGTTGATTTTTTTGAAATGGATCATTTAAGATCCGAAATATTGGAGGTTTTCGTCTGCCCTTAACAGCATCTTTCCATTTATGATATAAATCATTCATTGTCGATTTAATCTCCTTCGACCTGATCATCATTGTTTGTGAGATTATCTGTTTTTGTAAGACGTTTAAATTGAATCAAGATTCAATTTATTGTGCGGAAATATTTATCTTGTAAATTGATTGATTAGTATCAATAATCGAGGATCGTACAAATCTTGAAGAAAAAAGGATTGTAATAATGATTCGGTATCAGAGAGACCAAGAATGATCAATCGATGAAACTTATTTTCGAGTAGACAATTGTCTTTGTATGGAAAAACTCTCTGAACATCTAAACAAGTCTTTTTCTTCTCTTGAATAACATCTTGAATAACATCTCGAATAGCAGTATCTTCGACCAACAAAAATGTTTCCTCTGACTCTGTGTATGAATTACCATCGTGAATCCATAATTGGAGATGTCGAACTGGAATTGAAAGTATCCCTTTGAGAAGAACCCGAACGAATTGTTTAAGAGGTCTTTCGGGATATTTAACCAGTCCTTCGGGACGTTTAACAAGACCTTGAGGATATATTTTAAATCGAAATATAGTAGTATTGTTTATGTGATGTCCTGTATAAGGATATTCGGCGATGAGAATTGATGAAATTTTACTTTTGTTTCCTGAATAAACACGAGTTGGAAACTGATTAATAAAGTCAATAACCATTGTGTGTTTTTCTTTTGGAATCATCAGATCGACACAATGAAACATAATTAAATTTGAATGATATTCACCTTGGTATCCAATATTCTTTGATTCCGAATGACCATAGTAAACAAACTTTCTTTGTTCTCGTTCAAATTGTTCCAAATCTAACGATTCGTTAAGATCGAGATTTAATAAACACCATTCCCAGTGATAAGAGTATTCTTCATTATCATCAAGATAAATACCAAGCGTGGCTTTGTCCACCATCATATCTTTAAGATAATTTAAGAAAGAAAATAAATCTCTGTCATCAGACCGAGAACATAATCCCGATCTATCCGAAAACATTTTCGGTGTGATTTTGGACGTTTAACCACTTCAGAGAGTCCTGGGACGTTTAAAATCAATTTATTTAATCAGTCTCGAAGAAAAGTTTAATCAGTCCTTTGGACGTTTAATCAAATTTCATTGGTGTCAATTTCTAATATCGATCGAGCAAGTCGAGACTCCCAAGATTGCCCCGTTTCATCTCTAAACTCATTGATCAGACAAAGCAATCTTGGATCATATAAATCTTGAGTAAGAAATTGGAACAACGGACCCGATGAGTAAATCGATATACTATTCACTACAAGATTGTCCAGCTTAACTAAAGATTCATTTGATTCAAATTCCTCAGATACTTGAAATGTCCTTTTAACTTCACAATTTTCTTCAACCTGATGAAAAGCTTTTAAAATTTCAACCGGAAAACTTCGAACAATCACAATATAAGAAGAAATTTTTGATCTTGACAGCGCCTTAAGAAAAATGTGGTAATTATGTGAGAGTTCTTCGACGAGAAACTTTCGTCTTTCTTGATCTTCATCAAAAAAGTAATTTGTAAAAGAAGAGATAAAGAAATGATCATATAATGTCTGACATTTTTGTCTTAATTTTTTATCATCAATTTGATTGTAAAAAACTGCTTTGAATGCAAAAGGTATCTGAGGAATAAGATGAACTGAATTCATAATGAAAGAAATTGAGACATCACAACGCGATATTTTCTCGATTATCTTTTTTGGAAACAATTTATCAAAAGTTTCATTTGTTTGAGGTTCGAGAGAAATGGTGATGGAATCTGGGCAAATAACTACATTATTGTACCGCATTGCACTTCTCCCGTGGGTATGAATGAATACTTTTTTCTTTCCTTCGAGAGAGAAAGATTTTTTCCAATCATCAAAGTGCTGAATTGTTACTGACGAGTGCATCTTTATTAATTGATCAGATAAAAAGAAGATCATTTTATTTTTGTTTCTTAGTTACAAATGTATTGATGTATTCGTTACAAATCTTTGTTCAAGATCACGAACGAAGGTAAAAATAAGAACAAAAATTGTTCTTTCATTAAGCTCATCATCTCATCAAAGTGTTGATAAACGCCTTAGACTAATGGTTAAACAACGTCGAGAAATGTTGATTTTTTGGAAATTTTGATTCAACTTCAACTAATTGGATTGAATTCAATCAATTCAACTAATTCAATCAATTCAATTTCAAAACTTTTTCATTTCCGATTTCGAATTTATAGACTTTTGAATTCGACTTCTTCGAATTCAATTCATTCAATTTAATCCATTCCATTTGCTCTTCAATTGTTCGGCATTTTCATCGAAAGTTAATCGCCGTTCGAATGAAAGTAATCGACTCTCAAAAGAAAGTATTCGTTGCTCAAATTTTTGTATCGCCGTGGAGGATTTCCCGTGACTCGAAAAATATTCACCGACAAGCAAATGAATAAAAGCTTGAAGAAAAGGCTCAACTTTTTGATATTCTTTTTGGTCACGAGCCCACTTTTCGAACAAAAGATTCATTTTACCTTCTAAGGTAAAGTTATTGTACAATAAATTCATATAACTATTTAAATGTTGGCGAAAAAAGTCGAAAGATAACTTATCTTTCAACACTTGTTCTGGAATAATCAAGTTGATTTCTGAAGTAACGAGAAAACTTGCAGGAAAGAACTGTTGCAGTCGATCAACTTCTCGATCGACAAATTTTCGAAGCTCTTGTTCAGAAGTCTTATTTCTTTCACCAATTGCAGTAATCAAAGCTTCACTTTGTTTTATACGAATATTAATTGTATATGAAATTCGTTCCAGATTTTGATTACTGAAATCATGGCCTTGAAATCCGGGATAAAATCCGAGCAATGTGATTAAATCACTTCGATGTTGATGAAAGAAATCCAGATGATCTTGATGGACAAAAAAGTATCTTGGAAATGTCTGCTCCTCGTCTTCTCGAATGACTTTAATGTGATATTTTGCCGCAAGCTCACGAAGTATAACAAAATCTTCGCCAAGAAATCGAGATATGCTTTTACCTTTACCAAAGAAATTGGCAGATTCAAATAGATAAATTCGAGCTTTTTGTGCAACCAAATAAATTTGAATCAGAGGATCGGCCAAGAGCGGAAACTCTTTCAACAAAGAGACAAGTTGTCTGATTCGAAACATCTCTTTGACTCGAATTCGAGATGTTTTGCTTTGAAAACTTTTCTTTTTTCGATTTTAAGAAAGGAAATGTGGGAATGGATTATCCCGACAATTGTCGTGATTATTCTCCTTCTTTTGATTGTCCGAAAGATGAGTCCCCCAAAGATACAGACAACAGCGTTTGATCTTCCGCCTCAAGCAAGTAATTGGCAACAAGTCTTAAATGTTGATGCTCAACGTCATGCCGTTCAACAATGGTGTACTGCACAAGGGTATGATTATCGTGTTCCAACCTCAACTGGAGATTTCGGAGGATGTTTATACAATAAGAGTTCATGTTTGGCCGATTCAAATCCCCATTGGGTACATTGTACTGCAATCACTGGAACCTCAGGCGGAATTGATCATAATGGAAAACCATGTTCTCTCAATGCCAAACCTTATCTTGAATGGGATGACAATCGAGGAGTATGTGTGCAAAGTTTCTATCCACCAGCTTTAATTTCTGGAGTTTGTGAAGCTCGAGGACTTGGCCCTTGGTATCCAGGAAAATTGGATTGTGATGCAAGTGGATATTGTCAAATCAATCCAAATGATGCTCCCACTTGCCAACTTACTTCCGATTATTGCGATCGAATGGGACTTGATTATTCATCTTCAAATCAAGGAGATTGTACATTAAGTGATGCTCAAAATGTGATTGAAGGACTAATTGGAAAAACAGTCACTCGTACAGTCAAACGAAATACCGAAGCTATGATTCGAGAATGTGGAGATAATGTGTTCAGTGGACGTTGCGCTGCCAGTATTGGCACTGAACTGACAACTTTTGATCAAATTGCACTCAATACAGCTGAATCGGAATTCAAAGGTTATATGGAAGAGATGAAAAGTAAATGTTCTGGAGATCTTTATTCTGGAGTTGATAAATTTGCTGGCTGTGCCGAAAGTCTTTTCCCTGGTTTTTACATTGGACAACAAGCCGAGCACTTTGTCGACGGAATGTTAAATGGAGCTCTTGGCTGGATCCCAGGAATGCCTTCAGATTTAATCGCAAAAGCAAATGGATATATTGCTAAATATGGAATTATCGCATTTAATGCAATTGTGACTGTGGGGCAAGATGCGATTAAAGCTTTTGATATTGCTGGAGATATTATGTATTCAGCACTCAAGAAAATTGGTCCAGTTGGAACGATTATTTCAGGAGCGATTTCAAATGTGATTGCCTTCGGTGAGAAAATGGCCAGTATTATTGCCAATACAGCCGAAGAAGCTCTTCATATTTTTAGTAATACAATTGTTCCAGCTGCTTATCATGTGTTTGAAGCAATTACAGACGCGGTGCTTCATCCAAAAGAATTTTTCACTAACATTGCCAATGATGTTGATCAATTCTTTAAAGATCCGGTCGGATCAATTAAAAGTGCAATCACTGAAATTGCAAAGGTTGGAGGAGAAGTTCTTGATGCCGCCAAAATGGTGATTCATAAGCTAACCGAAGTCGCATCGAGAGTTGAAGCGGCTCTTGCCTCAGCCTTAATCGACATTGCCAATAAAATTGCCGAAGCATTTAGTACAGTTGGTCGAGATATTTCAAGTGCTTATCACGCTGTTAAGCATTTCTTCGAATCGATATTTTAATTACTTCAGAGAGTCCCGAGGGATGTTTAACCAGTCTCAAAAGACGTTTAACCACGATATTAAATTCATCTGTCTTGATCAGATGAATTTTCAATTTCCTTCAAGCATTTACTCACATAACTGGGAAAATTTTCGTTTTCTTCGGAAACTTTTTTATAGGTATCGATTTCTTTTTGGAAACGTCCGATAAGTTCTTGTATATCGAATTCTGGGTGAAGGAGAATTGAAGTAGATGAGTTGACATTTTGTTGCTCGGGGCTCAATTTTGCAAGGGTATCTTCCCGACGTTCAAAAATAAAGCTCAATTTTGCAAGTGCATCTTCTCGACGAAACCATGTTCTATACCTTCCTCCTACATAATGATGAGGACGAAGGCATTGCGCTTCAATTAAAGTGATGATATTTTGTTGAAGAAATTCTGCTAGTGGTTGAAGTATTTCTTTTTCTTTTTCAGTTAATTGATAAGATGCAAATGCATCTTTAAAAAAGTCTGGGTAAAGTGGTTGCGTCCAATTAAAAACTTCTTTAACTTCCCAACTACAAAAAGGACCAGACGAATTAACACGCACAAGGGTTTTCTCCATCTTTTCAAAAAGGAGAAATTTTTTAATATTCAATATTCAATCTTCGAGAAGATTGAATAAACGTTCTTTCTGAATTGGTTATACGTCCTTCGGGGATATTAGAATGTTAAAACAAACCAATCAAATTGATCGAGCGAGGATCATACAATTCTTCTGTTAAGAAAGAATGAAAAATACTTGCATTTTTAGCATTTAACCAATCCGATAGGACGTTTAACCCGTTAGCAATTAATTGGCAAAAATTCAAATCATTCCAGCACACCGACTTCGATCGCTGTTGGCAAAATCGATGTAGATAATCGATGCCTGGGTAATCTTCGAAATACCAACACGCAATTAATCTCGCTCCGTGTTTGTTATTTAACTCTTCTGTTTTGTCTGCTGCGAGATAGGAAATGTTTTCAATCGGAAGTTTACCTGGATATTGAAGACAATTAAGCAGCATCTTTCGATTATTAATTTCAAGAGTTTTGATGCTTTTTACCTGATTAAAGTAACTCATATCGCCGTGAAAAAATGGAAACATATAGAAAAGATCACAGACAAGTCCGTTAAGAAATCGATATTGCTCAGTATCAACAAATGGCAACAAGTATCCGAAATGGAGTCCTTGGTAAGGAAAATTTTCTTTTGCTTGTAGAGAGTAAAATCTTTGAAGAAAAGACCAATCTTGTCTCGGTTCGTCATATGTAAAAAATGGAAGTTCAATATGGATCACGTTCAACTCGCTAATATCAATATCAGGTAAAGCAGTAACAAGCGCGAAGTTTTCTTTATCGGCTGGTTCCCGGGGTCGAGGTTGAAGCGAAATGATAAAAAATTCGGTATTTTGTTCACTCTCAAGATTATTTTCGTTTATTGGTTTTTCTCCGTCAATCTTTTGCAGACCGAGTAAATTCTCAAAACTTCCAAGCGAAGTAAATATTTTAGCAATCCCATCCGGAAATCTACCTTGTTCAAATTGATCCAGCATATCTTCAAGTTCCTTTTTTGACGAAAGTTCAATCGTTTGCGGGAGTTCGTAACGAAACATTTCAGTTGAACTTCTTTCGGAGGGGTGTTTGATTTGATAAACAATTCTTTGAATCAATTTTCTTAGCCAGGTCATCAGAACGCTTAAGGTGATTGCTCACCGCCTCCGAAGAGGCTTTTTTATTTGAGAATGTTTTATTCTTCTGCGAATTTCCAGATCAAGATTAGCACTCGAGGGTCGTATAGGCCCATCTCAGGTGTATCGCAACAAAGAAACTTGGTCCAATGATTCGAATCCTTCTTTCCGGATAACCCAGCTAAGATTAAGGTATCAAAATCTTTCTGTGAGTATAGCCAATTCGTGAATCTATCTGGATTTTGGAGATGACGCTGATAATGTTGAATCAGCAAGCCCCCGTTTGGATACTTATCGATCTTCTCAAATGTCGGAATTAAATCCGCTGTGAAAAAACCTGAAATTTCGATTGATTCAACCGGCAACTTTCGTGGATATTGAATCAAATCGATTAAGTCTTCAGGTTGAGAGATAGTCAAAACTTCAACACGATTCATCTTTTCGATCTTCTTCAGTGTAACTCCGTATTGCTCGAACTGCATCTCAAGAAATTTACATCCGAGCCCGTCGAGAAGTTTTCCATAGCAAACAGAGTCAACCAGATGACCTATCTCGACGCTATAAATCCCATCGAATTTTGGAGTTCGTTGGGAATTCATTCTTGAGAATTGGCGAAAAATACTATATAGATCTTCCGACAATTCGGGACTCTCGTAGTTGAAGATGAACTTGATCACTGTATTCTCAGGAGTGAAAATTTTTTCCACCGTGATTGTATCTTCTTCATCATCTTCCAAGAAATGAGAAATAATGCTGACACATACTACAAATGGATTTTGTTTGTCAAGAATGTTCATTAGGCTTTTTTGTTCCTCATCCGGGTAAGAATCTTGGAACAATTCTTGGGTAGAGATCTTTCCATCGGTCAAATCTCTCAGCATCTGATTGCATTCATTAAGAGTAATTTCTCTTGATGAACTGAACTGATTCATGCTTAACTAGTCTTGAAGAGACGTAATTGTAGATTGTCTGCGTGTCGAAAGTATGCGAGAATTTCAATAAAAAACTCAATTTTGATTATCTATCATGTGAGCTTCGAAAAATGAGATTTTTTTCGGGGTTTAGTGAAACTTTTTGAACGTTCAAACTTTGAAATAGAATCAACATTGTTAAAATGTTTGAAGAACCTTTGATTCAAGATGTGAAAAATCATCTTGCTATAATTGGAGATAAAAGAACCTCATTTCAAACAAGATTCTTCGATTTACCTCGAAGATGGGCAGAAAAGAACAACGACCGAGCTCCTTTGGAGGTTGGATTTCGAGCGAGTGATTTGTTCGATCGTTTTCTTCGAGCTTATCAAGGAGATTTACTTCAACTTGATCTTGATGCAATTTGTTGGGCAACCTTTTTAATTGCCAGTAAGATGACAAGAGCATGTTTAATTCATCTCTCGGATATTCTTGCTCATGCTCACGTTAAAAATCCGAAAGGACCGACAAGCGACCCAAAGTTTAATAATCGGGTACTTGATGCTGAGTTACTTGTAATTCACACTCTCGGTGGTCAGCTTGACTATCTTTGTTCGTACCATTATCTTTGTTTCCTACTTGATCGTGAAGAAAAAGTAACCCAAGTTAATGCGATCTTTCAAATGATGGAATTTACTTGCAACAGTATTAAATTGAACCAATCCTATTCATCATTTGAAATAACTATTGGATGCTGGTCTCTTTTTGCAGATCAAAAATCCCCTCAACTTCAAACAATGCCCGAAAGAATTCGAGAAATTCGAGAGTATCTATTTGATCGAATTGAAGCTTACAACAAGGCTGGAAAACATCAGATTCGAATTACTCCATTTGCAATCAACCTTGAAATTCCGAAGTTTCCACGAAGAATTTTGAATGAGCCTCTTTTATTGAAGATGAAAGATCTTCAATATTTAAAAGTGCTCGGATCTGGCGTAACCGGAGATGTCGATTTGTATCGCTCTTTGACGAAACCAAAGAACTACGCGGTCAAAAAGTACTTTTGCAATCCGACAGTTGACTATTATAAGAACTATGGTGTTCCGGTAGAATTCCTTCGTGAGATTTCAGTCTTACTTCGAAATTCATCGAAGCATCTAATTCAAGTGCATGGATTCGAAGTCAATCTTCAATCAAAGATGATTTACGTTATCCTTGAACATGGAGGTCATTCGATTTACGACTTTGTCTACGATTATGACTCGGCGTTTCATAAAAACAAAGCTGAAATGTGTAGGCAAATTATTCGACAAATTCTCGAAGGATTGGAAGATCTTCATCAACGAGGAATCTTTCATCGTGACATTAAACCTACCAACGTGGTATGTCGAATGATTCGTTCCAATCGGAAGATTTTTCCTCATGTCAAATTGATTGATTTTGGTTTGGCAAAACGAAACACATCTGAACTCAAAACACCTCGGATGGTAACGCTCTGGTATCGTCCTCCTGAAGTTTGTCAAGGAGAGGAATATAATGAAAAAACCGACATTTGGAGTCTTGCTTGTATGATCTTTGAAATGATCAACGTAACTCCATTTTGTCCAACTTCGATAGGTAAACAAGAGAACGAAACTCATATCATTAATATGAAGAAAATGTTTTCTTCGTATGAAGGACCTGCCAAACAAGAAGAAATTAGCCGTCTTCTTTCTCTCAAATATCGAGATAAGAATTTGGTTGATTTACTTTCGAAAATGCTGGCTTGGAAACCAGCCGATCGAATCTCTGCCAAGGAAGCTCTTCTTCATCCCTATTTTCGTGAGGATCGGCAAGAAACCGAAGACGTCAGAATGACTGACGTTAATAGTCCCACAAAGATCGAAATTCAAGTCGATTCAATGAAGACGATTCGAAAAGACTTAGAGTAAAATAAAATTGAAAAAAATATTTAACTTCTTTTGTCTTTTTGTGTCTTTGCTTATCTTCTTGTGTGTCAATAATGTCATCAGAAACAGACACTCAAATGTTTCTTGTTCAAATTGACCAAGAACATCAACGTTTCCTTGACCGACAAATGGAACTGTTTTGTGAACAACAACAGAAATTGTTTGAACAACAATTTCAATCTTCAAACGATTCGTTCAATCGGATGAATCAATTGAATTCTGCTTTCCAATCTCTTCAGATTGGAAAGTGAAACTTTTCTTTTCCCCTCGGGGAAAAGAATAAAAACCATTCATTTTCTTCGATGAGTGCGCTTTGGTACTTTCTTTCGATTACCATTCTTATTTGGAATATCCATACTCATTTGATTTTCAGCCCATTGATTATAGTGTTCAATGTAAGCTCGTTCAAATTCATCGAGCTCCTTCTCCCACATTTGGCGAGCCGATGTATTCAGTAAGGTGTCATACTCTTTTCGAAGGAGATTATATTGTGCTGCCAGTTTCTCAATCATATCATAACAAAAGTTACTGACTGGAATTTTAAGCAAATATTCGTGGCTCCCATCAATTTGTTGAAAGTTAGCTTGTTGAATTTTTTGGAGAATCTCGGCTTTCTTCTTTTTGAAGATAACAATTTGATCACTCACAACTGCTTGAATAAAACGATATTTCTCAGCAGTGGCTGTCATTCTTTTCAACAAGTTAGCAAGAATGTATTCTTTTCGAACTTGATAAAGACGGAGTCTCTCCTTTGCAAAGGTGAAAATAATCTGATCAACCGAATCAAAAGTTTCTGGAGGATGTGCATAATCAATAAACGCGGTCATATTACTGGTAGATAATTTTGTCACTAAATTTAAATGTTTGAGAATATTTTCCGGATTTCCAATCAGTGTAAAATCAACTCGAACTGCACTTGAATGATCGATGAAATCTTCTATCACCTCCTTTTCGCGTAATTCTTTCAAAGTTTCTTTGAAATCTGATGTCCACTTTCCAATTGGCAGTTCGGTAATGTGAACTGAATTTTCGCTTGCAAGTTGAACCACACCTTCGGTTTGATAACGTTGATAACCAACTTTTTTGACTGTTCCACGAAAACCTCGATACCATGGAAGAAGTTCAGGAAGCTCTGAAAAAGTTATTTTCGATTTTCCTACATTAACAGTGGTGATTTCATCGAGATTTTCTCGGATCCATATTCTGAGAGCTCGAATAATGTCAAGAGGATTGAATGCTGGAATGGAAGTTGACCATCCAGTTCCAATTCCATCACACCCATTAACTAAAATGGTTGGGATGACTGGAACATAATATTCCGGCTCAATTGGCCCTTTTTCTCCTTGTCGATAAGTCAAAACGGGAAAATCTTCGGCCCGAAAAAGATAATGCATGATTTTTTCGAGTCGAGTCATTACATATCTTGTCTCAGCCGCATCTTTTCCACCTTTCAATCGAGATCCAAATTGACCTGCAGGTTCAAGGTAGTTAATATTGCCTGCACCAATGAAATCTTGAGCCATGCAAACAGCTGCGTCGCTTAAACATTTGTCATTGTAGTGATATTCCGCAATTGCAGTGGTATGAGCCGCAACTTCGACAACTTTGATTTCATCACCTTGGCCAGCAACAATTTTTTTCTTAAAGCACGCGAAGATAATTTTTCGTTGTGATTGTTTGAGTCCGTCGAACACAGACGGAATAGCTCGGATATTGCTGGTGATTGAAAAATTAATTACTTCAGTGTTGATAAAATTCGAATATGTGGTTGAGACATATTGAGCTTTTTCATCTCCGATAAACATGAAGTTATCTTCATTGTAAGCTCGAATCCAATCTTTTCTGGCTTCAGCATTGTTTTTACCGAATACTTTCTTAAAGTTTTCGACCATGTTCGGATCCGGAAGATAAAGTTGCATCCTTGATCCAAAACCATCGAGAATATCTTTGTCTCGATTGGTACCCAGTCCCTTAAAATACTTCGGTTTTCCATATTTACCTTCGTTATTGGCTTGAAAGTCTTTGAATGTTGATTGACGATAAAATTTCCTTTCTTCTCCATTCTTCATTGTCAAACGGATGATTGGAGTTTTCATTGACATGACAAAACTCGGTGTTCTTGACATCAATCCGGGAAACATTTTTAGCAGATTATTATGAATTAGACCTTCAATATGAATTCCATCATCATCTGCATCGGTGACTAACACCAAAGCTCCATATCTCAAAGTGACAAGATTTTCATCTTTACTATAATCGACTCCAAGTTTGAGACCCAGTGCTTGAATAATGTTTTGAACTTGTTTACTCTCAGCAATTTTTTCAGCGTTCGCTTTTTGTGTATTGAGAATTTTACCTCTGAGAGGAAGGATTCCAAGATAGTCACGACCAGTCTTTCCATTCAGACCTTTTGCCAATCCTTTGGTCACAAAGGTGGCAGCTGAATCTCCTTCACAGATAAAAAGAATGCATTCCATTGAATGGATTGTTCCAGCTAAATTTGCATCATCAAGTTTTTCGATATTGAGATGTTTCTCACCAGTCCCTTCCATTTTCTTCTTCTGCACTCGGTAAATCTTCGATTCAATCAATTCCTTCAACGTTGTAATCACCGGCCATTTCATAATCTTATTCAAGAACTTTGCATCAAGATGAATTTCAGGCTTTGGCAAAGAAAGTTTCACCTTTTCTTGTGAAGTAAACTTTGGATTGTCTGCGCCATAATTGATGAATAGTGAAAAATGTGAGGCGACTTCTCGACCAGTGATTTTACATTTATCATCCTTCAGTTCAGCATTTAGACGAGAGGCAATTTCAGTGAATAAAACTTTGTGCCAAGCGTCAACATGAACACCTCCCTCTGGTTGAGGAATGCCATTGGTAAAAGCAACGATAGTTGGATTATTACTCGCCATAATTGCGACCTCGTTATCAGGTAAGCTAATGGCAAGGACTTCAGATTTTTCTTCCGAATACATCGAAGCATAATCAGCCAGATTTTTAACTGGAACTAAAACGTCATTGAAATAGACTTTTACTTTAGTCAACATCGCAATATCATAGGCGTACTTTTGCAGCACAGCCATTGAAGAAGCAGTGATTCCTGGCATACCAAATTTTTGATAATCGGGCAGCCAGTGAACAAAAGTATAGCCAGTTCCACTTTTCGAAACGACCTGCGGAGCTGTTACTTCAGTCATATTGTTCATCCAAACCTGGGTGAAATGGAGATTTCTTGTCGCATCTTGGGTCTCAACTTTGAACCATTTGGAGAAAGTTGAGGTTAATTTGGAACCAAATCCATTTCGCCCTGAAGTTCTTCTCTTTTCATTATCATTGTAGTTTGTCGATGACATATAAACACCGAATACGATACTCGGATTGAACATTTGTTCATAACCGGGGATTCGACTTCGTTCAATGGGAATAGTTCTTCCATCATTCCAGAAAGAAATACTTCCATCTTGGTAAATGTTCATTCGAATAGTTGTACATTTGGTTGTCGTACTTGATCTCCAAACATTATCGATACAGTTGCTTCCAATTTCGATTACAGTTCTTTCCCATGCTGGGTTGAAAGTGACATTATCGTAAACGATTTTTCCATTCTTCACCACTGGGACATAGAAACTATCATTTCGAAAAGTTCCAAGATAAGTATCGGGACGATGGAGAACATGCTCACGCATGTTTCCCATCACCCGAATTTCAGGATCATGTGCCATATTTGAATCGAGTGCAAATTTTTACTTGGGTTGTAATTTTTGAAATCATTTTTTCGTGCATGGATACCTAGCCGTAAACGGGCAAAAAGCACAACTTTCCTTCTTATTTGAGTCTTGAAGGTACCTGGATTTTTCTCGTCAAAACGAGAAAAATTTCGATTTTCTGGGTATTTTTTGCATCGGTCGGCAATTTTTTCAATCAATCAATTTGCGCCGGACCGTCGAGTTGTGGGTCTCGGAGAGGCCGAATTTGCTCGATTTCTTCTCGAAGTTCTTGATCAAGGTCTTCCTCCAATGTAAGCTTTGACTTCTTTGGAGCAACTATTGTCTGGTGAGTTTGCATTGTCGGTATAATTGGTTTGAGTGTAACATTCAAAGGTGGAATTTCATTCTCTTTCGCTTTTTCGAACATTTTTCTTGCATCAGTTGACTTCGTGTCCGATTTCATGAATTGAATTTGAGGCTGACTTGAAAGTACCGGGAATTGTGATTGTCTAGGAGAAACAATTTGTTGTTGAACTTGAGGTTGCGGTTGAACTTGAGATTGTTGCGGTTGAACTTGAGATTGTTGCGGTTGAACTTGAGGTTGCGCTTGTTGAGCTTGAGATTGTTGAGGTTGAATTTGCGGTTGCGCTTGTTGAGCTTGAGATTGTTGAGGTTGAATTTGCGGTTGCGCTTGTTGAGCTTGTGGTTGTTGAGGTTGAACTTGTGGTTGCGCTTGTTGAGCTTGAGATTGTTGAGGTTGAACTTGCGCTTGTTGAACTTGTGGTTGAGGTTGAACTTGTGGTTGTGGTTGAGGTTGAACTTGTGGTTGTGGTTGAGGTTGAACTTGAGGTTGAACTTGAGGTTGCGGTCGAGGAACTTGTTGGACTGGATAATAAACTGGGACTCCAAGTTGATTATATCCGTAAAAATATTGTTGTTGAGCTTGTTGTTGAGCTTGTTGTTGAGCTTGTTGTTGAGCTTGTTGTTGAGCTTGTTCTCTTTCTTGTGTTTGGTCAGAATCACGTGGGACTTCAGTGCCTCGTATTTCATTCATTTTGTCTTCGAGTATTTGAATTTGATGAGAAAGTTTTTCTATTATTTCTCCTTGTTCTTCGACAAGTTTTGATAGAGATGAAATCTGCCTATGGAAATAGATCCCTGCCACAATAAAAACGACACCTCCACCAATCAAAGGTAACAACTTATTGTTTTCCATTGAAAAAGACAATCGGCAATTCTTTTATATTTCTAAAGCTAACGTTTAACCAGTTCAAAAAGTCCAAAAAGTTCTTTGGAAGGTTTAACTGCGTAAAAAGGCTTTTAACTAATTGATTTCGAAAGAATAAAAATCTTCTTTTGAAATCGATTAGTTAAAAGTATGTCCAGATGGCTAAAGGAAAGAATTGTCCATCCAAAGAAAAATTCGAATGCGGAAGCAAGAAGAGTTGGAATTTGAGCTTGTTCGACTCCCACACAGGCGGAAAATAGAACCCCCCTTGTTCCCAAAAATGCCACAACTCTATCTTGATCTGCTTGGAAACACGAAGAAGATGAAGAAAGATTATGTACATTCTGGTAAGGAATTTGTTCCAAACTATGATAAAGCTCCCTTCCCCAACTATTTTCAAAGTTCTAATTTTGATTATCAACCTGCCAAACGAGAAATTGACGACAGTAATTTTAATATTGACGATAAGGATGAACAAGAAAAGAATGACCATAGCCAAACCGAAAAGTCTAATGACCGCGAAGATAAAAAGCAAAATAGTAATATTCATGACATTTTTCAAAAAGCAAGAGATCGTCACCGAGACAAAGATCGGGAAGGAGATCTGGAAGGAGATAAAGACCGACATCGGGACTCGAGAGACAAAGATCGAGACTCGAGAGATCGGCATCGAGACAAAGATCGAGAAAGAGATAAAGACCGACATCGAGACTCGAGAGATCGGCATCGAGACAAAGATCGAGACTCGAGAGATCGGCATCGAGAAAGAGATAAAGACCGACATCGAGACAAAGATCGAGACTCGAGAGATCGGCATCGAGACAAAGATCGAGACTCGAGAGAAAAAGACAGACATCGAGATTCAAGAGACCGTCATCGAGATTCAAGAGATTCAAGAGACCGACATCGAGATTCAAGAGACGGAGATGATTCGGATAGAAACGAACACGGCGACCCTCTTACGGATTTTCTTCAAGGAACAAGACACATTCGCCACACAAAGGACGCGAGAACACATGTTTCAACTGTCTCCTCAAAGCCGGCTAACAGAATGCCTCCTTCTCTCACAGAAATCGAAGAGGGTGGAGCTTTTAGTGGAGGTATTCGCAATTTGAATTATGTCTCGAAACAAACCCTTGAAGAGGAAGCGAAACTTCGAGAATATTTGTTCAAATGGGAATTGATTCGTAATGCGAACAAAGATAAAGCCGCCGAACTTCCTAAGTTTACCATACACAATAAATTGGATCAAGTTGTATCTGCTTATGATGACTGGAATCGAAAGACGCAAATTCCTATCGTGATTAATCGCTATCGAAAGTGGCTAATTGGAAGTTTCCATGCTATTCAATGGCTTGCCCCTACAATAGGTCTTGATATGTCAGGATTTGTTGAACAACAAAAAGAAGAAATGGACGAATATGAAAAATTGTTGATTGAACTTGGTGAAAAATCTTGGATGCCTAAATCGAGTTGGCCAGTAGAACTACGTATTGTTCTTGCTGTACTCGGTTCGGCTCTTTCGTTTGCTGCCCAGAAATTGGTAATTGATACTATTATGGGTGGAGAATCCAAGTCCGGACAACCCGGACAGCCAATAACTCCTCCAAAACCTCAAAATATTTCAAAACCTATGCCCAAACCTTCAATTAAGCTTGCAGACTTGCCTGGAGCAAAGAAACAAGAAGAGAAAAAACCTTTAGCGATACCCGAAAAGGCGGCTCTAAATACTCAAAATACTCCGAGCACTTCGACCACTCAAAATGGAAAGAATAATTCGCCTCCACTCGAAGAAAAGAAATCTGAGCCAGATAAAAAGCCGGTCATTCCAGTTAAACGTTCCTAATGGGCTGGTCGAAATAAAATAAAATTTTCTTCTTTTTTGAAATGGGATCATCGACAAAGAAACGACAGAGTAAAAACACGGAGAGGAAGTCGAGACGAAAACGGACTTCAGGCCGAAAAAAGAAAAGTAAGCTTCGAAGTCCTTCACATCGAAAAAGGACAAAGAGCAAGCTTCGAAGTCCTTCACATCGAAAAAGGACAAAGAGCAAGCTTCGAAGTCCTTCACATCGAAAAAGGTCTTCGTATGGAAAAGCATTTGCAATAGTTAAGTTCGAACTATTCGACGAAAGTACTCAGCTCAAATATCCTCCACAAGGAGATGAAATTCGAAAGTGGTACGATCAATTATTTGCTAAAATATCACCAATGTACAATGATTTGAACAAGGATGTTTATCTCCTCTCGAAAAGATGGCTAAGTGATGCTGAACTGAAGCTAACTTTTGTCACATCACTGAAAGATCAATCAGAAGTTGATACATTACTTGAACTTTTAACGGATCTTGATGATGACGGAAATTATCCAATTCGGGGAATGTTAGTCATACCAAAGGTCTTATCAATTGAATATTCATTTTGAAAAAATTTTTTCTTCTCTTCCAAAACAAAACGAATGGCGAAATCAAAATCGAGATCGCGGCGATCAAAATCGCGACGATCGAAGAGTAAATCTCGATCAAAGCGATCAAAGAAGTATTCTTGCAAACGTGTCAAGCCAAAGAAGCGAAGCAAGTCGAAGAAATCGAAGCGAGCAAAGAAATCAAAGAAGGAGAAGGTTGAATCAACTCAGTCTCATTCTTTGTTGGCTAGATTGTCACGCACGAGTGCGAGCGCTGCACCTGCAGACGCGCCAATTGAATGGAAAGCAGGAGTAAATTGGGTAAAGTAAAAAATTGATTTTTTATCTGGGGTTTCCCAGATAAAAATAACAAAATAACATAAATCTTAATCTCACAATCGAAATGTCTACTGAAGAACAAAAGATCGAAACGTCTACTAACGAACAAAAGATGGAAATTGAAGGACTTGATGCTGGAGTACAAGATGATTTCATCAAATTGAATTGTCGGGATAAAGTAATCGTTTCTGTGCATAGAAGAGCCTGTAGACTGTCTTCCTTGTTTCGAGGTTTACTCGAAACTCAGCCATGTGCGCCCGAGCATGAGGTTAAACAGATCGACTCTCATATCATGAAGCTAATTGTTGAATATCTTGAACATTATCGATACGAAGAACCGAAGATTCTGGAACCTCCATTGAAGACTCCTGATCTAAAGGATCACGCCTCGGAATGGGATTGCAAGTTTGTTGCATACGACACCCCCGAACAGATGGGAACTTTTCTGACGCTGCTCAATGCGGCAAATTTCTTGGAAATTATTTCGCTGAGAAATCTTTGCTGTGCAAAGTTCGCCACATTTCTCAAAACTAAAAATGTTGATGCATTGAAGGCATTGTTTAATGTGAAAGCCACGTTGACTCCCAAAGAAGAAAACGAAATTCGAAAGAAGTACCCCGAATACTTTGCTTGGTTGAAGTCTTCGCAAGAGACAAAAACCGAGAGTAAAGTTGACGAATAGCCGAACTCATTGATGTGTGTAAATTCGATAATAAAATGATTTTAATTCTTCTCGAAGAACTAAAAATAATACGTACTACTTACTTAAAATAATCTTCAGATGAGAAAGTAAAGTTATGCTAACTTTTATTTTTATTCGAAGGATCAATATGTACCATTTTCTTAAGAATTGTTTTCCTTCGTTGACACGCAAAACATACAATTACACTGTCCGATCTCCAAGCTTTCAAGGATGGGTGATTGGAAAACATCAAAATATTGATGTCTGTTGCTGTGCCATATTCCGTAAAGGACCAAAAATAAAAATGGGCTTATTTGCGGTGCTTCCACACTATCAAAACAAAGGTTTTGGGAGAGAAATGTACAAATATCTCTGTAATCAATATCATTCTTTCCAATGGACAACTAACACACAAAAAGCATACAATTTTTGGATCAAATGCGGAGCCATATTAATTGATACTTACATTATGGATGGAGTTAAATACCATCTGTTCAAGAACGCGCCAGTCGAAGAAAAAAAGAAATAATTTCCTTTGGGAAATTATTAATTAAACGTCCTTGAAGGACTTTTAAGCGTCCTCGAGAAGGACTTTTAAACGTTCTCGAAAAGAACTCTTTAAAAATATTTTTCAACCTTATCCTGCATGCTGTCAGGCACAAAAAGATGGTATCCTCCATAGAGAACTCCTAGAGAACCTCCAATAATCATGACGGTATGAAGGAAAGTTAGAATATTCATTTGAGTACTGGCAACTTGTTGACCATTTCGGCATTTTCGTTCCGAGTCAAGAGCCAATGAGGCGTAGACAAGAATAAAAGCAGCGACAATAAAAACTGCAAGCATTTTCCTTTGGAAGGAAGAAAAAAGAATTTTCTTTTTTCAGGGAATGATTGGCTCCGAGACACAATAGACATACCCGTTATTGAACAAATTTCCATTGGTGGTGAGAGAAAGGGTTTGCATACTGCCATTCAAAAAGAGAGAAATTTTACGCTGAACGAGTGTAAGCTTAATCTTCGGATTTCGTGTTGGTAAAATAACTTGCTGGGAAAATAAGTCATCAGGTCCCCGAACCAAGTCGAAAATATGAGCCCCAATAAACTGTGTTGCTTCGGCTCGATCAAGACTAAGCAACATTTTTTGAACATCTTTCGGAAGTGAATCGTCCGGTACAACCAGTAAAGTCACTTTTGCTTTCGGATCATTGAGAAGATCTGGAAAATGTGTTTTTTCAACAAGAGTTTTGTAGATGGAAAAATTTTTATCTTGAAGAGCACTGTAAATTGTCCCCGGTTGAGGAGTCCAAGCAAGATAAGGATTTTTTGCAAGTGCTCGATCAAAACGAAGTTCACCTACACTGGGAAACTCTTTCGACCATTCTACGTTATACCCGCTGGTGACTGACATCTTTTACAGAAAAAGATTTTATTTTTCTACGAATAAAAGTTTGACCCCTTCTAAATGTCTTCTTTTTGGCTTGAGGATCCAACAGAATTGTTCCGAAATTTGGAGCTTCTTCCAAATCCAGGGAGCAATATCGCGTCAAAGTTGAATGCGCTTACGAGATTGGCAGTTGTAGTCGGACTTGGAATTTATCTTCTTAATAAGGACTCAAAAGAGTCGAGCTCTCTCTGTATAATCACATTTGGTATTCTTCTTTTGTTCATCGTAATCACTGCTTATTATTCAAAGAGTAAGGAAGGTTTCCGACCTCCTCCGATGCCAGTAGTTGAAAAGCCTACGCCAACATATCCTCTATCTTCACCAACCGTCAACCTCTCTGGATTGCAAGCAACCCCATTGTGGTATGATCCAAAATACGGAGCTGGACCAAAAGAATATCGAGACCCTCCAGTAATTCCACCAAATCCGGCTGATGCTAAATTTTGGGGAGGATTTCAATCGAGGATTAATGAACCTCGACCACAAATTATTCACTCGAATGTTGAAAGTGTTCTGTTCAAAAATGAACAACCTTATTCACAGCGAATTAGCCTTCCCTCTCGACAGAGAAAAGGATTTAAAATTCTTGGTGGACCTCATCAAGACGAACCTGAAATTCCATTTGTTATTGATGACCAGGGACTAAACCCCCCGAATTACACTCGTATTCGAGGATATTCGATGCATGATCCGAGTGTTCCTCCTTATTCGAATCTTGAGCTATTATCACCAAGTCAATCTTTTGTTCCGGGAGCTCAAGTCCCTTCGGGACGGTCTCAACTTCATGCTTATGATGACTTTGCAAATGTTTGGTCTGCCGGAAACACTGACTTTTTGACCTCTAAGATGGCTATTCATCGTACTCATCCCGCGGTTGATACTGGAGAATTCCGTCAAGCTTCCACAATTGGTCTGGCAGATTCAATGTACAATCCAACATTTAAACCGTTTGACCCGGCAAGCACTTATTTTAAGACCAGTAATAACCCTTATGACGGTTTGTTCATTGGACGAAGTCTAATTGAACACGTTGATATGCGAGCTCCAAATGGTGAAGTTCTTCCCGGTTATTTGAGAATGGGATTTACCAGCGACGACTTTATGGATGAAGCGACAAGTCGTCAAGAAGCAGATGAATTGTACTTTCGAGAAGCAATGGTTGCCGATGTTCGTGCTCGGATGAATGAGCGAGAGCAAGAATTCCGAATGGCACCTGTAATGAATCATTTCATGTAAAGTGAGAAGTGTAAAGTCCTAAGTAAAAGAAGCATAAAAATTGACTCTTTTCTTCTTTTGAAGGAAGAAAAGATTTAATTAATACCCGATGTCACATTCGCCCCAAAAAGGAAATAATCACTGGTCACCAGAATTTGAACGATCTCTCCGAGTCATACATGATTATTGTGCTGGATATAGTTGGATGTATTCGCGAGATATTCAAGTTTACACAAAATATTCTTATTATTTGTCAGGTGCAATTTTCTTGGTAAGTACTTTATCAAGTTTACTCAATACAATTCAAACTTCTTTTTCAATTGACGATAAAATTTTTGATGCAATCATCGTGATCGTCTCGTGGTTAACTGTAACATTTTATACCGCATCATACATTAAAGATTATTCAGCCGTGATTAAAGAATTGAACAATCACAAAGCAGAATATGTCGATTTAGCCAATACGATTGATCGGCAACTTCAACTTCCACCCGAAGAAAGAGAAAATGTTGAAGATTTTCATCGATGGATTTCGAGTTATTATCAATTACTTGGAAGATGGTCAGTCGAAATTCTACCTCGGACAGTAGAACAATATCGCGTTCATGCCCAAAAAGAAAATGTTCCCTTCCCGGACGAATTGATCGATTCCTCGAGTAAGAGATTGACTCAAAAGGAAAATGAAAAGAAGATTGATTTGTTGATTGACAAAGCACTTGCGAATCAAGAACAGAAAGAAGAAAAGAAAGAAGAAAAGAAAGGGACCCTTCGTGATAAAGATAAAAAAGTTAACCTTTATCAGATTCAATATGAACTCGAACGACTTCGAGGGCACGCCGATTGACAAAGATTGAAATTTTAATCCATTATTTTGAAAGTATAGATAAAATTTGTTTAGTATATATACTAAATAAATTAACTGCCTCAAAGATTGAATATTGATTAAGGAAAATTGATCCTTTTTTTCTTTCAATCGGAAAGGAAAGCGAATGGCTGTCTTCTTCGCAAAAAGTCGGGACCCATTTTCAAACTTTTATCCGGTCTCATTTACTGTCGATGATTTGAAATACTCGAGTTCGGAACAGTATTTTATGGCCTCGAAAGCGAGATTCTTTAAAGATGTTGAAGCGGAGGACCAGATTATGGAAGCGGAATCTCCGAAAGAACAAAGAGAACTTGGACGTTCAGTCAAAAAGTTTGATCCAAGAGAATGGGATCGAGTTAAATTTAAAATCATGAAACAAGCCCTGTTGATTAAATTTCAACTTCCAAAGATGAAAAAGTTCCTTGTTGAGAGTCAACGAAAAGTTTTAATTGAAGCTGCACCTTGGGACGCGATTTGGGGAATTGGAATGGATGCTGATAAAGCTGTGAATACACCCTTTCGTGAATGGGGAAAGAATGGACTTGGATTCTTATTGATGGAAGTTCGAGATTTTCTCCAAGGTAATTGGATTCAAGAAGACTTTGGTGTCTCAATGATTGGAAATTTCTATATCGGTGCACATCCAACTGAAGACCAAGCAAAGTTTCTTTTGGGAAAAGGAGTGAATCTATTTGTCTCCCTTGAGGAAAATCCAAGATATTTATCAGTTGTTGGTCAAGCATCGTCAAAAGTTTTTGCTCTTCCTACAGGAGGTATTCGAAATGATCAAGAGACACTTGAATTTCTCGGTTGGTTACGAGATCAATATTTTCTCGGAAAAATCATTTATCTCCATAGTCGAAGAGGAATTGGAAGAACCGGATTGATTGCCAGTTTATTTCTGAACTTGTTTCTCGGATATCAACCAAGTGATGCGTTGGATAAAGTTCGAAAATCTATTCATAGTCGAACTAATTTTAACCAGTCCTTCGGGACGTTTAAGCTTAAATTTATGCCTATTCCAGAAACTGCTTCACAAATAACTCAATTCACTCGTCTTGCCGACGGTGATAAAACCGATATTGATATGTCTGCTTATACTCTTGAAGCAGAGAAAGCATGGATGACAAAACTTTCTGAAATTGAGCAAGACGACTTGATGACACGGGAAGATGTCGAATTGTATCAACAAATTGTATCTCCTTCCTCTTCTTCAAAGGAAGTGAAAAAGGAAGATGAAATTAAACGTCTTGAAAAGTCTCTTAATCTTCCTGTTGGTGCAATTGAAGATGAGCAAGAAAATGACCCTCTTGCGGGTGCACTCGCAGAACTTGAACTTCGAAAGAGTGAAGAGAAGGAAGAACTTCGAAAGAGTGAAGAGAAGGAAGAACTTCGAAAGAGTGAAGAGAAGGAAG
>CAZKAD010000002.1:0-80500 GCA_964550845.1 uncultured Gammaproteobacteria bacterium
TTTATTGAATGTCGAATAAGAATTCTTTTCTCCGCGGAGAAAAGAATTTTACCCCGCAATGTATCTGAAAAAAAGAATTAATTCAATTCAACCGTCAATACGTCACTCAAATCTTCTTGTTGCATTGCAATCGTCGCAGGTGAGACTTGGATTCGATTGACTAACAAAGTGCCGAAATGAGTTTGACCGTGTTGATTTTGGTATTCAAGCAATTGATTCAGTTGATCTTGTGAAAGTGGTGAAATGAAGCGAGCAAGAGTCATATGAACTGCGTCAGCTCGATACGGTTCAACAAGAGGAAGATCATTTTGTTGCATTTCTCGCCGCAGTTCTTCTCGTGAATGATTAATGTCTTTGGTTGGTATTCCGACCAGAATACAAGCATCGGCGGTGATCACTAATTGATTGAAATTGATCTCAAATTTTGGCACCACATTAGCTAAAATGCTACAAATAATTTCGGCATAATCCGGTGGTAGTTGAATTCGATCGAGTAAACCAAATTTAATTAATTGGAGCATCGTCCAATGAAGTTGGTATTTTCCTCTTGAGGAATAAACAATTACCGACGATCCACAAATACTCTCAATTTTTGAACACAATGTGAAGAACTTCATTGAGGCAGACCAATTTTCCTCACACAACACATAAGCAGCAAAACACTTTCCATCAGTAATCTTTTTTTGTTCAAGGGCGCAAATTGCTGAAGTTTTATTCCTCGATACAATCTCTTGATTAATTTGATCAAATTTCCAAGTAATTCGTGCGTTCGCGTACAATTGAATTTCTTCGAGAGTTCTGAGAGACCAAACTTTTCGAACTGGATAGTAAATCACCTTGTATCCAAGTTCAATTGTTCGATTCATCACATCAGAAAAGAAAATTTTTCTCTTTCGATTTTGCGACAGCAATCCATTGGTACATCCAATAAAGATACTTCCATCGTCCCAATAATAGGTACCAGCACAGGCCAATTCTCCAACAGTCACTTTTTCATGAATTTTTGAGACTGAATATTTCGAAATCCCTTTTTCGACATAACTCCATCGAGGATCGATTTCTTGGTGAACAATCACAGCTGCAACAGCGGCATAGCTTTTGGCAACTCTCAGAAAATCTTCGAAACTTCCATCACCCCAATCAATAATATGACTCCCATCCGAAACGCACAGATGTCGATGATCAATTTCATTTTCGGCCACCAAACAAGTTGCTGCGGCGCCAAGTTGATCATATTTAACTTCAAAGAGAGAAGTTTGGTTGTAATTTGCAGCTGAAATTAAGGTAGAATCAAGAGAATATTTCTTGCGCATTTCTCGTTGAAGCACAAACGCGTAATGTGGTTGAAATGACTTAACGGACAAATTTTCGATTGCATGAGCAATTACAGGCTTCGATTCAAGATCGGCAAGTTGAATTGGAATTTCAGCTGGGCATGCTTCAATCCCAGCAGTCCAAAAAGCACGGCTTCGTTTCGCGATTGGAAAAGTGAAGACAAGTTGCTCTTTCCTTTCAATCTCTGCAATTTTTGGAAGCAAATATTCAACTCGAACTTGTGCTGGAGAATTGACTCGAATCAATGAAAGGCCCGCTCGTCGAACTGCTTCAAACCCTTTCTTCGAGTCTTCGATCGCAATCACTTGATCTGGGTAAAGTCCGAAAGAGGCTGCCGCCAATTGATAAATTTCGCCGAATGGCTTTGGTTGTTTGACATCTTCATTACTCAAAATTACGTCAACCGAATCAAGCACATCGATTCGTTGTAGTAATCCCATCACTGATGAGCGAATGCAATTTGAGGCCACTCCAATCAAAAAGCCGAGATTTTTCAATTGTTGCAATGTTTGCTTAACTTCTGGATCAACTGGAAGAAATTGAAATCCAGCTTGAGTCAGTTCTTGCTTACGAGTAAAAATATCATCGTGAAATTGTTCAGGCAATCCCTTCAACGATGTCATTTTCGCCAACTTTTGTCGAGTTGACAATCCATCATACAAAGCAAGATGTTCTTCATGAAGAAGAATATATTTGTCTCCCGCGATTTCAGATAAAGCTTGATTAAAAGTCTGAAAATGAAGATCTTTTGATTCAATCAAAACTCCATCAAGATCAAACACCAGCGCCATTGATCGATTAAATTGATAAAATCCTTGATGCTGAAGCACCTTTTCTGGATAATCAGTGCAAACTCCTGCAACGGCGTGGCGGAGAACTTCTTTCGCGTTTTGTTCCGACAAGGCAACAGCTACCGAAGTATAGCTAAATGGTTTACCTGGGAAAGTCCAGACTAATCCACTTGAAGTCAGAGTACAATCGTCATTGTGATGAAAGAAATATTCAGCTTTGATTCCCTCAAGTCTTATTTTGTGTAGAGTTTGGATATCTTTACAGTGTATCCAAAGACCTTGACGGTCAAGAAAATCTCGATCGACTTGATATTGAGGTCCGTCATGACCGAGCCACCATTTTCCATCGATGTAACGAACGTCAATCTCAACGTTCATAATCGGAAGTAGTTTATTAATCTGAGCAGGATGATTTTCTATTTTTGCATCAGGCCCATTCAAATATCCTCGATGAGAAATAATACAGGGATATTGACAATACGAAAGATATTGTTCAATTTGATGGACATTTTTCTTAAGAAGATATTGATAGCAAAATGAAGATAAATCCTTTGGAACGCCAAGTCCCCACATTCGATCACAAAATTCGATCCCAAAATTCATTCCTTGTTCAATTCCTTGATTATAGACTGGAGCAACATAAAATTCTTGATTGACTCTCAAATTTTTTTCAATCATTCGTTCGGCGCATTTGACATAATCTTGTCCTCGCTTCCAAAAATAGATCCCCACCGAGGCATTTTCACTAATCGGTTCTTTTTCTCGAATTTCGGTGACTCTTCCTTTTGCATCAACTTGCACATAACTCCATTTCGGATCATTCCTTCGGGAAAAGCAAAGAATTTGCCCGTCAGAATTGCTCTCGAAACATTGTTGATAAAATCTTGCATCCCATTCGACATATTGATCTGCGTTGGCGATTAACAGAGGACCATCAAAGTATTGTCTGGCCAGCAACACGGTGCAAGCTGCTCCTTCAGTCAAGCGATCGACAATTACGAATTGAACTTCAACTTGGCGGAAGGAATGGACTATCGATTCAAGCTCGGATTGAAATCGTTGATCAGTATTTCGAAGAACGAACACAATTCTTGTTGCAATTTCAGGTAGATGTTGGAACAAATTTTGTATCACCCACCAAATCATTGGTTTTCCTCCTACATTGATAAATGGTTTCGATTTGAGAAAATGATTGTTGCGAAATCGGGAACCTTCACCCGCCATTGGAATACAAATAGTCAACATTGCCAAGGTTTGAAGAGAGATATTAATGTTTAAGTCTTAGTCTTAGTTTTAGTTTTAGTCGATTGGAAAATGGAAATACTAAAAAAATGATTGACCCATTGTTGAATACAATTCAAATCACTCAACTGAGCAATGACATCTTTTGTTCGGCTTCAAGACACTATTGTGAGAGTAGATCGAATTTTCAAAGTATTCAGATACGAATTATCATCGGGAACTGGTGAAAAATGGTGGAAGATTTGTATTTTTCTAACTGATGATGGAAAGAGTAAAGATTATCAACCCCAAGCGGTTGGATCTTACACAACTGCTGAAGAACGAGACAAAGATTTTGATCGAATTGCAAATGAATTGACTCAAAATACGTCAAAAGTTGAACTTCAACGAGCTCCTGTATCGACGTTTGGGCCGACAAGTTCCAGCGGGGCTGACAAGGGCTTCTTCGTTGAGAACCAAAATGTAAAATGAAAAATCGTTAAAAAATAATATACCATTTATAAAAACATAAATATAAATGGTATATTACCTTCTCAAAACTCAAATTCCTTCAAAGCGAACCAAGCGAACGAATTGGAATAGACCGGCATCTTCAAGTGAACCAGCAAAACATGGTATTTCAGTTCGAAATGAATTGTGGTGGGCAAGTCGATCAAAACAAAAGATTGAGCAAGTTAAAAGAAGTTTTCTGAAAAATAACCCTGACGCGAAGCCCTCAATTAAATTGACCTTGCTTAAAGTTGATAGGATTCCAGATGGATTTTTGTGAGAGAAAATTGATTATTTTCTCCAACTTTCTACAGAAAAGTCAAATTCTGAAGATTCAAAATCATTTCGAATGACTTCTTTTATTCGATGTCAAAACTATCTCATTAACACTTCTTCTATTCGAAGATTGTTCAAGACTATGAGCACAAGAATCGACTTTGTGATTGGTCCCGATGGCAATTGTGCGAACGAAGAGTCCCAGATTCTTTATTTTGAATACGGAGCCGAAGGAATTCGAGATCGTGAATTCGAACGATTCGTTTCAGAGTTGATTCGTTCAAGTGACAATACCGTGAAGAATGTAGTTGGAACATCAAGTCTAGCTACTTCCAGCGCTCCTCCAACCTCGTCGGTTGCCGCTTCGTCATTTCCACCGCAATAATATTTCTCTTCCTCTCGAGGAAAAGAAAAAGAACACTTTAAACGTCTCCTCGAGACTTTTTAAATTGATTAAACTTCTGGATCAAGTTGCTGATACTGTTGTGATTCATTTTCAAATTCAAAATCTCGACTAAACCGTCGGACACAAAAATAGAATTGATGAAGGAGTATCATCAGCAGAATAGCTATACCTAAATCTCGAATACAACTTTGATCTTCAACGATGAAGATTCCAACCACTAACAGAGGACAAGCTCCAATGAAGCTGAGCAATCCCATCACATAACCAAGAGGTACACATTTGCCACAAAGATCAAACAAAATTGATACAGCCGATGAAAGAAATACACATCCGGTTAAAAAGGACCACAAATGAATTGAACTTGGACTGAAAGTCGAATCTTTACAATCATTTTGATCTAAACTAAAGCTAAGTGCCAACGATCCTCCTCCAGCTAATCCAAATGCGAATAGTGCCAATACTTTGAGAATGAATCTCATTTGCTTCTTATCAAAATTAAAGGAAAAGAAATCATTTTTACCAATTTCAAAGAGAATTTGACAAAAAAATTGATTCCTCTTTATAAATCATCGCATCAAAATGCGCCTCATTCTCGCAGCCGATAGTCATGGTGGTATTGCTTTGAAGGGAAAACTTCCCTGGCTGGAAGATAAAATCTCCGACTTTGACCATTTTAAGAAGATGACTCAAAACGGATATCTTTTGGCTGGCAGAACGACTGCTGCTTCTTTACCCCCTCTTGATGGGAGAACCGTTTTTTCCGTCTCGAAAAAAACCGAAGGAAAACATCTCTCTCTTGAAGATGCCCTGCGACATTGCTCTGATATGAGAAGAGAAGTTTGGTGTATCGGAGGATCAAAGTTTGCTCAAAGTTTGCTTGAAAAAGGTATGATTACCGAAGTGTTTTTGACCGTCTTTCGAAAAAATTACGATTGCGATTTGTTTCTTCCGGAACAATTGATGCCAATTATTAAATCTTTAAACAATCTTTCGAATCAACCCCAGATGTTTGACTCGGCATGGGGAATTGCTGTTTATCAAACATTCGACCACTACACCGTTTATCGATGCTCTCCAATTAACCAAGATGCACGTGCATTTCAAAAGCTGATGTTAAATGTACATCAAAATGGACTTGTGAAACAAAATCGCACTGGAGTGACAACTAAAAGTCTGTTTGGAGCTCAACTTTCTTTCAATATTGAGGGGTGGAGATTTCCTCTTTCAACTTTGAGAAAGTCTTTCTTTCGTGGGATTGCGGAAGAGCTTCTTTGGTTCTGTCAAGGAAAAACTTGTTCAAAAGATCTTGAAGAGAAGAAGATTAATATTTGGAAAGGAAATTCAACCCAAGAATTTCTTCAAAAGAGTAATCTTCCTTACGAAGAAGGGGATTGCGGTCCAATTTATGGATTTCAATGGACTCATTGGGGAGCTGAGTACCAAAATTGCCACACTAATTATGGGCATCAAGGTATTAATCAGCTTGAATGGATTGTCAATGAGATTAAACAAAATCCTTCTTCACGAAGATTGGTTCTCTCCGGATGGAACGTGAAAGATATTCCGAAGATGGCTCTTCCACCATGTCACGTCTTGTACCAATTCATTGTCGAGGAAATCGACGGAAAAAAATATTTGAGTTGTCATATGTATCAACGAAGCTCTGATATTGTTCTTGCTGGAGAATGGAATATTGCCTCGGCATCACTATTGACCTTTATGATTGCGAAAGTAACTGGATGTCTTCCGAAAAAGTTGATTGTTAGTTATGGAGATGTGCACATTTATGCAGTCCATCATGACGGACACATTGCAAGATATCTCGAACGTCTTCCCCATCAATATCCAACTTTATTCTTTCCGCAAAAAGATAAACTAACAGATTACACCAGCAAAGATTTTACACTAATTGACTATTATCCCCATCCTCCACTCGATCTTGAAATGGTTGCGTAAAAATTGCTTTTTCTTTTCCCAAAGGAAAAGAAAAGAGTATGCCAATACCAAATTTCGAAATCATTACAATTGTCGCAGTTGTCGTTGCAATTATCTGTTTATTGATTAGTTTGAAGAAACCGAATAAAACTTTACCTGTTGCTGCTCTAATTATCTCAACTGGAGCAGCCATTCAAGCAATTTATTCACCTTCATCTTCGCCAAAAACCGAAGACTCATCTCAGAGAAGCTTCGAAAAATTGACTCAGGCCTTTAATCGCCTTGATCAACTTCCATCTCCAGGAGATCAATTTCGAGTCTGGTATCCGGAAGATCCAAGGTTATCTCCAATTACAACAGTTTTATCCAGAAACGAAAAAAATAGCTATCTCGAAGAGAGAAGAAAAATTATTGATTAATCTCTTTTCTAACGATGATTCATCGAACATTCCAACCACTCCATCAATTTTCGAATCCGCAAATTCGTCGGGTGATGCAAGGTAAATTTTCTTCTCCAGAAGAAAAAGCTCTTCATCAAGATTTCACCGAAGTCCAATTTTATCTCAGAATTTTCGGCTTTCCAAATATTCTGCAAACAGGAGAAGAATTTTCCTTCAAATTGAGTGAAATTTATGTGAGTCGATTGTTGAATCTTGCCAATGACTATCGAGATACCGGTCAACGTGCATTTTTGATTTGGATGGGATTTCGATTCCTTGGAAATATTCTCCAGTATAAAAATCTTTTTGAACAAAAAAGATTTCAGAGAGACATTTCAATTACGATTGAAAATCTTGCCCTTGAAGGCTTGTATGTTGGACATTTAATTGATCCAGACGGGGTAATTTTATCACCCTTGTTATTGGAACATGAAATGAGTTTATTTGATTTATTCGAAAAATTTCCTTTACCATCTTAAGGATAATAATGAATTTGCTGATTTGAATCGACACGAATATGAGAATTTGAATCGAAATCTTTTGGCTTTTCGTAACAAGCTTTTAATTTTTCAATCTCAGCTTCCGGATCTTCAATTGGTCGATCTATCTTTGAGAAGACTTCAATAAGAGGATCCCAATAATCTTCCTCAAAGCTCTCTGATATTTCTTCAGAGGGAAATTCAACCCAAATTTGTCGTTTCCTTATTTCAAATAGAATATAGTACGGTTTTGCACTCATCGTTTCTCTGGTTGAGAAAAAACGTGAATCATTTTTTCTCAACCAGAGAAACGATGCTTCTCAAATGGATGCTCGAACATGAAGACACTGTCTTTTTGAATATTGCAATTGTCATCTTGATTGTAGCAGTGTATAATCTTCTCTCTGGTTCCGCCAATGGAACTCGGCTACTTTTATTCGGTCTGCTTTTATTTATCTTTCTTCTCGAAGAATCTTCTCTCGGCTATTTGTATGGATGGCATCAACTCAGACAACTCGACCAGATTCAAGTTCCAGGTTTCGAATCGCGATATACCAGTGACGAAGATGCTGAATTATTGATGTCAAGGTTTCCTTCAACTCCAGATCAAGTTGAGCCTCCCCTTTCGGAAGAGGCTCAGAATTTTCTTTCCAAATTTGAAGGGATTCCATCGGCCGCAGAATTAAATAAGAGAAAATCTGTCCGTTGGGCCAGTGATGTTTAACCAGTTCTTGAAAATCTAGTCAATCTCGAGAACGTTTAACCAGTTCTTGAATCCCTCCAAAAAGTTAATCCTCTTATTTTGCTCTCCCAGAGATGTTCGGTTTAAAAAATTGATTTCATTTCTTTTTCCTTTGAAAAAGAAAACTCCTCTCAATGTTTGTCGTTAAACGTGATGGTGTCAAAGCTGCGGTGGATATTTCAAAGATCCAACGGAAGCTTGAAGATGTATCAAAGAAAATTTATCCCTTGACTAAGATTGATTTGAATAAAATTGTACAATTGGTTCAAGAAGGTCTGTATCAAAACATCACAACGACTGACATTGATAAATATACCTCAAAGAAATGCATTGAACTTTCTCTAGTTGAACCCGAATATGGAGTACTTGCCTCTCGATTGCTGGTCGATAATCATCATCGAAATACTCTTTCAAGTTTTAAGGATAAAATGAGAATTTTGTATCGCCGTCATGATAAACAAGGAAAAACTCACCCTCTTATTTCAGCAGTATTTTACAAATTTGTCGAAATGCATCAAAAAGCACTCGAGCGAATGATTGATTACGATCGAGATTATCTTCTTGACGTATTCGGATTTATGACTCTTGAGAATCAATACATCAATAAGGTCGATGGACAAATGGTTGAGCGGCCTCAAGATCTGTTCATGCGAGAGGCGATTACTGTTTGTATGGATCCGACCAACTTTAAAAACGAACAAGTAATCGAGAATATTCATTTAATTTATGACCTGTTGAGCTGTCGTGCTTTTACCTATGCAACTCCCACATTGAATAATTCTGGATTTCGTAATCAGCAATTGAGCAGTTGCTTTCTTCTCAGTATTACTGATTCGCTCGAAGGAATCAATAAGGGTTTGGTTGACGCGTCAAAAATTAGTAAAATGGGAGGCGGAGTTGGAATTAATTTTTCATCAATTCGTCCACAAGGTTCATTAATTCGAGGAACAAATGGTTATTCAAAAGGAGTTCGAGAATTCGTTCGCTCATATGGACAAGCGAGCACCGCCTGGGATCAAGGAGGAACTCGTGCTGGTAGTTTTGCTCTCTTCTTGCGTGATTTTCATCCAGATTTTATCCAATTTATTGGAATGAAAAACCCTCGGTTGCATGAATCTCTCGGAGATCGGAGAATTTTTTACGCTGCCGCATTGAGTGATATGTTTTGGAATGCAGTTCAAAACGATAGTGAATGGCATTTTATTAGTCCAGAAGAATCACCCGGTCTTGAAAATTTGGTTGGAGAAAAGTATGAACAAGAGATTAATCGTTTAGTCAAAGAAAAGAAATATCAAAGCAAAATGCCTGCACGAGAAGTATTGAAAGAAATTATGAGAAATCAATTCATTTCTGGAGTACCTTATATTATTAACATTGATCAAATCAATCGGAAGAATAATCTTTCTCACTACTCGAATGTTCTTTCTTCAAATCTCTGCGTTGAAATCACTCTTCCATCATCAGAATTCGAATATGCAGTATGTAATCTTTGTTCAATTGTGCTACCGACTTTTGTTCACCAAAAAGGAGATACTTTTGGAGATCTTCAAACTTATCGATCTCCAAATTATCTTCCAACTAAAATTACTGATCCAGTCTTTGATTTTAATGGACTGGCTCAAGTGGTTGAAAAAATTGCCGAAACAATGGATCGCGTGATTGATCGTAACAATTACCCTGTTTTGGAAGCTGTACTATCTAACTTTCTTCATCGCCCGATTGGAATTGGATCAAGTGGATTTGCAAATGTTTGCTGTTTGATGAAAACACCGTATAACTCCGAACAAGCAGTCAAATTGACCTCTTACATTGCTGAGACGATTGCTTATGGAAGTTTGACCGCCTCGACTAAACTGGCCAAAAAACTTGCCACTCCAAAACAAGAGGAAAAGAGTCGCAAAATGTTCGAATTGTTTGAAGAACGAAAGAAGATTCTTCGAGAAAAACAAAATCTTGAAGCTTCAATTCGAAGTCCCGATCGGCCTGTCGAGGGAAAAACATCACTTCGAGATCCAGACTTGATTGTAAAAGAAATGCTCGATCTTGCGCGTGAAATTGGACCTTATCCGAGTTATTTTTACGGAGAAGGGGCTCCAATTTCAAGAGGTCATTTTCAATGGAAAATGTGGGGCTTGACTGAACACGATCTCTCGGGGTTTTGGGATTGGGGTACTCTTGAACAGCATATTCGAAGATATGGAGTTCGAAATTCGCTTTTGACTGCTCAAATGCCGACTGCAACAACTGCACAAATTATGGGTGTCAATGAAAGTGTTGAACCTTTTACAGCAAACATTTACCGTCGAAAAGTACTAACTGGAGAATATGAAGTGATTAACAAACATCTAATTTCCGATTTAACTGAACTTGGAATGTGGGATGAAAATATGAAGAATTTTTTGGTTGGCGGAGGTTCAATCCAAGATCTCGCCTTACCTCCTTTGTACAAGGAACTCTATCGAACTGCTTGGGAAATGCCACAAAAAATTTCAATCCAACATGCAGCTGCAAGAGGACCTTTTCTCGATCACTCCCAATCATTCAACGTTTGGATTCCTAATAAACCGATTGGAAATATTGAAAGAGCTGATTTACTTTATCGAGTTTTGATTGAGGGGTGGAAAAGTGGATTGAAAACTGGAATTTATTATCTTCGTACTGAACCTGCTGGAGAAGCTCAAAAGTTTACTGTTCCTCTTGATGTATTGAGCAAAATCCAAAAAACCGAGATTCCACTTACTCGTAAAATTGAAATCAAATTTGAAGTTCCTGGTGAAATGGGGTGTCTTGTCTGTGGAACATGATTTCAAAAGAAGAAGGTACAACTATAATTGATCAATGGTTGTCGAAACGAAAACTTCATTGTCAACTTGAACAAACTGAGACAAGTTTAACCAATTCAGAAAGTCCCGAAAGACGTTTAACGCTTCGTTTTGATCAAACTAGTTTGTTGATTCCTGTAGAAGAATCAAAAGAATACTATGATTATTTCGATTTGAACAAAGATCTTAAGAAAGTAAAAGAAAATCAACAATTTACTTTGAGATGTTTTGGACATCCGAACTCAATTGTTCTATTCAAAAATTTCCGATTGAATACAATCCACTTGCACATTACCAATCAAAAAGAGTTCGATTGGTGTTGTCAAGAGGATCTCAAATTAACTATTCCATTGCAAGTCTATCTCACATTTATTCCTTCATCTTTCTCTCAGCAGACAAAGAATCAATTGAATTGTCATTTTCCGCTTTGTCTTAAAGTAAAATCGGGTGATATTTCTCGAGGATATTCGGTGTTAATCAAAAATGCAATCGTAATTGTTTAACATTAAATAATGGTTGTTTTCTCTTCGGAGAAAACAAATCAAAAATGTCTCAAGGACGAGTTAAAACAATTGATTCTTTTCCAAACATGAGTCGGTTGCATGTTATTTCTGCGAAATCAAAGTCAAAAAATTTCAATCTTCCCTCTCTTGATGAAGTTGAATCGGTAATCAAATCTCGAGACGCAGTTGGACTTATTCGTCGAAATGATATTTCCCAAAGTGCTAGTGAATTAATAAGTCCTTCAGGACGTTTAATGCCTCGAGATGATGTCTCATCAAGAAGTGCCACTGATTTAATAAGTCCTTCTGAACGTCCAATAACTCGAAGAGAGCCTGCTTTCGATGATGAATACGAAGCTCCAGATCTCGATTCAAGTCAAATGAAATCAATGTTTGAACAATTGGCCGAGGAAAGTCGAAAAGAAAATGAACGAAATTCACCAAAGAAAAAGAATAAAAAAGACAAGAAACTTTACGATGCTCGAAATCATGTTGATCAAAGAAAACTTCAAAACGATCAAGCCCCCGAAATTGGTGATAGAGGAAATCGGCGGAGAATCTCAGTACAAGAGCTCGATCTTGACATTATTTATCCGAACTATGACAATTACCTTGATCCAAAAACCTCTGGATACAAAGTAGTGATGATTGGAAAAACTGGTACAGGAAAGACCACAGCTCTCCGAAGTATTATGTACGAGAAGTCTGAAATAATTCCCTGTGCACAAGTCTACTCTGGATCTGAAGAATTCAATCATCAATATGCAGAGTTCATTCCAGATGTATTTATTCTCGACAATGACAGTGATGGTAAATGGGACAAAGAAGCTTATCGAAAGATGATTAAGAGACAAAAAATTGCAGTCAATTATTTGCAAAATCCATGGAGTATTATTATTTGGGATGATATTATTTCAAAGAAAAAGCATTTTGATGATCCAATGGTTAAAAATACATACAAAATTGGACGTCACTGGAAGATTCTACATTTTCTTCTCTTGCAATATGGCATGGACATTGAAAAAGATATTCGAGCTAATATTGATGGGGCATTTTTGTTTCGAGAAACCAAATTAGATATTTGTGAAACTTTATTCAAAACTTTCTCCGGAGGAATCGAAACTTTTCGAGATTTTCGAAAGATTCTTGATTTTTATACTAAAGATTTCAAAGCTTTGTACATTCATAATCGAGGTGCAAGTTCCGATTTCAAGGATTGTGTCTTCTATTATGAAGCGAGAAAAGATATTCCTAAAGACTTCAAATTTGGTGCTCAAGAAACATGGATGTACAATGATGAGATCTATGAGCCAAATTCTGCAGTGGAAATGTTCTTTTAATCATTGTCAAGACTTTTTGAAGTGTTTAACCAATTCAGGGAGTCCTTTTGAGGACGTTTAAGTTCGATTAAGCAATTTAATTAGTCCCAAAGGACGTTTAATGTCACCGAAAAATGAACGTAAAGGATAAATATCAAACACTGGTTGCATGTGGATTGTCTGATTACCAAAGTTATCTTTTTCCTTTCCTTTGTCGAGATCTTTATGATCCTCGTTTGCTTATTTTAATTGGTCAATATTCCGAATACCGAGATATTTTTATTGTAAACATGGTTTCAGGATTGCGTTCTTATTGGATAAATACACGTTCGGTATTTCCCTTTTTGCCAACTGCTGTATTTCCAATTGGAGAAACGCAACTCGAGTATACAGGAAGTTCGGAAGGTGAAAACGTTTTGTCTGACGATCTTCCCTATTATCTTCAAATGGATTAATTATTGGATCAAAATCCAATAATAAAAAATTATTCCTTCATTCCTCTCATTCGATTAAATTCTCCATCTCGAACGATTGTATAACTTACTGTTCCGGTCAGTTCGGCATATCGAAGAGCATCAAGTGGAATCAAACGATTATCAATTGAGTAATCAAAAAGTAGAGGTTTATTCACTTCAGAAAGTGCTTCAGGATGTTTATCCTGTTCAGACATATCTTGAGGTTCGCTGGTGGCCATTTCTAATGGTGAAAAACTTTTAATTCAATTTTATCCAACATTTGATAAATTTCTTTCCAAGAAGGTCTTTGAAGAGGGTCTTTTTGCAAACATCTATCGATCAGAGTTTTATATTCGTCCAAACAATCAGGCATCTCGTATTCTCCAGAAAGAATATTTGAAATGGTTAGACCTTCATCGAGATCGGCGAAAGGAGAATTCGGAGAAAGAAGTTCATAAACCAAAACTCCATAGCTCCAAATATCATGAGCATATGAATTACTACAGCCGAGTATCATTTCTGGAGGAATATAATCAACCGTTCCGGCAAAATCATTTGCTTGAGGAAGTCCTCTTCGTTCGGCATCAACAAACATCACCGATCCAAAGTCACATAGAATAACTTCATCCTGTGATTTAGTTCTAAATTTATTTGCTCGAGGACTTGAGACAATTTCACTATTTGACAAGAGAAGATTCTCAAGTTTTAAGTCTCGATAAATGATTCCTTCTGAATGGAGGAAGTCGAGAATCTTTGCGATTTGACGAAGATATCCAGGAATTTTTTTCTCTGGAAATCCATGTAGTTTGAGAGTAAAGAAATCAGTCGGATGATATTCGAGGATAATACATTGATCAAATACTTTATCTCGTTTCTCGATTAAATCAATAAATTTACAAATTCCTTTACTTTGCCGATTTCCAATATATCGATAGAACGCGGCTTCATTAGTGAGTTTCCATTCTTCTTCACTTCCAACCAGAGTTCGTTGATGTTTGAGTGCATACTTTTTTGAACTTTTCTTTTGTTCGTCAACCTCGAATGCGAGGTAAACCTTCGCATTTCCTCCTTTTTGGATGCAAGTTGAAACGACATATTTACCGATTTGTATTCCGGTCAGATTCATCTTCACTGCTACCATTGTCATCTTTTCTTTCGGGAGAAAAGTCTTTTTTACGAACTTGACAAGTTTGAACTTGTGTTTTCTTCGAATATCGATCCCAAATTTCAGGCGGACAATCCTTTTTCGAGAGAGAAGATCTTACGGAATCAGTCAATTTGACTGAATATTCTCCAGCAGAAAGAAATTGTGTATTTTGCTCTTTCATCAGTCGGATCATCGTCTGACGAATTTTCGTCTCTTTCGCTTGAAGGGCGGCAATTTTTTGTTTCAATTGATACCAATCGCGAAGGAGATCGCTCATTTTAACCAGTCCAAGAGACGTTTAATTCCAATCGAATTTTTAATCGAGATATTTCTTTCCGATAAAAATCAATAGAATCACCAGCAACAAGATAATGATAATGTAAACACTATTGTCACATTTGTACAACCTTGAACATACAGGACAAGATTGGATATGCTGAGCAATCTCAATACAACTAATCACTCCAAAAGACTGAGGAAAATTTTCCTGTTTTTGAGGCGGAGGTTGAGCCACTGGGAATGAATTCTGATAATAGTTGTAATAAGGAGGAAACATCTCTTGTTTCGGTTCATAAGAAGGTTGGGGTTGAGGCATTGGCAATGGACCTGAAAGCATCTCTTTGGTCGGATAATCACCTCCAACCTGAGCTACCTTATCTGGATTGGCTTCAAGGTCAAAATTTTGCATGAATGTGATTCCAGACATATTTCGAATCTTTTCTTTCCTTTTCGAGGAAAGAAAAAAATTAATCTTCAGTCAATGATTTCAATAATTTCAATAGTTAATCTTCAATTTCTTCGCCTTCCTCAATTCGATCAATTGCAGAAGTTAAGACAACTGAATCTAAAACGGGGCCGATTGGACATCTACTTGGAAAAACGAATGATAATTTTTGTTTCAGTTTAAGCAATTCCTGATCAAGCTGGGCTCCAGGTTGGTCAGCTTCGAATGGAACGATTGGATAGACGTTACAAAGTTGATTCTTGTACACTTCATCATTATCATCAAGAAGAATGGTGTTTTGTGGATTAAAATTTGGAAATGTATCCCAGATATAGCGTAGATCTTTCAAGTTATCATCTCCATAAATTTGTTCGGCATGATTGCAGTGATGATCAAAGAGGTAAAAAGCAAGTTTTCTTGGTTTTCCCTGGAGAATAATCTTTTCAACAATGAAACTTCCATAATCTTTGGTTGCCGCAGTCCAAACACCAACATTAAAGTTTTCGAACAGGTAATCGAGAAAGTCTTGTAAATAAGGCCGTTCGTAAACGTAAAAAATAGGAACTTCTTTACCCTTTACATTCTCGGTCATAATATGAAACGAAAGACCTTTAATAATTTTCCCTGGATCGAGAGATGAAATGATTGTCGCATCCAGATCCAGAATCACATTCATTCTTTTTGACGAGGTCATTTCTTTCCTTTCGAAAAAGGAGAGAATTTTTTTATTTCAATTAATCAACTTCGAGAAATATCCCGATTGTGGCAAACGCTCCAGCACGAAGAGGTGTTCCAACCGTTAAAGAGACAATCGCAACAACAGCCATATACTTACCTTCAGCAACACACGAATTGTTTTCATTGGTTGCAAGGATCACGATTCCAATTATAGCCAATACAATCAACCACAAAATGTCGAGAACAAACACAATAATTGTCACGAGACGGAATAAATCTCCACCTTTTTGCCACCATTTGATTGCAATCACCGTAATGAGTGCAAACCAAAGAACCAGATCATGAAGTCCTTGAATAAAATTCCATTCATGAAGATAGAAACTTGCTCGTGTTTCTTGTTGGCATTCGGAATCTCGATCTTTTTCTCCTGATACAATCAAAAGAATTGCAATCGGTAACAAAAAGAATGAGACGGGAGTAATGACAGCAAGATATTTGCACATTGATCGAGATTCAATATTAAAAGTAAATTTAATTACTTTCCTTGAAGATTGAGAAAAAAGATCAATTTTCACATCTCGAAAGATGGGAAATGTTTTAACAATGTAACGAGAATCACTCCAACAATGAAAACAATTGTTTTTCAAATTGTTGGAATGACTTGAGTTCATCTTCATAACCATAGCCAGATTGGTCCCAATCGGCAAAAACTACACCGAAATCCTTCCACTGTCCATTTTGCTTCAAAAATTGCAACAACTTTTCTCCGCTCGAATTTTTCACATCAAATGCAAGACGATATCGCGAATACATTCCGTGATCCACAAAGTATTTTTGAATCTTCGCAGATGTACAATCGAATTGCTTGAATTCTTCAGACAATTTTTGAGGGAGGGGAAGATGAGTTACATCTTCATATGTGGTACCAAGAAAAACTTGCCATTCGAACTCTTCCTTCGATACACATGATGGTTCAACATCTTCATCACCAGACCAAAGTATTCCTTTTTCCGCTGCAAGACGAAGAACATCAAGAACACGAAGCCAGTCTGCTTTTGGAACTGCATGAGTAAAGGAACAAATCGAATAACCTTGTTCAATGTTGACATTTTTTTGACCAATTTTTCGAGAAACTTCGTAAGTTCCTCGTGCATCACCTTGACTACTATCAATTTGAAAAAGAGGTCGAACAATCAGACAATCTTGAGGATATGACATTGGAGTTTTGAAGTTCGAAAATGTTTTGTTTTTCTGTATGATATTGACAATAATAATCAATTTTCTTATCTCGAAAGATGAGAAAGATTACAAGAGTTTCAAGACGTCAAAAAGTTGAGTCTCGAATTGTTGGAATAATTCAAGTTTTTGCTGATAATCCGGTTCAATTATATCAGCTATAACTCGATTATTTTGTTTGAGAGTTTCAAGTAATTTGAGACGTGTTGAATCTAAAGAGTTCAAATCAATTACAATTTGAAAATTACTCAATCGATCTCCTGCAAGTAAACATTGTTCAATTTTATTTTCATCAAGAGTAAACTTTTCAAACTCTTCCGATAGTTGTTTCAGTTCAGGCACATCAAAAAAAGTTCCGTAGGAAGAAAGAAAAATTGCCCATGAAAACTTACTCCTTGATATTTGTTCCCGACGGGGAAAAATTTGCCAAACAAGACCTTTATTCAAAGCTTGAATAAAGAATTTAACCAAATTGAGATCTTCAAAAGAGGAATGAATATGTTCGTAATAAACTTCACCTCTCTCGGAAAGAGCAACATTTTTACCTTCTGTTTGCCGAGATATCTTATATGTCCCAACAGTTTCTCGGACACAAATTTCAATCCGAATAATTAGACAGTCTCGAGGAAAATTCATTCTTGATGGATTGATTCTTGATGGATTGATTCTTGATGGATTGATTCTTGATGGATTGAGAATGATTTGAAAGTTATTATTTCTAAAACATAACAATTAAGAAGTCAATTTTTACATTGAATATTGAATATTGAATATTGAATATTGAATTTTATCATACAAGAAAATTGATCTCCCTTCATTTGGAAATAAAAGAAAAGGAATGTCAACTGAAGGGGAAAAAGAGAATGTCGAAGAAATTAAAATTCCCGAAGACGAATCAAAGATTGACGATGAAAAGATCGAAGAAGAGAAGGTTAATGATGAAAATTCGGAGAAACATTATTCCGATTTGAAATCGGCTATCTTGAAAGGACATAATGTTTTTCTCACTGGTCCCGGAGGAACAGGTAAAAGTTACCTCATTCGGCGTCTGGTCAAAGAACTTGCCACTAATGCATACTATCAAAATATTGCTCTGACCGCAACTACTGGAGTGGCAGCTGAAAATATTCAAGGATGTACTCTTCATTCATGGGCTGGGATCGGAATTGGTAATCGATCTTATGATTATTACACAACTCGACTTCAAAAAGATGAAAACAAACGAGAATCGTGGACAAAGTGCAATCTTCTCATTATTGACGAAGTTTCGATGATGGGAAAGAAATTGTTCCATTTACTCGACCACATCGGAAAGGTACTTCGAAGATCAATTCGTCCATTTGGAGGAATTCAACTAATTTTTTGTGGGGATATGTGTCAACTTCCTCCAGTTGAAGATGAATATTGTTTTACTTCAGGATTGTTTGATAAATGTCAATTTTATTTTATCAAACTCACTCATCCATGGAGATTTGTATCAGACTTGGAATATTTTCAGCTTTTGTTGAGAGTTCGACTTGGTGAGCAAACTCCACAAGATATTGCTCGTCTTGAAACGAGAAAATGCTCGATGTTTCGAGACTTGGGAAATGAAGAAGGTGCTCTTCGTCCAACTCGCCTCTTTTCACGAAAAATGGATGTTCAAGAAATGAACATTGAAGAATTGAATAAATTGCCTGATCAAGAATATCATTATCAATCACATGATTCACTGATTCAGAAAAATCAAAAAGTCAAAATTAATCCTGAATATTACGAACAATTAATGGACAATCAACATCATCGTTTGACTCGATTGAAAAAAGGTGCACAAGTCATGTTAACTCGAAATATTTCGATTGAGCGAGGTTTAATTAATGGATCACGAGGAGTGGTACTCGAATGTCATGATTCAACTGTGATGGTCAAGTTTCGAAAATGCGAATATTTAGTCACACCTTCTACCGTTGAGTATGAAGATGAAAATTGTAAATATCGACGTGTACTGATGCCTCTTATTCTTGCCTGGAGCATGACCATTCACAAATCTCAATCGGCAACTCTTGATTATGTGATTGCCGATCTTGGAACAAGTTTATTCTCGAAAAATATGGGTTACGTGGTCTTATCAAGATGTCGTTCTCTTGATTCGATTTTTCTGAATAATTTATTGCCCGAACGAATTGAATGTGATCCATTGGCAAAAGAATTTGAGAAAAAGATTGATCGACAACTCGAGAAACAAAAGACGAGTTAAACTTGCACAGGATTAGTTAAACATCTCTCTTCTTGGATAAAGAATGGAGACTTTTCAAACTTGTTTTAATCAATGTTCACTTTCGGCTGACAGTTTGACTGAATTACTTTCAATTGATTCAAATCAATTCGAAGTTTTGAAAGTCCACGAATGGACTGTCAATTTGTCAAAAACATCAGTTAAACTAAAATGTCAGTCAATTGAATTGTATTGGAACTATTCAATCGAAGAAGTTGAAATTTTTATTTTCTTTGAACTACTTGCTTTACAGGCACAAATTAAAAGATATTCGAGTCAGTTTCTTCTCTCTTCATCAAGCAATTTTTCGGGAGATGCGTCTCTCTCCTCTTCCGGAAGTTCATTTTGCCTCGTCACGTCTTCAACAGAAGAATCACTGTCTCTGTAATCAGGATCTTGATCATAATCATTTCTTGGATCTTCATCGTCATGACAAAAATCGTCATCTTTGTGTTCAAGCCCATATTGACGAGCTTGATTGAAAGTTTTCTGATCAATCTTCAATTCAAGTGAAAAATTAGTCAAAGAAAGTTCCCTGTTGTTCGGTTCGCGAATGAAACATTCAGGACAAAGATCAAAATCGCATTCAACACAGGAAAACATTCCGTAAATCTTTTCGGTTCTGTTGATGGAGCGAATTAATAGGTAATCACGTTGACAGCAGTCGCAAATTCGGTACCAAATACTTGACGAATGAGTCGAAGGGCATTGAATTCGATCAACGTTGAAGAAGAATTTATGTGGATGATTTGGGTAATTGTACAAAGTGGGGGAAATTGTATGAGTTTCCATTTAACCAGTCTCGAAAAGACGTTTAACCAGTCTCGAAAAGACGTTTAACCAGTCTCGAAAAGACGTTTAACAAGTCTCAAAGAGACGTTTAATTAATTCAAAGAACGTTGTGGAAATAATATTCTCCGAAAAGAATATCATTTTTAACCAATTCAAAAAGTCTTGAAGAGACGTTAAATTAAAATTAGTCGAATTATATCTTCCTCTAAAATTTGATCTGCTTCAAATATAGCTGTCCTTAACAGCTGAATAAACCAAGTACGAATAACAATCAATCCTTCTTCCGATAAAACGACTTCAATTTTTGACTGTTTATCAAATAAAACAAGAGTTAATCCATGTGTCCGATCTTCAATTTGATGACTGCTAAACAATTCGCTCTTTTTGGCTTCATTTACAAGCTTTTCGAACGAAATTGCTAAAAAGAGGGAATTTTGAAATGACTCTTGTTTTTGCTGAACAAGGTCCATGATAAACTTCCTTTAGTTGATTAAGACGATTTTAAGATTGAAAAAAATAATCAATTTTGCTTCATCATTACAAAATTGATTTTTACTTTGTGATATTGGTTCGAAAAATAAACTAATGAAGTTTCAAACTGTCTACGGAGTTTTAATCTCAGAAACAGATTTGTTATCTTCTGTATCTCCGAAGAATGAGAGCAAATATCATCTTTCAATAGCTCAACTTCAGCCAATATTTAATCGGCGCGATTCGATCGGTGATGCAACTATAGAAAAATATTTTCCGGGTTTGCTTCATTTGATCAAAGAATGGGAACTTCGTTTACTTCCGGCACCAAACTATATGTGTCCTCAAAATCGGCCACATTATGTTTTCGGTCTCTTCTCAGAGAATATTAACTTTCATATTTGCCCAACAGAAGAAATGAAACAAACATTAGTGATGTTGAAGAAATATTTCAATATCAATCAGGAATGTAAATATTTTTACTTTAATCCGAAGGCGTTTAACCACTTCAATAAGTCTTGAAGATACGTTTAAGTAAAAATGATTTTTTCTCTCTGCGGAGATGAAAAATTCAAAGCTCCCGACATTTTCGTCAAAAAAGATTCATCAATGTTGTTCTATTTGATTGAACGTGGATCTCGAAAGATGCTCATTTCACTTGAGTCTGCAAATCAGGAACTACTTGATATTTTCCATCTCTTCTTTTCGAATAGCAGAAGAAAAACCCTGATTTCGGAGGCAAAAGATGTTTCTGGAAAATACTTCCATCTTTATTCTCGTACATTTCTCGAGGATGGACAAAGAACAGATGAATTTCATCTTTTCTTTGATGATGTGAGCGATCATCCTCAACGACAGTGGGGTAATCAAATTCCAGGATTAAATACCTACCAAAAAACATTTTTCTGGGAACTTTACATCCGAGGACCAATTTCTCAAATTGTTAAGTTGTCTCCTCAAGAGATGAACGTGCCTGTTCCATCTCCCTTCTTAACACAGCAATCAAGCTATCGAAAGGAACCTGTGCATTCTTCAACGAAAAAGCAAGATTATTTGCCTTATGGAGATACTCTTTCGATGCTTACCTTAAGATCTCCAGATCAAAGAAGAGTGGTTCGAATTCGACCAAGAGCATAGTTAGAAATATTCCTTTCTTTTCGAAGAAAGAAATTAATTATCACTAAATAAATTTAACCGGAAAATCAGCCTGCAGTGTACCTGGAATTGGGCAATCAATGTCTCCGAGATGAACTTTCTTATCTCGAGACCACTTTTTGAGTAAATTACTTGAACATTTCTCAAAGACAAGAACATGGTATCCTCCACGGGTCTCAATAATAGTTGGAGGAACGTTTTCAACTTTAAGATCTTCAAGGAGTTCGGGAAGATCCTTTTTATCATCAAGATCAAAAGAGAGGCATTCGGTTTTTGCCGAAGATCGCCTGACTGCAGAGATCAATTCTCGATCTAATTCGCGAGTTTGATTGTTATCAACGAAACGAGACATAAATCTTTTCAACAGTAATCGTTCAGCTTCATCTTTACTTCTTCCGTTAGTAGTTGAATAAAAGGCGAAATGCCCAGTTTCATTTCGGAGCGCAAAATTCAGCAGTTCAACTTCTTCTCGAAATTGTTCGGCTGTCAAAGAATTGCACAGTAAAAATCTTTCTTTTTTGTTTGTTCCTCCATATTTCGCACGATCAATGGTAAAAATCACTTGAAGGGTAGATGAAGATTGAATCAATTGAGCAAATCTTTCGATTTGAGCTGGATCATGAATTCGAGACTTGATTTCCATTTAAGTAGACTGAAAAATGTTTAACTCTCAAAAGGACCTTGAGGATGTTTAACCATATAAAACTGGTGGGCCATAAGGATTAGTCATCACTGGATCGGCACCGATTGCAATCTTCCGTTTACTTTCAAACAAATGGGATACACCAGGAATAACATCATCACCTGGAAGATTCCAAGTCGTTTGTGGAGCCGAATAATGATAGCGATTTTTAATTCCATAAGTTGGGTCAGTATAAGCCAGATATTCGACTGTATTGCTAATTGGAACGTCAGCCATTGAAACTTCGGGCATCTTGTTTTCAAGTAGTGCAAGTTCTTGATGGTCATACTTTTCAACATTACTAACTGCCGAAGGATTAACTGTCACTTGTAGATCATATTTGTCTTTCAATTTCGTCTTTGATTCAATCACCAATTCAACAACTGCCGTTGGAGCTGATTGCTTAACAGTCCAAGTATAATCTTTCAATCTAATCGTCTTTCCTTGGAAAGGTAGCTCGAGGATTGAATGAGCAGCAGCTGCCATTGCAACTGCCATTGGATCTTTGAGTTTGAGGGGAACTGTTATTTCTCCATCAGAAAGTGTTGTTTTGGCAACTGGTGTAATCAATGTAATCAAATCTCTATCGCGAATATACTTAATTGTTCTTACACGAGTCGCAGTTGTTTCCTCTGTCGGAGCAACTACACCTTCCATTGCTGAATAAGGTTTGTAAGTGATACTTGGTTTAACACCTTTTTCAACACGATCAGTCTTGGTGTAGACTGCCGAAGGAACAACAGTAGTCACAATCTTTTTTGACGTCAAAGCAATTTGACTTGGATGAATCGGATGATTAATATCGGCATAAGGAGTTTCAGTTGGAAAAGACACTGATGTCAAAGGACGAGGTTCTTGCGAATAATAATCCATCGGCAATCTTCCCTCCATTTGGTAATGCCAACCTCCCGGAGGTTGACTAAATGGATCGGTTGCAATTATTCCTTTTCCAATACCTGAAGGCTGTTTGAGTTCTTGATTCAAATATAGACTACCGGCTTGACCCATTCCCTGAGCAGGATTATTCGCCCTCGGAAACTTACGGATATATTCCGACATATCATGATTCTCGGAGTTTTGAATCACTTCTCCAATATCGACTTTGTCGTTTCTCGGTGCCATTCGTTGTTCATAATATTTGTTTGCACCGATATTTGAAACCCGGTAATCCAAATCAAGTGTATCGTATTTCGGGAATCCGAACATTTCTTTGTTAAAAAAAATTGATATTGTTTAATTTTTATTTAAAGTAACTAAAATGGACTCGGTACTCTCAGCCTTTATCCAAGCTCATCGAGCCGATGATCGTGAGACCCATTACAATTTCGTTAGCACTCTTCGACCAAAAGGACGTTACCTTTTTGATCGTGCTCAACTCGAAGAATTAATGAAATTGTATTGTAAGAGGCTAAATGATATTCCCAATATGATGTCCGGATTGGGAGAAATGCCTCAAGAGTATTCCATGTTAGTTGTTGATGCAGATATTAAGAAAACATTACTCGAACTTGAAGAAAAGTACAAGACGGATAATGAAGGAAAAAATGTCATTCCTTTTAAACAAGTCGATGAAAAAGGAATGATTACATACAATTATCTTCCCCCTATTTATACAGAACTTCAAGTTCGACAAGTAATTGCCGCTTATCAATTTGTAATGCAACAATTGACTCGTGATTTTGAGAACAATTATGCAATTTGTATTTTGCTTGAGAAGAAACCTTATATTAGTGATGATTATCTGAAATCAGGTTTTCATTTAGCTTTCATTAACTACTTTTGTGAAAAGTCTATGATGGATACTTATCTTATCCCTCGTGTTGTAGATAAAGTTAATGAAATGCGAATTTTCCATAGTCTTGGATTTGGAACTTCAAGTGATGTGTTAGATATTTCGAAGAAGATGCACCATTCGAAGCCGTGGATGATGTATGGATCAAGGAAAAACGAATATTCTGGATTTTATCAAGTGACTCGAGCCTTTGGAATGAATGGTGTTGAAATATCTCTCGATGAAGCTTTTCGAGGATATCAACTCTTCGATCATTATCAAAGACCGATTGATATTTCTCAAAACCGAGCTTACCATTATCCAAGAATTTTTAGCGTCAATCCAACTTATCGGAAAGTAGTTGAAATAGCTCCTACCTTTGACCCCCGGGACGTTGGTGTTGAAGTTTATCAAGACAAGAAGAATAGTAATCAGAAACCCGATCTTGACTATGAAGAGAGAATGAAATTGGCTCGCGAGCTTGTCCCATTGTTGAGTGCTGAACGGGCTGAAAATCATGATTTATGGATAGAAGTTGGTTGGGTATTGAAATCAATTAGTGAAGGTTCAGAGGAAGGATTGCAATTATGGAACGAATTTTCAATGAATTGTCCTGAGAAGTTTAATGATGCAGATAATATGAGGCGTTGGGCCAAAATGTACATCGGAAACTTTAAAATTGGTCGACTGAAACAATTTGCCAAAGAAGATTCTCCTGAGGAGTATCGCGCATTGATGAGCACTCGTTTTGAAGCCCGAATGGATGAAGCCAGTATGTCAAGAACTCATAACGACTTAGCCAAAGCTTTGTATGAACAATATTCCGAAGAGTTTGTTTGCGTATCAAAGAAAAAGAACCTTTGGTTTCAGTATCGAGATCATCATTGGATGCCATGCGAAGAGGGAATTGAACTGAGTAAGAAAATTTCTGATGATCTGGCACAAGAGTACTACAAAAAGAGTGGCGAGTTTCTCGATAATTCAAATAATATCGGAAATGAGGGCAAAAACAAAGATATTATGGCGAAATTCAAAATGGTCAGCGATTTAATCATTAAGTTGAAAACCAATTCATTTAAGAATTCAATTATGAAGGAATGCGCTGAAGTCTTTTATGATCGAGAATTTCTTCGTAAACTTGGTCAAAACAAATATTTAATTGGGCTCAAGAATGGAGTCTACGATTTGAAAGAACATAAATTCCGTGAAGGGAGAGCCGATGATTATATTTACCATCAATTGCCGATTTATTTTCGAGAATATAATGAAAATGATCCATGGGTGATTGAAACTCAAACGTTCTTTGAAAAAGTTATAGTCGATGATCAACTTCGAGATTATTTCCTTGATCGAATGGCCGAAGTATTGATTGGTGGCAACAAACGTAAACATGTCTATTTCTGGACCGGAAGAGGTAATGCTGGTAAATCTATGACTATGGAACTGTTTTCGAAGATGTTGGGCGAATATTGCAAAGAAGTGCCAAATTCTCTTTTTGTCGGAGATAAACCCAAAACAGGTCAAGCCTGCCCTGAACTTGCCAGAACTGATAAAGGTGTTCGACTCGTTTGTACACAAGAACCAAATAAGAAAGATCGAATCAATACTGGAGCGATTAAGGAATATTCGGGTAACGATCGTATCTTTGTTCGAGGTTTGTATGAAGATGGTGGAGAAATGCTCCCTCTATTTAAGATGGTCATGATTTGTAATGATCTTCCTGAAGTCACCAATAATGATCTTGCTTTTTGGAATCGAGTTCGTGTGATTGAGTTTGGGAGTAAATTTGCTTACAATGCACCAGTTTCCGAAGACGAACAATTTGAAAAGAGAATCTTTCCAAGAGATGATTTATTGGGTGAAAAATTTGAGCATATGGTCGAACCTTTATTTTGGATGCTTGTTCAACGATTGAAGAAGATTCCGATTAAGATCAAAGAGCCTGCTTGTGTCACTGATGCAGGTGAAAAATATCGACGATCTCAAGATGTCTACAGTAAGTTTATTGATGAACGTATCATTGTCGATGAAAAAGGAACAGTCAATATTAATGAAATGTATGTTTCATTCAAAGATTGGCATAAATCAACCTACAATAGCGGTCGACCTTTGCCATCCAAAGATGACATGTTTTCAAATATTGCTGACATGTGGGGAAATGCGATTAAGTTTTCTTGGCCTGGATATCGACTTCGACAAGAAAAAGATGACATTGCCGAAGGAAAAGCTGAAAAACATACTTCGTTTGACTTATCGAAACAGTTGGGTAAAGTACTTGGTATGCCAAATGGAATTGGAATGGTTAATCCACTTGCGACTCAACAAGCGTAAAGTATTTTCTCTCCTCGAAAGGAGATAAAATTATTCACTGAGTTGTTCATAAATGTTCCAAATAACCTCTTTCGTGTTACCATTAGGAACATCAATATCAATAGTCATCATTTCGATGCTAACGCTGCTAGAATAGCGAATTCTGACTTTTGAATAATCGGTTGGATGTTCATAAGCAGAATTAAAATCATCTTTCCGAATCACTAGTTGATTAGCACAGTTCAGAAATTTGCTTCTTAATTGAGAAGATGTCATATCTTTTTTCTCTTCATCCGAATTTTCCCACGTTCGTTTTATAAATTCTTGTGTTTCTTCCCATCCTTTGGGCATTAGAGCACCCACCCCCCCCCTTTTCAAAAATCTTAAAAGCAGAAGTCTCAGGAGCAGAAGTCTCAGGATTTGACATTGTTAATTCAATTCTTATTTTTAATTTTAGTCTTTTTGTTTTAATTCAAAAAGACTAAAATTCAATCAATTTTCGTTCCTCGAGAGGAAAGAAAAATTAATTCATTGCGCTGTCTTCAAGTGGATCTTCAATTGGTTCAGTTTCAACCTTCAAATCAATACCCATTGCGCGAACATACTCCGAAAGCAATTTGAAAGGGTAAGGAATTTTGACTGGATTTAACTCCGCATTGAGACATTTACATTTTTTGATTTGTGAATAAGTTCCACAAACGCTGCAAACTTTGGTTTCATATTTATCACTGCTTTCCAACATTCTTTCATTTAGCGCAAAGGCAGCACCATGAGAATTTAGAGCATCATCTTCCATTTGTCCGAAACGAATGGCCGCTTGATCGGGACCGTTCTTTCGCCCTGAATTTACAGGTTGTCCAGTTACAAACTTCTTTGGTCCAAGAGACTGAGCTGAAAGCTTATCTTGAATAAAATGAGTCAATGCTCGATAATAAGTCGGACCAATAAAGATGGAACAAGGTAATAATTCGCCTGTTCTTCCACAAATCATCATTTCGTCTCCATGACGTTGAAAACCATGTTGAACTAGTTTTGAGCCAACCATATCGATGTAATTCTTCATATAACTTTTATCTTCTGAAAAAGAAGGAGATCCATCGTAGTTTTCTCCTGTACACAAGGAAGCTTTGCCGCACACCGTCTCAATTAATTGACCAATTGTCATACGAGACGGAATACAATGCGGATTAATGATAATATCAGGTCGGATCCCTTCACTTTTACCATCAGCGCAAAATGGAAGGTCAACTTCTGACATGATCATTCCAAGTGTACCTTTTTGTGCATGAACACTGGCAAATTTCGAACCCATTAACGGATTGCGAATAAAACCAAGTCTAACTTTGACTAATTTGGCGCCTTCTGAACTTGTAGTGATTAGAATATCATCAACAAATCCTTCTTCTTCAAGACGATGTACAACTGAAATATCATGTCGTTGTTTTGGTTTGCCTTTCTCTTCCTTTTCTTCAATTTTACGAATCAAAACGTCACCTTTACAAACAGTTGAACCTTTACGAATAATTCCGTTTGGACCAAGTTTGAGATAATTGTAGTTTCGATTAATAGTTTCAATTGGATTAAGAAGATCAACAGGGCAAATTTTCTTTGCAAGCTCTTCAACTTCTGTGATCACCTTGTAGACGGTTGAAACAAATAAACCTCGTTGAATTGAAGCTTTGTTCATGACGATACTATCCTCAACATTCCAACCTTGACTCATAATCGCCACAATCGCGTTGATACCAGATGGTAACTCGTTGTAACCGAGATATTCACTCATTTTGGTACTAATCAAAGCTCGTTGAGGATAATGTAATTGATAGGAAGTTGTTTCGAAACGGGTCAAAAACATAGTTGACCAAATTCCAACAGCTTGTTTAGTCATTGAAGCCGAATAGATATTACGAGGACCTTGATTATGATTGAGAAAAGGCACTATGCTACAACAAACTCCAAGAATAGTACATGGATGAATTTCACAATAGTGAGTCTTTTCATCAACTTGACCTGGATAAAGAGCCAAATTTGATGTTTGTTCTTCGAGTTTATCGACATAGACTATTTTACCTTCACGAAGAAGATCATACCACGTTTTTCCAGAGACTTCTTGATCACTTTTAATCAGAAGCTCTCCATTTTCACATGCAAATAGTGGACGCATACAACGACCACCATCTGTATAACAATGAAACTCTTTGATTTTTTCTTGATAAGAGAGACTGATTTCTCCATGAAAGAGGCTATCTCGACGAGCTTTCTTTAGCTTATTTAATAGCTGATGAGGTTTTTCTGAAACTCCAATCAGCGCGCCATTCAAAAATACTTTAGCTTGGTGACAATTTTCAAATGACATTTGTTGATCGAATTCATCAACGTTCATTCGTATTAGAACTGCAACCAAGGGTTGTTCTGAAACTGGTGTTGTAATATGGGCCAGAATAGCGAGATTTTTAATAATACCTGCTTTTTCACCCTCTGGAGTTTCAGAGGGATCTGTGATACCCCACTGACTGTTATGCAACAGACGAATATCTACTGCAGTTGATTTTGAACTACAAGTTGCCGATGATCTTCGAGTGTGAGAAATCGCTGACATATGGTTTTTCAATACCATTGCTTGGCAAATACCTTCGGCTGTATAACCTGTTCCCGGAACACCCCAATTACCCGTGCTCATTGCATTATGAATTGATTTACTCAGACTTTCATCAGTGGTAAACTTCTCATAAGCAGCAGGATGAAAATTTAGTTCTTTAACCATTCTTTCATTGTAATACTTTTCAAACAATGGTCGAAAAAGCATTTCGAGCAAAGGTCCATCAGTATCAAACTTTCGATTTGCAAAGTTGTCGCGGTCATCTTTAGGCAATCTGCCCAAAAAGGCAAGAATTACTTTGCGAATCATATAAGCAAGATAAAAGGGACGAAGTTTAATTGGAACATGAGCCAACACTAAACACTGAAACAACTCTCGAAGAAAATCTTGATGCTTATCACTGGTTACGTTTGGATTAATATTTCCGATCAGAATCTGATAAATATCTCTTTTTTGTGCATTGAATGTATTGATCATCTGACGAATACAATCTTGTACTTGATAGTCTTGTGAATCATCGCAAATCATCAAACTCATTTTCTGAGTTGTATCTTCCTCAAATTTCCACAGTCCGGTATAGAAACCAAGCGTGTGAAAAAATACTCCAATTGGAATATCATTACTGAATGAAGGTACAGAAGTGACAATTGTTTTGTCTGCTTTAACTTTTAAACTCAAAATATAAGGTTTTGTATTGTTGATGACTACAGATCTAACTTCAATCATTGCTGTAAAAGATGTTGGTGGAGGACGGATAAAGTCTCGATTGTAAGGATCTCGTTCTCGTACAATTGTACAACGATGATTTCCATTGATAATATAATATCCTCCTTTGTCGTATTCACATTCTCCGAGTTTTGCAAGCTCTTCTTCAGTCTTTCCTGATAGATGGCAAAATTTACTTTTGAGCATCAATGGAATTGTGAAGATTTTTTGAGCCGGGAAAACCTGACGGCCGACATGCGCATGAGATTGGAGATAAACATCTCTTGTGACATCTGCATGAACCGAGAGAAGATAACTCATATTTCTCTGTCGACATTGATCTGGTGTCAATGCTGGGGAAAAGAAATAGGCATTACCAAGCTTATAACTGTAGATTTGTTGAGTCTTTGAGTCATAGACTTGAATTGGTTTGGTTTGTTGAATCACGTTTCGAACAGTATTTTCAAGGAAGTAATCGTATGATTCAATCTTTGAAAACATGAGTCCTCGATCACGAAAGAAGAGTTTGATGACTTTCCAAACATCAAGAATATCATTCTCTTGTTTAGGCGATTTTTCAAACTTTTCAATTGTAGGTTCGAGTGAAAGTCCTTCAAATTGAAGAGACAGTTCTTTCTCTTCAATTTGATTGTCTTCGAAATCAAATGAATTGCCGTTTTCGCTGTTCATTTCGGGATGTTTTTTCGAGAGTTTTTGCCTTTTTTCATCAATTTTTTTGCCTATAACTATACCTTGAAAAGTTGTACAAATATCTGTTTTAGGGTTACTACCCATCAAATTTTTTTACCGACAAATCGATGCAAATAATTGATAAAAAATTATTTTAAAAAAATCATCCCTCTCGGAAAGAGATGGAAGATCAGTTTCTCAAAATTCCACATATCCGAACAGAAAACATTGTTCAGGGCAATATTTATTCGTCTTCTAAACAATTACAAGGAAAAGCAATCTTTTTTGCTATCTACTCAGATAGATGTGGTCATTGTGTAAAGATGAAGCCGGAATATATTAAATTGGCTCAGGAATTGAATCGGAATGATTCAAAAGTTGTGATCGCAGCACTTAACTCGAACGGTTTGCCAAATGAGCCTGAACAAAAGGCGGCGCTTGATATGATGATTTCGGTTTTGAAGGCAAATGGAATTGAATTCGGAGGATTTCCTACCTTTATCCTCTTCCGTTCTGGTAAATTTCAAGAATATAACGGTTCTCGTGATGTAAAAGGATTCAAACAATTTCTCAATCAGTCTAGATTGTTGTAAAAAAATTGAAACTTCTTTGTTTGGATAATTGAAAAAATATCCATGAAGAGATACCTCACGAATGAGGAAAAAGAAGACTTCATTCAAAGTCTTCCTGTACCATCATTTTTTAAAGCCGAGATTCGTGCTCATCACCTAAAAAAAGTTAGAGATATGTTTTTTCCACAACTTGAAAGAAAAGTGTATCCCGAAACTATCCCTAAAATCAAAGAGACGATATGTAAGATTTATTTTCGTTCTCTGGCTGAACCTGGTAGTCCAGTTGGTCTTTGGGCGAGTCAGACCATGGAAACTTTGACTCAAAACAATTTGAGTTCTTTTCATACATCAGGTTTAGAAAAAAATATTTCAGCAGGTCTCTCTCGAATTACTGAATTGTATAACGTCAGTCAATCGCCAAAAATTGTCAGCTTTCATTTCGTTCCTCGGCAAAAGTTTTCTTCTGTTAAAGAGCTTAAAAAGAATATTCGACTTCCATCAGTCTTTTTTCGAGATCTAATTCGAAGACCTGTGATTCAAAAGCAGAAACCGGAAGCTTGGGAACATCAATTTGCATTTTTGTTTGAACAACCGATTCAAACTGAAGAATGGAGTGCAACCTTTTATCTTGATACCATTTTAATGATCAAAAACGGATTGTCTCTGGAATATATTGTAAATAAAATTGCTTCTCAAATTGGATCTCTCCAATTTCGATTTCGCCCTCATGTTAACCCCCCAGTCTTGAAAGTCATTGTTGATACAAGTAATCTCGAGACAAATGCACAGTTTAGCTTAGGAAAATCGGTTGAAGAAGAATATATTTACAAGATCGTATTAGCAAATTTAGAAAAGATTCATATCTCCGGAGTTCCTGGCGTTGAAGCTGCATATTTCAAAGAAACGAATGGTGAATGGTCATATGAAGGTAATGGAGGATCTTTGATTTCACTCTTATCACATCAAGATGCAGATCCCTATCAAACGAAAAACGATAATATGTGGGACATTTTCGATTGTCTCGGAGTTGAGGCAACAACACAATTTTTAGTTGAAGAATTGACACGAGTAATGTGTGAAAACGATTCTTTTATTCACCCTGCACATATTTCATTGATTGCAAGAAATATTACACAAGATGGATATCCAATGGCAATTAATCGTCATGGTATGACGCTTGAAAGATATCAACCGTTGTCGAAGATTTCATTTGAGGAATTTATCAAAAACTTGGTACAATCTGTCTATCAATCTGAAGTTGATCGTACAGCAACGATTGATGCTTGTGTCATGACAGGTAAAATTCCTCCAGTTGGAACAGGTATGTCAAAGATATACGTTGATGTTGGTAAACTTGAGAAAGAAATTCAAATAAATAAGGTTGTAAGTTCATCCGAGTCTCAACAATTAATGTACTTCTAACCAGTCTTAAAGAGACGTTTAAAACATTGAAAATTATCTCTCTTTTCGAAGAGAGATAATAAATTTGACCTGGATATAAAGATTATTCAATAAAATTATTGTGTAAATGTATTTGTTGCGGGAAATATTTAGGGGCAAAATCATGATGATTTGTATTTAAAAATAATTGTTATTTTAAAAATGGCCGAAGAGAAAATAAATATAATGAATATAACAAAAGGTCTCCATTTTGACGAAGGCTATATCAACTGGCAATTAAATAGGGTACTTTTTCTCATTAATTTAATGGGACGTGATTTCTTTCAGGGAAAGAAAATGCTCGAGCTCGGATCTTATCAAGGTGGAATTACTCAAATGTTTCATAATTTAGGAGCGAATATAACTGGTGTAGAGGGATCAAAGAAAAATTTGGAGTTTGCTAGAACTAAATATCCGCATCTGACATTTATCGAAGGAGATTGTGATGATACAACTTGGAGATATGACGAAAAATATGATATCATTATTCATTGGGGATTATTGTATCATCTTAAAACTCCCAAAGAATCGATATTGAATTGTATAGCCCATTGTGATATTTTATGTTTAAAGACTCTTGTTATTGATAAAACTATTCAAGAAGTTAATTTTGTTAATGAAGACAATGTTCATAAGCCGGATCAGGCACTGAACGGTACGGGATCTCGTCCCACAGCATCCTATATCGAACAAATATTGACAGATTCTGGAACTATGTGGACACGTTATGATAATACAGAACTTAATTCCAAATATCAACCTTGTTATTCAGCTGCTGACAAAAATACCGGTGGTACATATAGACGCTTTTGGGTAGTACACACACGTAAGTAACAATCCAAAGGGATGTTTAACCGCTTTGACTGATATAATAATCTCGAAAAAATGATCTATCTCTCTTCGAAAAGAGAGATAAAATGAACTTTTTCGAGATTATTACACAAATGGATAAATATCTCCCTCAAACGATTAATCGTGTTCAACAAATCATCGAAGTTGCTAACGCTAAAACATTAGAGATCAAAAGTAAACCAGAAGTAAAGAAAATTATTTTTGCTGTTGAACATTCAATTGAGTTTGTTAAAGAATTGCTTGAAGAAAAGACCACGAAAAGAATAAGAAGGAAACAACATCAAGCTTTACTCGAAAAAATTCGATCTAGCAATGATGATACTTGTTTGGAAATGGCCGATCGCCGAAGATCAATTCAAGCCGTTCTTCTTGCTCTTCGTTATGGAAGATACATTTCATCACTCGAAGCAATTCAGATTGCAATTAAGTATGGGCAATTTACTTTTTGTAAACTCGAACTTGAAATGTGGGCAGAAATTCCTTCCATTCCTGTAGATTATTACTACAAAGCAGTTGAACATGCAATTTACTTTTCCAGATATCGTTTACTCCGCCTTTTATTCACTCAACATTGTCTCGATTTTGAACATTTGTTTCAACATGCAAGACGATATTATCAAAAGTTACATCGGTCTGGACACCATTGTCACAGAAAAATTCAGAATTATTTGAGATGAGCCGAGAGAGATATCTCCATCGAAGAATGTAAATAATCATATTTTGACACAAGGCAATTGAAGAAGAAACAATCCATACCCAATCATTTTCGATTATTCCATAAGCAATTGATACGAGGTAACTTGAAGACTGAATGTTTAACATTTTGACTGAAATATCTCGAACTTTCTTAGTTCGAATCATTTTGAATATTTGAGGCAATCGATAAGTTAAACTCAGGATATTATACAAAATACCAAGAATCAAACTGGGAACTTCCATTCGAAAGAGAAAGAGCAATGAAAATTGAGTTTTTTGTTTGATTCTTTTTGAACAGTTCAATTTTAACGATGGAATCTTGGGTCGAAGAAACAGTTCGTAATTTCTCAGTTAATCTCCACACCGTTGAACGGGAAATGGGGAAAAAGTACGAAATTCCATCTGAATTTCGGTCAATAAATATTGATCAACACGAAGAGCAAGATCGACAAGAGCAAGAAGAAAGTGATCAAGAATCGAAAATGTCTGGAGAATCAGACCAAGATAATATTTTTAAACCTGGAGTTCAACTTTCCGCGAAATCTGATCAAAAAATCACCTTTCGCCAAAAGATGAAATATATGATTCGATTTGCAATTCAAAACCACACTTTGCTACCAGCTTTCCAGTATGAAGGTATTTCATACAAATACTCTCCGAAATTAATTGAGCGTGTGGTTGAATTTTTCAGTCGCGAAGAACAGTCTCGAGAAGAAGCGAATTTCTTTCGAAAGGAAATTTTAAGAGACTTTAATCTCACACTTAGTCCAAAGTTGATGAGAGAACTTTACAATCAGGCAGATCTTCGTAATGTCGATCATATGACCAAAGCTGAACTTCGACAATTTTTTGATTATGTGATCGAGCATCCATATGAAGATATTGGTCAAGTAGCAAAAAGATTCAACTACACAAGAGAAAAAACGAAACGAATTTGGAGAAGATATATTTACATCTTTATTTGCAAAGGTCGTCCTCGCATTCGACCTGAAGACTTTGATTTGATTCGACTTGATTTGCTTCAACTCGGACCAAAACGGAGATAATTTCCATCAATTGAAATGCGAAAAATGAATTATTTTTTGTATTCTTTTCGAAGAATTACAAATTGTTAAAAAGACGGGATGCCATACGATCAATTTACTCAAGTATTGAAAGTTTTGATGCGGATGCATTCACCTTTGTTTCCTTGTGTAACCGCGAAGAGACTTATGATTCGAACTTCAAAACCATTGTTGAGAAGATGGACTATTCGTCGAGGTTATCGACATCGAGTGAGTAAAGAAAAGAAATAACCTTTCGAGGTGATTTCACGATTTCATTACAATGGAGAATTTGCAGCGCAAAGTTCAGACAATTTTCGAAACGCTTTTAACTGGAGATATGAATCGGCCAGATCGTCATTCTTCTTTCCGGAGAGTTTTTTGCAACCGTCATGATCTTTTTGTTCGACAAAGATTGAAAGAGCTTTAGTAATTGCCCAATTTTTTCGATCAGCTTTTTTCGGCATTTTCGGAGCCTTAAGTACACGTGTTTTGTTTGCGGCTGAAAAAAGATCGATATGTTTAAATGGTCCAAAATGATATTTGAAGAAGCCAAACAGACAACCTTGAATTAATTGGGCCTTCGGATTCAAGTTAAGTTGTCGTTCAATAATAATTGCTGAACAAGACTGCCAAATTGCAAAATGTTGAAGAAGAAACTGAAATAATTGAGTATATCTTTCACCATGCCCATCAAAATCAATCACTTCCCAAAGTATTCGCTTGCCATTGTAGAGCAAATCATTTGGAGAGAATTCTTCGACATAAAAAGCACAATTTCGAAATCCGGGGTCAATGCTACAGATTCGAATTTTGTCGGTTGAATTCATTTCTTTATATGGATGGACTTTAATTAAATAATTAAGAGAGAAATTTTCGTATTAAACATCAAAATAATTCGCCAAAGATTGGTTTTAGAGAAGAATAAAATGGGGAACTCATCAACATACAAAATTATTCAATTGCCGAAAGATAAGTATTTCGATTATGCAGCTGGGATTATTGATCTTAATCGTGATCTTAATGTAATCTATGTTTATTGTGAACATTTCTTTACACTTACACAACAAAGAGATGATAAAATTTTATCTTTTAAGATACATACAAAACCACCAAAAACTGTCAATATTAGAAATTTTCCCGGAGTCTATTGGCTCCGTTAAAAAGTAATCAAGGCTATCAAAAAGTAAACTTTTATTATTGGTCTTAGTTTTAATCTCAGTTTCAAAATAGACGTTTAACTACTAATATACAAAATTGATTTTTTCTGTCTTTGTTATGAGAGATTTAACAAAAAATCAAAAGTTGATTATTTGGATCAGGATTTGTAATGTTTGGTTCGAATTCAGTTTTGAATAATTCTCTAAATATTCACGCGAAAGCTAGTCGAGCTTATAAGTCTAAGTCTAAAAATTATACTTCTCGCCGGTGTTCATTGCTGGAAGCGAAAAAAGAATATCTCGAAGAGATCTACGATGATATTCTCGAACAAAATTTAGTTTCGCAGCAAATTATAGAACAAGAAGAACAAATTATTCGTCGATTAATTCTTGACGATGTCGGTGAAAAATTGATGCCTCGTGTAGGAGCTTGTTCAATTCAGAGGAAAGGAATGCATCTCGGAGAAATAGTTATTACTCTTGATCCTTTCGACAAAATTTTCCTCGAAATGAAACATGTCGAGAAAATTGTCGACAAACTTCGACAAAAATATATTGCCAATTGGGCTCAAGAAAAGAAGATATCATTTGGATATGGAGTTCACGCCGTAACCGATGGCAAGATTTCTTTTACTGCATCGTTGCATTGTTATACTGATTAATAAATCTCTCGAGATTTATTATAACTTTTTAACAGCATCCAAAAAATCTCTTCCACCAACTTGTTGAAACTGGCGGATCTTCATTCCAGGCCGAATGAAACGCTGGAAAATTTGAGTGATCAGGCCAGCCGAGATGAACCTTTATTTTTTGCCATTCCGGAATTTCCTCTTCAATCTGAATAATTCGGGGAATCCACAATTGTCCTTTTTCGGTATAGTCATTCACCGTTCCAAAATAACGGAACCATGTTTTAGCATGAGGATACAACGCATGCGAATTCCAGGCTACATAAATCACCGGAGATTCATCTTGATATTCAATATCTTCACCGTTCAGCCACAAACCATCCTTTGAGCCATGAGCTCCGAAGTAAACTTTACTAATTTTATACGTCGTTGGATCAAGAAGAAAAGTAACTCGTTCAAGATCGCCTTGATGAGCTCCAGCGGAAATACATCCGCAACTCGGGGTTCCACATACATTCAAATTTCCATTAAATGGGAATATCAGAAAGAAAACAACTCGAATAAATTGTGGATCTCGGCGATCGACTCGTGCATAAACTGGAGCATCAAGAGATCCTTCAAGTTCGGTGTGTTTAAGTGAATAACCATTTGAATAACGAAGTAATCTTTGAACTGGCTCTTTCTCTTCTTGAAGAGATAATACTTTTTCGGTTGGAGTCCAAACCTCGGCACTTTGAATCATCTTTTCAACCTCTTGTGGAAAGAACGCTTCTTTCCGATGAAACCAAAAGATTGGCCGAATTGAATTTAGCAAATCGGAATCTGATAACTCCATCCCTTTGGGTATTTTATTTACTCAAAATTTGTTTAATTGGTTCCCTTTTGGATGGTAAAAATAACTTTCCTCGAGAGGAGAGTTAATTCTTCGCAGCGGTAGCAGTAGCAGTGTAGTGATCTTCAATGTCGGATAAAATCAGATTGATCAAAGTCAATCCTTCAATTTCTCTTTGTCCTCCATATTCTGGATACTGAAAATGTCCCGCTGATCGTATGATTTGTTCATAAGAAGCAAACATTGGAAATCGAACATTCGTAACAATGGAGATTCGAATTTTAAGATCATTATCCAGAATGGCGTTAGCCAAATCTTTTTCAGTTGAGACTTCATTCTCGACATATTTTTGATATGCTTGAGCTTCTTCTTTGAAAGTGAGAAAATTGACGTTCACATTCGATGCTTTGAACCAACGATACATTACATGATCGAAAAGGTTATAAGTTTCGTGATCATCATTGTCGTCGTCATTACGATCTCTCGTCTCAATCTGAAGTTGCTTTGTCTTTTTGGCGCACAATGCAAACCGAGATAAAACGACGTCAAATATTTCCTTATTGATGATGAGGTCTGGTACAACTGTCGGTTCACCATCATTGTCAACCACAATTTTACCCAATCGATCTTTTCCTTCAAGGAAGTAAAGAGAAATTTTAGTCATCTTACTCATCTCTTATTGTTGTGTGATCACTTGAATCTTTAATCATGAGAGAATTCCTCATCTAAAAAATCAGTTTTCGGATCGAATGGGGTAAATTGTTTGCTTCTCAAGAGAAGAAAACTACTTTAATAACGAAACCGATTTCAACGATTAAGGCAATAATGCTGAATGTGAGAGAAAAGCCCCAGCCGACAATATCAATTCGATTGGTAAATGAATGCTCTCGAGTCGGATTCACGTAACAAGTGATACTCAAAGAAGACTGAACAGAGGCAAGGTTACTTTGAACCTTTGTTCGGGTTTGTCCTCCGACTCTCCAAAATTCTTCAAGTGCCGGAAACTGATTTGTGGTGGTTCCATTTGAGTCTGCACACTGATAAAACCAGTTTCCAGTCCATCGCATGGCAATTGAATCTGAGCCTTCGAATTTCACATCACTCAAAGGAGGAGAACATAAACATTGATCCCACTGTTGCAATTGGCTATCTTTGTGAACCACAAGACAGCTAATCACAAACCAGGCCACAGTTCCAAAGAAAACCAAAATGCACATAACAAACAAAAGGACAGTTTGACTGTCACAATTGCATCCGGAAGAAGAGCGAGTCATTATTGTTTTGATTTTTTACGTTTATATATGTAAATGTTTAAATGTGTGAATGTTTGAATAACGTTAAGTTGTGCAGTGAAAAAAATCAATTTTAAAAAGGGATGTTCAAAATTGAGTTTTTTTCTAAAGTAATTACATTCTTTCATCTTTTCGTCTTTTTATCCGCCACTAAGATCGATCCTCCCGAAAATGGCACTTGTTAAAAATTGCCTTATCATTTCTCTTGAATGCGATTACAATGACATGATACAACAATATCGCGTTTCCCGATATGCCGAAGGCAAGCAATTGTCCTTCGGTGAAGGAAAACAAAAGGTCTCGACAGTTCTATATCAAGATCAAACTGGTGGTCAATTTCGAACAATTGACTTTTTTATTCAAGCGTTGAAGCAAGGAAAGGTTTTTGATGTTTACAGTCAACAAGTTTCACTCTCAAAGTTCAAATGGAAACTCTTTTTGACTTCAAAATACCATCGAGTTGGAGATATTCCTCCATTGGAACAATTGAGCGAAGAATTCAAACGATTTGTTTGGACTGATAAAGTATTCGCAGAATATCTTTCCGCAAATGACGGTGATGAATGTAAGGATCTGTTTGCAAATTACACTGTGATGATTGATTTGTCCCAACAAATTTGGAAAAGGAGAGATTTGCTTGATTTTCTTCAACAAAAGCCATCTGCGGAACTTGATCGAGACAGTGATCCTGAAGTCTACAAACAATTTGCCCAGTTTGAAGACAAACTATTTGGATTGTTAAAAGAATAACCGAATGAAAGAATGAAAAATAAAAAGTAATCTTTCTTTTCCTCTCGAGGAAAAGAAAATTGATTTTTTTCTCTTCTTTTCTGGTGAAATTTAAAAGTCTACAATTAATTATCTATATGGCGCTTCCTCAAAATCATTTGGCAATCAAAGTATCATTTGATCGACAAGATCGTGTTGCGAGTTATCAAATCTCTCATAAGGACAAAGGAGAATTTGTCCCAGTACACAAAAATAAGAATTGTGGAAGCTATCTTCGTGGATACGAAAATAAGAACGATAACTTGACGTTCAATCTATTCACTCTTGCTGTGAGTAAAGGACTGGTGTGGACTCGAGAAGATGAATCGAAGAAGGTTGATGAATCGACGTTCAAGTGGAATACTTTTGTCTGCTCGACATATCGCTCACTTGCGATGTTGCCTCCACTTGACGAACTGAAAGAAGCATATTCTACATTTGAAATGTCGAATGAAGGAATGAAAAAATTTCTTCAAAAAGCCGATGACATTATGAATCAATATCACATCATAATTGATGTCGAAAAGCAACCCGAATTGACGAGAGATCTTCTCGATCTTCTCAACCAAAAAGATTACGTTTTGGCTGATGAGAACGAGATTGAAGATCAAGATGAGATGGGTGACTATACAGAGAATCTTGCCTTTTTCAACAAAGTTGAAGACCTCTTGTATCTTCTTATACAACGCGCATAAATAATATTTCTTCTCCTCTCGAGGAAAAGAAAATTGAGTTTTTTCTCTTTATTGTTGATGAAATTAAGAATTCGTCAATTAAAAGTCTCCGGGACTCATTAAACGTTCTTAAAGAACTGGTTAAACGTTCTTAAAGAACTGGTTAAACGTTCTTAAAGAACTGGTTAAACGTTCTTAAAGAAACGGTTAAATGGAGATTCCCCAAGAATACTTAGCAATTAAAGTGTCTTTCAATTTAAAATCTAATACCACCCATTATAGCATTAGTCACAAACGAGAAGGCCAATATATTCCTATTCAAAATAGTATAAAATTTGTCTTTTATTTTCGCCGTTATGGGAATAAGAGCATTAATAATTATCTAGCTCATAGTTTGTTTATTCGCGCCTTGGATAAAGGTTTGGTATGGACGCAAACGGATAATCCAAGACGGATTGAAGCATCTGAATTCAAGTGGAATGCCTTTCTTTGCTCAACCTATCAGTCGCTAGAAAGGTTACCTCCCCTCGGCGAATTGAAAGAGCAATATTCTTCATTTGAGATGAAGGATGTAGACATAAAAAATTTATTTCTAAAGGATGGTACAATTATGGATCAATATTTCATCGCCATTGATGTTACTCGGAAACCTAAACTTATTGCTGCATTTCTTGAGCATATTGATCAAAAATGTTTTGTTTCGGTTGTTGAGAACGAAGATAAAGATCTTGAACTCTTCAACACTACCGAAACGTTTTTGTTTATGCTTGTATAACAAATTTAAATATTTCTTCTCCTCTCGAGGAAAAGAAATAACAACTCTATTTCATAATTATGCCTTCGACAAATCAGCAAGAAGTTGTTGCTTGGCTTGATCAAACGATTCTTCCATCCAAAAATCAATATCGGATTGTGCTTCTTCATTTTTTGAATTCAAATAATGTACTTGAATAATAAAAATTGGAGTTGCATGAGAAGGACTAGTAGCAGTGTAATCATACGATTTTCGACATTCATGGCGAAGGTACTTTGATTTGGGTATCACAAATTTATCGGCAATGTTGAGAAGATCATATCCCTTCTTTTGTTCTCCTTTCAAAAACTTATAGAAATCAACTGCCTTTTGTTCAGAGGTAAAGGTAAAATTATACATCGTTTTATCTTTTGTTGCCTCAACTCGATATTCTTTCGATTCTTTAATCGTCAAGCTAAGATTTTCTAGTGTTCTTAAGTCGGGGAAATCGGTAAATGTAACAAAATTTGAATACTTCGATTCCATCTTGAAAAGTGTTTATAATACTTTCATTCGAAAGGAAATCAATTTTTTTACATCAAAATTCGATGGATTAAATCAAGTGATGTCAAAGCTTCTTCTTTCGTTTTAAAGTTGAGATCTGCCGATTGAGCTACTTTTAGATCGTCATTCCATTTAATCCTAATAAGGTATTCAATTTCTTTTTCTTTCTCTTTTTCTTCAACAACTCCAACTCCATTCGCCTCGACTTGAATCAAGTGGAGTTGGACTGAAGTTACCCATTCTTTTGGAACAAGCAGTCCGCAGAGATTAACAAAATGTTTCGTTTTTTGAGCATTATTCCAAGTTTCAATTAAGGTTGCATATAAAGCAGTAATTTCTTCAGTGGATCCAACAATTTGTTTCGCCTTTGGATCCGATTTTAATTTAACGTAGAGATATCTTTGTATAGCATTGGGTCCAAGAGAAATATTTTCGATTTCTTCAATTCGAATGGTTGTAGATTGTTGATATTTTACCGCCGTGACCGACTGATCAAGTTGAATTGGGAGAGTAATTAAACGTCCTTCGGGACTGGTTAAAGACATTCTTCTTTTTCTCGTTTCCCCGAAGGGAAAAGAGATCATTTTTTCTTTTTAAGTTTAAACTTTCACAAATTGACTGAAGGAAGATCTTTGTCATCTTCATTGCCTCCGGCTTGGTCACCCCCAGCTTCATCTTCTTCATCACTTTCTTCCTCTTCCTCATTCAATTGTGATTGAATTGATTCAAATGATTTCTGTGCGGCTTTCAATGTGTCAAATTTGACTGAGACTGTTTGAGAGCTGCAATTTGTGTCAAGATCGACATCCACTTTGTTCTCCTTTTCATCGAGAGAAACTCTTCGAATCAAATCTCGTCGAACCAGTTGAGTATTGGTGACCGTTACAAATGACATTTTCTTGATGATTTCATCCGAGATCATACCTAAATTTAATCAATTTTTTCAACGATGTGTTGACCATAAACTTCAAAGTAAACAATTGCTTTACCAATTCCAGGAGCAGACAAAATCATTACATCATCGGCAAACTCAACCTTCCATTTCGGGTTATTCAATGGTGAGACGGTAATAACTTTGTTTTCGACATGCAACAATAATTCACCAGTTGCGTAGTATTCCAATTTTGAATGAGGAATAAACTTATATGAAACGCATGTCGTTCCATCAATGGAAGTATTGAGGCGATATTTCAATCCGGTAACTTCGCCATCATAGACAAATTTGTAAGGATAAGAGAGCACCGTCTTTCTTTCTTTTGCACTCAACACGAGATGTTCATTTTCAAATGTCAATACAGCAAGATCGCTGTCGAGATTCTTTGGAGCTTTACCTTCAACAAGACCAAGACCATTTTGTCCATCAGACCATCCAGTTCGAAGTTTATCTTTACCAGTCAACACATTTCCTTTTTGGAGATCAGCTTGAATCACTGGATTGTCGATACCAATACCGAGAGTATCATTGAGCACTGAAACTTTTTCTCCGAGATTTCCGATTAAAATGTTTCGATCACCTTTGACATTGAATCCGGCTTGATGACCGACGTAGCAACAATCTTCTCCATCCATTCCAATACCAGCTCTTGGACCAAATACTGCTGAACGTATAATTCTCGAGGCAAAACTTCCGGCTGAATTTCCAAATAGAGCGGCATGTTGGAAAATTTGGTTTTCAGTTCTTCCAGCATCGTGACCAAAAATGGCCACGTCAAAAGAATCAACTCCATCGGGAATATTTGGATAAGCAGCACCAGCAAAGTTTCCCATCACAAGTATCTTTTTTGGCTCATTGCCAAAGTTTTGATTTTGACCAGCAAATAAACCAATTCCAATATCACCATCAATTTTACCACTCGCTCCAGAGAAACATCCTTCACCAAGTGCAATTCCATTTTTACCTCGCAATCTTAATTTATTTCCAATTCCAATTGTGTTATCAAGATGTTCGCAAATCTCAGGTCCTTCACCAACTAAAATATTTCCACTTCCGATCAAACCTCTACCTTGACCTTTACCAGCTAGAATATTTCGAGATCCGCTTGCACCTTGTCCAGCAAATGCTGCAATCGCAACATTATCATCACCAGTCATATCTTGACCAGCAGAAGATCCCATTAAATTGTTGTTCGCTCCATTCATTCCAGCTCCAGCAAGCTTACCCATCATGTTGTTGAAAACTCCACTACCTGACATACCCGCTTCAGATCCAATAATTACTTCGGAAGATTCGAAATAATATCGGAAAGCACCTGCTCGATCACCAATAATCACATCTCCACTCCAGAAACCTGACATTTCACTGGCCGCACGAGGTCCAATCACTGTTGCACGAATTCCTGCTCCCTTATTACCTGCATAAGCTCCGGCTACAACAGATTCTGAAACATTTGTCGCTTCTTCGAGAACGTGTGATCCGAGACCAAGATTATGAATTGCTACAATTGAAGCTTTCATCTTGGCAGCGGCGTGATTACCCATATAAACAGACTCAAAATGATTGCCCTCCATTTTTTCACCAGCTTTGCTGCCCTGAATTAAAATATCAATAAATGTTCCTGAACATTCACGCATTACTTCTCGACCAATCATCGAGTTTGAATTTGATAATGCATTCGATAAACCTTCCGCAGCCTTGATACCAATTCCAATGTTATAATTTCCTGCGACACGATATAAACTTCTCTGTCCCATTGCTAAATTCAATTCGGTCACATCACAATCACCCATTGATTCTGTACCAAGTGCAATCGAGTCTCCAATTGCACTGGCAGATTTCATTGCTCCTGCACCTGCGGCAAGGAGATTATTTGCTTCAATGATTCCACGACCTACACCTCTTCCAAAGAAGAGTAAATCTGTACCAAATGTCAATTCTTCTCCACAATCTTCTCCAAGAATCACTGAACCTGGAAGTTCGGGTTTAAGTTTTGATCCAATTACAATACCTCGTTGCTTGTCGACTTGAATATTCTTCGGAAGCGTCTGAAGAATTCCATTCCCGAAACAAAACTCTCCATTCTCATAAAAAAGAAATCCTCCAGTGCCTTTATTCTTTGAATCTTCAAGATAGAGACCGATTTTATCGGCCCATTTTAAGTCTAGTCTTGACTGGTTCTCACAAAGTGCAATTGAACCTTGTATCCTCGTATACATTCTTTTCTGGTTGAAGGAAAAAAGATTTTTTCCGAATTGGAATGAAAACTTTTGAGATCCACGGGATCTCAAAATTGATTGATTATATTCGTTGAGGTTGCCCCTGTATTCCAGAAAAATGAAGCTGCTTAAATTTACATCTTGGAAAAATCGATAAATTAGCCGGTTTATTTATCGCTTCAATCAACCGGAGTCGGGGAGAATTAACAGTCCATCCCTCTTCAATCGCTCCTCCCACTGAAAGATGTGTTAAATTGGGTAAGCGAAAACATTTGTAGTTTAACAGAGAAATAAAAGATGTATTTTCCCAAATCGAAAGTTGTTCAAGTTTTTGACATTCTTCAAGACCTATCAGATTGACATAATTAACTCCTCCTCGTATTTGAACAGAAATTAGCTCGGGAAACAAATTCCATTTCCCATCTATCTGAGAATTGCTCAAAGATAGATGTTGAATATTACAATGAAAATGGAATGATAAATATGGTTCAAATGACAAAGTAAACAACGATGATTCGAAAAGATTAACTCGAGAAGGCAATTTAGAAATATATTGAAGGATATTTCCACAATGATGGATATTTGCTTCTTTAAGCCAACGCTGTTGATTTAAGATTTTAAAATCCTGCTCACGTTTGACCACAATCTTCGACAACCAAATAATCTCCTTTTGAAGCGCAGCGAACCGGCGACAAGAAGTAAGAAAAGAAAATAAATCTCTTGACGAAAGAAAAGTAAGAAGATATACGAGCAAATCGTCAGGAAAATTAAGTAAACTTCGAATCTGCCCGGATCGCACATTGGTTGTCTGAATAAATTCCATCTTCTTTCTCCGATTGAGAAAGAAGAGATCAATTTTTATTTAAACGTCTTTCGGACTGGTTAAACGTCTTTCGGACTGGTTAAACGTCTTTCGGACTTTCTGAATTGGTTAAACGTCTTTCGGACTTTCTGAATTGGTTAAACGTCTTTTAGTCCAATTAAATGGCTCAGTCATCTTCGCCGTTCGAGGGAATTATTAAACTTCCTTCTGATATGGGCAATTGGATATCGTCTCTTGATAATTCAGAAACAAAGGAGTTGCTTGCTTATTTCGAAGATCATCTTAAAGAAGATCAGACAATTTTTCATCTTCGAGATCTTCTTAAGAAATATGGAATTGATTCGAAAGAATGTGAACACGTTCAATTGTCTGGAAAAAGAAGATGGGACCTGTTGCTCTCCTTTTTCAAACCACGAGGGATTCAGGTCAATAAAGATGGCTTCTCATTTACCTGGGATTACAAAGAGTTTCAAAAAGAATCTTTGTATACATCATTAAATGAATTTCGTAAAAGTTGGATTCGAAGAGTCTTACAAATCTTTCATGGAAAATGGATTTCTCCAACTGTTTGCACTCTTTCCTTCCATCAGCAAAAGTCAACTAAAATTCTTTTAATCGGGACAAATCCTATTCTTCGAGATGTACTTCATCAATTTAGTTACTCCTTTCATGAAGTTTCAAATGGTCCACTTGCACTCGAAAAGATAAAAAGAGACGTATACACGCATATTTTTATCCAGCATCCTTTGCCTGTTTTATCTGGGAAAGAACTGGAAAAGAAAATTCAAGAGATTTGTCCAGCTAAGATTATCTTTATTGGGCAAACACAAGAATTTCCAAATATGATCACGAAGACGCATCCGGATCAAATACTTAAAGTTCTTCAATAATTTCATCTGGAAACTCGTCTTCATATTCGGAATAATGTTCATTTTCTTCTTGAGTCGAATCAAAATGAATTACTTCTGAATCATCATGTTCAGTTGATTCAAACAAAGCAGCAAGAACGATATTCATCACTTCTTGCACTTCTCTCACTCGATCTTCTTCAATAAACTCGAAAGAGAGTCGTTCTTGTTCTCGTTTGATCTCTTCCTGATGAAATTTCTCTGCGAGTTTCATTCTTGCTTCGTAGATTGGAGAAATTTTAATACTCACGCGACAATATGGACATTCTCGCTTTCCTGAATGAATAATGCATTCTGGGCAAACCCAGTGTTGACATGGTTGTAAAGGTTGCCAATATTTATACATTGTCGAAAGACAAATAGGACATTCACGTGGACGATCGAATTTATGACTTCGATGTTGGTAACATTCATAGCTACCGAACTTAACTCTGTGACGACAATAACGATTTTTATTTATTAGATAATGGGAACATTCCCTATTATCTTTTTGAGGAATATCTCGTGCCTCAATAGCTGTCATTTTTTAACAGGTAGTCAAAAGTCTAATCTTTTGGAGAACGTTGAACTAATCCTATTTAGATTAGTTTTGACGATGCAAAAAAGCTGAAATTTAATTTTTTGAAAAGAAGATAAATTAAATTTTCCTCTAAAAAGACTCTTTGAAAACGGAGATGGAAGACGATGAATATAACGAAGATTATCTACAACCGAAATATGGAGTTGAATTCCGAGATCTTGAGCGACTCGGACCAGCTCAAAAAGGTCAGGCCGAAGTCATCATCGACTCGATACATTCCGGAGAGAAACTTGCCAATATTTATCGGAAAGCTGCTCAGCAAGGATTTTCGATGGAAGATACAGTTAAAACATTGGTTGGACTTTATTATAATACTTTTGGTGGAGACAAAGGATTTTTGATTCCGTTCTCATCTATTTCAGAAGGTCTCCAGAAAATAGATCGAATTCAATTCAAGAATCCGATTGCTCTCACAATTGGTGTAAAGATCCTTGATTCATCTTTGACTCTTCAAGCTTCAAGAATTGACGCACTCTGGTTGACTCAACGAGCCCTACTTCAAGACGAAAATATCCAGAAGGCCGATGTAATTCGATATGCGAAATTGTGGCAAAAGATTTTAATTCGAAATGAAAATAAATGATTTTTTTCATTTTGAATTAAAACATGTCTCCGTTGGTTATTGCAATCGTCATCTTGGCAATTTTGTTGCTGCTTTTTCTGGCCCAAAGGGCTGGTTATATTAATTTTGCCCCCGTGGCCGTAGTTCCTCCGGTGGTTGCGCCAGTGAATCCTTCACCTGCAGGTCCTGTAGCCCCGCAAAAGGCTTCGGCTGAACTTCGCGTTCCGAAACCATTTGCTTTCCTCTATTAATTTTAAAGATAAAATGATTTGAAAGAGATTACTCTTTCAAAAAGAGATCTCTCTTTCGAAAAAAAGAAGAGAATGGGTTGCATTTCAACGAAATTGATTGCTTCACCTCCACCACGAAAAGAAGTGGAACAACCGATTGTTGATGGAAAGCAAAATGAAGGTAAAAATGTTGATCTTGAACAACTCCGCTATGAGAATACAACCTCTTTCTTGCCAAGATTTACGTCTGGAAAAATTGTCAAAGTTTATGACGCTGATACATTTTGGATTGCAACTTATTGTAATGGTGTACCAGCTCGATTTCGTTTGCGGCTTGCAGGAGTTGATACGCCTGAGATTAAATCAAAAGATCCTCAGATTAAGGCTAAAGCCATTTTTGCTCGAGATCAAGTCCGAGCCCGTATTCTTAATCGAATCGTTCAAGTTGAAATACTTCCCGAGATTGAGAAATTTGGGCGTCTTTTAGCCAGAGTCTCAGATTCGATGGGATCAATTAATGACTGGTTGATTTCATCTGGAATGGCCAAACCTTATTTTGGAGGGACCAAAGAGAGTTTTGAAGAATAAAATGATTTTGATTGTTTAATGATGATCAAAACAACCATTTCATGAAAAATGGCTAAAGTATTGTATAAATCAAAGAGAATAGAAAAACTCCAAAATTGGCTGGATGAGTTTTGTACTCTTCGAATTGGTATTAATATTCGAGTGCGTTATCATGATACAAGGTCCTCCGGAACCGGGTCAAATAAATCCTCATTGTTTGTTTCGTTGATACGATGTTCAGGAAGTAGAGAAAGTTATTATCTTAAAAAGATTAAAGTAGACTCGTTTGTACGTTGCTTCGAAGTTATCGAAAATTTTTGCCACGAACGTATCTGTGATATTACACTTTATCTTATTGATGTTAACATTGAACAACTTTATTCTCTCCGGGTGCGTCGTTTATTTATTTTGGGTAGTCAACCTCTTTCTTCTGAAATTAAATTTCAATCGAATTCCATTTACATTGATGATTTCTCAAAAAGTTCGGCTTTGATGAAGAATAAAACTTGCAAAAGGTTTTGGTTTCAAGCTTTAATGATTCGTCACGCAAATGAAGGATGTCTCCTTTTCTTTGGAAAGTGTTCAAAATGTCAACATAATCAATCCTTTGTTGATCATCAACTTACAAATGCACTGATTGAAGTTCTCCCTGACATTCCAACTAATATTCTACTTACTCCACTAATGAAGTTTGCAATTTGTATCTTCTTTGGCCTTTCATCCGAAGAAACCATTTTCTCTCACTTCCTCAAAAGAGATTTATATGATCCAAGACTCTTGATCTTAATTCAAGAGTTTTTTATGATGACAACTCCAATCCTTTCATTTGGAGAATGTGGAAATGAATGTTCGCGTCATCAAAGGTCGCCGAGAAGAGAATAAAATGATTTTTACTTAAGTAAGTAAAAATAAAATGTCCTGGGAATATTCAGATGATGAATCAAGTTATGGTCGAGATCGATGGAGCTATAGTCGAGATGAATTAAGTTATGATAGTTCCGAAGAACGTTTCCAACAAGCACTTTCAAGTATATTTAATGGAAATGTAGATAAACTCTTTCTTTCCTTTACATTTTATGATCTTGACAAAGTAGCTGTAGATTACAAGATGGGAAATGAACGTGGACATTTTTCAATTCTTGAAACATACGCAATGAATGCAATTCGTTACGCATCCGATGTGTGTTCTGAATTCTCTGTACAATTGTTTTTCTGCTTGGAAGATTGTGATAACGCCGATTATTTTCCATTCAAAGTTGAACAATTGACAATTCAGAGTTATCAAGGTTGGATTCCCCTTGATAACATTCAATTTCAAGCAAACAAAGTTTTAGTCAACGATTCGATTTGTTATCGGCAATTGCTTAAAAATTCATCTTGTAAAAACGCCGGATTTGTTGCTCGCTCATTTTCATCTGATGGGAGCTTGTTTGCTGAAGTAAAAAATAGTGGATGTATCAGATGTCTCGCGCTGCGAAAATGTAACGATTATTACAAATGTACTTCGTTATTTAAGATATTACCTTTTCTCCCAGAAAATACCTCATTTTCTCCAATTGACAAACTTTTGATTCTCGTCTATTTTGGAATCGAGAATCAAGGGATTTGGACCGAATTCTTAACAAAAGAATTGTATGATCCTCGATTACTCTCCTCGATTTCACAGATGGCTGGAATATTGGTTCAAGAAGATTTACAACAATTGTCACCCAGTGGAGAATGCGAAGAAGGATGCGAAAATATAAGACCAACTTAATCAAATCATTTCAATATTCTTTTCCTTTTGAGGAAAAGATTAACCATCAATTTCCATTGGTTTCAAGGTCCTTTGGGGCGGGTTCAACTCGGGTGATGCGGAAGGTGAGGGAAGTCGATAATTTTCATGATAGAATTTAGATACATTTCGATCATTCCAGTTTTCCGGAGCAATGTGATAAGCATTCAAAAGATTGGAAATTTCAAAATAGCTAAGAGGTTCTCTTATTCGAAGAACTTTTACATTTTCAAAGAAAAGTTCAATTGGATAATTAAATGCATCAGATGAAAGTCGAAGCATACTCTTATTCAGTTGTTCTGCTGACGTATCAACTGTCCGACAAAGATGAATGAATTCTGCTATAATTTCAGTCTTCGGATCATTTAATTTCTGCTCAGTCTTTCGATAATGAAGTGCGTTACCTACACTTCTTGATAAAATTTGAGACATTTGTTCAGCGGCGTACAATTTCATTTTAAATTCTTCAATATCCTTTTCAAGTGAATTTTTCGAAATCACGAGATTATCTTGAACAAAGATGAATACAACTCCCTGGCTGGCAAGTTGAGATGCAAAATTGTAGCCAAGTTCTCGATTACGTGAATATCTATCTACAGAAATACAAACGAATAAACCATGTATAATATTTACTTTACTCAACAACGGTGGAAGTTGTCGGAATGCCGAAGCAGCTTCGGCGATCACTGAAATCTCCATCTTCAACTCAGGGAAATGACTACAAACCCATTCTCGGCAGATCTTTTCTTGAGCATCTAAACTCTTTCCAAGTAATTGATTTCTGGTTGAAACACGCGTGTAAATGACACATTGCATGTTCAATCAACGAAGGATGTTCCACCCAACGAAGGATTACCTTTTGTTATGAGAATTTTTCTGCAAACGTTTTCTTTTAAGCGCGGGATGTCCACGAGATGAAGAAACTACACGTTGATGATTGAGATAAAGTCCGAGAGGTAAAATTCCTCCAAGGAGGGCAAGTGTAAGAAACATTTCTTTAATTAAGAAATGTTTAAGTCTACTTAACACTGTGAATCTTGATCTTATTGATTAAAATCAGTTTAAACAATTTTGACAAGATAGAAAGTCCTAAGAGGCCAGAAAAACAATGTATGATTATCTTGTTGTGTTTACCCTCGGAATTGTAAGTACAATTTATCTTCCCTCTAAGATTGGAGGAACACTGAAGAAAACTTATTCGGAACTTCGAGAGAAATATCCTCAAGCTTACACAGTAATTTTATGTTGGAGAACATCTGAAATTATGATAGAAAAAACAATTCAAGAATTAAAGAAAAGACAGGGTTGTCAACAAATTTCTCTTCTTCCAGGAAAAGAATTTCGATTGTCTGGAATTCGACATGATGGAACAGGAGAAAATATTCCTTTTGTAAGTGGGATTGTACCACTGAAAGAATATCGATCTCTTCAAATTGAGTTTCTCGAAGATTGAGAGTCATTCAAAGCTCTCCATTTTTTCTCATGAAAAATCCATCGAATTGTTAGAATTAGATAAATGCTTCGAAAAATTGACATCAATGTAAGAATGTAATCTCGTGTAAATTCTCCGGTAAACATCCAAAGATCTACATAAAAAGCTATCTCAACTATACCCGCGATAATTAATGGAGTTGCTGCCCATTTCGGATATCTTTTTAACAAAACTAAATGAATTATAAACACAAATATCAGAATGAATGCCCAGACGTAGTGAAGAACAATCAAGATGGATGAAATGTTTGTATAAGCAAGTAATTGCGCCAATGTAAAATGAAATAGTGCATTGACTAAAACAAATGAGACCCAGAGGCCGAAATAATAAAATACAAAAAGATACAATTGAATATCTTCGAATTGAACCGTAAGCATTTTGAAAATAAAAGTAACTTTAAAAAGTCACTTTTATTAGAAATGGCGTTGGCTGGAAATTATGCGCGAGCAATTTTGATTGACAGTGGATTCCGCAATCGAGAAAAATATCCGCTCCAAGGCGATTTTGTTTTGATTCCAGAAGAAGGTAAAGGAAATAATGGAATTACCGAGCCTGTAGGATTGGGATATCCATTGCAAACAGGACTCGTCAATACATACACCGCCGGTCCACCTTCTTATATTGAACTCCAAAGTGCAATTGTAGCTTCTTTTCCCGAAAATGTTTTGCTCAATTGTCAAATTGAAATTCTAGTCGGAACAACGGCTGTGTCGAGAGGATCGGCAAAAGTTATCGCATTTGGGACTGTCTCTCCGATCGTACGCATCTACTTTGATGATCCGATTCCAGGAGCAGTTAACGGAGATACGGTAATTATCCGACAATTGGCAACATCGAAACCTCCTCATCGTCATGTCTTGACTGCTGGATCAAGCGTTGGAGATACAACTTTGACTTTGATTGGAGGATCATCCAAAACCAATTATTATGTCGGAATGTACTTTGGAGTCTTGGGTGCAACCCAAAAATACAAAATTAGCGCATATAATGCAACGACACAAGTGATTACATTTGCTCCTCCTTTATCTGCAATCTTATCAATTGGAAATATTCTTGAGATTTATCAAATTGAAGATAATAATTCTGGATTGTCAAAATCTGGTCATGTGATTGGAGGAATGTTTAATTATGAAATTCGTCTCGATTGGATTAATATTCCAACAGTTTCTTTGTTTAAAGCCGAATCTTCATCTCTCGCGAAAAAGATTACCGAATTCCCTTACATTTTAGTTGAGTTTCGTAATGATCATGGATCGACCGATGCCGTTCAAACGAATAATAGGAACGCAAAAGGATCAACATTTGTAATTCCGGTCGATGATCGCTCGACTGGATCGGGAAATTTTATTACACTTCGAGGATCAAATTCAGTTGTGCATATGCTTGATTTGAACGGAAAGATTCGATTTACTATTCGTGTTCCTTCGGGAGACATTGTTTATTTCGATGAGACATATGAACTCTCTTCTCTTCAAGTTTCAAATCCCGATCTTCAAATTTCGGCTCATTTCACGGTGAGAAGAATTCATTAAATGTCCGAAAGGATTAAATGTCCTTCTGGGATTAAAACTCTTTCATTGATACAAATAAATGATCAAGAATTTTGTTTGCAACTCGATATCCCGAACGTAAAGCGCCTTCCATGTATCCATAAAAGACTGGATCAGTGTGTTCGCCTGCAATGTAAGGAGATGTACTCTTTTGATAATATTCAACAAATTTCATCTGCCCAGGAGGAATATAAGAATATCCTCCTTCAATCAAGGGATTTTGATTCCAATTTTCAGTATAAGAATACTTTGTCCAATAGGGACAAAGTCTTTGAATATCTTGTGATTCTTTGAGGTCGGAATAAAAGTTGACTAACACTCGGTCATTTTTATTCATTTCACTGAAAGGAAAATAATCACCTCGATTCTCGGTCGCTTCCCAAATTTCTCCTTGAGGAAGTGCTAAAACGTTTGGCGATCGAGAAAATCGAATCCAGTCTCGGTGACCATAGATATATAATGTTTTAATAACTGGACCAATTGGCAACGCCGGTATAGATAATCCAGAAATTTTATGATATTGAGTCGGTGGAATGGCAAGAATGAGGTAATCATAACTAACTACAATCTCTTTTCCTTCAAAGTCAAAAGTACATTTCTTTTCATGTTCATTGACGGCTTTGAGTTTGTGGAGAAGACGGACAAAGCTACGTTGTAATAGTTTTTCGACCATAAATAAATTACCTTCAGCACAACGATAAACTTGTTCAGTGTTCCAGAAACTTTTTCCATCTAAGTTAGGAGAACCACCTTTAACCTGTGTTAAAATAGAGAGATAACTTTGTTGACTTGGATCTGCAAGATTATCACATTGAAATTGTTTCTTAATGTATTCTTTTCCAAGATTCGACAATTCACATCGTTCAAGTTTATCTCCGAGGGATAAAGTATCTGGCATGTTCCACGGCTCGAATGGATTTGAAAGTTCTTTGCTATCTTCAGCAAGCATATCTCGAAACTTTTTAATATCTTGTTCAATTTGCTTTTCTTCTTCCTTTGATAAAGCTTTGTCATTCAAATAAAGATTGTTTTTGCATCCTTGGGCAGCATAATAGGTTTCAGGTGTAACTAGAGTGAAAGAAAGTTTCAATCGATGAGCAAGAGTCAACCACATGGCATGATTTGATCCGATTAATTCAGCTCCAAGTTCAACTTGAGGAACATCATAAATCGAAGCTGTCTTAACTCTTCCACCAACTCTTTCGGCAGCTTCATAAACGTGAACATTTGGAAGAGCAGACAAAAAGTAGGCAGCAGCTGCTCCAGCTAGACCGGCTCCGACAATGACAATCTTTGGTATAGTTCCGAGACGATTTGCTTTCTCTTGAACGTGATCGAGATAACTGAGGTCAATTTTAGCCATCGGGGATATTTTCCCTGGCTCTCGAAGTGAATACCATTTATTCATTCCTTTTCTTTATAGAAAAGGAAAATCTTTTATTCTTCTTTTTACGAGTTGTTTGAATAGTAAATAAGTTACCATCGTTCAACGATGATAATTAAACTTTCTTCTTTTTTGTCGAGATTTCCTCGAGCCGATCCAATTTCCATTGCTGTTACAATGGTTTCAAACGTTTTTCTCAACATCTCTTTTGCCTGATTTTTGGTTGTTCGGTCAAAGAATGAAGAGTGAAGAATGTTATGAAATAAAGGAAATACAGTTTGCAATTGGCATTGCAATGAAGATTTCTTTTCAATTAACAGAGCTCGAAGAGCAAGGAAAAGTTTTTCTTGTAATTCAAGATCGAGACATTCGAGAGCTCGTGAACATTCATGTGAGAGCATTTTCCTTTGTTCTCGACATCGAGTAATTTCATTCGAAACCGAAAGCATTTCTTTTTAAAGGGAAGAAAGAAGTTTAACCAATCCTCTGGACGTTTAACCAGTCTTGGGGATGTTTAACCACTTTACATCGAAGATAATGTTATCATCAATTGAATTGTTACGAGTTTCGCAACAATTCGAATCATCAACCAAGTTCCGACTTGTCGATCATCCTTATGTAGATTAGTAATCAGATTAGTTAATGCAAGCAGATTTAATTTATTTATGAATGCCTCATCAAAAACAAAGAGTGCTTTTTCTTCCAATGAAGGTGGCACATTTTCATTCCACCAACAGTGGATGACTTAATTCTCAAGTTTGAGACGAAAATTTTTCATCTCGTTACGTTCAAATTTTTCAATCAATGCTTGAAATGCTTGAAATGCTTGAGAATCCATTTTGATATATCAAGGGAGGTTTAACTAGTCCTAAAAGGACGTTTAACCTCCACTCGAAACGTCTTAATCCTCTCCGTCTTCCTCATCATCTTCCCGAATGATTTCGTCATTTGGAATTTCCATGTCAGATCGTGTGCCAGTTCGAAGACGCAATTCTCCATTTTTCAGCTCCCAGACTTCATTGACTCGAGTGATATCTCCCATTACATCAAGTAAATTCTTGCTGACATCACTCTCGCCATATTCTCGGTTCCATTCGCATATATTCGCGTTGACCAGGTTACACAAAAACGAGAAGTAATATCTCTGATATTTCATTTGATATGTACCTAGAATTTGTTTTTCATTCAGTACTGCCTGAGACATCTTATGAGTAATGATAGCTTTGAGTTGTTGACGGAAAGTTAACAAATTGACAGACAAATCATCTTCATATCCATTAAATACATTAAGGAAGTTTTCGGTATGACCAGATGAGCACATTCCATCGATATCGAGTATTTCCTGATGGAGACGTCGAAGAAGTTCTTCTTTAAATTTCGAACTGTGTATCTTCATCAAAATGTACACCAAGCTGTCCAGGACAGTCATTCCATACACTGTTGTCGGATCAATTTGAACACGTTCGAGAAGTACATCATAAACTGCCTTATGTTCGGCAGGAATGGGAAGATGTTCTTTTAGATAACTCACTTTTTCAGGAATCGTGGATGGACATTCTTTTTGCTCGAGTGCCCAGGTTTGAATCTTTCGTAGCACAGTTTCAAGAGCGCGAGCAATTTCTTCATCATGAGCGTTCTGTTGATCTTGATAAACATTTTGTTCGTGATCTTTGAGTTCGCCAAAAGACATTTCTTCTTTGAATTTCAACACATCTGGATTGCGGCCAAATTTTCTTAACATTACATCAAGCAAATTTGACCTCTCTTTAAAATCTCTTGTCCGTCGAGACCAATCAAGAAAATGTTGAGTAATTTCTTTCTCAGGAAGATCTCCAATCAGTTGTTCATCGTTAAACATCTGGAGAAGGAAGTGCTTTTTGGCAGGCGAAAAACGATGAGTAAAGAAATGCTTCGCAATTGCTCGAATCGCATAAATATCGGCATAATGAAGATACATACTTTTTGGAATTGGATCTTCGGTTTCACTAATATGGGGGATCAATTTCTTTCCATACGAAGCGGCATCACTCTTTGAATGTTTGTAAAAGACGTAAAGTTGCCGAAATAACCAATATCCAAGACCAAGAGCGATATAATGAGGACATTTATCATCCTCGATTGCAGCATGTACGTCTTTGAGCAGTTTTCCAAATGACTGTTGACGAATTTCTTTCATTTGTTCAAACATCATTGCATAAGGACTGTCTTTTTCTTCAGCAATTCTTTTCGCCTCATTGAAGATACGAAAATGAGAAGGATCGGCAGAAATTTCAGTTTCGACTGCAGTATTGGCGATTTTACCGACACTTGGTTCAAGAGTGTTGAAAGCTTCTTCAATGAGAGCTTTCTTTTCTTCTTCGGTTAGATCTGCAAGCTTGGGCATGGGAAAAACTGATTTTGATTCTTTTTTGAAGGAAATAAGTTCTTTAGTCTTCCTTCAAAATGAATAATTCCTGGATCTTTCGCACATTGAGATTTGGATTCGAGTCGATAGTCGAGTCGAAAGATAATGAATGGAAAGAATTTTTTACATCTCAACTTGCAATCTTAAATCAAATTAACACGATTTTACTCTCATATTCTCTATCAAAGATTATGGTTTCAAATCAAGAGCAGTCTCAACGCCCATCGGGGCAAACTCAAGTCCCAGTTGAATTTTGGACTCACCTTTCAGATGAAGAGAAAAAGTTTGTCCTCACCCAAAAGCAACTTGCACAATATCCAGAAATTTGGCCCCTTCCTCTCGATGTGTTTAAAGCTTTTGAATTAGCTCCTCTTCAAAAAGTTAAGGTGGTGATCATTGGACAAGACCCTTATCATACTCCACATGTTGCGAATGGACTTGCATTCTCAGCTCAACGTGGAGCAAGTATGCCTCCATCATTGAGAAACATTTTTCTTAAACTGAAGCAAGAAGGATTCAAAGCTGACAATCCTTGTCTCGAATCTTGGGCAACCCAAGGTGTACTTTTACTCAATACTGCACTCACTGTTTTTTCTGGACAAGCCGAATCTCATCTCGGATTATGGAAAACTTTTATTACAGAATTAATCAAATACCTTGGTAAACGAGATGGACTTGTTTGGATTCTCTGGGGCAAGAAAGCTGAAGCTTTTCTACCCCATATTTCTCAACAGAAAAGTTATGTACTGATTGGAGGTCATCCTTCTCCAATCAATACCAAGGGTACTTTCATGAGTGGAAACTATTTTCAACTGGCAAATCAATGTCTTCAAAAGATGGGTAAAACTCCAATTGATTGGAATTTGGAAGCTAGTGTATTTCAAAAATAAAAAGAAATAAAATTGAATTCTTTTTCCCCATTTAAGAAGTAAGATTGAACATCAACCATGGAGGTTACCAATGAAAAATTACATGGCGATTGTTGTTCAAGATTGTCGAGATTTTTATTTGGAAATTTATATGTCTTCTATTCGTACAGAAAAAAAGGAGATTTTTACAGAGTTTTAGCTCATCACGATTCATTTTGCTCTTGTCAAAGGTTCTTCAATCAAAGCTATCAAAAATTTTGTCTTAATTTATCTCCTGTAGAAAAAGGAGGCGATGATCTATTTAAATTTAGCCTACTTTGTTGCTATTCAGATAATAAGAAACAAAGGGAAATATCAATCGAAAGTCTTTATTTAAGTAATGTTCGCGTGCTTGATTGGTTTCTCCAGGAATGCAAAGAAATTTCAGATCGACGTGGTGCGGAGATTGAGATTAATGTTAACTGCGAATCTACTTTCGATTTAACTGGAATTAATGCTGTGTTTAATCGAGTAATTGTTAGATCGGAAAATCGAATGGATTATTTTCGCCTACCAATTCGATGGATTATCATTTCAGTTAAAGGCGATTTCAAGCACCTTGAACAAATGTTATCACAGCCTGCGCACAATATAATCGAAGAAATTGCAATTAGCCATCTTTATCCATATAAAAATCCAATAGATTCTTTTTGTCGTTGGTTATATTATATAATAATTCAAAATCATCCGATTCAATTCGAATATTACACTGCAGAAATGTTTATGCAAGAAATTAAATTAATATTGGATTTGACCAATTTAATTACTGAATGTTTACATCAACAAAATCAAGGCAACTTTTCATTCATTCCATCGGAGTTGCTCAATTTGAGCATCCAATTCGCTGGAAAAAATTGATCATCTCAAGAGATGATCAAATAAAAAAACTCATCTTTCCTTTAGGAAATAAATGAGTGAGATATATTTGGATACAACAATTGAAAGAACATTTACCGTCAATGGAGAAGGCTTCAATCAAAAGTATAGAATCAATGAGTTTAAAAATCCTCATCCGGCTGTTTATTTTCTTGTATTTTACTGTAATCTAACTAAATTTGAAGCAGTAAAATTTGATAAATGGGATTGTATGCCAGTAAATATGAAATGCATCTTAACTGGATCAAAAACCAAAATTTATCATTTCTCGATTGTCGAAAATCTTCAAGTTCAATCTTATATTATCAAGTATTTTAACGATGAATGCACGCTTCATTTTATGCAAGAATTTTCTGTGTTGTATCAAATCTCTCTATTATGTGAAGATCCAGAAGCATATGGATTGCCTCAATTATTGTCTGTGTATAAGAATTGTCTTCTTTTTCCATGTTATCGGAAATTTCAAAGTTTGAGTGTTTGCGCACTTAAAAATAAATTGCTCTCTGCAGTCAATATCCTTCATTCATTGCATGTTGTTCATTTGGATATCAAACCGGATAACATTTTATTTTCTGACAAAGGTCCTATCTTAAATGATTTTGATTGTTCGACTGTTTTAATCGATGGCCATCAGGCTGAAATTTCATCTTTTTGTGGTACGTTGGGATATATGCCTTACTGGTTTAATTATAATCAAAAAGTATATTCTTACACATATCAAAACGATCTCTGGGGACTCGGCTTGACAATCTCTTCTTTTCGGAGTGGAAGAAGAGAACTGATCAAATATCAAAACGAAAAAAGTTATTTCGATCAAGCGAAGAAATTTTTTGCCCAACTTTCACATTCAGATCCAGAGTTTGATTTATTTACTGGAACTTATACATTTGATCAAGTACTTCCATTTACAATTAAACCTTCATACTACCGCTTAGACTTATCGAGAACACAATTTCTCAGGTTTTTCAGACAACATGAACTTTGTATTCTTGCACTTGGCTTTCTTTTCTATAGCCAAGTCCAGGAAGATGAAGTGTTCGACCTTGCAAATGCAATTTTTTACAATCAGAAACCATCTTTTGAACAAGGTTATCTTTTGTCGAGAATCAAATACATTATTTTCACAGCTCCGCAAATTCCCTTCTTTATTCTGCTCAAGAAATATCGCAAAAATCCAACATTTTTTCTTCCTCTCATTATTTTGGGTGCCAAAGGATTTCATTCTGCTAAAGAAATTGACTGGTTTGAAAATCGATTTATCCATTCAAAATATCTCGACGAAGATGAAGAAACCGAAAGGCGATATCACCAAATTCTCGAAGAATACAATTTATATGCCTCGTCAACAGTTGAAGACATTAAAAATGATTCTTCTTTACTTCGAAAAAGAAAGAAACCAGTTGAAGATGATCATTCCGGTTAGATGTTTTACTTGTGGAAAAGTAGTTGGGAACAAATGGGATAAATTTCAACAATTAATTAAGACTAAGACAGTTAAACCAGGCGAAGCTTGTGATCAACTTGGTCTTGAAAGATATTGCTGTCGGAGAATGCTACTCACACATGCCGAATTGATCGACAAAATTTTACAAGTAACTCCAATTCGAGCTGGGCTTAATTAAGTCAGTCTGTTAAATAATTGAATCTTTTCGAAGATTCAATTCTTGTTGTTTTTATTCAACTTTGGTCCGACAATGTGGACAAGTGTCTGCTTCTGAAAACCAGCGTCTGATACAAGCAGCATGAAAAAAATCGCGACAAGGTAATTCTGTAATCATATCATGTTGTTGAAATGAGTCAAGACAAACCGCACATTTTTGTCCTTGTCTACATTGATGTTCATGAATATTATAAGTTTTTAAAGCATCTATCTTTTCCTGTGAAAGTGGATGCTTTGGATTATCCATTTGTAAAGATTGATGGAGAAAATGTTGAAAAATATCATCAACCGAAGGAACTGGTACAACTGATGAGACTTCATCTTCTTCAGTAACTTTGCTGATGAAAAAAACCTTGTTTTTTCGTTTGATTCCTCGGAGGGAAAGTTTTCGATCGGCTGCAAATTGTGTAACAAATCTATCAATTGATCCTACGTTGATCATCGATGGTACTTTTCCTTTGGACAAGAAAAATAATTTTTAACTAATGATGTAATTGATTTTTCTCTTCTCGAAAGAAGAGAAAAATAATCATCGTTTAAACGTCTCTTCGAGACTGGTTAAACGTCTCTTCGAGACTGGTTAAACGTCTCTTCGAGACTGGTTAAACGTCCTTATAGGACTCTTTGAAATGATTAAACGTCCTTATAGGACTCTTTGAAATGATTAAATAAAAGCAGAAACAAGTGAAAATACTCTCGGGTCATACAAAGATTGTTGTTGAGAATCATACAATGTTCCTTCTCCAGATAAACTATGTGTAAGTAAGATATACAGTTTAAAATATCCATCAAAAGGCTCTATTTTATCCGTCAGGCCCATTCGATGGAGGCGAGGAACATCTTTGTTTACATGATTATTCTCAAAGTTGAGAATTTTTAATAAGATTTGAAGATGATTTTTGTGTCCAGTCCAATCCAACGGGTCAATCAGATGAATTATTTTCTTTACATTCGTTTCTCTTGAAAACACTCTTTGATACATTGTAAAATTATTTACATGCATTTCCTTCGCGTGAAGATGTTCGAGAAAATCACTGCGCGGAGAAAGTCGATTTTCTGCACTAAAAAATAACATGTAACAATGAAAATTGTCAGTCAAAGGAAGTTTATCATTAATGTGAATCGAGACGAAAAAGATGTAGTTTTGTTGATACAAGATTGATAATTGATCAAAAAGGGGTTGAAGATTTCGATCTCGAACACGAAAGAGTGATACTAAAGTATTTGCATGTTTCGATTCAAAAGTAAAGAACTGCCGGCTCACTTGGCGAATAATAATCATTGCATAATTATGTGTAGTCACATAATTATGAAGTTGTTTGACTCTATCTCGACGTGTCATTATTCATCAATGACATTCTCAGAAGAAAGATGAATGGAATATCATTTTTTCTCTTCCGTTTTCTCTTTTGTTTTTTCTTGTTGATCGAGAGGTTTTCTTGGATCGTATTTAAAACATCCTTGACATTTACCTGAAAAGAAATATTTCTTTTCACTCATTCTTCTCTCAGAGACAATCACAAGACCGCAGTTTGAACAGACATCAAAGTTAATCGTGTCGATTACCAAATAACCAAAATCAACTGCCTTTCGAATCAGTGCACTCAAAATCTTCCGATTTTCCCGAGCTCCAAGATAGGTATCTTTGACGATTAGAATCCCCATTTCCGGAGGTTCAACACCAATTTGGACACATCCTTTGACCCACCCAATGTTGAATCGTTCAATTTCTTTTGCAAATCCGGCGGCTCTTTTACAGAGCCATCCCGGCAAGATAAGATCAACAAAATTAATAAAATCTTTTGGATGTTCAGGGATATTCGAAATTACTTTTTCAACATTGAGTCCGACATCTGTATATTCAGACATTCAAGTTTTTGTTTCAATGAAAAACTTTTAACCTTTTCATGGATGTAAATGTTTATCCAGTTCCGCAGAACGTTTATCCAGTTCCGCAGAACGTTTAATCAGTTCCGCAGAACGTTTAATTACCACCAACCTTCAACCAACCAATAATTCGATTTGTTTTTACCTTCTTGAGGAACTTCCTTCTGCATTCGCTCCGCTTCCCGTACTGATTCAATTGGTTGAGTTATTTCAACGGGAGACATTTCGGCTAAAGCAGGAATTTCTTGATATTTCTTTTCGCGTAGTTGAAAATTGTACAATTCTTGTTGTGTCTTTTGATGTGCCTGATGTTCTAGTTCAAGATTTTTTGATGTATGTTCAAGTTCTTTTGTAAGTTTCTCACATTTGAGCTGCATTTCAGCAAGATTACGAATCAGTTCTTCATTTTTACGTCTCACAAAGGCATTTTCTTGAAGAAGGTTTTGGTTTTGAGCCATTACCTTTTGAGTTTTTTCACGAGAATATTGAGCCATCTTTCTTTTCAAAAGAAAAAACTGATTTTCTTTTGCGACTTCAATGGAGTGAAATCAAGTTTTTTGATCGAAGAATGTCTTTAAGCAAATTTACTCGAGAAACTCTTGAATCTGCCCAACAAGTTCAAATTGTTGATCGGCTCGATGATCTTGTGATGTACTGTTATGACGCAGACAGCGATCTCGATCAAGCCGACCATCTCATTCGCCAATCAAGAGGTCTAGTCTTCCATGGAGAAAAATTGTTGGTCAAAACATTCCCATATACCCCGATGTATCTCGGAGTGACTCACGGAATCTATCTTCGACACTTTGAGAAAGTGACCGTTGATGGAGGTAAACCAGCTTTCCAAATTCTTCCAAAGACGGAATTCAATTATCTCCAAGCCAATTGGGGTAAACTAATTTTTTATCCGGCTCAAGAAGGAACTTTGATTCGTGCTTTCGCCGTCAATGGGAAGTGGTATTTTGCAACTCACCGAAGATTGGACGCGAATCGATGCTTTTGGGGAGGAAAAATCTCATTTGGTGAGCTGTTTGCGTTTGCACTCAAGAAGTTGTTTAATTCTGAGAAGACAAATGAAGAAATCCTCAATGAACTTTCTTCCCATCTTAATCAATCAAAAGTGTATGTCTTTTTGCTCAAACCTACAATTCAAACTCGAATTGTCTCGTTTCCCGATGAAAAGGAACCTGTGATTCTAGTTGGAGTATTCGAAAACAATGTTTTTCAAAAAGATTTTGAATCAATTCCGGGGATTCCATCAGTCAAACAATTGACCGGATTTCGAGACATTTTCGATCTCTACAAAAGAGTGGAAGGAATGGCTCCCGAATATTACCAGGGAGTTTTGATCATGACCCCTAAAGGAGAATGTATCAAGATTTGTTCTTATCAATATCTTCATCGATATCTTTTGCGAGGCAATGTTGACTCGATTAAACTTCGATATCTCCAAATCCTTTCTCATCCCCATTTGATTGAGTGTTTTCGTCAAATGTACCCTGAGAAGGAAGCCGATTTCGATGAATATGAAGATATCATCGACGGCATTGCTCAAACACTTGCTGACCATTATAATCGAAGATATGGAACAGAACGAAAAGAATATGTCATTCTCGAACCAGTCGAACATCATTTCTTGGTCGGAGTGAGAGCTACATATAACTACTCTAACATTGATCCTGCTGTCATGAGAGAATATCTAATTCGAGACATGAAAGTCTCAGACTTGAACAAAATGATTCATGATGATCTTCATCTCCGACGCGACATTGAGAAGATCATTGACGCAGATGATTAATTCCGATCTTAAAATAAATAATGCTCAATAATGCTCAATCACGTTTCGACGTGATCGAAGTTTTTAACAAGTCCTTCAAGACGTTTAACCACTTCAGAGAGTCCCGAAGGATGTTTAACCAATCTTGACGAAATCGTTTTAATCATCGCTATCAGGACTTGTCGAAGGTGTAATAATTTTTAACTCCGAAAATGGCTTGAGAAAAGGATGGTGGACGTAAACTTCTTGAATTTTGTTCTGCACCGTTTCAATCAAAACGTCAAGATTGCAGACAAATTTGAGGTCCGAGTTGTATGTAACTCGCAAATTTGAAATGCCTTGAATTGAAGCTTCAAGATCTCGAAGAAGATCTTGTACATGCTTGCTCTCGGGAGATTTTTGAATCAAAGCATCGAGAATCTCAAATGAACGAGATAATGTCTCCGATAAAAATGATTGAGTTTTACTTCGGCTATCACAATTCCAAGTACGGAGGAATTTGGCAGTCATACTCTCTTGCTGGAGAGATAAAGGTTCGGTTGAAATTTTAACATTTGTCGGAATCTTTCCAATAAACTTGAGACGACTCTTCACTTCTTCGTTTCCACTCAAAGAGACAGTACTCATTTGATTAAGAGAAAAAATTTGTTTTGCTGCCGAAATCAAAGAAAGCGAGGTCGAAACTTCTTGTAAGGAAGGAACACTCATTTAGCCCTTTTTTGACTGGAGAAAAGAGAAAAAAGAAAAAATGGCAACCGATGGAGAAGACTATGAGTTTCTCATCGATGAATCGAAGTCGAGATTGCAGACCTTAAAAGCAGGTCTAGAAATTTATTCAAAAAAGTTCCCTGAAGATAAGAAAGGAATTGCAAGATTTCAAAGTTTGATTCGAAAAGAAGAAGATCGATATAACATCTATTCGATGTTCCAAGCTGCTGAACATGGAAGTATGCTCTCGTTTGCAAGCTCAGTATCAATCAATCATCAAATCAACGAACAAAATTTTGAATTAGTAAATTCAGACGAAATTCGTCAAAAACTATCTCCACATGCTATTGAAGACGATATGTCAGAGTTTTCTTTTTTGATTTCTCCAAGAGCAGATGGACTCGTCAAAATTCCAATCGATCAAATTCTTCATGGAGGAAAAAACGTTCCTCTTGGTCAGAGAGTGATCAAAATGCCGAAAAATTTGGATCAAACTATTCGAACGGTAAGACAAAAATTAGCTGAAGAAAAAACACAGTTGAAAGATGTGTTCCCAAAAGAGGTTCACCCGACGAAGGAGGTTCACCCGACGAAGGAGGTTCACCCGACGAAGGAGGTTCACCCTGAAAAACAACCAATCAAAAACACATTAGTTCAACCACCACCGAAAGGAATGGCAAAAAAAGTGATCATTGCAGAGCCAAAGAAAAAATGAAAGAAATATGGCTCGTGAATCGAAGGATGGAATCTTTAGCGGAGTTTCAACTCTTGATCAACTTAAATCGAGAATAATTGAATTGTATCAAGATGATTCGAATAAGCTTAAACAATTGCTCAATGATTTAGTTCAGACTCAATCATTAGAACAAAAGAATGAAATTTTTAAAGACGAAGAATTGGCTCGCCTTCGTTCATTTGAACAAAAATATACGTTGATAACCGAAGCTTGTTCAAGAGATAAGAACAAGGAAAAACAATTAGTCTTTTCTTTTCTCCACGATGAGCAAGTCGATTTACCTTTGATTCCATTGTATGACTTGAATCGATTTGAGAAACTCTTTCTCCAAGATGAATGTTACAAATGGTTAATTAATCAGCATTCACCCAAGGAAGAGGCTGATTCAATCTTTGCTTGGACTCGTCATCCAAATGGATTCGTTGTACGAGCCGATGGAAGATGTTTTATCGTCGATGCCAAAATGTCAAAAACATTAAACATTCTCGGGGTGGATAATATTCTCGAACAAAATGCTTGCCCGGTTGATCTCTCGGCGTATGAAACACCGAGATGTGAAGTATTTTGGACAACCAAAGGACCAAGTATTTGTCTATTTACTCGAGAGGGTAAACTAATTGATCAACCACGAATTCCGTTGAATAAAATTTCGTTCAAGATGATTCGTCATTTCATCAATTAATTCTTATTGTTGAAAAATTGATTTCTTCACTTCGAGTAGTGAAGAAAATTCAAACATTTCAAACATCTCAATGCCATTCACTTTTGACCTCGAAAATGAGCGAAAAGAAATTCGACTTCTTGTTGAGCAATCGGGATACAAACTCCTTGTTCCACAGCTCGAAAAATGTAAAGAAAAAATTAATGCACTCTTAACAACTTTGATGACAGCACCTTCGAACGAGGTGGTATCAGAAGTTAGTCAATGTTGCGGCGAACTGAATCAAATTACATCTGCAATTAATCAATTGACCCGTAATGATCCTCGAGAATTGACAGATTTTCTTTTGTCATCTCCAGTCTGTGAAGATCCAGATTCGAATTTTGTCATTGTAGTTCCAAATGGTAAAAATGGATACGATGTCGAGGGTCTTCGTTTCTATTATTATCAAAAAATAGTTGAACGATTTGCCTGTCAACCAAATCTCAAGGATGTAGAAGAGGAACCATTTGATATTCAGTGCTGTAAAGATAAATCCGTTTTGTTTATTAGTAACGAGAATGGAGCCCATCGATTTATTTTTCCAGACAAGTTGATTCCGATTGCAAAATTGCTTGGTGTCTGGGTTCAAAACAAAAAGAAAATCAAAGATTCTCCCGGAGAAGTAAAAACTCTCACTGATGTTCGAATTCGATTCGACCTTGATGGACCTGTTCTTGAAATTGCCTACTTGGAAAATGGAATTGAAAAGAGATTTGTTGATGAAGGAAGTGTGATCATTGACAATTTTTCGCTAAAAACATACCAATTGTTTGCTTTGATTAAAAATTCGAATCTTCTTGATCTCGATCCAAATAACGAACATCTCCTCAATGTGAAATCTTACTTTGATACACAAGATAGAATTTCACAAAAGGCTAGAGAGGCACTTTTGGCAACGAGAAAAGAATCTACATTGGCACCCATTGAAGAAAATGCCGAATCGAGACAATTAAAGAACAAAGAAGATTGAGAGATAATCAAATATAAAAATAATACATTTTAATTCTCCGAGGAGAATTAAACATTTTTTAATAATCAATTAGACTGGCCCCAAAGAATAAAAATGATTTTTAATCTCTAGGAAAAGAAGGATGATATCCAATGCCCATCAACTTTGATCTCCACCAGGAAGAAAAAGAACTTCGAGAGCTGATCGAACGTTCAAATTTCAAGCTCTTGATTCCAGATCTTGAACAATGCGAAATAAAGTTTCACTCCTTAACAAAAGCTTTGAAGGAAGCTCCAAGAAAAAAAGAATGTGAACAAGAAGTAATGAAATTCTGTGAAAAATTTCAATCAATCTCAAGAGAAATGATTAATTTGTTTGAACAACATCATCGAAAAGTTGAAAGTTTTTTCAAGTCAAAAATTTACGACGCGAATGGAGACGGAGAATCATTTCCTCTTCTTGAGGAAAGAGAAGGTAAATATATTCAAACTTCTTTCCATCACGCTTGTTTTGTTCGATATTCAAACAAGTTTATCTTGACTCAATTTCCAACCGAAGAATTGGATGAAGTTGAGATTGAGATTATAACGAGAAAAAATGGTCATATTTTGCAAGTACTTGACTCAGATGGATTTCCGATTCTTCAATTTTCTTTTCCATCAAAGCTGCTACCAGTGGCTAAATTTTTGAACGTTTGCATTATATATGATGAAAATGAGGAACGAAATTCCTCAAATGATTTTGACGATTCAATTCTTCAGTTAAATGACATTCGAATTCGCCTTGAGCGAGGACCTGTTTTTGAATTTTCCTATAAAGTCGGCGATAAATATTTTCTTTATTATAGTACAGAAAGTTTGAGTCCGGATACACTTTGTCTCGATTCATATCGATTGATTGCCTCGATTGGTTGTATGAATTTACTCGATCTTGAAGATCGGGATCGAAGTTTAATCGAACTTAAACATTGGGCTAATAAAAGCAAACACTAAATAATATTTTAATTCTCCGCGGAGAATTAAATGTCTCTTTATGTAATTACCCGATACACAATTCCATCTTTGGCTTCAATCTTAACTACGCCACTCGACCAACCATTGTATCGGACAATTGGATCACTCGACAAAATCTTTGGAAGATGTTCTCGTTTGTAAGGCAATTTTTTCTCTTCTTCGGGAGTAAGCAAAATATGCTTTGGAACAAGAATATGTTTGTTCAAATTTCCAATTAAGAGTTTTTCAGGTTCAGAATGAACTTCAAATCTTTGCTTGTCCATGTTTAGAGTTTCATTCATACCGGGAGCAACATCTCGACAGATAATAATTGCTCGGTTTTTACCAAACGCAACTAAGGCCGATTCAACAGCCTTCAAATGTGCAGTTACAAATTTACCTTCTCCTTTCACATGATCAAAGAAAGTGAAGAAGATAATTTGTCTCGCGTTGACAAAGAGTCGTCCGGCAGTACATTCGTGTTCTTCACATTTTGCCTCGCCACGGACTGCGAGCATTTCATTGACCTTTTCAAGGATCTTATTTTGAAACTCCATTGTTTTTCCTCATCTTTTAAGATGAGAAAATCATTTTTACTTCCTTTCCGTTAATTTGAAGAACTAAGTTTTTGTTCAAAACGAAAAATTTTATCAGGAGTCTTATGATACCAAACAAGAGATTCTCCCTGTGGTCCATCACAGAGGAATTGTATCCACGTTGATTTTAACTTCGGCGGATCTCCTTCAGCCATTTCAAAATGATTTGTCTTTTTTATAACCGCACAAGTGAAAGGTTTTTGATTCCCTTCGACAAAAGATGAGCAATTTTCTTTCATCTTCTGACGGGTAAATTCAATCAATTCATTTCTCACTTGGCGAACTAAGGGTAATGGAGGCGGGAAATCATCCATTTCTTTGTCGCTTTTTATGACAAAAATTAAAATTTATTTCAGTTTTCTAAACATAAGCATGGAGATTGCTCAATTTCTTCCAGTTTATCCTCTATCAAATGACCTTCTTTTTGAGGAGAAAGTTCGAGCAAAAAAAGAATTCCAGCATCTCGAATCACATAATGTGCTCGAGCGAAAATTTACTCCGCTTCCCCATCAAATTTATGCTCAAAGAATTCTGTCTGGATATACTCCTTATGAAGCAAGTATTCTCTTCCAGAGAATGGGTACAGGTAAAACTGGATTAAGTATTTTAACAGTTGAAAACAACTTAAATATGTTTCGGGGAGGTTTGATTATTGTACCGAGCCAAAAATTTGTCCGTAATTTTGAAAATGAAATTCTCAAGGTGACCGGACAAAAGTATTTTCCACCTCGATGGCAAGAGATGACCAATGAGGAACGGCAACGAGCGATCCGAAAACAAATTCGAAAGAATTACAAGTTTCTCACTTATGAGGCATTTGCCAATGCTTTGTTTCAAGATGGAGATCGAAAGGTTGGCGATCCTCAGATTGAACAGGAGTATTCGAATTATGTGATTATTGCTGATGAAGCTCAGAATCTTCGAAAGCAAAAGAATAAGCCAGTCTCATCGAAAATTTATGAAGCTTTTTTCATCTTCTTTCACACGGTTAAAAACTGTAAAAAACTATTATTGACTGGAACACCGATGAAAGATCAATGGTCAGAAATGGCTTCATTGGCGAATCTTATTCTTCCTCTCGATAAACAGCTTCCAACTGGAGATTTGTTTGAAAAAGAATTTTTCAATGATGGAAAAACGATTGCCAATGAACATATTCTCAAAGAGAGACTTCGTGGGTATATTTCAGTACTCCAATCTCAACCTACACATGTTAAACGAAGATTTGTTGGATCTAAATTTCAAGATTTGACTGTATTTGAAGTTGATCTTTGTCAGATGAGTGAGTTTCAATCAAAAGTTTATCAGCAAGCTTACGCCGATGATGATAAATCTGGTGCAAAAAATAGTGGAATTTATTCAAATTCTCAACAGGCGATTAATTTTGTCTTTCCTGATGGAACATATGGAAAAAAGGGATTTACAAAACATATGGTCAAACCAGTTAAAGATATACAACTTAAAGCTCGCTCCTATGCAGTTCCAGTGTTTAGTAAAACTCTTCGTGATGCTCTTCGAGGATCAAATAAACAGGAAACTTTAAACAATATTTGGCAATGTTCTTCGAAATATGCAACTTCGGTAAGAGATTGTCTTGAACAATATCAAAATAAAGCAGGTTGTACATACATCTACAATCCTCTTGTCGATGGAAGTGGAGCATTGGTTTTTGCACAGTGCTTAGAGTTATTCGGATATACTCGATCTGTTTATGGAAAAGAAACTGAAAAGGGTTTGCGATACGTGCTCTTAACCAACTCAACCATCGATGATGCCGGAACAATTGTATCAAATGTACAAGAAACTTTTGCAGATCCAAGAAATGCTCGAGGAGAATACATTCATGTTATCATTGGGAGTCGTACCTCTGGAGAAGGTCTCTCATTTGGAAATATTCAACTCATTGGAGTCCACAATCCATTTTGGAATTATTCAGTTATTGATCAAGCTATTTATCGTGGATTAAGAAGAAATTCTCATCAAGCACTCGAGAAAATCTATCAGCAAGAAGGGAAAGAACTTGTGATTGATATTCATCAATACATGGCACTTCCGTTGAATCCGACGGTTGATATTTCGTTGGATTATCAAATGTATCAAGTGAGTCAGGCGAAAGATCTAAAGATTAAACGAGGAGAGCGTTTGATGAAGGAAATTGCTTATGATTGTCTCGATAAGTACAAGATTAATTCAGTAGGTCAAGATTTCACCCGGGAATGTGATTATTCAAAGTGTGAATATAAGTGTGATCATGCTGCACCAGCTCCACTCAAGCGAGATGATTTAACTTATAATTTGCATTATTCCGATTATGATAGTTCTTTGGCTCAATTCAAACTGACTGAATTATTTCGAAAACATTTCCGATTGTCGTTTGCCGAAATTCGAAAAGAACTTTCCGAAATGCCAGAATTTATCCTCTTGAAAACGCTGAAACAAATGATTGAGACGAATGTTGCTATTTACAACAAATATGGAGTAATCTCCTATTTGAAAGAACAAAGTAATATTTACTTTTTGGTCAGTTCACCTGAAACAAATTCAAAAATTTCCCTTGGATTCTACACCGAATATCCGACTGCAATTCGAGAAATGTCACTGTCCGATTTCAATACACAATTACTTGCTGAACAATCTGACGTTTATCTTCAAATGATTGCAGAAGCAGCCAAAAGAAATGATCTAATCACGATTGAGAAAGCACTTGACCGTCTTTCAGATGAAGTAAAAATTGGATTGATCCAAGAATTAATTGATCGTGAACTCAAAGCTCCAGGAAATTCTCAATTACGTAGCTTTATCCTCAATCGATACAAAGGATATATCCATCGAGTCGGTGATGTAATTGCTCTTGACTTTGATGAAGATACTCCATTGTGTCGATCTGAAGGAAATTGGATCAGTTGTGATCCGAGTTATGTTCAATATATTGTTGAACAAGAAAAGAAGCTACAAACTTCGATTCTTGAACAAAATCCAGTCGGCTTTTATGCTCTAATTAATAAAGAACTTCATCGAGGTCCAGATGCATGGAAAAAAGGATTCTGGATTGTCGATCTTCGTCGTAAGGCAGCTGAATTTAATCCCCAAGATAAAAGAACTGAAATTAAAGGAGAAAAATGTGGTACTGGTACGTTGAAAATTGGTAAACTAGCCGGAATCGCCTTCCGAACAAGTTGGAAACCTCAAATTGTTTCAAGACTTCCTCGTGATACAATTTTGAATGAATTACTTCGAACTAAAGAATTATTTGAGGTTATTTCACAAGAGGAATTGTTTCGCCTTTCAGAAGCAGAGTTACAACGATTGTATACATTTCGTCAAATGAAAGCGCAAGATCTTTGTAATGGCTTATCGAGTTGGTTTGAACAAAATGGACTCGTTCGATATACGAGTAAAGAGTCAATGAAATAATGACATAAGAATTTCTTTTCCTCGAAAGGAAGAGAAATGAAAGATGTTTAACCAGTCCTGAAAGGACGTTTAATCATCAAGGCAGTATTGCCAATGTGCTACCAGATATTCGTAATAGAGTTTGAACCCTTCTTGAGAAAAGCTTTTATTAGATAAGGTTATTTGCTTGTTATTAGTTAGAGCAATTATAATGTTACCGCATTCAAAAGAAATCGAAGTAATACAACGGGCATTAATACATGAATTTTTCACTTGAATGGTACCTTTCTTTTGTATGAGAGGACTTTTCTCTTCCACATTCCCTTGAGCTTTGGCATCTGCAATCACCTTTTGTATACGCACTTCTTGCTGGGCAAGAAAAATATATTCTTGGAGTTGTTGATATTCCGGAATCTTGAATGGAAAAGAATTTTCCACCATCTGTTTGAGGAGGTGATTTATTTTCTGTTCAATAGGTGATAAAAATCTCTCATTGTCCGTATAACGAAAATGTTTCTGATAATTCTTGAGATATTCCTCTACTAGCGAATAAAAATGCTTTCTTTCTGCTACTCGAACGAGATGATAGCCCTCGTCGAGCAGATCATTGTTTAAAGAGTTGCCTTGAACTTTTTGAGCTTCGGTTTTACCTTGAGCTTCGGTTTTACCTTGAACTTTTTGAGCTTCGGTTTTACCTTGAACTTTTTGAATTTCGGCTTTGCCTTGAACTTCAGCTTTGCCTTGAGATTCTGGGCCTGGATTTTGAGATCGAGGTGGAACCTTTTCGTCTAGTTCAACTTGACTTACTTGATGATATTCACAGTTGAAATCATCATTATTGGTGCTCAATCTTCTTCTCATTACTTAAACTTAGACTTAAATTAAGATCAATTATTTTCTTCTCTTCGAGAAGAGAAGAAAATCAATTTTCATTTTCCGTCAAGGACTTTTAAACGTCCCTTCGGGACTTTTAATCTTCTTTCGTCTCAAGACGATCGACAACCAATCTGTTAAGTTGAATCGAAAAGAGATGTTGATCACTATCAAATTTAAGATATTCAACCAGTCCAGTGATTCTGGCCCCTTGTTGAAGAAGATCAAAATCGATCGTGGTTGTCGTCAACATTTTCTCATCATCGTAAAATTGATAGGTTAAAGTGCGAGGAAAATTACTTCGGTGAATTTTCCATTCACGAAGCTTCTTTCCAGTAAATAATTCAAGTAATTCAAGATTGTATGAAACAATTGGACGAAGATGAACATAACCATCTTTTACCCCTTGAAAAGAAAACCAAATTTCGATGTCTCGATCCGACAAAATTTTTGCTACTGATCGAAAATCCAAGTTTGCTTCAGTTGATTCTGATTGACACACTTGTTGGAATGACGATTGAACATGAAGTTCCAAACCCTCCCATCTGAGTAAGTTGTATATTTTTCGCACTCCTTTTTTGCAGATATTTTCATCATTTCTAGGTGGAATTGGGGGTGGAAGTGGACGATTTTGTCTCGATGATTCACAAGGTTCCGAATCATCAGATTGATTAATCTTGAGATATTTCTTTTTTCCACATAGATTACCCATTTGTTCTTTTTGATCAAAGAAATAAACCAAAGAAATCATTTTTGGACTAATGGCACCCACCAAATTGTTCTTTGATGACTCCCAATCTCAGAAGAAACCTTTTCTCCTTTGGGCGTTTCCGATCTTCCGTATACTTGGAGATAATCTTTGAAATTTTGCCCATCTTGAACAGGTGAAGTAAAATCTTTGATTTGACAGCCCGACACTTGATAAGAAAGAAGTGAAATTGTTTTCGCTGCATCAAAGATTCGTTTCCATTCTTCAACCGAAATCTGATTGCTAGCACGAAATGGAGAGATCTTCGCCGCATACAAAATTTCTGCCGCTAAATAATTTCCAATTCCAGAAATGATCTTTTCTTGATCGAGCAAAATTGAGAGAATGTCTCGTTTGGTATTCATCTTCGAAACACGTTGAATAAAGTTGTCCCAACTTGAATCTTGGAGTGCGCCGGGAGCAAGTTTATCTGACAAATTCTGGAGTGAAAAATAAACATTTCCAAATCTTCGCGAATCAGTGTAAATAAATGAAGTTGGAAAGGGTGCTTTTCCTTCAATATTGAATTGAAAGGCTGCATGTTTCATTTCACGTTCATTCGGAGCAAACGTGAAATTACCTGTCATTCCCAATCCGGCATAGATATTAAATCTTGACGGTTGACCTCCAAGTGTCTTGAGATGAAAGATAATCATTTTTCCTTTGGCTGTGACTTTCGAAAAATACAATGGCAATTCTCGTTTAAACTCTTCAAAGTTAGGTGGAACATTATTTTTGTACTTGCCACCGATGATTTCCACATTCTTCAATGCTCGTCCTTCGAGAAAGAGATGTAAATTGTCTACCACAAGTTGAACTTCGGGACCTTCCGGCATTATCCTTTTTCTTTTCTCGAAAGAAAAGAAATTCATTTTATTTCAAATTGATTCCGGATTACTTACACTTACAATCGGAACAATTTCAATGTAAAGTTAAGATCACGATCCTTGCGAACTCGGTTAATATCAAGTTCACTCAAGGGGCCCAATTCAGCTTTCAAGTTCTGGGCAGTTGCAATAATCTCTCGAACCATCATTTGAATGAAAATATCAACAAGGTCAACTTGTCTATTCTCAGCACATTCTGCTGGCCCTTCAGCAACTGAACACATTGAACTCAATTTCCGAAGTTGATGGCTTTCGAAGTTCTTAACCAGGGCAGTTTTAACTCCACCTGCAACAGTGCTCTTCAACAGACGAGCCACATCTATAATTTCAACAATTTCTCTCTTTTCGATCAACTTGGAAATCAGATGAGTCAAATCACGAATAAAGACAATCAAGATCAACTTGGCATCAGCAGTCAATTCGGCGTTCAAGTCGCGTGCCATCTTATCAACAATCGCAGCAGCGGCTTCGGGTTCAACTGAAGATTCTCCAGGAGGAATGACGGTTGAAATCTTGGCAAACAAATTTGGTCGACGTTCTTGATTGAAAGGACTTTGAATGCCTTTTACCTCTTTACTCAGTTTCTTTGGCTGTTTGCGAGCAGACTTACGTGAAGACGACTTTCTTCGAGAAGAAGACTTTCTTCGTCTTGAAGGAGACTTCGACTTTCTTCGTCGAGAAGAGGACTTTCTTCGTCTTGAAGGGGACTTCGATTTTCTTCGTCGAGAAGGAGATTTTGACTTTCGTCGCGGAGATCTTGATTTGCGAGACTTGGGCATTGTTTTTTAGTTTGTAATTTTTTATTTTAATTTTTAAACAGAATGTCTGTTCCACGAGAAGGAATTCACAAATGGAGGACTCCCGGTGATCTTGCAGCGGTTGATCTGATTGGAACTCTAATATTTGCCTGGATTATAGCCAAACCAGTCGGATTAACTGTGATTGAGGCTTTTATCTTGCTGATTTTAATCGGAATTATTGTACATCTTCTGCTTGGGATTGAAACGAGTTTGATTGAAAAACTCAGAAAAATTGATTATTTTAAGAAGTAAATCATGAAGATTACTCACCCTTCCCTAAGAAACAAAAAAGTGAGAAATGTCCTCGATTGAAACATCCGCACCTTCTACATCATCAGTTCCGAGCAAGGCTCCAAAAAGCACTGAACCGAAGAAGCACCAATATGTTGTCTACAATAGAGACACATATGCCGAAGCCAAATATGTTCATGCAATTGTAATTGCATCTTCAGAAGAGAAAGCATTCAATTATCTTCTCGAGAATTGGAAGGAATATCTTGAACGACCAGATCTCGAGGACCTCTTTGGTGATTTGATTGTCGAAAAGCCTGACGAATGGACGCCACAGTCAAAAAGTTTGATTGAAGACGCTTTTTCTGACAAAGTTTTGTCGGATCAGGATCGAACCATTTTTCAAAAGCTGATCCGGATCCACATTTCAAGTTGGTACGATGTTGAACGTAGTCCAAAACCAATTAAGATAGTGACTGTTTAATCAATTCAAAAAGGATGCAGTGTGATGATGTTTCAATTCCCTTTGGGGAATCGAAAATAACAAAGTTGTCTTAGATCAACAATGCCGAAATGTTTGAATTTGAATTGTAATTAAACGTCCTTTGGACATTAAAAATTATTTTCTCTCCTCGAGAGGAGACAAAATTAATAAAATGTGACTGAAGAAGTCCCTTCGATTAGTTCCTGAGTATCACCAATGGCTGAATCAACGCGAATGATTAACAGAAAATGCCCCTCCACACAATCAAATGCCCAATAATATTCAGCTTGAGAAAATTTCCGATGTTTCATCCAATCGAGAATAATTGTCTTCAATCGAATATTAACTTCAATGGGAAGAGATTTCGGTTTAGTTAAGGTTTCATTCGGTAGCTTTGTATACGGTTCGACAAAATCTTCAGCTTCAAATTTGACTGTGTACATAAGTGGAAATTTGATGTGACAATCGCAACTCCTTGAAATTCTTTCAATATGCGCGGCATCTTGACTTTTCAATTGTTCAATCAAAATTGCTGAACTAAAAATAATCTCTGTTTCCGCGACTATTTCTGCCCTCTCTTTTAACTCTTCAGATGTTTCAGCTGCTACTCTTGCCATACAATCCTCTTTCAGTTCGACAAACGAAAGCTTTCCTCCAATTGACCAATCAATCTTTTCTTCTGCCATAATTACCTTCGTTAAAATGCTTCTCCCTTTTGTAGATTGACAAAAAATTTTAATTCTTTCCCAAGTTCGAAAAATCACATATAACTTTCGGTTGCTTCCTTCCACGGCTTTGAAGGTTTACCCAATTGCCCATTCACTCTTTCATGAAGAAGGTAACTCCAGTGAAAGAGATTAATTCTCGAGCTCAAGAATTGATCAATCGGGTGATCGGCTAAATTCTCTCGAAGATGATTTCGACACTTTTCACAAGGTAGACAAAATTGAAGACAGCTAATAAATGCTTTGTAGGCGAGCGCATAGTCTTTCGATCCATTGTGATTGGCAGCAAACCAATGGATCATCTTCCAAGTTGGATGTGACCACATGGTAATATTCATACTCGAATTTGCATATTTTTTCAATTGTTCTTCATAACTTATCATCACAGTTTGATGGATATATTTATTAACAGTCTGATGAAGATCAAAAACCCATTTGAATGCCTGTTGAGAGTACGGACGAGATTCATATGCTTCAGTAAAGTACTTTTTCTCTTGACCGGGCATCATCTTAATTGAAGATTCAAATAGGCATTGAAACGCCTCCACCATATCAATACGATAATATGATGCCATTGAGTACATCATCTGAAAGAAGTCGACAATCGGGAAGATCGGCATTTCTTTTTGTAGAGAAATTTTTATTTTTAGATCTCAGTTAATCTTTCTTGTTGTACAACAGCTCGATCGGATCAATTACTCCCTTCACAGTTCCCTTGACAAATTCATATCCATCAACTTCTCGAATGTTCAGATTAAGCTCTTTTTTCTCCATAATCTGAAGATGAAGATGTGGAAACCATCCTCCATTTTTATCCGATGAAGCTATTTCTCCGAGTATTTCTCCAGTTTTAATTTGCTGATTAATCGATAAAGTAGTGTTCATCAAATGACCATAAAGATAGCAATACTTCTCATCTTCAATGATGATCTTTGTGCCCCATCCATTGAACGGAGTTGTATCAACGAGAATGTCAAGAACATCTCCACCCGAAATAGAGGCGACTTTGTCACCTGGAGATAGGTTATTAAAATCAACTCCAAGATGAATCATTTGATTATCTCCTTCAAATCCTTCCCAAAGCAGACTTCTATCTTCTCGAAAACCTCCAAATGTATAATAAGATCCATTGTTTGAGACTTTCGACAGGAGTTGATTTTGTCCGTCAATAGTTTTCATGTCAAATTTTGTCTCTCGAAATTCTTGATCAAGATTAACTTGTTTCCATTGCTTCGAATGATCGATGGAAGGGAAAAGTTTCTGGATTCGAAACATCGTTCGTTTTTTGTGTAGACAAAATGATGGATCATTCAATTTTAATGAAGTAATTGAATTGAATTGAATGAAATAATTGAATTGAATGAAGTAATTGAATTGAATGAAGTAATTGAAATTGAATGAAATAATTGAATTGAATGAAGTAATTGAATTGAATGAAGTAATTGAATTGAATGAAGTAATTGAATTCGACTTCTTCGAATTCAAAAGCTTATAATTTTCAAATTGAAATTGGAAAAGTTTCCATCTCGAATTCAATGAAGTAATTTAATGAATTGAATTCGAGAAATCAAAAAAGTTCAAATCCCATTCATATCTCGAAGTAGACCGAGAATCTTCCACAAAGCTTCACAATCGAGTTGATTATACTTGACAATTTCTCTCATTTCTGGAGTTGGTTGATAACGTTGGTATTGTGTGTAGTGATTAACCGCGTGGACAGCTGCAGTGAGACCATCTTTCACTTCACCTTGATATGAAAGTCCGATTGTTGTTGATAAAGCTTTCACAATTGATTTGAGTGAAAAATTAAACGCTCCTTTCACTGCAATTGGTTCTTGTTTGAATACAAACAAAAGATCAGTCCATCGGTCTCGAATATGAAATTGAGGATCATTGTACTTTCGATGGCGAATACAAAAGTTTTCCCAAATATGGAATTCGGCATCGGCCCAGTGATATAATTCACTATCATCTCCAATTAATTGGAGAAATTCCCGAGCCATTTTCATTTCACTTTCATCAGAGAGACTTTCAAGAACGAAAGTTTCACATCTCCAATGTTCTTCAAGATCGAGATCGTATTCGATCCATCCGGCGCTAATCATAAAAATTCTTTCTTCACCAAGAAATTCTGGAATAGTCTCAAAATCGACAAAGAATTCTTTTTGATTGACTCGTTGGATGGCTTTAATCATCTTCGTCATTTTTAGAGGTAAAATTAAATCATTGCCACGATTCACCTCAAGAATTGCATCTAATACTTTGGCTCGATCTCCCTTGAATCCGACTGTTTGTGAAGTAAAGTTTTCATCTTTCCAACTTTTAATTCCTTGTTGAAAAGCTTTTTGTCTTTCTTTCAGTCCACAGTACCAGAGAGAAGTAATTTCGCCAAGTGCTTCGGCAAATCCAGCTTTGAATGAGTTTTCTCCATGAGCCTTCATATTTGGATACAATTCCGGATGTTCTTCGAGATCTTCAAGCCAATCTTGTCCGTTTTTTCGACATTCTCGAACCCATTCGACTCCATTTTCAACTGCAGTTGGGACATGTTTATCACGATCGGTGAAATCAACTCGACCCATCTTTTCAAACGATTCGTAATAGTATGTTTCTCCTTTCGTGGTTTGTTTTGCGGCTCGACCAAGCAAACAAGCAAACGGAACCACCGGAAGACCAATGTTCTCGGATATTTCTCGTATAATTGAATGATAGATATAAAGTTGTCCCTTATAAGCGGGCAGATGTCCGCTGTTTACCATATGAATTCCATCTGCTGACAATGGAAGGGTCATAAATTTGACGTCGATAATCAAATATCCATGCTTATATTGCTCGATTTCTTCGGGAGTCAAACAATCTGGGACAATTTGGTTTACATCTTCAACTCGAATTAACAAATCAGGAACTCCGTAAAACTTTAAGGTTGAGGAATAAACACTTGGAGAAAAGAGAACTACTTTTTGTTCAATCATTGCTCGACGAACATCATCAATCATTTCTCGGTGATATTGATTTGGGAATGAAGCAACCGGTTGATTGCGGATCTTACTCTCGAGTAGAGAGAAAATTGTCTTTTCAAATTCTTTGCCCGAATTCATTAAAGTTTCGAGAAAAAGTCCGCGTTCACCAATTTGTTCTGGTGAATGAATCTTAATCCATTCTTGAAGATGGTCATTGAGAAGAATGTTATACAGTGCTGTCCCAGAAATCCATTCACTCTTTGTTTTGGGTTTCTTAACCGGTTCTTCTCCGACAACTTTTTGTTCAAGGTCTGATGATTGACGACGCTTCATCTTTATTCTTCAAGAAGATGTTTAACCCAAGAAAATATAATTTCAATCTGGAACTCTTTCCGCTCAGTTAAACGTTCTTCAAAGAACTGGTTAAACGTTCTTCAAAGAACTGGTTAAACGTTCTTCAAAGAACTGGTTAAACGT
>CAZKAD010000003.1:0-65864 GCA_964550845.1 uncultured Gammaproteobacteria bacterium
GCTTGTTGTTGAGCTTGTTGTTGAGCTTGTTGTTGAGCTTGTTGTTGAGCTTGTTGTTGAGCTTGTTCTCTTTCTTGTGTTTGGTCAGAATCACGTGGGACTTCAGTGCCTCGTATTTCATTCATTTTGTCTTCGAGTATTTGAATTTGATGAGAAAGTTTTTCTATTATTTCTCCTTGTTCTTCGACAAGTTTTGATAGAGATGAAATCTGCCTATGGAAATAGATCCCTGCCACAATAAAAACGACACCTCCACCAATCAAAGGTAACAACTTATTGTTTTCCATTGAAAAAGACAATCGGCAATTCTTTTATATTTCTAAAGCTAACGTTTAACCAGTTCAAAAAGTCCAAAAAGTTCTTTGGAAGGTTTAACTGCGTAAAAAGGCTTTTAACTAATTGATTTCGAAAGAATAAAAATCTTCTTTTGAAATCGATTAGTTAAAAGTATGTCCAGATGGCTAAAGGAAAGAATTGTCCATCCAAAGAAAAATTCGAATGCGGAAGCAAGAAGAGTTGGAATTTGAGCTTGTTCGACTCCCACACAGGCGGAAAATAGAACCCCCCTTGTTCCCAAAAATGCCACAACTCTATCTTGATCTGCTTGGAAACACGAAGAAGATGAAGAAAGATTATGTACATTCTGGTAAGGAATTTGTTCCAAACTATGATAAAGCTCCCTTCCCCAACTATTTTCAAAGTTCTAATTTTGATTATCAACCTGCCAAACGAGAAATTGACGACAGTAATTTTAATATTGACGATAAGGATGAACAAGAAAAGAATGACCATAGCCAAACCGAAAAGTCTAATGACCGCGAAGATAAAAAGCAAAATAGTAATATTCATGACATTTTTCAAAAAGCAAGAGATCGTCACCGAGACAAAGATCGGGAAGGAGATCTGGAAGGAGATAAAGACCGACATCGGGACTCGAGAGACAAAGATCGAGACTCGAGAGATCGGCATCGAGACAAAGATCGAGAAAGAGATAAAGACCGACATCGAGACTCGAGAGATCGGCATCGAGACAAAGATCGAGACTCGAGAGATCGGCATCGAGAAAGAGATAAAGACCGACATCGAGACAAAGATCGAGACTCGAGAGATCGGCATCGAGACAAAGATCGAGACTCGAGAGAAAAAGACAGACATCGAGATTCAAGAGACCGTCATCGAGATTCAAGAGATTCAAGAGACCGACATCGAGATTCAAGAGACGGAGATGATTCGGATAGAAACGAACACGGCGACCCTCTTACGGATTTTCTTCAAGGAACAAGACACATTCGCCACACAAAGGACGCGAGAACACATGTTTCAACTGTCTCCTCAAAGCCGGCTAACAGAATGCCTCCTTCTCTCACAGAAATCGAAGAGGGTGGAGCTTTTAGTGGAGGTATTCGCAATTTGAATTATGTCTCGAAACAAACCCTTGAAGAGGAAGCGAAACTTCGAGAATATTTGTTCAAATGGGAATTGATTCGTAATGCGAACAAAGATAAAGCCGCCGAACTTCCTAAGTTTACCATACACAATAAATTGGATCAAGTTGTATCTGCTTATGATGACTGGAATCGAAAGACGCAAATTCCTATCGTGATTAATCGCTATCGAAAGTGGCTAATTGGAAGTTTCCATGCTATTCAATGGCTTGCCCCTACAATAGGTCTTGATATGTCAGGATTTGTTGAACAACAAAAAGAAGAAATGGACGAATATGAAAAATTGTTGATTGAACTTGGTGAAAAATCTTGGATGCCTAAATCGAGTTGGCCAGTAGAACTACGTATTGTTCTTGCTGTACTCGGTTCGGCTCTTTCGTTTGCTGCCCAGAAATTGGTAATTGATACTATTATGGGTGGAGAATCCAAGTCCGGACAACCCGGACAGCCAATAACTCCTCCAAAACCTCAAAATATTTCAAAACCTATGCCCAAACCTTCAATTAAGCTTGCAGACTTGCCTGGAGCAAAGAAACAAGAAGAGAAAAAACCTTTAGCGATACCCGAAAAGGCGGCTCTAAATACTCAAAATACTCCGAGCACTTCGACCACTCAAAATGGAAAGAATAATTCGCCTCCACTCGAAGAAAAGAAATCTGAGCCAGATAAAAAGCCGGTCATTCCAGTTAAACGTTCCTAATGGGCTGGTCGAAATAAAATAAAATTTTCTTCTTTTTTGAAATGGGATCATCGACAAAGAAACGACAGAGTAAAAACACGGAGAGGAAGTCGAGACGAAAACGGACTTCAGGCCGAAAAAAGAAAAGTAAGCTTCGAAGTCCTTCACATCGAAAAAGGACAAAGAGCAAGCTTCGAAGTCCTTCACATCGAAAAAGGACAAAGAGCAAGCTTCGAAGTCCTTCACATCGAAAAAGGTCTTCGTATGGAAAAGCATTTGCAATAGTTAAGTTCGAACTATTCGACGAAAGTACTCAGCTCAAATATCCTCCACAAGGAGATGAAATTCGAAAGTGGTACGATCAATTATTTGCTAAAATATCACCAATGTACAATGATTTGAACAAGGATGTTTATCTCCTCTCGAAAAGATGGCTAAGTGATGCTGAACTGAAGCTAACTTTTGTCACATCACTGAAAGATCAATCAGAAGTTGATACATTACTTGAACTTTTAACGGATCTTGATGATGACGGAAATTATCCAATTCGGGGAATGTTAGTCATACCAAAGGTCTTATCAATTGAATATTCATTTTGAAAAAATTTTTTCTTCTCTTCCAAAACAAAACGAATGGCGAAATCAAAATCGAGATCGCGGCGATCAAAATCGCGACGATCGAAGAGTAAATCTCGATCAAAGCGATCAAAGAAGTATTCTTGCAAACGTGTCAAGCCAAAGAAGCGAAGCAAGTCGAAGAAATCGAAGCGAGCAAAGAAATCAAAGAAGGAGAAGGTTGAATCAACTCAGTCTCATTCTTTGTTGGCTAGATTGTCACGCACGAGTGCGAGCGCTGCACCTGCAGACGCGCCAATTGAATGGAAAGCAGGAGTAAATTGGGTAAAGTAAAAAATTGATTTTTTATCTGGGGTTTCCCAGATAAAAATAACAAAATAACATAAATCTTAATCTCACAATCGAAATGTCTACTGAAGAACAAAAGATCGAAACGTCTACTAACGAACAAAAGATGGAAATTGAAGGACTTGATGCTGGAGTACAAGATGATTTCATCAAATTGAATTGTCGGGATAAAGTAATCGTTTCTGTGCATAGAAGAGCCTGTAGACTGTCTTCCTTGTTTCGAGGTTTACTCGAAACTCAGCCATGTGCGCCCGAGCATGAGGTTAAACAGATCGACTCTCATATCATGAAGCTAATTGTTGAATATCTTGAACATTATCGATACGAAGAACCGAAGATTCTGGAACCTCCATTGAAGACTCCTGATCTAAAGGATCACGCCTCGGAATGGGATTGCAAGTTTGTTGCATACGACACCCCCGAACAGATGGGAACTTTTCTGACGCTGCTCAATGCGGCAAATTTCTTGGAAATTATTTCGCTGAGAAATCTTTGCTGTGCAAAGTTCGCCACATTTCTCAAAACTAAAAATGTTGATGCATTGAAGGCATTGTTTAATGTGAAAGCCACGTTGACTCCCAAAGAAGAAAACGAAATTCGAAAGAAGTACCCCGAATACTTTGCTTGGTTGAAGTCTTCGCAAGAGACAAAAACCGAGAGTAAAGTTGACGAATAGCCGAACTCATTGATGTGTGTAAATTCGATAATAAAATGATTTTAATTCTTCTCGAAGAACTAAAAATAATACGTACTACTTACTTAAAATAATCTTCAGATGAGAAAGTAAAGTTATGCTAACTTTTATTTTTATTCGAAGGATCAATATGTACCATTTTCTTAAGAATTGTTTTCCTTCGTTGACACGCAAAACATACAATTACACTGTCCGATCTCCAAGCTTTCAAGGATGGGTGATTGGAAAACATCAAAATATTGATGTCTGTTGCTGTGCCATATTCCGTAAAGGACCAAAAATAAAAATGGGCTTATTTGCGGTGCTTCCACACTATCAAAACAAAGGTTTTGGGAGAGAAATGTACAAATATCTCTGTAATCAATATCATTCTTTCCAATGGACAACTAACACACAAAAAGCATACAATTTTTGGATCAAATGCGGAGCCATATTAATTGATACTTACATTATGGATGGAGTTAAATACCATCTGTTCAAGAACGCGCCAGTCGAAGAAAAAAAGAAATAATTTCCTTTGGGAAATTATTAATTAAACGTCCTTGAAGGACTTTTAAGCGTCCTCGAGAAGGACTTTTAAACGTTCTCGAAAAGAACTCTTTAAAAATATTTTTCAACCTTATCCTGCATGCTGTCAGGCACAAAAAGATGGTATCCTCCATAGAGAACTCCTAGAGAACCTCCAATAATCATGACGGTATGAAGGAAAGTTAGAATATTCATTTGAGTACTGGCAACTTGTTGACCATTTCGGCATTTTCGTTCCGAGTCAAGAGCCAATGAGGCGTAGACAAGAATAAAAGCAGCGACAATAAAAACTGCAAGCATTTTCCTTTGGAAGGAAGAAAAAAGAATTTTCTTTTTTCAGGGAATGATTGGCTCCGAGACACAATAGACATACCCGTTATTGAACAAATTTCCATTGGTGGTGAGAGAAAGGGTTTGCATACTGCCATTCAAAAAGAGAGAAATTTTACGCTGAACGAGTGTAAGCTTAATCTTCGGATTTCGTGTTGGTAAAATAACTTGCTGGGAAAATAAGTCATCAGGTCCCCGAACCAAGTCGAAAATATGAGCCCCAATAAACTGTGTTGCTTCGGCTCGATCAAGACTAAGCAACATTTTTTGAACATCTTTCGGAAGTGAATCGTCCGGTACAACCAGTAAAGTCACTTTTGCTTTCGGATCATTGAGAAGATCTGGAAAATGTGTTTTTTCAACAAGAGTTTTGTAGATGGAAAAATTTTTATCTTGAAGAGCACTGTAAATTGTCCCCGGTTGAGGAGTCCAAGCAAGATAAGGATTTTTTGCAAGTGCTCGATCAAAACGAAGTTCACCTACACTGGGAAACTCTTTCGACCATTCTACGTTATACCCGCTGGTGACTGACATCTTTTACAGAAAAAGATTTTATTTTTCTACGAATAAAAGTTTGACCCCTTCTAAATGTCTTCTTTTTGGCTTGAGGATCCAACAGAATTGTTCCGAAATTTGGAGCTTCTTCCAAATCCAGGGAGCAATATCGCGTCAAAGTTGAATGCGCTTACGAGATTGGCAGTTGTAGTCGGACTTGGAATTTATCTTCTTAATAAGGACTCAAAAGAGTCGAGCTCTCTCTGTATAATCACATTTGGTATTCTTCTTTTGTTCATCGTAATCACTGCTTATTATTCAAAGAGTAAGGAAGGTTTCCGACCTCCTCCGATGCCAGTAGTTGAAAAGCCTACGCCAACATATCCTCTATCTTCACCAACCGTCAACCTCTCTGGATTGCAAGCAACCCCATTGTGGTATGATCCAAAATACGGAGCTGGACCAAAAGAATATCGAGACCCTCCAGTAATTCCACCAAATCCGGCTGATGCTAAATTTTGGGGAGGATTTCAATCGAGGATTAATGAACCTCGACCACAAATTATTCACTCGAATGTTGAAAGTGTTCTGTTCAAAAATGAACAACCTTATTCACAGCGAATTAGCCTTCCCTCTCGACAGAGAAAAGGATTTAAAATTCTTGGTGGACCTCATCAAGACGAACCTGAAATTCCATTTGTTATTGATGACCAGGGACTAAACCCCCCGAATTACACTCGTATTCGAGGATATTCGATGCATGATCCGAGTGTTCCTCCTTATTCGAATCTTGAGCTATTATCACCAAGTCAATCTTTTGTTCCGGGAGCTCAAGTCCCTTCGGGACGGTCTCAACTTCATGCTTATGATGACTTTGCAAATGTTTGGTCTGCCGGAAACACTGACTTTTTGACCTCTAAGATGGCTATTCATCGTACTCATCCCGCGGTTGATACTGGAGAATTCCGTCAAGCTTCCACAATTGGTCTGGCAGATTCAATGTACAATCCAACATTTAAACCGTTTGACCCGGCAAGCACTTATTTTAAGACCAGTAATAACCCTTATGACGGTTTGTTCATTGGACGAAGTCTAATTGAACACGTTGATATGCGAGCTCCAAATGGTGAAGTTCTTCCCGGTTATTTGAGAATGGGATTTACCAGCGACGACTTTATGGATGAAGCGACAAGTCGTCAAGAAGCAGATGAATTGTACTTTCGAGAAGCAATGGTTGCCGATGTTCGTGCTCGGATGAATGAGCGAGAGCAAGAATTCCGAATGGCACCTGTAATGAATCATTTCATGTAAAGTGAGAAGTGTAAAGTCCTAAGTAAAAGAAGCATAAAAATTGACTCTTTTCTTCTTTTGAAGGAAGAAAAGATTTAATTAATACCCGATGTCACATTCGCCCCAAAAAGGAAATAATCACTGGTCACCAGAATTTGAACGATCTCTCCGAGTCATACATGATTATTGTGCTGGATATAGTTGGATGTATTCGCGAGATATTCAAGTTTACACAAAATATTCTTATTATTTGTCAGGTGCAATTTTCTTGGTAAGTACTTTATCAAGTTTACTCAATACAATTCAAACTTCTTTTTCAATTGACGATAAAATTTTTGATGCAATCATCGTGATCGTCTCGTGGTTAACTGTAACATTTTATACCGCATCATACATTAAAGATTATTCAGCCGTGATTAAAGAATTGAACAATCACAAAGCAGAATATGTCGATTTAGCCAATACGATTGATCGGCAACTTCAACTTCCACCCGAAGAAAGAGAAAATGTTGAAGATTTTCATCGATGGATTTCGAGTTATTATCAATTACTTGGAAGATGGTCAGTCGAAATTCTACCTCGGACAGTAGAACAATATCGCGTTCATGCCCAAAAAGAAAATGTTCCCTTCCCGGACGAATTGATCGATTCCTCGAGTAAGAGATTGACTCAAAAGGAAAATGAAAAGAAGATTGATTTGTTGATTGACAAAGCACTTGCGAATCAAGAACAGAAAGAAGAAAAGAAAGAAGAAAAGAAAGGGACCCTTCGTGATAAAGATAAAAAAGTTAACCTTTATCAGATTCAATATGAACTCGAACGACTTCGAGGGCACGCCGATTGACAAAGATTGAAATTTTAATCCATTATTTTGAAAGTATAGATAAAATTTGTTTAGTATATATACTAAATAAATTAACTGCCTCAAAGATTGAATATTGATTAAGGAAAATTGATCCTTTTTTTCTTTCAATCGGAAAGGAAAGCGAATGGCTGTCTTCTTCGCAAAAAGTCGGGACCCATTTTCAAACTTTTATCCGGTCTCATTTACTGTCGATGATTTGAAATACTCGAGTTCGGAACAGTATTTTATGGCCTCGAAAGCGAGATTCTTTAAAGATGTTGAAGCGGAGGACCAGATTATGGAAGCGGAATCTCCGAAAGAACAAAGAGAACTTGGACGTTCAGTCAAAAAGTTTGATCCAAGAGAATGGGATCGAGTTAAATTTAAAATCATGAAACAAGCCCTGTTGATTAAATTTCAACTTCCAAAGATGAAAAAGTTCCTTGTTGAGAGTCAACGAAAAGTTTTAATTGAAGCTGCACCTTGGGACGCGATTTGGGGAATTGGAATGGATGCTGATAAAGCTGTGAATACACCCTTTCGTGAATGGGGAAAGAATGGACTTGGATTCTTATTGATGGAAGTTCGAGATTTTCTCCAAGGTAATTGGATTCAAGAAGACTTTGGTGTCTCAATGATTGGAAATTTCTATATCGGTGCACATCCAACTGAAGACCAAGCAAAGTTTCTTTTGGGAAAAGGAGTGAATCTATTTGTCTCCCTTGAGGAAAATCCAAGATATTTATCAGTTGTTGGTCAAGCATCGTCAAAAGTTTTTGCTCTTCCTACAGGAGGTATTCGAAATGATCAAGAGACACTTGAATTTCTCGGTTGGTTACGAGATCAATATTTTCTCGGAAAAATCATTTATCTCCATAGTCGAAGAGGAATTGGAAGAACCGGATTGATTGCCAGTTTATTTCTGAACTTGTTTCTCGGATATCAACCAAGTGATGCGTTGGATAAAGTTCGAAAATCTATTCATAGTCGAACTAATTTTAACCAGTCCTTCGGGACGTTTAAGCTTAAATTTATGCCTATTCCAGAAACTGCTTCACAAATAACTCAATTCACTCGTCTTGCCGACGGTGATAAAACCGATATTGATATGTCTGCTTATACTCTTGAAGCAGAGAAAGCATGGATGACAAAACTTTCTGAAATTGAGCAAGACGACTTGATGACACGGGAAGATGTCGAATTGTATCAACAAATTGTATCTCCTTCCTCTTCTTCAAAGGAAGTGAAAAAGGAAGATGAAATTAAACGTCTTGAAAAGTCTCTTAATCTTCCTGTTGGTGCAATTGAAGATGAGCAAGAAAATGACCCTCTTGCGGGTGCACTCGCAGAACTTGAACTTCGAAAGAGTGAAGAGAAGGAAGAACTTCGAAAGAGTGAAGAGAAGGAAGAACTTCGAAAGAGTGAAGAGAAGGACCCATTTGAAGCTGAACTTGAAGCGTTTGAAAATGAGGGTAAAAAAGATCCGCTCGAAGCTGAACTCGAGGCATTTGAGAATGAAGTAATCGAGCCTGACATCAAAACTTTCCTTGAAGAAGAGGCTAAAGTTGAAGTTAAACAACGAACTTCATTGACCGATCGAGATCTCGAAGAACAATTTCGACGTTTCGCTAATCAAGAACTTCATCTTCAAGCCGAGGAAGGTACATTTGTTCTTCAATCTGTCTTGAATGATATTTTCAATCGTTTTCTCGAACAACAAAATATTCAAATTATCGATGTCGATAAGTTTGAACAAATCGCAATTCCCCTAATTGGAGAACCAGAGAAAATCGAATCAAAAATTCCCGAGTATGATGGAGATAAATATATTGAATCAAAAGTGTCAAAGTTGAATACTGGTTATCGAGTCAACTTTCGACTTCTTCCCGATGCAAATATTCGAATTACAAAAGTAAAATCGCCAAAGCGATCACAAAAGAAGAAATCGAAAAGTGAAACTTTGTCTGAGAAAAAAGATGTTTCTCAATTGAGTCAAATTGAACCACCGAAAGAAGAGGTGAAAGAAGTGAAGATCGAGAAAAAACTTTCGTCATTTTTGTCCCATTTCTTCCCTGGCGATATTACCTTCATTCAACCGAATATCAATTTCACCGAAGAAACTTTGCATTATATGTCTCCAATGAGTAAAGCCGACAAACTCGCCGCATTACTTAAGACATATCCTCGTGCACAATTAGTTGTCGATGTTTTTGCTGGTATTGGAGGCAATACACTTGGATTTGCTCGTGCAGGATTGCGTGTAGTCGCATATGAACGAGATCCGGAACGATTTAAAATGTTGAGAAATAACGTCCTTCATTATCGGTTTGAGAAACAAGTGACGACGATTCGAGGAGAATTTAACCCCGGAAAAGATCTCGATATTATTCGAACTATTCAAAAGATTGAAGCAGACAAAGTAGTCTTCTTCTTTGATCCTCCATGGCTTCCATCTTTTGTCCAAAACTTTGACAAGTCACAATACATCTTAACTGGAATTACTCTTGCCGGTCAACTACTTGAAGACATTGCTAAGAAAACTTTGCAGGAATATGGAGGATCGATATTTCATTTGCCTCCCGGTTACTCACTCAATTTGGCTGGAAGAATTGTTGATGATAAATCTGATAACAAAGCGAGATTGATTTACTTTTTTGGCGATCAAATTCAAGCCAATATTGCCAAAGATTACAAACTGCAGATCAATTATGCAACTGAATTTCCACGTGAACAATCCGAGGTCAAATATTCTCAAAATGAGTTAGTTGAACAACTGAAAGAAGTTGAACAACAAAAAGTGGAAGCTAAATTGTATCAACCTCCGGTCAAAACAGTCTCGGTGGTCTTTCAAACTTTTCTGAATAAAAGCTTTCCTCGACGATCATATCAACATGAACCTTTCCATCCGAAAGCGGTTCATAGTGGACAGCGAAAATTACTCTTGTCCGAGATTGAATTCTTGACTCGAGTTCTCTCAAAGGAAAAAACACTCGGTAAAGGCGGATCTTATACTATGCTTTACGTTGGAGCCGCGCCAGGAATTCATATTCCTTTGCTTGCAAATAAGTTTCCTGAAGTCAAGTTTATTTTGTATGATCCGGCCAAATTTGATATTGCTCCATCATCTCAGATCGAAATTCATCGAGAACTTTTCACTGATGAAAAAGTCGAAATGTACAAGAAGACTGAAAATTTATTGTTTGTGAGTGATATTCGATCGACGCCGAAACAATTCGATCCAAATCAATCCGGCTTTGATTCGAGTTTTGAACAAGAGGTGATTTTTAACATGGAGCAACAAAAGAAATGGGTGACGGAACTTCAACCACTCAGAAGTCTACTTAAATTTCGTCTTCCTTACAATGATCCTGAAAACCCTCGAGATGAACAGGAAACATTTAAATATCTTGATGGTATTCTTTTTTTCCAAGCTTATCCTCCAGAGCAATCAGGAGAAACTCGGCTTGAAGTTGGACTTCCGTTGAAAGAGACTGGTTATTTTCTTGCCCAGTATGAACAGCAAATGTTTTATTTTAATACTCGATATCGGATTCAATCCTTCTCTCATTATTCACAATTTTACGGATGGTCTTATGATACTCTGAGAGAATACTTTATTCTTCAAAACTATTACAAATTTCGTGGGATTATCGACAGTGATAAGAAGATCGAATATGATTTTCAAGATCACGACCGGATGGCTCACGGCCCGGAAAAGAAGATTTTTAACATTCTTCGTAACGCGGCAAAATACGGATAACTTTCTGTTCCCCTCGGGGAAAAGAAAAGATTAATATTCTGTTTTCATCCACTTAAAATTTTGAATCAACAAAAGCAAACGTGGGTCATACAATTCTTGTGTCAAGAAAAAAGACCAAGGATTTTTGTGAATAACATCTTTTGGAACACATTCAACGTCAGATAATCCCGCTGCAACAATCTCACATAGAGGATCATAACCACAATCAACTTTCTCTCCAATTATCCTCACAATTAATTCAAGGAGATAGTTATGATCACAGACGATATCATCTTCTAGGCCATAGTCATGAGAACAGACACTAATTAATCCTTGAGAGTTAACTATTGCAATTTTAGCACAACGTTTTGAATCCTTTTCGATACCTGTTATACCAGAAAAAGGAAAATTTTTTGGTTCGAAATAAGACTTCTTTAACGTGTCAAAAATCCGATCATTTGGATAATTTTGTTCAATAAACTGTTCGAACAATGGTAATTGCTCTAAAGTAAAAACTTTTTGTTCAATTCCATTCCAGATCCAATCTTCCTTCCAAAATATGTTATGGGAGAAGTAAAAGTAAAGCATTCCTTTTTCGAAAAATTTCTTATCAGTACCGAGATGAAAGAATAAATCCGGGCTATCTTTACAAGGTTGACATTTTTGTACAAATATATTTGCCGGGACTCGAAAGATTTCAATTGGGTGGAATTGAGGAATTATCAATGAAGGTTTAAAAATTGACTGTTCAACAAATTTTATTTGATTTAATCAATTTTAGTATTGTAATAAATGCCCGTCGATAATTACCACTGTATCTACGGCTTCGTGTTCACTTTTGAACAAATTTGGCGGTGGTTTTACCCGAATGTTAAATACAACGATGAAGAAAATAGTGGTTGGATGATCGACTTTATTGAGTTGTTTGACAATTCATTTGTACCTCATCGACTAGAAAAGTTTTATTCATTGTTGATGAAACAATTTCCAAATCAAATGAAAAAATTGTCCCGATTGACGATGAGACGATTACCTCATAATCATTCCTTTCTTCTTCCAAATAAAAATAAATATTCACAAGTTGCGGTTGGTATCTTTGCCAATATCGAAATGGAAGGAAAGGATGTCTTCTTCGAAATCTTTTATGACAAATATTTTGACCGAATCGAAAAGATCGGTCAAATTTGCCCGGCTTTGTGCCAAACTGAATGGTTTGATCTAGTAAAACCATTCCTTGTCTCTCCTGACGAGAGAACCGATCTTTTGAATGTGCTTGATTTCTTCTCTCGAAATGACGATCCGAAATTTTTACTTGTAGGAGACGATTGTGGATGCTGTAATTAACATCTTTGAATTCATCTCTTGAAAAGGTGGGTCTTTTCATTCCTCGAAAGGAATGAAATTTTTAGGATGTTGGTTTTTAATCGCTTGGAAGGAACTTTTTGACTCTTTCAAGAGATTTCTTCATTGCGACGAGTTGATCTACTTCGGGTTTCACAGTCTTATAAGCTTCATCAAACAGCTGAGATAAATCCCAACACCATCCGTAATCTTTTTGTTTCTTAATGAATGCAGCTTTCATCCAATCGAAAACAATTTCTTCTTCGTTTTCGATTACGATCTTTCTTTTTCGAGGATTTTCAGGCTCATATGGAGGAGAAGGCTCGTTGATTGGTTTTTCAGCCGTCTTAGCATCTTGAGAAGGCACAACTACTTGTTGAGCAGGCTTGACATCTTGAGCAGGCTCAATTGCAGATTGAGGAGGAGCAGCCATCTTGACTTCTTGACGAGACAAATATTGTCGATTATTTCCAATAAAATAATCAGTTTTGCGTCTAAAAGGCATCATGCAGTCAAGGTGATCGATTGACATTCCGTGTTTATCTTTGAAAACTTGAATAGTTTCAAAGTTATCTTCTTTTGACGCAAACTTTGGATGAACAAATACTCTTTCAAGTACCCATTCATTAAAACTTATGGGACGATTAGGTCGACAAAAATTGAGATGAGCAACTTGGTCAAAATGATGACCAAATTTTTCATTCAACTTTTCTAGAGAATTGGCTGTAACAACACAAAATTCACTTTTGTCTCCTCTACCATTTTCAAAGAAATGACTCAGGATACAAATATATTTTCGAGTTTTTTGGAATTTAATTTTCTTTTGCCCTCCGTTCAAAATCTTCTTCAAATTATAAACTGCACGGCCATTAGTTACACAAGAAGATTTCAGTTCAAAGACGTCGTTTCCTTGTTTGATCTTTTTTTCTTCTTTGTTGATGGCTTTGCTGTAGCTTTTAGCTTCAGCATAAGTAAAGTTATTCTTATTATAAAGAATACAATTGGACAAGATCAATTCGGCACCTTCACGGCCGCGTAATTGATCTTTGTAGGCGCGTCGATATGTTACCACAACATGATATTGCTCCATTCCGACGTTCTTACTAATTCAAAATTCCCCATTTCTTTTCGATGGGAAAATCAGTTTTCTCCGAAGAGATCACCGAAGATAAAAATTTTTATTCTTTTTTTCGTTTTCTATAATAGAGGGTAAACGTCCTTGGGACTGGTTAAACGTCTTGAAAGACTGGTTAAAATTTAGTCAGCGTAATAAGAGTCACCATGACTCTCGACAGTCAAATCAATTGACTCAATCTCTTCTCGGAAAACTTTTCTTGCCGAAGATGAATCTTCGTCATGTTCCTTTCTCTTTCGAGGAAGTTCTTCCTTGAGATGCATTTTACTCAAGCGAGGTTCATCTTGAGATGAGGAAACCTTTCGCTTTCTCATCTCCTTGTGTTCGGAGTCAGAATCGGACACGTGATCTTCTTCGTGGAGATGTTTGTTCTCAATTGGGAAATCAACTTCGGTCAAAACTTCGTCTTCTTCGAGTTTTCGCTTCCCCTTTTTCTCAGGTTTTCTCTGATGGTCAGACCATTCTTCATCGTCACTTGCATCTTCGCCCTTTTCGGCTCTCTTTTTGTCTCGATTGAATTCACGTTGAAAGTGTGTCGGGACTTTAGTACAAAGATTTGGTGCATCAGGAATAGGGAAGTCCGGATGTAAGAAAACTCCTTCAAATTCCCAATCACTGAGCTGTTGTCCTTCTGGAATCGAACGAATTTCATCTTTCTCAACAGGGAGTTTTTCCCAGTTTTGACTGATTACTACCCCGACATTTTGTCTGGCGTCCTTGAGGACTGATTCAATCTTTTCAATTGACTTTCGGTCAAGTGAATGAACCATCACAGCTGCGAAATTAGATTCTTGATTGGCTCTTATTTCGACATTCTTTTTGGCCTTTGACAATTGGGAGAACACACAAATGTATTGCCAGTCATCTTCTTGATATTCAGGAGAAATATGCTTAAATTGGACTCCTTCCGGTCGAGCCTCAATTGTGAAGCCCTTCTTAGCAATCCTCTTTCTAGCGCTCTCAGTTGCTAAATACTTTTCCGCCTGCTGTGCATGATCAGCTAAACTAACTTGCTTGACAGTGAAAATCCTTTTGGTTGATCGTTCGAAGAAGACGACGAGACTCATTAGCGAAATCAATTCACTCTACAGATTCAAAATTTACTTTATTTCCAATAAAATTATCATTTTTAATAAAAGTAATTAAACGTCCTTTTAGGACTGGTTAAATTATTCCGTAGACATACACACTACTTCCAGTTGCAAATAGTCTTCCAGAAGACTTTGACGTTACTCCCAAACTGCGAATAGGAGCTTGTGTTATTTTTAATGCCATTGGATATGTCATTACCCCGTATGCATTGGTTTCAAGTGAAGCCCATCCAACACAATCTGGAATAAATATCATTTTTGTTGTTCCAGTTGTAGCTGGATCTGAAATATATAAATTAACGGTTGCAAATCCATCATTCGGACCCGAAGGCCCTTGTGCAGAAATATCAAATTCTACGTTAGCAGTTGTATTAATTGTCGGGCCAGATCCTTGAAGCGAATATTTATTCATAACCGTCGTAATCCCAGGTTCGTCGGGAAAAAATACTCCATATCTAAATGTGCCAGTCGTCGATAATTTCAAGTTAAATAGCACACGAAGAAAGTTATAACCAGTCGCGTTAAATGAAAATGTTCCACTCGATACAGTTCCATTATTAAACACAAAACTGGTCAACAAATATTCACCATTGGTTCCATTTGGAGGGCCAACCGGCCCAGTCGGTCCTGTTATTCCATTTCCAGAAGGGCCAGTTGGTCCGATCAATCCGGTTGTGCCAACTGGTCCAGGAGATCCCGAAGGACCAGTTACTCCAGTCGCACCTCTGATAACCGGAATTAGATTTGTGAACAACGGAGACGTATTATTGCCGAGCCCGGATGTAAATTGAGAAACACGGAAAGAAGACATTTAATTGGCAAATTAATTTTTATTATTTTCTCAATTCTCCTTTATTCCAAATGAGAAATTAAATTTCCGCGTGAAACGAAATTCGAGATCCAGGTGCAATTAATCCTCCACTCGAAGGTAACAAAGTAATTTTTGTAATTGCTCCAGTACTATTCCAGAAATGAACACCAGAATATTTTTGCCAATAGAAATACAAAGAATCAGCTGGAAACTTTGACGACATTAGTACATCTTCAGAAGAAAATGTTTTTGGTATTCCTGTCACTCCATAAAGAGGAAAATCTATTTTTGCAAAACTATAGGTTCCAGTTGGGAGTGAGTTCGAAGCCATATTACCAATAAAAGCTCCAGTTAAATTTGATATGTGTAAGGTTCTTGAAATAGTATTGGAATCGTCTGGTCCGGTTGAAACTAAATAACGACATGCTGTTATATATGGGCCAGTGAGATCATTGATTCGAACCGCTAACCCTGTTCCTGTTCCAACATCAGTCGATCGAAATGAACACAAACAAAAGATTTTTGAATATGATAGAGGGAAAGATTGAATTGATATCGAAGCTGTTGCAGAGGTAACAACTGTGGAATAAATTTGAACCAATGCTGATCCAGAACCACTTGTGAGTGGACCGGTTGGACCGGTTACCCCAGTGGATCCAGTAGCTCCCGCTGGGCCCGCAACTCCATTGGGTCCAGTTGGCCCCGTTATTCCTGGAGCTCCAATTGATCCGACAGGCCCGGTTGGCCCGGTTGTTTCGGCATAAATTACTTCGGCTGAAATGGAATATACGGTTGGAACGTACGGTTCAAGCAAAGAAACAGTTTTTGCAGCTACTCGAAACGAAGGACGATCCATTGATATTTTGCTTCCGAATAAAATTTTTAATCGAGAAAATATAGCGATATTTTTGAGCCTGTCGCAAAATTTCCTCCGCTCACACTGAAAAAGGTAATATTTGACACGCCTGTAGACAATGCAGTTGTAATTAGAACATTTTCGATGGAACCTGTATTTGAATCGACCCAACTGCCATGTTCACCAAACATCGTTAATGCATTCGACACATTCCGAGAAAGATTTGAAATGGTCAAGGTTTGAACACCAAAAGCTGTGGTACCAAGACCAGGGGTTTTATACGCATATCCGTATGTTGACGCAAATGCAAATCGAGTTGCATATGTAGATCCAGACAAGGAATAATGTACCACATTGACATAAGGTCCAGAACTATTGTTGACTGTAACCCCAACTGGAGAACTGATCACATCCGAGAAACGAGTACACAACAAGGCTCGAATCGATTTTATCGGCGAAGGAAATGATGTAAACGAAATCGAACTTGTCGCTCCCGTTAGCGTAACAGAACCAATCACCGACGAAACGATTGCAGCCACCGGGCCGGTTGGACCAGTTATAGCCGAACCAACTGATCCGGTTGGGCCTGTAGCTCCGGTTGGACCTGTCGCAACTTCTACAAAAGCCGGTCCTGTAGGTCCGGTTGGGCCGGTTGGGCCTGTAATTGGTAAAACAAGTCCAGGAGGACTGATTGAACTTGACACACGGAATGACATGTTAATTCGGATAATTCAAATAATTTAGATAATGTAAAATTTATTTAATCGCAAAATTTGCACAAAGTTCAGTAATTCGATTAAACATTTTCTGCTTAACAAAATGTCTTTCACTATTGTCACTGGACTGATAGACATTCGTCGAGGAGAATGGAACAGTTATTTTCGTCGGAGCATCCAAAATTACTTTGCCTCAATGACCAAAGGGGTTCTTCGATACGATCATCCAATGATTGTATTCATTGAGCAAGAATATTACCCTCAAGTTGTCGAACTCCGCGAAGAGTTTCCAAATACTCGGATTATTCCGGTTACATTGTCGCAAACTTATTTGTATCCACAAAGAGACCGTATCGGACAGATTCAATCTTCTTCGGAATACAAAAGTTTACTGCGAGAAGAAAGCAAAGTTAATCCAGAGCATTGGTGTCCGGACTATGATATCGTCACAATTCAAAAGGCATGTTGGATGCGAGATGCAATTCGAGAAAATCCTTTTTCAACTGAATACTTCGTCTGGATTGATGGTGGATATAGCAAAGGAACACTTGGTCTGACCATTCCAGCTACACTTGATTTATCTCCAATTCTTCAAATGATGGATTCGTCAAAAATCTTCTTTCAAGTTCTCGGAGAATCTCCTCGGAATCCATCCTTATTTCCTCTTGACATGACTCCGCTCGACTATTTCAAGAAGAATGATACTTTTATTTCCGGAGGACTTTATCTTGCAGGTAAAGCAAGTTTACCAATTTTTGATTATTACATTGAATTGGTTGATAAATGTTTACAACAAAATCTGATTGATGATGACCAGTTTTACTGGTTTCTCTGTATGAATTGTTCCAGATTTGCTCCATCATTTGTAGCTTATTCAATCGATGGTTGGGGTGAAGTATTTGAATTATTGAAAGCTCTTTCATTACCAGGTCAAAGAAAAATTTCCTCTTCAGCAGAAGAAAAATTTGTCCAAGTCAGTCAGCCAAGGATTGCAGTTCTTCTCACTGGCAATATTCGATCTTGGAAATATATTGATAAGGCTTGGATGAAAAATTTTGATTGCTATGCAATCACCTATCCGAATAAATATATGTATCATCCTTTTATTCAATCTCAAATTGGAACATTTGATAAGAAGATTGATCCAACAGAAGAACTTCGAGACTTTCCTTTTAAGAAGATTTGTACAGTCTCTCAAGATCGAGATGACGAAATGGAAGCAAAAATGCACCCTGAAATGAAAAAGATTTATCATGGTTATTATCAATATCATACTTCTCTCGAAGCTTTCCATCAAATATCAGAATTAAATCATTATGATTTTGTGATTCGCACTCGATTTGATTTACAACCTCCTCCTGGATTGTTGGACAATTTATATCGAATCCTTTCAGTGTTTGAACCGACATTGTTACTCAACTCACTTGGGGATTTCTCCAATAAACCCAATCTTCCAATCCAAACCAATTTGAATGAACTTCAAGGAATTGCGGCGAAATCTATTTTGTATCCTCCTGAAACAGCTGCATTCTATACTTACAATCCAAATACTATTCCGTCAGATACAGTTTTTATGGGGCCGCCCGAGATGATAAAGAAGTTGTTAAGTTTTGCAATTTCATCATATTTTCAACCAAGTTCTGAAAATTGTTGGAAAAATCCTCCTCATGGAATCATTCGTGAATTTATCTTGAAAAATCAAATCACTACACATGTTGCCAATTTTGGAACGATTTTCAGACCACTTCCTCTTGAAGATCTTCCACCAAGAAAGGAGACTCTTTCAATTGGATTGCTGATTTCTGGGAATCTTCGGGGAAAATCACTTGCCTTGCCTCCACAATATCTTTTGACTAAACATCATATTACCGTTTATTTTGCTTCTTGGATTGATGAAGATTTTCTTTATGCTATTCAAGATCTCGAGCGTCTATCAAAACAAGGAATTGAATACCGTCTGATGTTGTTTCCACGTTCAAGTTCTTCGAGAATTGTTGAAAGTAGTTCCTCTACAAATTATCAGACTTATCCCGGAATCTGTGGAGAGAAAACATTCGGCAATGCTTGTTCAATGTGGTATCTGTTTGAACAAGGATTGCAAGCAATTAAAACTTCGGAGCAAAAATGCGATTTGATTATTCGCTGGCGTCCAGATTTGATTCTCGATTCGAATTGTATGCTTGATGATGAATTGATGTATCAAAGTGTTGAAAAGAATTGTCTGATGATGCCGAAGTGGCATGGAAAATTTGGAGATGTCAATCGGCAAATGATGGATCAACTTTTCTGGGGTCCCGTCGAATTGATGCAAAAACTTTGTCTTTATTCGAGTCGAAAAGAACATTCCGAACAATCCGAATTTGCCCATACCGGAGAAGGGATGCTTGCGAGAATGATTGAAAAGGAAAAGATTTCCCTCGAACGTTTCCCAGCTCATTATGGGCTAAGGAGGAATGATCGTGTTGAAAAGATTGTTTGAACTTTTTGAACTTTTTGAACTTTTGAAATAAAAAGCAATGAGCGCCCATCGACGGCGGGAGTGTCCCGAATGCGGAGGTTTATCTGCGACCGAATGCAATCATGAATGTGGGACATTTATTTGCCAAGCCCGCGGATGTTCAAGAATTGGCGACTCCTTTTACTATGATCCTATGGCGAGACATACTGTTCTTGGACATAATCCAAACTGTAATCAATTGAGTTATGATAGTGATACAGATGAGACTGAATATGATCAAGAATCTTCTAACGAAGAAGAATATTAAACGTTTCTTTTCTTTGTAAAACAATGGAGAAATTTCGTTTGATTGAAAATGAAACTGAAAATGTGATTGCTCTTTTTGATGCAAGCGATGAAGATGATGCTTGGGCACAACTGTTAAATTCATCTGATTACAATGAGATGGTTCAGGAACTACTTGACGGAGTCAATCTGAAGTATCAGGCCAAATACGGGAAAAAACCTGATCTGGCTTGTTTTACGAGAAATGCGAATGGGAAAGTTGCCAATCTCGAAAAATGCATTATTCATCTCAATGTTGCCTATCAAATGATTGAGGGAGAAGAAAGCGATCATGACGAAAGTGACGATGAAGAACTACAAGAAGAATTCGAAGATTTTTAATCGCTTCCGAAAGGAAAGTTAATCAAAGAGAAATAAAGAATTTTTCGCTTCCAAAAATGGAAGCGAAATTTGTGCTTGTAACAGGAAAGACTGGTCCTCGCGCTGAGGAAGAGGAATTTAAGATTACTGAAGATGAACTGTCGGCTTATACAATTATTCCGCTCAAGCCAGGATATCGAGTTCAACTATGGTGTAGTCATCTTCAATTGACCGCCGAATTCGAAGATGAAGAAGAGTTCGAAGAATTGAAAAATTTTTTGAGTAATTATCCGCACAAAGATCGATTGACTCAAATGAAAGAGAGGAGGAAGAAGAAAAAATAAATGCTTAGGCAATTCTCCTCGATTAAACTTCTTTGAGACTTTTCGAATTGATTATACGTCTCTTTAAGACTAGTTAAATATATCTATTTATGCGCTGAGATAAACCCACCTTGCTCGACTAAACATAAATCGAGCTGTACCAAGACTATCTAAAAGGCTTGCAGTTGGTATTGAAATTACACTTCCTCCTGCACCTGCAAGATTGCTCCCGTTTTCAGTCGTCAATGTCAATAAATTACTTCCCCCAGTAATTATTACAATCATCATACCTTCATATGCTAAAGTTATAGGCAATATCAACGTGTAACCGTTAACTGTATCGACATTTTCAAAGTATGTTCCTATCATACTTCCAACTCCTAGATTGAATGTTCCTCCTCCTTCCGGAATTAAAACTAATCCGTGTGCCCATGTTTTTAATGCCGGTAAATGATCAACGATTAAAGAACTTCTGTAATAATTACTTCCGGTTCCAAATGATTTGTCATCTTGATGTAAAATAGTCCATCCAGAAGCACTTGTTACATTCACTCGATTACATCCTATTAAACATAAATTTCTTGAATCTGTGGAAGTGCACCCTGATGAATAAGCCATGAATACACCAGTAGAACGCAAACAGAAACCCGACGGACTTGACAGAAGCATACAACTATCCGATCCAGAAGCTCTTGATCCAGTTGCCAGCAAAATAGAAACAAATTTGGATGATAATATATTTGAATCGTGCGCGAATAAGATTGAACAATTAACTGGAGAAGGATTTGTTATTGGGTTTATTGTCGAAACAGCTTCTGGACGGGCATTTAAATTCATTCTGTTATTTGCACCTCCTACAATTAACGAATATAACCCAGCATGCATTGTCGATCCAGATGATACTAAAATACCACAGTTTCTCGGGGGTATTATAGCATTCCAATCAAAATTATTGACTAGAATGCTATCTAGAGTTAGTCTATTACCGAATCCTCCCATGATAAAAGAATTTGAAGATCCTGACATTAAAGATGAAGGTGAAAATAAAATTGCAGAATTATTGCATCGAGCTGAAACAGTCGCATTATTCGAATGTGCAATTAAACAGTCAGTCGATCCTGACATAATAGAACTTATCGAGCCAATAGATGTGGCTCTTATTGCATTGGTTACTACAGAACTTTCTCCTCCGATTAAATTGCTTGTATCCGATCCGTTCATTGTTGTAGATTTTGAGCCGATGTTAGAACTATGAATTGAAGAACCGACTGAGCTAGCATATGCTAATAGATTAATATTTTCAGAAGAAGTAACTGTATTGAATTCTCCGGCAATCATCGAATATGAAGATTGATTAACAGTATTTTGTAGCCCTGATACCACACTTGAACCAGTTCCTCCGGTCGTAATTGTTCCGGAAATTCCTCCTAATATCGATCCTATTGAAGCTTGATTAACGGGAGTTCTACCAAAAGAGATTGATTCTGTATTTGATAATAGTCCTTGAGGTCCAGTGACTCCCGTCGGTCCTAAATTTCCTTGAACTCCTTGAACTCCTTGAACTCCTTGCGGTCCAGTTGGTCCAATTGGGCCTTGAACTCCTTGAACTCCTTGACTTCCATTCGCTCCCGCGGGTCCAGTTGGACCTGTCACACCCTGAATTCCTTGACTTCCGTTTGCACCTGCAGGACCAGTTGGTCCGGTTGCACCCGTAGGACCATTCGCTCCCGCGGGACCAGTTGGTCCGGTTGCACCCGTGTTAGTTGAGAATCCATCTGCTCCCTGAGGTCCAGTTGGACCTGTCGCTCCCGCAGGACCATTCGCTCCCGCAGGACCAGTTGGTCCGGTTGCACCCGTATTGGTAGCCGAGCCTGGAATTCCTTGCAATCCGGTTGGACCTGTAACTCCGGCTACTCCTTGAGGTCCTGTTGGTCCTGTCGCTCCTGTGCTTGTAGCAGAGCCTGGAATTCCTTGAGGTCCAGAAGGTCCAGTTGGACCTGTTATTCCAATTATTCCCTGAGGTCCAGTTGGTCCGGTTGCTCCTGTGCTTGTAGCCGAGCCTGGAATTCCTTGTGGTCCAGTCGGTCCTAAATTTCCCTGTACTCCTTGAATTCCTTGTACTCCTTGTGGACCAGTTGGCCCAATTGGCCCTTCAGGACCCTGAGGACCTGTGGCTCCTGTACTTGTTGCAGAACCGGCAGGCCCTGTTGGCCCAATGCCAGCGCCGAGAAGAAGTAAAGGAGTATAAGAATTAAGGTTAATAATTCTTGACATTTTGTCAAAAAATCCTACTTTTTAATAAAAGTAAGAAAAAAATAATCAATCGAACATAATCTGGTAAAACTTTTTCATTACATTTTCCTCTGAAAAAGCTAAATATGGATTAGCAGTATTAGGAACAGTATGCTTTTGCCACAACAATTGTTGCAGTTCTTCAAGATTATGAAACACTTTGATTCGGTCTTGACCAAGTGAAATATGTTCATTATCTTTGGTAATTGTTGCTGGACAAGTTAGAATAGGTTTATCTTGAATTCCAAATTCGGCAACCGCCAAACCAAATGTTTCTCCTTCTTTTCTGGCGTGAATCATTGCGTCACAACCAAGAATATAGTTACCTTTTTCTTCGAGATCAATAATGGTTGGGAGAAAAAGAACTCTTGGGTGAACAATAAATTTATCTGTATTGACAAAGACAAACCAAAAATCAGGATGGTCGTCAAGATGATCTTGAATTTCCCTCTTGACATAATCAATCGAAAAGGTGTCTTTTCCTCCATGCCGCCCGTAAACATAAGCATCTACCGGAATATTCCATTTTTTTCGAAATGCGAGTCTTTTCTGATGATCATTTGGATATTGATGAACAATATGAGGTAACCATTCGGCTTTGTGATCATCTGCAATTTTCTTTGAGACGCAAGCATATCTTCCATGTGGTTGATAAGCAAAGACCGAGTGAATCAGACATGGAACTTTATCAGTAATCAAATGATCCTTGTTGCCATATTTAATAATGTAAAGACCATCAATTTCAAATGTTTGTATTTTCTTCTCAACGTCTCTCATGTCAGAAAATTTAACTACTGAATCCCCAAAACGCTGGGTGAATTTTTTCAATACATCTGGATGTGTCGCATAGTTATAAAAAATCAGCGAGATACCTCCACTCTTTTCATGAGCATCTGCATAATCAAACAAAGCGACAGTTGTACCTCGTTCACAAAGTTGAACTGAGAGGAAAGCAATGACTTTTTCCATTCCTTTGAAGGAATAGAAACTCTTTTAACCAATTCAAAATGGCAGTCCTTTATCTTCAAGTAAAAATGATTTTTCTTCTCTTTTTCGAAAAGAAAAATATAAAATGAGTTTTTACATCCTTGACAGAACCTTTCGTCATAACTTAATTAAGGCCTCCGAAGAGAAAGATGTGATTCTTCTTTCTGAAGAGAAAGTCAGGAAAAATTGGTCGTCCAATGATCTGCATTTGGTTGACAGCACTGTCCGAAAAAACAATCAGGCAATAGTTGACAAATCATTTCGTGATTCAAAGACATCAACCGAAGAATATAAGTATACATCATCTCGAATCGAGAATGTGGCTGGTTCATTTAAAGTTGGTCTTGGAAAGAAACATGTTTACTTTCCAGGTAACTTTATGAAAGAACATTGTGATACCAGAATTTCAGAAAATCACGTTGGTACCCTAATTTTGACTGATTCTATTACAGAACTTCGTCTTCATGGAAAGGTTGTGAATGATATTGATCAAAAATGTAAACTCAGCGAAGAAGAATTTAGTAGTAATCGAACTGGTTTACTCGGATTGGAAAAAGTTTATTCTTTATTCATTCCATTGAATATGCCTCATCAGGTTTTACCTGTTGAAAAGACTCGAGTTTCATTTTCTTTTCCTCTCTTCGGCACATTGCATTTAGAAGGAAAAAAAGAAAACAACACATTTGATGAATGGATTCTTGCACAAATTCAGTCAAAAGAATTTAAGGAATCGTATGCACTCGACCAACAAAAAAGATTGTACGAATTGATTTGTCAAGTTGGTTCTCCGAAACAGATCGATTGGGTAGAGAAATATCTCAATCTTGATCGACAATGTGAAGTAAGCGAGGAAGCCGAAGGCCCGACCTTTTTGTTTGAAGTTACTTTTGCAGACGGAAAAAAGAAAGTGTTTAATCAAGAAATTTCTTTTGGTATTAGCCCTTTAATTTCGAACATACAAGTTTTAGCCGGTACCGCTGCCTTAATTGCACAACTCAAATTGATTCTCGAGGAACGAAAATTGAACAATGCCAAAGCATTCCAGCTTCCGGAGGAAAAGATTGAACTTCCTTCGATTCCAGAAGGAATGAAGACAAGTGTAATTAAATTTATACTGACTGGATATTATCCATTTCGAGAACTATCTCTTTCGCTACTTACACCTCGAGATCATCAAATCAGAGAGATGTTTGAACATGAAGGCTATGCAGTCTTTTTTTCCTTGATTAATCAAGGAGATCGAGCTTGGACATTGGATCGAATGACAAATAATTTTGTGATTGCCGATTCAATCGAATATGATATTTTTCACTCGGGATCTGGGTTCGAATATGGAGATAACCCGGGTACTGATACATATTATTGTATTTCAAAGGGAACCTGGGGCTTTACTTGTCTAAAGACTGTGTAATTTTTCAAAGCTTTTCGAAGCTTTGAAAGTTTTTCTAATTACATGGAAGATCCTTTTTCAAAATAATCTTCTCCATAAACTTTACACATTTGCTGATAACGCAAATATTCTTCACTCGAAAGTTGAGCTTTTTTCATCTCGACAAAACGATCAAAAAACTTCGACGGACAATCAAGATCTTGAAGCTCTCGATGTTGAAAATCTTGAATTTTTCCATCTCGAGTACAATGATAACGCATCATATTTGCGTAAAAGAGGATATCAACGCATGATTCTTTTTTCTTTTCTTTTCCAGGCTCTTTTACTTCTGGAGTTGAGGGGTTGGACGATATCTTAGCCATTGGACGAGGTTGATCTGCTACTAGTTTGGGGATTTCAACAAAGTTTTTTGATGATGATGTTAGTAATGCCAATAAATTGAACATTTTAATTTTGGGTAAACGTCTTTCAAATTAGTTAAACAAGTAAGGTTCTTTTTAAACAAGCCGATAGGAACAAATCATTTTTTATTCAATGAAGATCATTGGTATTTCAGGTGGTGCCGGAACGGGAAAGGATTTTCTCCTTTCACAATTGTTTATTCCAATGCTGACTCGTGGAAAACCTTACGCAATGATGGCTTTTGCCGATCACTTTAAAATGGAATGTATCGTGACAAAAGGATTAGATCGAGCCAAGGTGTTCGGAAGAAAGGATATTGAGACGAGAAAAATTCTCCAGATTAAAGGTACAGAAGAAGGGCGGGACATCTACGGAGGTGATTTCTGGGTTCGTATTCTTCGTGAACGAATGATTCAATATCAAGCGAGAGGAATCGAATATTTCTTTATTACTGATGTTCGTTTTCCTGAAGAAATTGCATTTGTGCGAAGTCAAGGAGGAGTAGTAATTAAAATTAATGCTCCTGATCGATATCTCGAAGCGATGAGAATTGAAAACGGTAATGATCCGTCGGTAGTTCAACATCGATCTGAAACATCTGTCAAAGAAGAAAAATTCGACTTTACGATTAATAATCGATTGACTGATACTGATGTAGCCGATCAAGCTCGAGAAATTGTTTTGATTCTTCGCGAGAGATGGAAATATCAATGCACCGTGTTTTGCGATCTTGATGACACTCTGGTTGAATGTAATCGTCATTACAAGGAGATTATTGATCAAGTACTTGACAAAATACTGATTGCATATCCTCAGCTTGATCGAAATTTTCTTCGCTCGAAGTTTCTTGCCGAAGAACATTTAATTGGAGAATTATTCTTCTCTCGAGAAGCTTTTGCAGTCTCTTTGAGTAAATTGGGTCCTCCTGATGCTCTTGCTTTCACAAGAGAAATTTTCTCTCTTGGAATGAGCGTTCATCAATCTGAGTTTAATCTATTGCCTAGCGCAAGAGAAAATTTATTTACTTTAAATAGGAAATTTCATCTCGTGATCACTACAGTTGGAGATCCAGTTGATCAAGTTCGAAAATTGTTTAAAAATGGTCTCTATGGTTTCAAGCTAGAATGCACCAGCAAAAAAGATGTCGGTTTTTTCCGGAATATGATCGAAAAATATCCATCGAAGCACTATGCTGTAATTGGAGATTCAATTCATGCTGATATTTTACCGGCAGTCAAAGCTGGTGTTCTTGATATTCATCACATTGAGAATCACAATTTCGGACAACTTCGGTTTGAATAATTGTATGGAAATTTGACTGCAGCGTAAAAAATTATCTTCTATTCCTCGAAAATGCTCTCTTTTTCATCATCTCCTTGACGAATTTCCTCAAATGTGAGTTATTTTTTGGATCATCTCGAAAACAAGCAAATGAAATCCAGCCATTTCCAGTCACGTCGTTTTCTGGATTTGGATCGATTGACAGACAATTCCACTGATCGGGAAAGTCAAAAAATGGATAATAAAAATAAGTGGTTCCTCCTCCATAGGAATATCGTTTCAATTGGTCAAGTTCTTTAGCGGGGATCTCGATTCCAGTTTCTTCTTTCAATTCGCGTGAGGCAGTTTCAGCAAGAGATTCTCCTTTCTCTTGTCCACCTTTTGGGAAACCAAGATGTTGATGATAAGTTTCAACTAATAGAAATTTGTCATCTTTAATTGAATGGAGAATGACTCCAGCACGAATTCTTCGCTCTTTTTTTGCTCCAATTGGTCTTACATACAACTTTTCTTTCTTTTCAGTCACGAGAGAATACCACACGCATCCACATTGTTGATGACGATTGATCGATGACATTCCAAAAATCTTATCTCTTTACTCGAAAGTTGTTTAATTAAGCTAAAAAATTGAATTTCATTTTCGAAGAAAAAAGAATATCAAAATGGAGACAAAGGAAGAATATACTCTTGTGATTGTGACGGATGCCGATTGTTATGAAGGTCCGAATGCATATGTACTGAATGAGAAGGATTTGACTGATGATGAACGGAAGATGCTTGATTATTGGGTGGAGCAAAATAAGAAGGGAATTCAATTGATTGACTATTGCCGGAGAACTCCATATGAAGAGCTTGAAGGTGAAGATAAGATGTATGTAATGTCTGCCGAATTGATTACTGGTTGGGATCGACAAAAAAGTGGTGGTCCTCAAGAGCATCCAAAAAGTCAACGCGTTAAAAATATGACTCCATATTTGGGTAAGTTGAAACGATTGATTCGATTCTTCAATTGGTAAATTTGTGAGTTGGAAAAATGATTTTAATCTCCTTGGAGATTAAAAGATTCATCGAAATCGACTGATTAAAAGATTCGTCGAAAGGATGTCAAAATTCTACACTGATGAACTCAGACATAAGCCGTTGGCTGAAATCAGAGAAATTGTACGTCAGAGAAGTATGAATAATATTTTCAAGCAACTCGAAGATAAACTACTTAAATTTGAACACGATTTTCTCGATAGAAAACTTGATGATCAAACTTATCGGTTTGATATTTCATTCGATTTTTCTGTCAATTCTCTTCAACTTGCCCGGGATGTATGTAAGCAAATACGTGCTTGGGCCAAGCAAAAAGATATTGCTATCGGGAAAATTCCAACGACCACAACTCCGCGTAAAATAAGTGTCGATTTTCAATGGAAGCTTGTTCAAAGACCAACGGGATTTTTCGTCTTGAAAAATCTCACTCTGCTTGGTCTTTCAAGTGAACAAGAGCAAAGTGTATGGACAAAATTTTTGACCCAAGAACTATATGATCCAAGACTGCTTGGATTGATCTATTCATTTTTACATTCCACCAAAACTTCAACGTCTCAAAAAACCAATTAAATTAACTCCTTTCGAGGAGTTAATGTCCATTTTTTCAATCCGAAAAACAGAAAAAATCGAAAATAACAAGCTTATTTGCACCTTCGAGAAGATGTAAATATGTGTCGTTTTTTGTGATTTTTCTGTTTACTGGGTAGGAAGTCAACAGAAGTAAAATCGTTCATTTCCAATTAATCTTCACACGAATTGCATTCGTCGTCCGAATGTTCTTCCTCGGAACGTTTAACCAGTTCTTCGTCAGAACGTTTAACCGCAACTGGATAGCCTCGGTTCGCTTCTCGATTTGCATCACTTACCTTGTCTGGGTAACCTTGATCGGCAATTTGTTTGACAAAAGTAACCGAAATAACCCTTCCTTGACTTTTTTCGCGAAATTGTTCAAGTTGATCGAAAATTTCTTGAGTCAAAGTAAGTTTCGCAAAGCGAGGATAATAGTGAACTACAGTATCATCACGAAATTCAGTTAAATATTCGTAAATTTGATCGGCGCCAACATCAACAATATCCGCACAAAATGGAACCAGAAGATCAATCGGGAAAGAAGGAATTTTGCCAACTTCCAAGTCCCCTTCATCCAAAATGTCGAATAGTTCGTTTAAAATCACCTTATACATTTCAATCATGAACTTTGGTTTATCCACAAACGAAGGAAGGGAATCCTTCGAATGATACTCGACGAGAATTCGTCGGAGGTAATCACTCAACAGAGGAAATTCTTCGACGAGAATTGTTTCATTTTTCTTTTCTTGAGTAGACATTTCTCGAGGATAAAGAATAATTATATTAATTTGTACATTAATATCTAAGAAAGAATCAATTTTCGAAATTAAAATAAGCTGACGAATATATTTGTTCAATTGATGGTCTTTTATCAGGGTCTTTATTCAACATCAAAGTAATCGATTCTTTTGCTTGGTCCGAAAAATGTTTCGGAAATGAAATTTCAGCATTAATAATTTGTCTGAGAGTGTCTGGTTGTTCCTCCATTTCAAATGGAGGAAAGCCGGCTAAGCATTCATAAAGCAAAATTCCAATTTGCCAAACATCGACCTTTTTAGTGTCATACAAATTAAGCTGATATTCTTCTCCGTCTTTCAGGTCAGAATTCTGATAAAGAATACCTTTTGCCATTTCGGGACTCAGATAATCGAGAGTTCCTCGAAGCTTTCCATACATTAATTTTTTCGTACTATGCCCCCAATCCGCAAGCTTGTAAGTAATCCTATTCTCAAAACTTACACTAATGATATTTTCCGGTTTAATATCGAGATGGGCAATATTTTTTTGATGTGCAGATAAGAGACCCGCAAGTACATCTCGAATTATTTGTTTGGTCAACGTTTCATCAAATCGTTCTTGTTCTACGAGTAATTTGTATAAACTACTAAAACCAAGTTCAAAACCTATACACGGACGTTCTCCATTCAAATCAAAGCCAAAATACGCTTGAATAATATTCGGATGTCTTGGTAAGGAAAGATTAATTTTAATTTCATTCTGAATTACGCTTCTTTCATATGCATTTTCTATTTTACAATTGAAGACTTTCAAAGCGCAATATTTTCTATCTTCTTTTCTTCGAGCCAAATAAACAGATGCATATTTGCCTGATCCAAGAGGCTTTCCAATTTCAAAATCTCGAAGCGTATTCATCTTGTTATATCAATCGCGCAGACAAAACAGATCAATTTTTAAAATAAATTTCTTTTTATTCAATTTAAACTGGTAAACTTTTAAACTTATGCCCTTATTCGATTTTGACAGCGATTTGATCGAATTGATCGCAACTGGTCTCGCCTTGCTACTGACCATTGTCGCTTTGATTCGGGGGAACACGTCTGGTTCAAAGGGTCTAATTATTGCTGCAATTGTTCCTCTAATGATCGGAGCTGGAGTAATGGCCCAAGAAGTAAAGAATGAAGATGAGTTTATCCTTACCCATCGACGGTTTGTACGCGAGCTTCCCGAGTATGAAATTCCAACTCGATACGGTCCAGCTCGTCAACCAGAGTTTGAAAGCTTACCTGAATATACCCAACCGATTGGAGTAGTTCGAAAGAAACGAGATTTCGGCGAGTTTGATATGTCAAAATATTTCGACGACGAAAATGGGAAAGAATAAAAATGTTATCCACTCTCCGAAGAGAGTAGATAAGGAAATGAGCATGTCTTTTTGACTCTCTGAAGTGGTTAAATTTGCAACAAAATAATTCCGCCATTAATGAGAGATAAAATATGAGCCACATTCACAAAATGGATCATTTCGATTTTGTGAATAGCCAAAGCGAAATTCCAAAGATAAAAAGCGAGCATAGCTAATCGTCTTGATTTTTGCATAGGTAACTTGGGAACGATAAATGCTCGTCCTACTGCCAATCCAGCAAGCAAATAAGTTGTCATAAAGACTCGCTGAAGTCCTTCAACTTCAATTACATCAAATGATGCCAAAATGACAAAAAAGATCATCATTCCAAAAATAATTACATCGAAAGTCATCTTGAGGAAAATTAAACCACCCACTAAATATGCCTGCCATCGATTTCCTTCAACATCAACGTCTGGTTGACGACAAAGTGGGCAGTTTTTTAAAGAAGGCTGACATTCTCTGCAAACTTTGGGATTGCATTCAGCAGTACATTTCTCATCTCGAGAAAATTTAATTAATGCCGAGTCAAGTGGAACTCCGCAATTTCCTTTCAAACAGACAAGACACACATTTTCATCTTCGAGCTGAGAAGATTGATTAACATCAATCTTCATTTCATTGTTTTTTTGATCGCTCAATATTTGAGGAGGTACTTCCTCGGAATTGGATGCAAAATTTTCGCTTCTTTCAACGGTGGCCAAAAGAGTTTCCATTTTCTCTTTTTCGAAAATAGATGAAAAAGAAAATCATTTTTGTTCATAGTTACACAGTGAATATTTTAAGGTGCAGGCGAAACTGCAAAATAAGATCCAGTTGCAAAGTTTCCCTCAGAGAGGAAGAATTGAATTGATGATACCGCGTTTGTGCTCCGGAACAAGCCTTGCATTGTTCCGGATCTTGCTTCGCTACCAGTTGTCACATGGTTACCAGCCGCAGTAATATTTTTAAACCAAGTAGTATTTTTACAATTTGGAATAATTATACTGGCATTACCGGAAATTCCAGCCGCAGCTCCATTAGCCGGAAAAGCGTCAAGTGAAAAAGAATTTTGATTGTAAGCGGCAACAACCGCGGTTGTATCATTGACTCCATATGAGGAAACTTGGTCATAAATGGTTCCCGTATTATTATTTAATCTCATGAACACATTAGCTTTTCCATCACTAGCAGTAAGTCGAGTATTGATATTAACTTGAAATGACCCTCCAGCTGGAAGATTATTTAGGTTGACAGATGAGGTTGCAGCCGTTAACACCACACTTGTAACTGGGAGTACCGAGGCAATCAAATTTGTGCTTGGAATTTGATTCCTCAAATCTGCGCTTTGCGAAATTCTTGACATCGGGGAGAAAGCTCGATTACTCTTTTTTGGAGTAATCGAAATTATTTTTATTCTTTTTCTTTTTACATCGGCACTACAGTGAAAACCGAACCAGTGGCAAAGTCTCCGTCGGATGAGGACAAAGTTACTGAGCTAATTGCACCAGTGCTTCGGAAGGTCAATTGAGACACTGCTACACGTCCGTCAGTTCCAGATGAGGCATGCGAGCACATCACGTGAATTGGTTTGAACCAATTAGTATTCACTCCAGCAATCAAGATCTGGGCTTGTCCAGCATTTCCGGTAGCAGATGCATTAGCAGGGAAAACACCAATGGTACCACTGGTTTGGGCATAAGCAATTGAACCGGTTGTTGTTGATCCGGTGTTTGAAACTGCAATACCATCATAGTTGGCTCCGGTATTGCTATTGCATCGGATAAAAACAGTTCCAATTCCAGTTGCTCCCAACAAGCGAGACATAACTGAAATTCTCAAATTTGCTGCCAGAGGCAAGGGTGACAAAGTCACTGATGATGTGGAGGCAGCCAAAGCGATTTGTACCGGAGGAACAAATCCAACCGTCTGAAGGCCAGGGACGGTATTCAATAGAGCGGGATTTTGAGTGAGTCGCGAAGCCATTGAAGATGAAGTTTCTTTCAGAATCAAATGAAAAAATTTTTTCAAAAATTTACTTCTTTTCTTTCTCAGGGATCGCGATCATTACATCATTTTCGCAATATCCCGGAAGGAAAGAAAATGAGTAAGTTGTATTCAGCTCGGTAAGAGATTTTCGAATTTCGGACAAAAAATCAATCTTTCCATAAGACTGTTCTCCCCATGGATACATATTCTTCAGAATTCGGACGTCATCAATACAAATAATATGATCTTTTCGAGGCAAACATTTGAGTGCTTTTAATTCATGAAGCAGAGGACAAAGATTTCGATGGCCCTGGATCTGACTGTTGTCAACGTGAGCATCGAAGAAAAATAAAGTTCTTTGATTGAAATCTGGATTACCTTCAAGGACTTCGGCAATATCATTACTATCCATTTGCAAGAGAGTTAATCGATGAATTGAAAGATCTCGGGCGAAAGCTTGTTTTCCAAGGTCCACCCAATCTTTGCGAAGTTCGACTGAGTACAACTTGCGAAAATCACATTGAATCGCTTTGCGCAAACTTACGTTGCGACGAGGGTCATACAGCCCTGTTTCGAAATAATTTACAATTTGATGTTTGGCTCGGATTTGTTCAAGATCAAATTCAATCGGCATCTTTTCTTTTCAAAGAAAAGGTTTAACTATCTCAAAAGACTTTTATTCATCTCTCACAACTGAAAGAAAATTTAGATGATCAACTACGCAGGCAGCAGCATTGAAATGTCCTCCGCCTCCAAATTGCTTAGCAATTGCCGAACAATCGACTTTGTCCTTTCCGCGAAAACTGACTGAATATCGCCCATTAAAAGTTTTCGAATAAAGTACGACAAAATCAATATTATATTGTCTATTCAGAAAGTCTCCAAGGTCACTTCGAAAAGCAGCTTCACATTCTCCAACCAAAACGTTATATATTTTTTGATCGAACGTCAAAGTTGCTCGAACAAACTTTTTAGCCAGTTCTTCCAGCACAAGTTGTTGTCGTCGAAGCAATTCTTTTCCATCTCGAATAAATTTATCCAAATTCCAATATTGATGAAGAATTTGGATGTCGACTGGAGTTGGACTTGAAGCAAGAATAACCGCGTTGATCGCCTTTGATTCGTGAAGTTGAAATTTCCATAGATCTCGATCTCCGATATAATCAATAATTTCGGGTCTTTTCTTTCCAGGGAAGAAATAATCCCAAGTTAATTGAGCTCCACTTCGATCGAGATCGAAAATAAAATTAGTTTTTGTTTTAATCAATTCTGATTCGTTAGCTGTCTTATGATGATCAATTACAGTTACTTTTTTGGCTCGACAAATTAATTCTTCCATTACTTTTGGTTCAAAAGTGAGATCGAGAAATAAAATTCTCTGACCATCGACAAAAGAAGGACAATCTTTTGTATTGTAGGGAAAGCCGAGAATTTCAACTTTGACTTTATTTTCGTCTGCCCACTTTTGAGCGATCCATCCGGATGCAGCTCCATCATAACAAGGCGAATGATAAAGAATATAATCAAACTCTTCAATAGTCATTCTTTTTCTGTAAAGAAAAAGAAACGTTTAACCAATCCCTCAGGACATTTAGCCACTTCAAAGAGTCCTTCGGGACGTTTAACCAATTCTTATTGAGCCGGAGCCGAAAGATCTCCTTCTTCCTTCTTTTTCAGGATCGATTGATCAAGAATAACTTTATCCGGTTTGACATCATCGAGATCGGTACGCCCTTCCTTAGCCTTAATCACCAATTCTCTTGCAGTCGCTCGGGCATCAACATCATCTTCGTTGAAGAATTTCAAATCGGAACTAACTTGAATTTCTGGGAGACGATCTGGAACAATTGCAAGATCAAATGGATCTCTGCCGACCAAAAAGCGAAGAATGTTATTTTTCTCATCTGGCACTCCTGCTTCTCGACAGGCGTGACGATATCGATCAGCTGCCTCTTTCTCAAGAGCAGGATTCTTTGCATCCATGGTTTGAATCAATCCAATAGTTGCCATCAAAGTATCCTTCAAACGTTTCATATTCTTCAAACTCTCATAAATGGCGAAGAACAAATTGGCTCTCTTGACACGAAGAGTAATATATTGTTCGTTTTCATCTACTTCTCCACGAATAGCAGCATCTTCCTTCTTCTTCAAATTTTCAGCTCGAGCCCGAGCATCTTCAATCTCCTTCTTCTCATGCTCTCGACGCTTTTTCATATCATCACTCATCTCTTTCTGAAGCTCTTGTTTGAGACCAACCGAGTTTACCTCGAGAACAAAATCGTCGTTATCGTCATCAACCAGAGGAAGAGGATAACCAACTTGACCCATATGAATATGATGATAGGAGTCACATTTGTTAATAATTTCAGTTGCGTGAGCTTCGAGATCGGTTTCGTTTGAGAAATTACCTCGATTTTTCAGAATACCATACAAACCTTTTGAATTCGGTTTCGCTCCTGGAGCGGGAATAAAAGAAAAAGCACAATAATTTTGTCCGTGAGGAATGACACTATCGGCAAATCGAGTTTCAATTCGAGGATATTTTGTCACAACCTTTTTGTAAGCCTCTTGAAGTTCGAGGTCAGTCATGCGAATAAACTTTGAGTCAACAGCATTCTCTCTCGGCTTTCTCGTAGGTTGTTCGGTCAAAAATAGAGTTTCATCTGTATCAGTCAATCGATATCCCTGTTTCTCAAGATGATTGAGCAAACTTGGGACATTGATCCAATTGCGAGGATTCGATTCCACTGGTTTCGGAGGATCCTGAGTCTTGGTCTCTTGGACCGGAGCTCGCGTCTCCTTCGGATCCGTTTCTTGCTTCGAATCTTGCTTTGGTTGTTTGACTCTCTTCTTTGGCATCTTTCTCGTTTAAAATCTTCTTTAAGTTTGCCATTTCGATTAAAATTCGATCAATTTTCTCTTCGGCTGTTGGTTCTCGTCCATAGTAAATGTAGCGTCCGAGATAATAAAGTCCGGTTATTGAACCTATTAAGATATCTTTTCCGAGTTGAAAAAGAAAGGAAGCCATCCTTTCTTTAAGGAAAAATATTTTATCTTTTTCCGAGAAGTTCGAAGATAAAACTAATCAATTCAAAGTTATCAACGTAATTTTTATGAATCGAATAGCAAATCTGATTTTGAGATGAAATAGTTAATTGCTCACCATCTTCAGAGGGAAATCGTTCAACAATCCAAAGACTGTAATTCTCATCATTCAGCAATTTTTTAATCAACTGAATCTCCTTTTCATCTTCTGAACCGGGTATTGGACGCATTATTGTTTCAGCCATCAATAAGGAGTGCCAAAATTTTTTATCTTTGTTAGAGTATAATGCTGATCTTTTGAATTCGTAGCGAAACTTTATAGGATCCATTTTATTCATTTTTCTCCAAGTTGAAATCTTTTTCTTGACAATGATTCAGTCAAGTCTTCAATTTTTTCCGCTGGCTGATACATTTGAATTGAGCCAAATTTCTCCATCACTTCTTCGAGAGGGGCTGATGCTTGAGTTTTCCTTCCTCGTCGAACTCCGTTCAGATCAAGGGGATTGATAAACATTCGATGGAGAGGAATGTTTCTTTGAATTTGACATCCTTTGTATTCCTCTTGAGGGAAATACAGCTTACCTTCGGGGGTATAAGCTTCATTAGTAATTGCAGGAATAATTACGGGTCCTCGTTCAGTAATCGCTGGAGCAATAACGAAGTGCCGGAATTTTTCTCGCTCATACTTGAATGCCAACATCGATTGGACAAAATCTTCATAAAGCACCAAAATATCAACATCAAAATGCAATAAAATCAAAGGAGTATTTTTATCGACATTTAGGTCGTCATTGGAGAGGCATGGGAAATGAACCGTAAAAGTTTGGGTCGATTTTCTTCCGGGTGAAGAAGTTTCGATTAATCCAAAAATAAACCTCCTTAATCGAGAGAGTGTACTTCTCCGAATATAACCATTTTGAGCTTCATCGAGAACATTTTGACAATAACGAACAACCCCATAGAAATATCTACGAATCTTATCACTCGGTGCTAAAATCTTAAACCAATTGATTGGATCAACTTTCTCATATCGAGCTCTCAATTCTCGAGTTCCTCGATCTGCTTCTTCGATATAAGGCGCGACTAATCCGCGAACATGTTCGTCAAGATTACCAGTTAATTGAACCGGAATTTGTTTATTTCTTTGAACTCGAAGAATCTTATTAATTTCTCCTGCAAGATCTTCAACCATTGCAATTGCATTCTTTCCATCGGGAAAGACGTTCAAAAATCTGGTGTACAATCTTTCTCCAAATTCACTTAGATAACCCATCATTTGTTCAAATGAATAGCAATAAACCGAATTTCCAAATGAAATGATTAAGTTCGAATTCTTTTTCAAATGTTGATCTACATCAATCTCTGCATTTCCCATCTCAGTTATTTGTAGACACTTGTCAGGTAATGATTCTTCTTGATTCAGAAAATTAACTGGAGCTCGTTCGTTACTTGAACTGGTGTAATAAACCTTACCATCAGCAATCAAATAAGTTACACCTGATTTGTAATCATGGAAAAATTGAGGCATCTCGTCTTCTCCTCGGGCAAGGAAATTCCAATGATTTCGAAATCCGATTGCAACTGTTGGTCCGTAGCTTGCCGTACCTCCATTTTTCTTTGATTTTTCAGGCCAAGGCAAATTGTTGTTTAAAATGTAAGAGAGTGGATAATCAGCGTTCTTCAAATGGATCAATGTTGTCCAATTAAATTTAAATCCGCGATCCTGATACTTATGAATTCGTTTGAGTGTTCGAAGCCATTCAAAAGGAGATTGAGTTTCAATTGCCTTCATTCCGATTGAAGTTTCTTTCTCTGGTAAATAAGTCAGATCAAACATAGTGAAAAATTTTTGTCCATCAAAAAATACTTTACAAACATCGATGTCAAAATTATTGATTGCGCTCAAAATTGGGTAGGTACTTTCTTTCTCATCTTCATCGGTGTAAAGAACAATAATTTGCACACGAGGAAATTTAGCCTTTTGAATATGATGAAGAAAATGAATATGTTTAACCGTACTTCCAAATCGTAGATAATCTTCGCTTAAACTCTCGGTTCCAAGTTGGCTTGGTAGTTCATAGTCAAGTTGAAGAAAGTAACTGATTAAATTTTTAACTCCTCTTTGATTTGAGGTCCAAATGTCAACATCTGAATCTGACCATACAACATTCATGATCATTTGAAGAGGGAAACTTCCGGCGACAACTGCTTGGGACGATCGAAGCACATTTCCAAAGTCTGGGAAGATATTGAATAAATCTTGAACGTTTTTATGGAGCACAACTTTGTCAATTCGGAGTTGTCCACTTGAAAGTGGTTTGACCTTTTCTTTCAGATCCATTTTTGGATCGGAAATTTTTATTCTTTTTCTTTCGAATTATTCTTTTCTTCCATTCCCAGATGAATACCGAAGAATTTCTTCTTCATTGATTGGCTCTTCTTCCGGTTCAAGTCCCGAAGGGACGGATTCAAGTCCCGAAGGGACGGATTCAACCGTTTGTTGAATTGGTGGAGGAGGTGATAATTGTTCAATCACTAGAGGAGATCTCCGAATTCCTTTGAGTCGTTCGGCATCTTCGGGTTGAATATTCTTTTTGTCAACAACAGTGTAACTCTTTCCATCAGGTCGATAAATGTGCTGTTCCTTTCGATAGAGTTGATAAACAAGTTTCTCCGATCCAGCTTGACAGTGATCGGCCGAAATGTACAATTCGCTTTGTTTTTGTTCATCGTTGACTAAACCATAATTAATTGTGTAATCGAGACGTTTGTGATATCCTCGTTCATCTTTCATTGGCTTGAGGACAAAATGTCTCGCTCCAAAAAAGAAGGAGTCAATTGCCATCGTAACCTGTTTAAGTGGAATCAGGAAGTTTCCAGTGAGTCGAAGAAGAAAATATCCATCTTCAAGAGGGGGATTTTTTGGACTTTTATCTTTACCTGAACAACCAAAGAAAATATTCGAATTTCTTTCACTCGTTTTCCCTGTGATGTAATATTGATTCTTAATCAGATTAAAAATGCCGTAAACATTGCCTATCATCACTTCGGAATTGTTTGACGCGTCGTCGTTCAAATCCGACAAACTATTTGCAATATAGTTCAAGTCTGGATAGTGCCTCAATACACGATTAAAGTTGACATGTTTACTCACTTCTTCTTCAAACTTTTCAAACTGCTCGACCCAATTCTTAATGAGTTTATTGAGAAAAGGGAGGATTGAACGATTGCACTGAAATTCTTCCAGATTCCAATTGCAAGAATTTTTGTAAAGAAATCTCAAAGCATCGCGATAAGACATCACAGTTGAGCAAAATGGAGTCATAAATTCTTGAGCTTTTGCCAAAAGAGCAATTTTAGGGGAAGATTCAATTCCTTCTGAAGAATTTACTTGGAATTGTCTAAGCTCGGGAAATTCAAATCCAAACTCGTTCGGGTCAAACGAAAAAAGTTTGAGAAAATGTTCAATTGAGAAGCAATAAATTTGATCTCCAACTTGAATAGTCGCTTTGAAAGTATCTTCAATTTGATCGAATTTTGTCTCATCAAACATAATATAATCGAAGCATTTTGTCGGAAGATCTTCTTCAATCAATTCGATCGCCTTTCCGAAATCTTTCTTTATTAATTCGATTGAATAGATTACTTCACCATGAATATAGAAATGAAGATGATTGAGTGTCAAGACAAGATGGGGAATTTCACCAATTTTTGAAATTTGATCGGCAAGTGAATTCCATTTATTGACATAAGCGTCGACAAAATTTGTACCATATTCATGTGGATAATAAGGATATGGCTCTTCTGGTTTTGGATAAACTTTGGCGTACTTTCGAATAAAATTGTACATCGGAGATTCATGAAGAGCATAGTCGAGTCCGGACCAGTCGAATGAAAATCCTCTTGACATATACTTTTCAACACGACGAAGCGTTCGGAACCATTCATATGGAGACTGTTCAAAAATGGCATTTGAATTGAGTGATGTTTTACGTTGTTTCAAGTTGGTATTTTCAAATGAAGTGATCAGTTTCTCTCCATCTGTAAACACACAACAAGCGTCAATGTCAAACGATTCGACGAGATCTTTTAAAGCAACGTTTGCATGAGTTAAAATTGCTTGAACATCAGGTTTCCTTCTATTTGTATCTTGGTAAACGTAGATTGTTCTCACCCATCTCTTCAATCTTGAATATGTGTCAGATTCAGTCAAGACAGTTCCATGCTTTACAGGAAGATTATATCCCTGTGCAAGGAGATAAGAAGAGAGTTTTCGAAGTTTATCTTTATCAGCAATCCAAATATCTACATCCGAATCGCCCCATTTTTCTCCAATTAAATGTTGAAGGGGGAAACTACCTGCAATAATCATTTCATTTTGAGAGAGAAGATCTTGGAGTCCTGGAAATTGATTGTCAAACCAATTCTGTAGTGAATCTGGCAATCGATGAATCGAAACTTTTCTCTGAACATCAGAAGCTTCACTGACTGATTTCAATAAGAAGGGGAATTTATTTTCTGCGATCCCTTCGTTATCGAGCTGCGATGAAGTCGCGCCCATGTTGTCTTTTCCATTCATTTAAAAAAAGTTTTTTCAAATTAAATACATTCCAATGTCACTTCGGCTAAATTCAAGGATGATGACTCCAAATCGAATCCAACTTGGGGAAGTTTTTGGTGTTCCAATCTCAACAGGTAGCGTCGGAAGTTCCGGAAGCAATGAAAATGGAGAAGACATTCGATCAATTGATGAACCTGAGCCAACGCCTCCAAGTGCATGTTCTGGTGCTCAACAAGGTCTTCGAGAAGACTTGATTCAAGCTCGAATCAATGCGATGACAATGAAAAATCGATATGAATAAAGATGTGAAATTGAAAAATGATTTTTTTTGACAGAAAAGAAGGGAAAAATTGTAAAACAGACTCACTTTGATATTTGTTGAAGTATCAAATTGAAAATGTCAATCCGTCTTCATACAATTTCTCGCGATGTGAATGGTGAACGAAAGGAGTTCATCCAAGCTCTGCCTGCCAAGTTTGACAGTAAGAGATGTGGCTATGGTGATCAGTGTAAACGATTCATCGAGTACTGGTCGGCGTTCGAACAAAACGTCTTGCCTCATCGAGGAAGAAAGCTTTATCAACAAGCTTTAAAAGCCCATCAAGAAATCTTTAGTGATCCGACCAAAAAATGTGGGCGAGTTCATCCTACTGAGTTCCCTCATGAGTACGAGTTTCGTACCCAACTGGTGTGGCCAAGTATTCCACATGGTCAAGAGCAATACCTAAGAAATACTGCTTACTGTGTCGATTACTTTGGTGCATTTCCACTTGGTAAGTGTAAGCGCAAAGATTGTGCTCAAGCTCATGATGTGAAACAACTGGTTCCACGATTGTGCTTTGATCGTTTGACTTGTCCGTCATATTGCAATCAAACTGGAGAATGCCCTCGTCTTCACCAAGATATCTTGGGGAAGAAATGTGAAACAATTGAGGAATGGATGAATCGAACTGGTGATTGTCTCTATCAACCTTTGAACGATATTATTCTACTCGCCAAGATGAAAATCAAGGCGAGAATGAGAAAATATGATGACATTCACTTTCAACTCAATGGACGCAAGATTCCAAAGAATAAGAAAAACAAGCCTGCAGTCGAAATCACTTTTGAGAGTGATGAAAGTGATGAGAGTGATGAAAGCGAAAAAGAAGAAAGCTCTTGCAATAATAACAATAACAAGAGTGAAAAAGAAAGTCTGTCAAAAACCGAACCAATGGTTTTGTCTGTTGAAGTGCTTGAACGAACTGTCTCGGCAATTTCATCGAATGAATAACTGACCGATAACCATCATTACAAAAATCTTTTCCCTTTGGGGAAAAGATAGACCCACTTTTGACCAGTCCTCGGGACGTTTAATTAGTTCAAAAAAAATCTTGAAGGGACGTTCAATTTATTCTGCTTCAAAAAAGCTTTCAATATCATTGTAAATACGATTAATCAAGGATTCATCGGCAACTTTCTCTTGAATAGCTTTATTAAGATTTTGTTTGAATTCTGGCAAACGCGATTTGTCAACTTTGCTAACCGCACTAATCATTTCGGGTATTTCCTCTTGCTTTATCTTAGGATCTAGAATAGACACAATTGTTAAAGCCAATGCAAAATGATCTGCTTTCACAGAAGGTGGAATGTGATAATTCAATGCATCTAACAATCCAGATGTTTTATCGACATTTCGACATTGAAGCAACGAAGAACTCTCTTTTGTAAAACAACTCTTTCCGAGATCTGACAGCGTGGCAACCGGTTTTCCATTTTTCTCGAAGACGAGAATGTTCTTTGGTGCAATTCTTCCATGAACAATACCGTACATATGGAGTACTTCAAGTTGGTTGTATATTTGGTCGTAAATATCTTCCACCCATTTTGATTTCAATTCTGAAGGCAGTTCAAACAACGGAATTCCAGGATTCCATTTGTAGACCAGATAGATTATGTTCGGACTAACCTTAAAATCAAGTAACGGAATAAATTCGTTTTCAAATTGAGAGCCGAGTTGGTTCGAAATTTCCCTTAACATTTCAAGTTCGTGAAGAGGGATAAACTTTCCCATTCCTCCCACAGTGTTTTTCATTGATTTAATGAAAACCTTTTCTTTAGTTGTATCGTCCTGGCCTTCGTATGCAATTGATTCTCCATTTGATGAGATTTGCCTTCCAATTGAAAAAGATTTGTTAGAATCGGTAACAAATCCGATTCGACTTCGAGAAATTTCTCCAATACTTTTTGGAAGTTGAGGTGAAAATTCGGCGATTAATCTTTTCGAGTTACGAAGAGAAGGGAACTTTTCTCGTGATTTTGAACGGAGCTTTTCAGCGAGTAAGTAATCTGCATTTTCGGGTAAGATCCGAATTGGCGACGTTCTTTTTGGATGATCATTCAATTTTCTCTTTCCACTATAAGTTTTGATTGATGCTTTTCTCTTCGAGGAACTCTTCCTTTTCTTCGGACTTGGACTCTTCCTTTTCTTTGGACTCTTCCTTTTCTTTGGGCTTCGAGAAGATTTACGACTTTGTCGCTTTGATCGGGAAGATTTACGATTTCGTCTCTTTGATCGGGAAGATTTACGACTTTGTCGCTTTGATCGAGATTTTGATTTGGGCATACCGAACTTCTTTCATTCAGGAAAAATTAATCAAATATTTTTCGAGAAATTTCAACCAATTCGGCATCATGTTGAATCATTTTGCTCAATTCTTCTCGAAAAGATACTTTTTGCGCAGCCTTGACCGGAAGATATTGAACAAACTTTTGCTTATAAGCAATTCGAATCCCTTGTTCAAGAAGTTGATGGTATAAAATACCTTGTTTAAAGGTCTTAAACTCTTCTTCATGTCCGGAAAGAATCAATTTGAATTTTAAATTTTGTTCTGGTTTGAGTAATTGAATTACATTATGATCAAGAGGTAAACTGGCATGAATAGTTTTCTTCCTTGGAGGATAAATGTTAACTGGAATTATTTCTTTAGTCTCAAGTCGATATTCAGTGAGTAGACAATCTTGAGTCTCTCCAAATGAAACTTGCATTGAAGAACCAGTATAATGCAAATTGGGAAAAGGTGTTTGACGGTCGTGAATATGACCAGAGATCATCAAAGGATACTTTTCATCCCAATCTTCAACATTTTCTGCGACAATAGCACCCATTTTCACTTTATTAAATAATTGATGTCCAAAGAAAAGATCAAAATTTTCAATCTTTTCACCAGAGACTTCAACTGCTTCTCGAAATCTCCCATCTGGCAGATATGGCATCATGCATATGTTATATTTTTTGTCTTGATGGAAAAGTTCAACTTTAGTTAGACGATCTACAATTTGATGATCTTTCTTCCATGTTAAATAAGGATGGAGATCTGAGAGAAATTGCGCATTGTTTACATACTCATGATTGCCAACTAGAACATAAGTCGAAGAGTATTTTTCGCAAAGTTGTACATATTCGAGCATCTTATTCAGACAGAGAGTATGTAAAGTTTCATGTGTATGAAGAGTGTCACCGAGGATAATAATCAATTGATATTTTGATTGACTCAAATGTTTCTCAAGTTGTGTAAGAAAGACATTAATTTCTGCAAGATTACTCGGTTGAATATGAAGATCTCCAAGAGCCAAAATACTCATTTTATTTCTCAATTGAGAAACAAAACGTTCAATTTTTACGAAACGAATTGTACCATTCGCGAAAGACATCTCGGACTTCGGTGTCACTAAGTTTTGCTAACTCCTCTTTTGAGATGTATTTGAGAAATACCTTCCGGAGATCTTCTTCGGATAAATATTCAAATCCGACAGTTCGATCACGCTTTTTTAATCTTTGATATCTTTGTTCAATCGCAAACAAGGCTTCTGTTTTTGTATTGAATGGAAGCGTGATTTCAGACAAAATTTCTGGACTTCCTTCATCCTCAAATGATGCCATTTTTCGAAATTTTCGAAGTAATTACAATGGATGAATATAAACTTTTGAATCTGGGGAAAGTTTCGGAATTGCTTGAATCAATTGAACAGTTCCCTTTGAATTGGCGAGAGGAAAACAGAAAATAAATTCAGGTTTCTCAGATAACATTTGGTTGTTCCTTCGTGGACCAGCTGATGCTCCATATTTACTCCATTCAGGAAAATAGCGTTTAATCTCCCATTTATGTTCGACTGCAAATTCCTCTGCAAATGTATCAGCTCCTCGACATCCTCCTGAGAGGAGAGTTTTCGAGACATTCGGATGTTGTCGATCAAATTCGAGAAGAACATCCCAAATTACTTTCTTGTCTGCCCATTCACGAGAGCCGGAAACACAAATTTTCATGATTAATCGGTTCTTTATGACGTTTAATTTTTTGATATCAAGAATGATATCAAAAATTCAGTTTTTATTTGCAAGGATTAAAATGTACATTCAAGTTATTTTAAGACTAATATCAAGACTAAGACTAAGAAATTTATTCAATTATAAGATATTTAGTTTGAAGCACTCGCAACAGTCTCGACAACAGCGGGAGCTGCAACCGAAGCACTTGCCGCTGGATCGGCAGGGGCACTCGAAGCAGGGGCACTCGAAGCACTCGCGGCGGCAGCAACACTGGCAGGAGTAGCCTCAAACACGTTCGCCAAAGCCTGTTGGAGATTGCAATAGGTCAGACGATCACCAGCGGATCGTCGCAACAAAACGGCCAAGGTTTGATCAAGAGTGAAAAACTTCTTTTCCTTTTGGTCCTTGAGACCATTCTCCTTGATGTACTTACAGAGGAGTTGAGAAATCTCAATACGAGACATCTTATCTCCATGAGGACGCTTGGCGAAGTCAGCCATTGCGTCAGTGACCAATTGCAACTTTCGGAAACCTCCATTGGGGTTAGAAGTAGGTCGTCGAGTCTTCTTTCGAGAGCTGGTCAACAATCGAGTGGTATCACTTTGAATCTTCTTGACACGAGAACCAATTTGACGCAATAGACGAGATCCAGTAGGAACCGTCGACTTCGGTTGTTGCTCCTTTCGCTCGGCAATTGCCTTCAATTCATCATCAACCAACTTGAGCACCTCAGCAAAAGCAGCACCCAAAGTGGCCTCAGTAATTTCACGTCTCTGACGAGTCTTCTTCTCCGGAACAGCAGGAGTGGCGGGGACGGGAACATAAGTAGGGACACCATTAACAATTTGAACTACATAGGTTTGTTGAGGGGGGACGGGAGCAGGAGCCGCAGCTACAGGAGCAGCCATCACAGGGACCGCAGCAACGGGAGCGGCCACGGCAACGGGAGCAGGAGTCATAGCAACTTGAGCAGACATTTGAAGTTTTGAGTTTTGCAATTCGAGTGAAGAGCGAGGGTTTTATTTCTAATCCGTTACCTTTAGATCAATTTTTTTGTAGTTTTGTTATTAAAGTGATAACTGAGACTCTTTTTAATTTAACCGGTTCGAAAAGTTTAAAAAAGAGAAAAATAAACAACCCCGATTAAATCGCGGATAAATTAATGATTCAAAATCGCCTCAAGTGAGCAAATAAAAAATAAAAATTGATTATCTATTTTTTAATTTGAAGAGAAACCCTCCTTCTTAAAGATCCCAAGTATTTCAAACGCTAAAAACTTTCTCTAAATCGAAAACTTCATTACTTTCAACATGGCTACTCAACAACCTACATTTCAACCTCAACAACTTACATTCCAACCTCAACAATCCGATAACTTTTCAATCGTTCCTTCAAATGCAACACCTTGGAACAAATACCCTCTCAACACCGCGTCCCAAGATCAAGTCTATCAATGTGGTCAAGAAAACGGAACATTTCTTGGTTATGATTTGAATCGTTTGACATTTACTGAACCAAAGCTCGAACCCGTGAAATCTGATGACGGAAAGGCAATGCCCGCTTATCGAATCCAAATTAAGGATCGACGTCCGGATGGAAAACTTCAGAATCTCGTCTTCCGTTTGAAAGAGGCTTATTGCTTCGGAGTCAATCCCTCGACTGATATGAAAGATAAAAATCTGTTGACTGGTTATCAAATTGGCTATGCAATGTGGAGTCGTGATGGGGCGACTGAAGATGAAAAATATATTACTGATTTGATTGAATATTGGATTGTTGATCGTGTTCTTGATCATTTGATGAAAATCAAAGATACTGTTTTGCTTGGTGACAAAGATAAGAGAGATCTTCGTAATACAAAGGTTTTTTCTCGTGGTAAGGATAAGGCATCGGGAAAGATTAAGAAAGACGATCCTCCAATCTGGAATCCAAAGTTGTTTGTTACAAAGACCGGTAAACCCCCAGTACAAACAATTTCAATTCGAACTAAATTTTATTGGAAAGATGTCATTGATGCCGATGGAGCTCCTGCGGAAGTTGATCCGATGGTCTTTCTGAAGAAAGGTTTTAAGGCAACTCCTTCAATTATTTTGGAAAGTATCTACATTTCAGCTAAAGGTGAAGTCTTTATTATGTCAAAGGTCCATGAAGTTGATTGCCAACCTGCTGGAGATTTCCTTCCTCGTTTGGGTAAGGTGAGCGAAAATGCAGTACCAGTTGATCAAGTTTTGTCTGATCCAAAGTATGCTGCTTATCTTACGGCAAAAAAGAGTCTATTGGCTATTATGCTTCCGCCAATCGGAGTGTCTACTTCAACAGAAAATCCTTTGCTCTCGACAACTCCTTTGACTACTGGAAATGTCGGTCCGGTTGGAAATGTTGCTCCAATTGGAAACACTGAGCCTCCAAAGACAGAATTTTCTGCTCCTCCACTGATGATGAATCTTCCACAAAATGTTCCTGGGATGCCTTCAGGCCCCCAAGTTCCAAGTATTCCGCAAGTTCCCGGTATGCCTTCAGTTCCTCAACTTCCTTCAGTTCCTTCTATGCCTCAACTCCCAGTTATGCCTCCAAAAGTAACTGCGCTCAATCCCTCAATGGTACCACCTCCTAATCGATAAAATGATAAAACGATAAAATGAAAGTAGATAAACGAAATAATTAAAAATTCTTCACCTCTCAAGGTGAAGAAAAATTATTCTTATTCTTTTGGTAGAGAAAGATCGAAGTTTGGAAAAGATGCTCGAAAATCAAGCACTTTTGCACCAACACTCATTGCATATTTTCTTCGTGAAAGATAATGCTTTTCAAGATTGGGTAAATTGTCTACCAAGTCGACAATAATAGGAGAAACATCTTCTCTACGGACACATCTTCCAAAATATTGTGCAAACATTTCTTCGACATCAGAAGCAAGGATTAACATATCCAATTTTGGATGATCAAAACCAACTCCACTCTTCGAGAAAGTAGTGACCAGAATTCTTGCATCACGATTGAAATCTGATTTCGATCCAGTCGTATAATCAACGCTCTCTTTACAGTGCAATAAATTGTAATACAAAGTTTCTGTTTGTTTAACTCTTTTACAAAGAACTAAGATATTTCTGTCTTTAAACAGGCGACATAACTGAATGATCCAAATATTTCTCTGATTATGATCGGCTTGAAAAGCTAGCACTGAATTCCAATCAGTTCTTCCTTGCATATTCATTTTCTTTGGAGGAATCAGTCTTGTTTCGAGTTTGTAGTAGATACATTCAACTTGAAGAGGTACAATAATTCGATCTTCACTAAAATGAAGATCAAGAATTTTATCCATTTCGTCACTTCGATCTGGTGTTGCAGTCAAACCAATACAAATTTTAGGGCAAAAATAAAAGAGAGCTCGACTCATCTTTTCGGAACAAATCGCATGTGCTTCATCAACAATCAGACAACCAATATTAGCAAATTCTGCTCTGTTTCTTTTCATTACATTAATTGGATTCATTAAGACAAAGTCCGCTGATGGATCAATTAGCGACTTACTATCAAGCAGCTGAACTTTTGCTTTCGGAAGAACCTTTTCAATAGTTTCCTTCCATTGATCAAATAAACTAATACGATGCATTAATACCATGGTTTGATATCCAAACAAAGAAGCGAGATAAATTGAAGTCAATGTTTTTCCTTTTCCTGTAGCCATAGATAAGAAAGCTGTTCTCACTTTCAACAATCGTTCAATTGCTTGTTTAGCAACTTTTTCCTGATATTCTCGAAGTTTTCCTTCAAACGGTAAAGATTTTTGTGTAAACGGAAAAGCTTCATTTGGATATTGTTTCAAATATTGACAGCCGAAATAAAAAGGAAGATAGACATTTTCACCATCAATTTCATATGCGTTCACTACAACGCCTTCAGTTTGAATAAATGGATTATCTTTACTTCTTACTTCAAGTTGTTGAGTTAAAGTTTCACGCTGTTGCTGTGTAAGTTTTTGAAGAGGAACAGCAATTGACATTCAAAGGACTTTTGAGATTGGTTTTGAGATTGAGATTGATTAAACGCCAGAGGGCTGGTTAAACGCCAGAGGGCTGGTTAAAGATTTCTTTCTTCTTCTAAAGACAAAGAGTCAATTTTTTGGTACTTACTTTTACTTCCTTAACATCAACAAATGCCTCGTCGATCGACTCGACTTCATTTTCGAAAACTTGAAAATGGCGAAGTCATTCTTCTGAATGATAATCCAAATAGCGTCGAAGATGACGCAATCGAAGTTGTGACACGTGGAGGAAAGAGAAAACTAATTTTTGATGACGAAGATCAACCAGTTGAAGTTGATGTTCCTCCATTAGCCCAATTGAATCCTCCAGTTTCAAATATTCAAAAGAATGAGTTTGATCCACTTGAACAAACTTATATCGACTTTTACACTCTTGTAATTGGGGACGAGAAACTTTCTCGCAAACAAAGAAAATTACTCCGGGGTTATTGTAAAGAAGTGATTCAAGAGCAACCATCAGCTTTAAAGTTACTTACGAGTAACATCTTTCATTCAGATAAATTAAAGTTACTTGAAATGCTTCGAGTGTTGAAGGATAAAGATCCGGACTCAGAAGATTATCTTGATTACAAAAAAGTTTATCAAACTAAATTTGAATCTGCACAGCGAAATTTCGATGAATTGTTAAGTCTACCACCTGATCTACAACGATCTCATACCGAAGAAAAAGATCGAATCGACAAACTTGCCCAAAAGAAATCTTTTTCATTTCAAATCATCAATCTTCCTGTTGATGATGAGACTAAACGTTTCATCTATCAACGATATATTCACTATGAACGAATGGGTAATAGTGATGATGAAAAGCCAAAACTTGAACAATGGTTGAACACAGTCTTGCAGATTCCGTATAAAGTGTTTATTGATCTTCCTTCAGAACGAGAATTTTGTTTGCGTAATTTTCGAGATATTCTTGATCGGGAAATTTATGGCATGCAAGTAGTCAAAGAGCAACTGTTGGTCTTTTTGAATACCAAATTGACCAATCCGCATGTTCAGGGATCCAATCTTGCTCTCCTTGGTCCTCCGGGAGTAGGTAAAACAAAAATTGCTCGCTTAATGGCGAAGGCACTCAATCTTCCTTTTGCTCAAGTTCCTTGCGGCGGCCTTGAATCAATCGATCGTATCCGAGGTCATTCATATACTTATATTGGTTCTCAACCAGGTGAAATAACTTCAGCCGTCCTTTCAATGAAAGCAAACAATGGGGTTATGTTCTTTGATGAATTTGAAAAGATTGGAAGTGAAAAAGCTCATCTGACTAATAGTTTGTACAATATTTTTCTCCATATTCTTGATCCTGAGCAAAATGGGAACTTTCATGATGATTACCTCGGGCTTGAAATTCCGATTGATCTTTCTCGAATGTGGTTCATTCTTGCAATGAATAGTTTACCAAATTTTCAACCTTTGATTGACAGATTGTATGTTGTTCAAGTTCCAGCATATACAATTCGAGAAAAGATTATTATCGCCCAACGACATTTAATTCCGGAGATTTTCGCTGCATTGAAACTTGATCAAAATAGTATCATATTTACCGATGAAATTATCTCTCGTATTATTCATCACTTTAATCTATCCAGTATTCCGGGTTTGAGACAATTAAAGAATATTCTTCGAGAGATTGTGCTAAAGATTCATTTCCTTCAAACGTCAAATCTTCAAATCTCTTTTCAATTGAAGAATATGAAACTTCCTTACAAACTTCAAGAAGAAGATCTTGATAAACTTCAATTAAATGTGAGTAAAGAAGATCGCCCTTCAATGTGGACTTGAAACTCGTCCTTCACCGTGGACTTGAAACTCGTCCTTCACCGTGGACTTGAAACTCGTCCTCGAAAATTGATTAAATTTCTGATTTTTGTTAATCAACAAAAATCAATTAATAGTAATGTCCTCAAAGAAAATCGAATTTGAGAGAGGAGTTCCTCGAACTGAGTTTCTCTTTCAACTTGAAGCTCTGACAAGAGCTGCGAAAGGATTTCGAAAAAGAGCATTCACCAACGCAATTGAATCACTGAAGGGAATCTCAAACGAACTCCTCTATTACAACGATCTTCATGAATTGAAGGGATTTGGAGAAGGAATGTTAAATCGGTTTCTTGAATATCAGTCAACTGGCCAACTCAAAGAGCTAATTTTTTCTGCCGAAGAACAAGAACGCAAGCGAGTACTCGATCTTTTTCAAGGTATCTATGGAGTTGGAGAAGTTACTGCAACTGTTTGGTATGAGAAAGGTTTGCGTTCACTTGAAGATTTGATTAAATTCAATATTCCCTTGACCGATCATCAACGAGTTGGATTGTATTATTACAATCAAATTAATTCGCGAATTGAGCGAAAAGAGATTGATGAATTTAACCAACAACTTCAAAAGAAAGTTGTTGAGTTTAATCAAGAAAATAAGGTACAAATTGAAATGAAAATATGTGGTAGCTATCTTCGAGGTAAAACGACTTCTGGTGATATTGATGTAATCGTTCGAGAAAAGAATGATCAGTTACCTTGTTTAATTGATAGTCTATTGAAATATTTATATCCACTTGTTCGACATATTCTTGGTCAAGGTAATGTTAAAATTTTGACTCTTGGAGGATCAACAGATATCCATCGAAGAATCGACTTTGAACTCGTTGAGAATGCAAGATGGCCATTTGCCTTATTGTATTTCACTGGTTCAAAAGATTTTAATCGACAAATGAGAGAGATTGCAAAAAAGAAAGGTCTTCTTCTCAATCAACGAGGCTTATTTTACGGCAATCAAGAATTTCTTTACAAAGAAGAAAAAGATATTTTTGATGCCCTCGGAATGACTTACTTATCTCCTGAACAACGATAACCTCCTTCTCCTTTCGAGGAAAAGGAAAATTGATTTATTTTGGAAACAAACGGGGAAAAATAAATCAATGACGTCAACTCTTCAGTTTCCGAAGCGACTCGAAGAACATGGAATTAAGATTGTTTTTGCGATCGAGAAACCAATCGTCACAATAAGTCATGACAATGTAAACGATTTTACAGTTGACTTTACCGATGAAAAAGCAAGTTTAACCAATCCTAAAGGACGTTTAACTCGAGGTTGTCGTAAAGAGACAATGAATAAGGGCGAAGAAGGCGATTGGTATTTTCTTCGTTCAAACAATGGTATCTATACAATTCGCAGCAGATGTGATTGGCAAGTAATTGATCCAAATGGTAAGCCAATATTCAAGCTGGATCATTTTCCTCAACGATGTCCCACAATCTCTCCTTCTGGAAGATATATTTCTTACGTGATATGCTCTCGTGTCATCGAAAAGACTAAAAGTATACTCATTGATCTTCAAGATCAAAAGATTTTTGAATATATAGGATTACCGGCTAACTTTTCACCAGATGAAAAGTATTTTGCTTATCCTCTTGTGAATGAGGTGTTTGTTTGCACTACTAAAGATAAGAAGCTTGTTATCCAACATTCTTTTTCAAAATACAATCCTCACATTAACACTGTTCTTTTGTCTAACACTCATATCGTCATTATTTGGAGAGGCTTGCATGGAACTATAAAAGTAATGAAAATTGGTGAAAAAAATGTCACACATACTGATCAATCAGCATATTACCATATTCACTCTCATCTTTATTCTGATGGAACTCTATTATCTGTTGGAACAGATGAAATTAAAAAGATCAAGTTTAATTTTGAAGAACCGAAGATTGAATCAGTTCCTCCAAATATCGAGATGAATCAAAAAGACGATTCGGTTCCTTCAAATATCGAGATGAATCAAAAAGACGATTCGGTTCCTCCAAATATCGAGATGAATCAAAACGTTTGAACATTTTAATCATCCTTTGGGATGATTAAACGTCCTTTGGGACTGGTTAAGTATAAAACTCTTTACGAATTTTCTTCGGAAAAAGATCTTGTAAAGTATCAACTAATTCGGAGTCGTGTTCAATCAAACATTGTAAACATTCTCGTTTATCTATTTTATTTGCACGAAGTAATATTTCGAGTTCATCTGGATGTTCGATTAAGTGTTCAGAAAATGGACATTCAAGAAAGATAAATAAATCAAGGGAGAAATGATATCTCAATATCTTTTCCCAAAGAGGATGACTCTTCGAAAAATATTCAAAGAAAATTTCAATCTGAAAACCACCAAAAGAATTGAAGGAAGTAAACCTGGTTAAAGACAAATTCCATCTTTGATTAATGTCATCAAGAATTTGATCTCCTGGGAAATATTTCTTTATCATTTGATACCATCGGTGATAATCAATAAAAGTAAAGTTTAGCGATTGCAAAAAAAGTAGGAAAATTTTCGCCTCGATACTAACTCCATATTCCAAATAAACTGTTCCAGCTTGATGAATATCTTCGGCTAGATTCATAAAAATAAATTTAATATCATCAAACGAAAGTACATCCTGTTTTCGTTTATACTTCAAGAGTAAATTAAGCAAGTGATATTTTTCTGATACAATTACATATACTGAGTATTCGTGCAAAAGTTTAAATCCAGAAATGCAATAATTATTTACCAATGAAAAAATATAATCTATCATTTCCGGTGAAGATAAATCGATGCAATGATAACTTGTATGCAAAGGTGACCAATAAAATGCGGTTATGTCTCCGCGGATATATTTTTGTGCCGTTTTAATAAAAAGATCATCTGGGAAATAACATATCAAACCTCTTGGATAAATGGCTTGTAATTTATCTGCTTGGGAGAGATCAACAAAATTGGTAATTAACAAAAATAATCTTGGATCATACAAATCTTTTGTTAAAAAAGAATTCCAATTTGTCTCTCGATTAGATAAACCTGACGCAATTAATTGAATCAAACGGTCAGAAATTGACATTTCTTAAAGGATTCATCCTTTAAGAGAAATTATTTATCTTTGGTCAAGAACTTTGTTTTACCTTTCGTCGTAAGGGCAATAAATTCGATGCCAAATGCGACAAATTTTTGCATTGCTTGAAGAGAGTCATATGCTTCGATGTGAATCGATAAATTTTGATTCGGAATAGGAGTATCAAAAGAAAACTTCATCGGTGGATTTTCAATATAGGCGAGTAAATAATCAGTTTCTTCCAATGTTGATGATTTTGTGGTCAATCCCATTTTGACATCTCGAATTGACCATGGAATAGAATGTGTTATTTCTCGAATCAATTGGAAAGATTGTGCTTTCGGAATTGTAATTTTTTGTCCAGGTTCAAGTAAAAAATTTACTCTGACTGTGACACCATCAAGATTTTTCTTTTCCGCATCTCCAAGATAGATATCAAGTAGTGAAATGTAAAAATCTCTACCCATTAAAAGAGGAAGTTCGAAGAAATTCCATTGTTGATTCGCACATGATCGGATTTGACTAAGAAGATTCTTAACGGAAAGAGGGAAACTAATCGGATTGCATGAAAATTTTCTACCGTATAAAGATAAGTCTTTTTCTTCATTCGGTAAATCCCAGAGTCGAATAATCTTTTGAGATGAATTATTCATTTGAATGATTCGATAAAGTGTTTAACTAGTCCCGAAGGACGTTTAACCAATTCAAAAAGTCCCGAAGGACGTTTAACCGTTTCTCTTCAAAGACTTCTTAAACCTCACTCAACTTAACATTCTCATTGCCTTCAAATCCAGTAGCTCCAATTGCGACACAAGAAAATCGGCTTGTCTTACCAGGACCGACTTTAATATTCCGATTACCAATCAAAGTACAACGAATCAAGTGAATCTCTGAATTTTGGTCAACCGAGAGCAAATCTTGATCGTCACTTGACAATTTGCAATTGTCAAAGAAGACAAATGCCGATGAATTTTTCACGCAGTCGATAAACGAACACTTCTCAGCAATCCATTTTCCAGAGATTTCCGATTGCCCTTCAAATTCATTATTATCAAGGAAGCCGTCTCCTTTGCCTTGAAAAGAGGTGATGGACGAGTTTTCAAGCGATAACATACTTTTTTCTTCTGTGTCGAGATGATCGACACACAGATAACTTGCTTGCCGAGAACTCGCTTGATTAAAGATACATTTATTAACTGCCACATTTTGAATGATACCAGTTCCATTGACTGAAAGTTGATCAATTCGAATCATTGATGCTACACCTTTCCCCTCAATGTGAATTTGATCTGGAATGGTAACTTTTTCTTCATATTTACCCGGATAAATTTGGATGATATCTCCAGGTTTCGCCGCCGAACAAGCAGCTTCAATTGATTGATATTGATCTGGTACAATTAAATTTTTGCTCTGGGAGCTTGGAGCTTTTGCAAAGAATTGCGTCCTTTGGTGCAAATCAACGAGACGAAACGCCATCACACTTTTAGAGAATAAGAATTTTAAGAGAAGATTTTTAATGAAAAGATTTTTGAACTACCGAAAGGAAGTGGCTAGTTTTATCTCAAATACACAAGTTAAACGTCTCTTCAAGACTGGTTAGATGCCTCTTCGCAAACTGGCTTTCTATGTGAATCAACTTGTTTCGACCTCTCTAAATGATTTCTTCTTGAATTGTCTCAAGGAAATTCAAGAACAGACAAAATCTAATTCGGCGAATCTTCGGGTCTTTAACGGTCCGACAATTCAAACCTCAACAGATTCAATTGAAACAAATATTCATTCGGAGAAAGCAATCATTACGCGATCTATTTATTTTGACGAAAAAGAATCATGGATACCCTTATTATCTGGAGATAAAGTCTGTGGTCTAATTGGCTTACTCAGTCCAAAAGAGCGTCCAAATCAGTTTGTTGAACAACTAATCAACTTAATTGTTGCTCGAATTCTATCGATCAAGAAAGAATTACCAAATGATTCTTTTATCTCGAACATGAGTCATGAATTGAGAAATCCTTTGAACGGGTTACTGGGATATCTTCAAATTCTTGAATCATCGGGGTTAAATTCTGCTCAACAAGGATATCTCTACTCGGCACAAAAATGCGGTTTGAGTTTAATTCGAGTCGTCAACGATATCTTAGATTACTCAAAACTAATGTCAGGTAAAATGAAGTTAAACGTACAAATTACCAATTTGTATGATTTACTTGGTTTTGTCGAAGAAACTCTCCATATTTCAATCCAAGAAAAAGGACACACTTTTACCCTCTTTTTTCATCCAGATGTCCCAAAGATGATTTTAACCGATTCTCAAAAATTAGCTCAGATTTGTATTAATCTGCTAAGTAATGCAATTAAATTCACACCGGCGAAAGGAAAAATTAACTTTGAAGTAAATCTGATGATCAAAGAAAAAGAATATCTTATCTTTAAGATTGCCGATACTGGTTGTGGCATTTCAAAAATTCAATCGGATGAATTGTTTCGAACTTTTACTCGACTTCATCATTCAAGAGAAGAGGGAACAGGGCTTGGATTAGTTATTTCGAAAAAACTAACCGAATTGCTCTCAGGAACTATTCGTCTTGAAAAATCTTCATCTGAAGGTTCGGAATTTGTTTTTGAAATTCCACTTCAGAGAGCTCAAGAAGTTCGAAGTTCTCAACTTGGATTTAAGAAAGAAGTTTGTTTATTTGTTTCAGAGAAAGTTCAAACAGAATTAAATCCACTGCTATTACGATGGGGAATGAAAGTATTTAATGTTCAATCTTTTTCAGAACTTTTAACAATCTTGAGCAGTTATGTATATGATTTTGAACTTGTCATTCTTGAAGATGGAGAAAAAGAATTTGAACAAAATTCGAATAAGATTTGGGAAATTTGTCCAAAAATTCCAATTATACATGCCTGTAAAATCTTACCTCAAAAGAAGAGTGACTCATATTTTCATCTGCTTAATTTTACTCCAACAGAATTGTACAATTGTATTGCAAGGGCCTTGGAAAATTCTCTCTATTTGAAAAAGAAAAATTCGATTCGACTTGATCTGAAGAAAAAGATTTTGATTGCTGAAGATGATCCAAGTGGAAGGGAAATTTTGTCTAGATTACTCCAATCAATTGGTTTCTCGGAAATTGATTGTGCCGAAGATGGTCTTCAAGCCTTGAATATGATTCAAAAGAAAAGTTATTCTTACTTATTCATTGATTTGAAAATGCCGGTTATTGACGGGTATGAAGTAATTACCACAATAAATAAGAAACCAAATAAGACAATGAAATTAATTTGTGTTTCAGCATCTGTTACAGATGAAGATAAACAATTTTGTCAAAAAGCATCTGTTCCATTTCTTGCAAAACCGGTTCAATTTCGAAATCTACAAGACTTGATGGTTTCATTGAGTTAGAAATTGATGTTTGCGAAGAAAAAAGTTGATGGGTAGTCAATCAGAAATTTGATTTTTGACAAAAAACCAAGCTTAACGACGTCTAGTTATAGACCGAATTAAGCTTGGTTTTTTTCGATTTTTCAATATTTTTGACCGTTTTTCCCGACATTTCCGTTCAGGTTGATCTATTGTTAATTTCTCTTTCTTTCAAGAAAGAAAAGTTATTTGACTCTCACTTTCGTTACTTTTCCGAAGATTGTTCTCCTTTCTCATCAATTGATCCATTTGCATCATCGGCGCCCTCTTGAATAACGGAGAGAGGAGTTGAAGAAATTTCTCCTGGGGTTTGGAACATTTTCATTGCAGTTCCCACCAGTGCATGAATATCCAGTTGTCCGGCTGAAGCTTGTTGCTCCATATTTTTCACCATCCTCGCAAATGCGCCATTTTTCATTAATTTAGTTGCAATTGCGATCGGATTACCAGCATTTTCGTCCATCATTGGAGAAATCTCCGCAATCATGTCATGAACTATTTTTTCTTCGTTAGTCGGCACTGGAGATGATTCGAGAGTTGTCAATAGTTCTCTTGCTTGACTGTCAGGGAAGAGAAGAGTTGTAATTGTCAAAAGATGAGTCCAAACTGCATCTGCAGTTTTTGGATCGGACTTCTCGAGAATCAAGTTAATTGGAAGATAGATTCGATCGCTATATTTGAGAGTTTGATCAACTGGCTTTCTTTTTGCAAGGATATCTTTCATATTTCTTACAATGTATTCAGAAAAACAGTTAATATGTTTGAGTACAATTTCAGGCTTAACCACTCCAGGATTAACATAAACAAGTAATCTTGCGTAAAGATCGAGAGGACGTTGATGGGTTCCAATTCGGTTTGAACCTGAACCGGAGCCAAAACTCTCACTCAAAGCATTTACAAATTCGGAAATAGCCGTAAAGGCAAGCTTTTGGGTATTTGTCAGCATTCTCTGTTTGTAAGAAACAGAGAATACTTTAACCAATTCTTCAGAATGTTTAACCATCCTTTTGGACGTTTAACAAATTGTTCATTTATTTTTACTCCGAAGAGCAAAAATTATCTAAATCACTTAAATAATCGTTGAAGATCGTTATCATTTGTCACCCATGGAAGCAACCCGTAAGATTGCTGATGATCATAGATAGTCGCATTGTCTCCAATTAGATAACTGCCTTGATAAGACCAGTTCTTTGTTGAGACTGAGAATTCAATTGGTTGATCAAATCTCTCAAAGTTGACTTTTTTGTCAAGGATCGTATTGAATTCTTGAACCGCCGATGATGAAAGTTGATTAAATGAGAGAGATCGAACGGCTAGTTTGTTTCCTTCAATGCGAGCAAACAGACAAACATATCGCTTAAGCACATCATACTCTCTTCCAATCACTTTTGAGAAGATGAACTTTTGAGTTCCGTTCGAATTTAAGTTTAAGTTTAACAAATTGCAACTTTTCTCTGCATATTCGGCATTGGTAACATAGCAGCCATGCATAAGATAGTTACCTTTGCTTTCAAGAAAAATTGCATAGAGCTCCATCTCGATCAAGAAAATTCAATATTTTTGAAATAGTCAAAATTTTAATTCAATTTTCCAAAGTTACTTTTCACTCTTTTAAGTCTTCGCCAATTCTTCAAGATGACGAAAGTTGTTTGATATTTCTGCCAACATGGTCATATTATCGAATAGTAATGTATCAACTGATAAAGCAAGTTCATCCAAATTTTTTGTAGTTTCAAGAATACTTCGCACCAAATCCTTCAAAACATTTTCTTGTTTTTGAATTTCTTGAGCAAGTTTACTTTTATCTTCAACCACTTCGATCTTTTGTTTTAGTGATGAAAGCAAAGCCGATGTTTTTTCATGAGCTATTGTTAATTTTGCGTGTTGTTGAAGATAAAATCTCTTCTTTTCTAAAATCTTTTTACTTGAAGTTAGAATGTTTCTTTTCTGTTCCAACATATTTTGAATCTTAGTTGTTTCGACTTGTTGATTATGGTTCAAGATTTCATAGAATTGAGAAAGAATTGTTTTAACTCCTTGTGCAACACGAGGTTCTTTGTAAAAGCTTTCCATTGAAAGCGTCAAAAGAATTCTTCGTTTCTTTGAATTACAATTTGTAATGAAATAACATTGTTCTTTGTTTTCTCGATCAATGACCATACAATCTCCATCAAAAAGTACAGGCTTATATTCAAGAGTTCGAAAACAAAGTTTGAATCTTTTCATCTGCCGAAGTAAAGCAGCAAATTTATTAACGCTTTTATTCTCTTCGCCCTTGATTGAAATTTGCCTATCATAAAGATCTACAAATCCAGATTCATTTTGAAGAAATGTGTCAAGATGATCTATTGATTTGTATTTTTGTCTCAATTCAGGCTCGTCGACTCCTTGTATAAATTTTTCACTCATTTCATCCTTTGGAAGTAACTCAAATTCATATTGGAGTTTCTTTGATGGAATTTTATGCTTACTGGGTACAGAAATTAGAATTGAAAAAGCCGAATCTAAACTGACAATTTCAAAGTAACGATAGTATCCATCAATAGTGTAATATTTATCAACCAAAAATCCATTTGATTCAAACAATTCAACGCACTTATCTACGCTCATTGTTTCTGGAATGAATCTTTTTGATCAATTTCTGGCGTTTAACTTGTCTGAAAGATGTTTAACTCGTCTAGATGAGATTAAATTTTTAATTTGTTTTATTAAAAACAAACAAAACATTCGAAAAGACCCAAACAATTGAAATAACCAAAACATGTCTGACGATTTGATTGCAAATCTTCCAGATGCAAAGGCAAATCCTCAAGATCGAGCTGCACTGGCTTCTCTCCTCATCGACGATAAGCCATCTTCACAAGATGACTCTTTTCGAAAAGCAATCATTGTAGCAGTACTTGTCATGTTGTTTAACAACAGTGAAGTCACAAGTTTACTTGAAAAGAATATTCCCCCAATTCAAGGTTCTCCTCTCGGAATGCTCGTGGTCAAAGGCGGACTGGCTGGATTGATTTTCTTTTTGATTTCTTTATTCAATCGATCATAAAGAAAAGGTTAAACATCTTTCCCCGATTTAAAATGGAACCATTGTTGTGCCATAATTTTGAAAGTTCTTCAAAAAGCTTAAGTATTCATTATTCAATTTCAAAAGAAAAGATGAAGACATTTTTTCCTCCTCTCTTTCCAACCATTGAAAAGGAGATGAAAGCCAATTTTCTCTTTCGATTAAACTTTGACGTTCATTTTGATCGTCTTTTGACTCGGCTTCGGGCAGATGTTCGAAATGGATTTGAACAGTTAACAATTCGATTTCCTTCTCAAAATGGAAATTTCTTTTTGTTGAGAGAATTTGCAGATCAAATTCATACAGGCTTGCGGAGTTTAGGAAATAAAATATTTCTAGTCCAAATCACTCCAATCGCCTGGTATATTACCGTCGAAGAATCTGAGCATCGGGCAATTTCTTTGCAGCCTCTTTCATCTGAATTCGAGCATCTTGATGAATATCCATCTTCGTTTGTAGATTTATTGAAGAAGACAAATCAATACCGGGCTTATCAATCGATATATAATGAATAATTTCCTTACCTCGAGAGGTAAAGAACATTAAAAAGAGCAAATCGTTATGAGTAATCGAGGATCGTACAAATCTCGAAGCAAAAAGTCCATTAAAATGTCTTCTTGTGACAATCCAGCACAGACTAACATGTTTAACATCTTTTGTTCCACATAGATGATTAGGTAGATATTTTTGCGGAAATTTAAAATGTCAATGTACATTCCTTCTTTTTGTTGATCTGTCAAAAAGGTCCACTGAGGCATATTTTTTCGAATATCATTATTGATATTGAACGATGTCTTTTCATATCTATACATTGCACAATCATCAAGTACAAAAAGAGGCAAATCGATATTCGGATATTCTCGAATTGAAGTCAGTGTTTCTGGTTCTTTGTATCCGGGACATCCAATGACTGGAAGTTCGTCGAGAAATTGAATTGACGGGAGAAAAAGGATAAATTGGAGTGCTTCAATATCATGGATAAATAATAAATAAACTTTTGTTTTAACGGCGCTCCAAAACTTTAAGGTCGTAAATAAATTTCCATTGATTTTTTCATCTGAATCGCCTTGTATGGCTTGTTGAGAAAAAAGAGTTCGAGTGGAAGGTGTATATATTCCTCTTGTTATTTTCATCGAAAGAGACGCGACCATTTTTTCTGATAAAATTTTTTCTGTGATCGGTCGATATTCTGTTGCACACACCCTCATCCTGACGCAAATTGGTATATTCAGTTGATCAAATAACTTCAAGATATTTGCTGGAGCCACGAGGAAAGTTTCTTTTTGATTGTTTGCATCAATCGAGATGATCCATTCTGGCGAATATTCTATCGATTTGACTGAAATTAATTTTCTTTGAAAAATACTCTCAATTAATTTCTGAAATTCATCAATGTAAGATTCATGTGAAATCTGACTAAAAATCGAAAGAATTAAATCGACTTCTTGATCTGAAAGTCGATTAATGATTGGATTTTCTTTCCCGAGGACGTCAAAGTTGTGGCGAACAGTACTATGATCTTCATCTATATTAACTTTCGTTAACGCTGAACAAAAGAATTGATGAAACAAAGATAACTTTTGTCTAGAATTCATTTATTTGTTTATTTAATTGGCACTTCTGGAGACAATTAAAATCAATTTCCTTACCTCGAGAGGTAACGAAAAATCACTGAGCATTCAACAAAAAGGAAATTCTTCAAAGAAACTGTCATCTGAAAGAGCAAAACAATTAATTAAATTCAAGATGCGAGGGTCGAATAAATCCCGTGTAAGAAAGTTGTGCCAAGTTCCACCCTGAAATAAACCCGTGCAGATAATCATATTCAACATTGCTTGTTCATCACAGGTAATTAAATAGATACTGTGGTAATAGTTCTCAATATCATTCTCGGCTTCCCGTAAAGCTTCAAGATCTATCCAACTTGGAATCAAATTTCCTGCCCAAAATGAAAAGGGTTCTTCGTCATAATCAGGATTAAGATATACAAGCGGGCGGTTAACAAGAGTTTGCCGCTCGACTGATTTAATCAAATATGATTGATCAAATGTTATTCCTCGTTTAGCAAAGATTCTCTTCAGTAATGTTGGCGAAGGTAGTTTTAGAATAGCTTCAAATGCCTCTTTACTCTGAGGCGCCAAAATATAAGTTTTGCTTTTTACAATACTCCAAAACAGTAAAGTTTCAGCGTTAGTTTCATTTAGTTTACTTTCCGAAAATACATCTTCAATTGTATTTGACCAGTTAATTTGGATAACAGGAGGCAAATCAATTTCTTCGAACAATCCATCGAGCTCTCGTAAATTGTCTTTTACTTCTTGGAAATCAAAAAAGACAGAGGTTTGAATGTTTAATTCTCGAATGATCGAATCTGCATTCAATTTGACTGGAACGTGTTTATACATATGACGTGTTTCAACACAAACATATTTTGATGATCCAAAATATCTTTGAAATCCTATAGGCTGCTTGTTGATTAATGCGTCAAGCAATAAACCGACATCATTAGAAATCGATTCTTCTCTTGAAATCATCTTAAAGATCGAGATGATTGAAGCGACTTCTTGATCAGTCAATTGTTCAACAATTGGATGAGGTTGGAGCATATCATCGAGTTGGAAATGAGCAATCTCTTCTTCCGTTTCATACGGAAGAAAAAGATGGCAAATTGTGCTTAATTTTTGTCTGAGATTCATTGCAGTCCTCCAATAAAGATAAAGAGTAAAATCAATTTTGCTCTTCTTCTTAAATCTCACCAAAATTGCACACATTTGAAATACTAAATTGACTAATTAAAATCAAAACCCGAGGATCGTACAAATCTCGAAGAAGAAAATTACTCAACTTCCCTTCTTCAAATAAACCGAAACATACGAGATTGTGTAACAATGCGTGTTCAGTGCAAGTAATATAATAACTATTCAAGTAAAAATGAACAACATCGGCGTAAATTTCATTATTTATCTCCTCATTTTCGGATGAAACGGGAATTTTCTTTCTCAGATTAAGATGAATGGATGAAAAATCCTTTTTGTTCTTTGTATAACAGAGATAACAGAGATAAAAGAGAAGATGATTATTATCCGGATATTGTTCGATTGCTTCGAGTGTGTCAGACTGCTCACGAATAAACTTTTTGAGTATCTTTGGTGAAGGCAACGAGATTATCGATTCAAAAGCAATACTTGAGAGAGGCATCATTAAATAGACTTTTGATCGAAGAATGCTCCAAAAGAGTAAAATTTTTTTGTAATTCTCGAGATCAAGATCAACATTGGATGACGGAGAATGATAAACTTGAATCATTGTTGGTAGGCATATTTTATTCGATAAAATTTTTCCTCGATTAAATGTAGTTTCAAACGGATTTAAATATTTAAGACGCATGAATGTTCGAACATTTAACTGTTCTAACAGTGGACATACTTGTTGTTTTACATCAACTTCATCCTGCGCGTCAGATGTTTTGATGCTCATGTTCGTGTATTGAATACGAAAGTGATGATAGTCGGTTATTTGACATTCTTTTTTACGAATAAGAGCTTCAATAAACAATCCGATATCTGACACATTTCCATTCTCAAAATCAATCATTTCAATCGCTTGAATAATGAGAGAAACTTCATGATCACTTAGACGTTCCAGACAATTCTCGAAAGTGGTTAAACTTCCCGGAGTACGTTTCGATTCCAGAAATTCGTCGAAACGAAAGTAATGGCCATTGTGTTTGATACGTTGTTGAATATTCCGAGTCACATAAACTTGACAAAAAATAGCTAATTTTTGTCGCAAAGTGAAATCAGCCATTCTTTATTTCATTCGGATAAAGAATATTAATTCAATTTTACCATAAGAAATAGTAAGAAAACCATGCTCTCGAATAGAGCTTAGTAATGCATTTGGTTCCATCTTTACATCTCATTCCTCCATGACGAGCTCGATAACTTCTCCTTCTAACAGGGTCGTTATGGTCTTTGTGTTTCCAGATTCCACCGCCAAGTGAAACTGGAACTGAATCTCGATAATGTTGGTAATTTTTGTTTCCGAATGATACTCTCTTTCCATTCGGCAAAATAGCAGTGTATTTGGCGTCGCCTGATCCGCGAACAAAACGAATACCTTTCGGAAGACGGGGCATTTCAAAAAGAGATAATAAATTTCCGAAGAAATTTATTTCAAGAAGTTTAATGCTTGCTGAGCACGTCGGTTAATGTATCCACATTGTCGATCTAACTCTTCGGCTGTTATTTTAATCTGTTCAACCGATGGAAGTTGATAATATCCAATGTGTTGCTTTCGAATGTCTTTCAAATCCGAAATTTTATGAACCAAAGGTCCATCAGCAAGGATCTCAATCGAATGTTGATTAGTTAATGGTCCTTCAAACTTGACTATTCGGAGAAAAGTTGGCTTTTCTGCCGAGCAAAAAACTTGAGGTTCAAAAAGGACAGAAAGAAACTTGCCCGTCATATCCTCAAACAGAAATAGACTGTAGCGAAAATGATCATTGAAAATGAAGATTATTTTCGAGACTAAAAAAGATGTTTTTCTCTTTTCTTCCTTACTCTTCTCTTCTTGATTGAATTGATCTAGCCAAGATTGAGCGTAAAGCTTTGAAGCAGTTTTGTCGAGTTCAATTGCATCCAAACGATTTTGAAATGGAATCAAAAACCACTTTAAACTTGCTTCAAGTAACTTTTCAAAGTGAAATGGATCTTTTTGATTAATAAGATGCTCTTGTTCGTGAGGCTGTGAACAGCAATCGTTATGATAGGTCCAATATTTGGGCAACAATGAAGGAGCCCGATTGTAGAACGCTACCAAACTTGGATGATCTTCCATTTTCATCTTCCTAAAGTAAAATGAAAAAATAATCATTTTTCTGACTGTTATACTCGTGATAATTAACAAATTGATTCAACTTCCAACATTGGTTAAACGAAATTTTCGGTTGAAAAATGAGTGAAGCAAGCCAGCTCGACAAAATTTCCGCGCGGGAAGAAAATTATCCAGAATCGTCGAATCAGTCTCTCGAAAAAACTCTCGATCAAGCTTTAATTCCAGAAATGGTCAAAAAATTGCGCTCATTTGCAGATCAAGTCGAACAAAACCCAACTCCAAATAACAAATACAAAGCTTTTTCAATAATTCAACAATTATCAGTCACATCCCCGTCGTCATTTGAGCAACAACAAATAACATATTTTACTCTTGGATGGTATGTTTATAATATGCTGCAATCTTCCGAAAGGGGAAAGGAATAGAAAAATGAATTTTTTAAAGGGAAACTCCTTTAAAAAATTGATGCGTATCTTTCTTGTCAGCGATCTCCATCTTGAAAGGAGGAAGGAATCAATCACCGAAATGGATTGGTCCTTCCTCTCCGAATGGCCTGAAGCAGAAATTTGCATTCTTGCTGGAGATATTGGAAGTCCTTTGTTAAGACGAGATCTTTTACAAGAACTTTTCTTCCGGTTAGTCAAAAAGTATCGCGTTTATTATCTTCCTGGTAATCATGAATATTATAATTACGATCATCAGACATCGAAAAAAGAGATCGAAGAGATGCTTGAAAAGATGTGCATCGAAACTGGAGTTCAATGGTTATTTCGTAAAACCATTCCGGTAGATCAACAAGGCAATCCAACCTTAGAAGGGAAGGAATTTGTTCGATTAATTGGAACTACTTTATGGGTACATCCATCTCCAGAATCATTTTCAAGCAATACTGATGCCCAGAGGGGAAAAATCTTCACTTCGAATGATGAAATTCAAAAACTTCATCTCGAAGAGTTTAAGTTTCTGCAAAATGAATTGAAGAAAAGTCTTCAAGATGAGAAAAAGGTAATTGTTGTCACACATCATTTACCTTCATATCAAATGATTCATCCAAAATATCAATGGTTTAAGGGCAATGATTTATTTGCTTCAGTAACCCTTGAAACTCTTCGCGATGATTTGAAGAACGTACTCGTTTGGATGTGTGGTCATACTCACGAAAGAGTTGTAATTGATCACTTTAAGGGACTGCTCGACAATTGTTCATTAATTGCAATCACCAATCCAGTTGGATATCAACGAGAGCCTCGTGTAACTTCTTTTTCAACTGACGTAGTTACCCTTGGATCAGTACCAACTACTTTGTCAGTGA
>CAZKAD010000004.1:0-1750 GCA_964550845.1 uncultured Gammaproteobacteria bacterium
AGAGCACTGCCCTGTCACGGCAGAAGTTGCGGGTTCGAGTCCCGTCCGGTCCGCCAGTCGGAATTTAAAGACCGTTCAAAGATAAAGTTGAACGGTTTTTTATATTCAATAAGCCAAATTCCATCTTTTAAAGTGGAGTTCGAAAGTAAAAATTTGAGCAATACCTGTCTTTCTTCAGTATTTGCTAAATCATAGTAGTCCTTAGCGACTTTTGAGAGTTCTAAAATAGTTGAGGCAAATTTGTAATACTCAATATCTGCCTTTTTGTATTTAGCCAGTCGGACATCTAAATCATCAACCTGTTTTGAATATTCCTCAAACTTCCTTTTATAAAAGTCTTCACCAATCTTTTTATCAAGTTTTTCTTCATACAAGGCATCCAAACGATCAACAAAAAGCTGTTTCTTTTGTTCTAACCCAGCTCTTTCTACGTCTACAGTAGCACGCTTCATTTCCAAGGATTCTTTAAGTCCTTGCTCGATATAATCAGCAACCTCTACAGGCACGTTTAAACGGTCTAAATACTTCTCTAGCTGTTCAGATAACAAAGTCTCCTCTATGGGCTTCTGAGAGCATTCTGAGCGGTATTTAGTGCAACGGTAATAGACATATTCCTTCCCAGAAGGTTTAATCTTTTTATCAGGAGAAACAGTCCTTCCACATTCACCACAGCGAATAATACCTCGAAAAAGGAATTGCTTAGCTCCTTGTTTTACCTGAGCATTATTTGTAGTAGAATTTCCATTCATAACTCTTTGTACACGATCCCAAAGTTCTTTAGTTATCAAAGGCGTATGTAATCCATTATACACCATTCCCTTCCAATAAAAATTCCCATAATACAAATGGTTACTCAAAATTCTCTGAACAGTACTCTTGGTTATTACTTTCAACTTAGAGCTTTGAGGAAAATTTGCAGGTATTACCATTCCCTCATTATAAAGCTTTTCTATAAGACCTTTCAAGGAGTACAACCCTGTGGCGTATAATTCAAACATAGAGACTACTAAGCCCCTATTTAGTTCATCTACCACAGGCCCCGCTCGCCCCTTTAATTCACCCATTTTATAGCCTAGTGGAGGCATACTACAAGGAAATATACCCTCCTCGGCTTTTTCCCTATTCCCCTTTTTTACCTCCTCACTGAGATTATCCACATAGTTCTTTGCCATCAGCACCTTGATACCATGTATCAACTTTTGGTGAGAAGAAGCGTCTTTTCCTATTACCTCATTTTCTTTCACTAAAAAAACCGTAACCCCAAGCTCGTCTATAGTAACGTAGTCTTTGAAGTTACGGTAAAGCCGATCTGTTTTTTCAACTAAGACCGTATTAACGTCTTTATGTTTTTGAATATACTCAATCATTTTTCCAAATCCTGTCCTACCTGCACTTTTTGCTGTTTCGTCATCTTCAAACTCCTCTGCTATTATAAAATCATTTTTCTTGGCAAACTCCCAAAGAAGCCGTTTTTGTGCGGGTATCGAATATCCTTCCTCTTTTTGTTCACGAGAGGAAACCCGTACATAGAGAACGACTTTTTTCATAATAGTATAACCTTTACTTTTCAAACAATTTTTTTATATTCCTCTTCAAACTCTCCATTATTGTTTTCGTTAAATAAAGGTAGCCCAATCAAGTTATAGTTTTTACCTTCTATTTTAAGTACTTTTTTCTGTGAATATTTTTCAGTAATTTCTTTCAAAAATACATTTTTCCATTCATCTTTTTGTAATAGATTATCTCCCTT
>CAZKAD010000004.1:1760-5239 GCA_964550845.1 uncultured Gammaproteobacteria bacterium
CAATAAAAACTTGATAATGTAAGTTTGTTTTATCTTTCAAGAATAAGATAAAATCAGGTTGAAAACCTCTTCCTGTGTCAAAATCAAAAATTTTGTATTGCTCTTCATTTCTAAGTAGATAGACTTCCTTGTATTTACCTCTCAAATCAAGCATTGTATTTTTAATAAACTCAATCAATCCTTTTTCTTCGCTTGTACCGTAAAACTGGTCTACTACATACCAATCTTCATATTTCAATTCATCTTCTAGTCTTTGACTATGTTGATCTTTTTTTACATTCTTGCGTACTTCTTCGCCAAAAAAATCTGACAAGCTATATGCTTCAAATTCTGTACCTTTGTGCGGGTTAATATGTTGCTTAAGCTCTGCAAATATCATATCTAGAGCTTTCAGAAGTACCTCTAATTTTTCCTTGTTTGTGATTTCATCAAAACTAGATTTTACAGTTACAAGTTTAATTTTTAAGTCTCCAATCAGTTTTGTTCTAAAATCTTCCATTGATTCAACATCAATTTCTTGTCGCAAGGACTCAAATCGTAAAAGAGAAGACTGTTTTTTAGACTTTATACTTACAGCTTTATCAAAGATATGTTTTTCAAATTCTTTGATTGCTTTAGTAATAATCTTTTTATTTACATCATTGATATTCAATCTATCTGTATCAGAATCTTCTTTATTAAAATCAATTTCTTGCTCTCTGATTCCAAGACTTTCCAAATCAAACTTAATCTCTAGATTATCTTTTAAATAGTCTAATGTTTTTTGTTTTCTTTCAGGATTTTCAACCTGTTCATTCTTCCAAATTTTTACATTCTTAAAGAACGGATTTTCTGCAAAACCTTGTTTAATCTTGAATCTCTTTTCTATTCTTCCGTCATCAATCAAACCTTTCTTCTTCAACTCTCGTTTTAATTCATCAATATATCTATGGTCAGAATCGCTATGATAATACAACTCTTCAAGTACTCGCATTTCATTACCAAGATTTTCATCAAACTTTCTTTTGTTTTTGATTTTGTCTTGATATGGAAACGGATAATATCGTACGCCACGCCCAATCAACTGAATTTCAGAAACAGTAGTACTTCCCGCCTTTCTATTTCCATTACTATCTTTTCCTTCATCTCGTCCTGAATAGAGCCGTACAATATCAAACAAGTTTAAAACATCCCAACCTTCAGTCAATCTATATACAGTAAAGATTGCTCGTATATGATTATCTTTATCCTCAAGATTATTCAAAAGCTTATCCGTATCTTCATCAATATTTTCTTTTGTCTTTGCTTTGTTTGTTTTAGAGTTTGTAATAATACAGTTTCTCTCTGAAAAATTATCTTTGATAAAAATTATTATTTCAGATTTATTTATTCCTTCACTTTTAATAAATTTAATCAAATCCAAGACTCTTGATTTACCTTGTTCATATGCGTCTTCGCCTTGAGTAAATCTATCTTCAATATTTTTTAGAAAATCAAAATCAGATACTTTTAGGTTTTTTATCATTACCAAAAATTCTTCAAAATCAATCTTTGATTCTTCAATAGTTTTACTTCTAAAAAGTATTACTGGCTTCCAGTTTGATAGGTTGTTTTTAAGGGCAATTTTGTGTCTGTACCAGCTAAAGAGAAGGGCTTGCAATATTCTTTCTTGTTTTTCTAGGGTAGAAGAAAGCAAGTTAATTTCTTTGGTATATCCAGCAGACAAAAATTCTTTTAATCCAAATTTATAGATAGTTTTAGGAGCGTATTTATCTATTACTTTTGGAATTTCAGGGATAGTAGCCGTAAATTCTAGAAGTACATTTTTGTTATCCTCTTTCTTTCCATTTTTGTTTAATAACAATTCAATAACAGTATGCTCCCAACCTTTCTTTTCAATCTCTTCCGCCTTTGCTCCTTCTTTTAATTCGGTATATAAATCTAATTCTCCTTGAAGCTTCTTTGTATCTGTATTCAAGTGATGAGCTTCATCAGCCAGCATTACAATATCTTTCTTAATCAAATCATTGAGTAGCACCTGATTTTCTTTTTGAATATGAATATCATTATAAAGCTGTTGAATCGTAGTCAGTTTTATTTCAATACCCTCATTACTTTTTGAAAAAGTTTCAACCTTTTTGATATTGATAGTTTCGTTATCAACCACAATTTTATCTGCAAAGAGATATTTATTATGAGTGTTATCAATAAAGTTATTTTCTGTTTTATAGATAATGTTCTTTTGATTCACAAAGAAGATAAACTTTCTGTATCCCTTCTTGTAGTAATGCAAAATACAGCTCGCCATTACGAGCGTTTTACCTGTACCTGTTGCCATATTAAACATCAAGTGAGTAGGTTCATTTTTACCTTCTATTCTTTTCTCATTAAGCAAAAGATACTGAAAAGCTTCTATCTGCCAGTCAAAAAACGGGTACTTTAAATTACTTGAGATATACTCAGGTATTTCGGGTTTCGGAGTACCGAAATCTATGGCATTTTTTATCTGTTCGTGTAATTCTGCCATACTATTTTTTGCTATAAAAAGCTTTTGTTAATTTTTGGTCTTCAATACTAATTCCATATCTTTTATCAGCCATTTCACTCTCATTTACATACATCTGATTCAAATCAAGCATAGCCAAAAACATCTTCTTTTGCTGTTCAAGAGTAAGTTTTTTAAACTCTTCTTCTTTAATTATGTTTTCTTTGAAGTCTTTAATTTTTACATTGTAGTTAAGGAAATATTTCTCGCACAAAGTATCAAACAGTTTTACAAAAGCAGACAAATCTTTTGCATTTTGTATCTCCTCTTTTGCTTTTTCATTCCACTTAGAAAGCTCAAAATATATAAAATCGTCTTTTGAATTACTTCTCTTTAATACTTCTTTGATTCTGAGAGCTGTTACTGTTTGAATATAATCCATTTGTTCAATCAAAATGAATTTTCTATTTCCCTTATCTTCTTCATTGAGATTCAAAACTGCGTGTCCTGTTGTACCTGAGCCAGCGTGATAATCCAAAACAATGGCATCTTTGTCATCTTGAACAACCGCATAAATTGCATCATAGACATTCCAAAGGGATTTTGGAAAACTAAAATTTGATTCAGGGACTAAATCTTTTACAAGCTTTGTTCCATATTCGTTAGCGTCATATCTTTTATCAATCCAAACTGTTTTATATTGTCCAAAATCTTTTCCAATTTGAATATCATAAACTCCATCTTTTTCTACAACAGCCAATAAATCTTTTATTTCTTCAACACTCTGCTTTGCGTATCGCCACTTCCTTTCAACGCCTTCTTTATCTATTGGATAAATTTCAACAAAGTCTCCGTTATGTATATTTATTTTTGGATGAAATTTATCATCACAAACTTCTCCAAAATCAATAACTTGTTTTGTGCATTTATCAACCAGAATCGGATAAAAACAGTTTTTTGCGTCTTTTCTTTCAGATTCGCTACCCCAATTTCTTAAATTAGAGAAAGAAATATC
>CAZKAD010000004.1:5249-43163 GCA_964550845.1 uncultured Gammaproteobacteria bacterium
CATCTGCAATTTTTCTATTCTTAATAGTTTTTGTTCCTTTAGGAAATATAAAGAAAGCATATTCGTGTGTATAAGAGAAATTTGTACCTTGAACACCTCTTGGATTATGAACAATAGTTACACAATGATTTTCATACCCCTTAAACATTTCGTTAATCAATACTCCAAGATACGTTTGCTCGTTTTCATCAATGGCGATAATCATAGCTCCGTCATCTGTAAGAAGGTCTTGAGCTATTTCTACTCTATTTTTCATAAACGTAAGCCAAGTAGAGTGATTAAAATTATTGTTGTATGTGAAAGTATTATTGCTACTTGGCGGATTATAAGGAGGATCAATATAGATGAGCTTTATTTTCCCAGCAAATTCAGATTTAAGACTATGCAAAGCAAGTAGATTATTACCTTTAATAATCAGATTCTCTTGTATTAAACCTGTTTTATCTCGTTTTATTTCTTTAACTGCTTCGCCATCTTTTTTGCTGTCTTTGGTAAATCTCTTCCAGTTTACAAGAGCTTTTCTATCAAAAAGTCTATCTATTTCATCGTGAGCAAGTATTTGATTAAAAAAAACTTCGTTTCTTTTTCCTTTCTCTTCCTCATATTTTTCAGTTTTATCAGAATATTCAAAATAAGTATCAGTACCTTCTTCTGTGCTTTGTCCACCTTCTAAGACACAATCCTTAAAAGGAAAATCTAGAACAACCTCACTTCTATTTTCAAGTAATCCACCATTATCAGCAAGCCCAATCTTGTTTACGTATTGAGTATATGAATTATCAATCTTACTTTCATCTAAAAAGAATTTAAAATCTTGAATATTAAAAACATATACATCTTTAATTTTGGTAAAGAATTTTTCTTTTAATTCCTTACTATCGACTAGAAGAAAAATCAGTTTTTCATCAATTTTGTCAGCAGAATCTTTTACTTTTGTATAATTTAATTCTCCTGATTCAGGATCAACAAATACAGGCTCTGTTTTCAATATTTTCTCTAATGTTTGTTTTAATTTATTCATAATCATTTAGTCTTTACATCGTTTAAGAAATTATTAAATTCCTCTTTGTCGATTCTAAATTCTTTTCCTATTTTGTAAGCTTTCAAACGACCTGCTTTTATATAACGGTATATAGTCATATTGGAAACTCTCAACCTCTCCGCCAGCTCCTCGACTAAATAAAATTCTTTACTTTCCATATATAAAAATTATAAGGTTGATTCGTAAGACTGTTTTATCAAATCGAAAACAGAGTCAACTTCTTTGACTGATTTGGCTTTAACCATACCCAAATACCCCCATTTATTCGTGGTAATATCCATTACTAAATTTTTGGGATCGTTATATTTTGGACTTCGCAAGAGGACGTTAATATATGACTTTCCAAATTCAAATCGGGTAAAGCTTTTTGTAGTACGATAAGTAATACCTACCTTTTGATCAACTATCTCCTCTACGCTTGGCAACATTTTTAACTTTTCTTGCAATTTATAAAACACTTCTTTGACCTCCGCAGAACACTTGTTGAGATGATAATCGAGGTCAAAGATTATTTCTTCCTCAACTCGTTTTTCTTCTTTCTGTTTAAAAGCCTTAATGGTCTTTGGTGTATAAACGTTTTCGAGATACAAAATAGAGTTTTTATAGGGTATATATTTTATCAATTCCACATTATCCAACTGCTGAACGGCTACAATCGTTCTGTTGTCAAAGCCCTGTGAGACTAAGACGATTCTTGGACTATCCCATTTTACCTTTATATCTTTTCCGAGTTTATCCGCTACCAATAGATCAAAGTGTTTTTTGTTCTTTCTGAGCCAGTCATAATAAAAAAGCCCTTGAACAACAATAGCGTTATCTTGTCCCCATTTATATTCTATAATTACAGGTGAATTTGATTCATCAATAGCGAGGGTATCAATCCGACCATCTGTAGTAGGGTACTCATTGGCTAAAAACTTCATCCCTAGCAATGATTCGAGGTTATCCGAAAAGAAGTCCCGCAACTGTGCCTCGTTATCAAAATAGTTGATATTTAAAGCCACTTGAACGGCTCCTTTATTTTTTATTTCAAAGATGGGCATATTTATTCTTTTGGGAGAGGTCTATAAATAACCTTCATCATGTTCAATAGCTTGGTGGCTTGATCCAAAGCGTCTTGATCTGATATTTCTTCACCAAATTGATTTTTATAGATTGTTTTAAACTTGTCTAATAGTTCTTTGCTGATCATATTGTCGTGAGTATTCACCTAATAATTTGAGCCATTTTTGATACAATTCATCACTTGGATTTTGCCGATATTCTTTTACTACTTCTTCAATTTCCTTCTCTATCTTTTCGAGTAGGCTAGATTTCATACTTGGATCTTAGTCCTGTCCGTTCGCCTTGCCTTTAGGGGGCAGGCTCACGGGACAAAATGGACTTTCAAAAATGAAATAGATATTTGTGTAATACAGTGTGGCTATTGTATCATAGTTTACAATGATTAACAATCCAGTTATGATCTTCGAGGAGTGAATAACTCAAATTGCTCATGTTTTTCACGCAAATATAGGATCAAATGTGGGGTTTCTCCCTGTATTTCACCGACTTCGGAGGTTATTTCTATAATGTCCTTTTTAAACCTATGGCAAGTCGATTCTCCATATCGTCCTTTCAATTCTGTGAGTACGGCTTGAACGCCAATTTTGACTGCCTTATTCACCAAATACGAGAGTTTTGCATGCTTATCCAAGGTCAAATTTTTTTCAATAAGTTTCCTTTCGATTTCGTTTTCTCTCATTTCAGCAAGGGTTACAATACACGCAAACTGGTTATCAAATGTGGTATCAAACACCTCCAAAAGTATTTTTTTAGCAAGCTCTATATTCATGACATCCGCCAAAGTAAAATCCTTTTTCTTTCCTTCAATTCTCCTTCTAAGAAACGCATCAAGCGACTGTTGTCTCTGAAGTGAAAACTCAAATCGGATAAGATTTCTTTTTTGTTTGTGTTCTTTCATCCATTCGATCCATTCTTCCTCTATATTTGTAAAGCCGTTTGCTATAACCTCTCCAAACTTATCATATATGCAATACCCTTGTGTAAGGTTATGGTACTTGAGTGCACACCCATCAGAATCATCGATATAGTCTCTTAAACGCCACTCTGTACGTTGTTTTTTCCCCATACTGGAAAACTGTTTTATAACTGCACGGGCTGAACCGTATATACTGGGTAAACGCAATAACTTTGAAAAATCAACTCTTTTTAGCACTGCATTCTTTACATTCTCAATTTCTACACCCACACCAGCCTCTTTAAGCACGGCCTGTAGTCTGGTATATATAGTAGGCAAATCAACCTCAGTAATTTCCCACAAGTTAGTACCATAGAGCAATTTTGGTAATGATACTTGCACCTCAATCGTATAGACCTTTTCAAAATCTCTTCCTCTTCGAATTGTTTGCACTTTCGGCGTGATCATCGGAAAGTATCTTTTCTGTGTTTTAATCTTTTTGTAAAAATTTGAGAATAACGTTTTTACGCTCACAGTTGAGTTTAATTGTTTTATGTTTGTAGCATCAAAAAAGCCATTCTCAACAAAAGAAAATTCTCCTTGTTCAAGCTGTAATACAACAGAGTCAATCATACAGCACCCTCCTTCTTGATAATTCCCTCTCGGATAAGACGCTGTTCGATATTTCTTAATTGTCCAAAAAAACCATTTAGATTAAAAGTAGCCTCCTCTACGTCCGCAGGGTCTACGCCAAGAAACTTTACCAGTGGATTTTCTTGAATATCAGAAACATGACCTGACATAAAAAACGGTCTACCTACATTGAGGAAAACCGCCTTTTGTGGATAACTATTGTCAAAACAACTCCAATCTGATATAGTTTACCTAGGAACAAAATTCAGGTGGTTTTCCATTTGAATTAAGAAAACGCCGTGTTACAAGCACGAGCGTTTTTTTATACACTAACAAACATACCAACATTTTTTAATCGGTATACCAAGCTCTGCCTAGATACTTGGAAATACTCGGATAATAACTGTAGATTATTGACTCTTGCATATTGCGTTAGTAATTCACTTTTTGGTACAAGGTACATTGCTGTAGCCTGATTTGTAACACTTTCTACGAGCTTTGCAACCATGTCATAAGGAAGGGTTTCATACTTTACAAATTCGTCTATAAAGATACGAAACTCTGGATCAAGATACTGAAGGATATGAAAAGACTCGTGTATTTTGGTAAATCTTTGTTTTTTTATTGAGGTACCTGTTGTATTATAAAGTATGTGAATTTCAAAGGGACAACTTGGATCACAGTCCCAAAATCCCTGTAATTCGGGCTTATTTAAAGCCTGATTATCAAAGGGGTGATAGATAATGCTATACCCCGACAAATACTCTTCAATTTGTTCTGTTCCTATTGGATAACTTACATTACTTGCTTTCTCAAAAATATCATCAATCAGTTCTTGAAAGTAAGTCTCTAGTCGAAAATAGTATTGCCAATATATTGCCTCGTTTGTTTTAGGAAAAGGGATATTTCCATATTTAAACCTTGCCACTTCTCGGTGGATTTTTGATAAATTCAACATATCTTAACACATCATCAGCCTGCTGTTCGGAAAGACGACCATCACTTCTCAAAGCAGTTTTAAGTAAATAAAGACTGGGCCGACTTTCATCGGAATCAATAAATCCTATACACTCAAAAAAATGTCTGAGTGAAAGACCTAATCCCAGGGCAAGAGACTTTGCTGTTTTTAACCTCAAAGCCAACTCATCGTATTGTCCATCCTCGAGCTTGCTGATATAGGCAAGAGAAAGACCTGACCGCTTATGGAGTTCTGTAGGGCTAATCCCTGCCTCTTCACGAAGCTGTCGTATAATTTTTGCGATATTCTTCATACAAAATATATTTTCTATTTATAGTTGATTGCTATAGAATAATCCTGTTCAATTAAACAGTGAAACTTATTTATTCTTTCTTTGTCCTGCCATCCCCAACACCTAACTTTTGTGGAGTCTTTATCTTGTCTTTTTTGTACCATGTCATCTATTACTGGGGCTAAGTCAAATCCTCCATCTATACATTCTCTATTAAGACAATGAAATTTGAAATAAGCCTTATCTTCTTCGGCAAAAAGACTCTTTTCGCTATCATACCCTAAAGGGTGAACTATTTGAATACTATCTACAGCTGGATATTTATTCAAAATTTCAAAAGCCCAAGATTTATCTTCCATTTCCTTTTTTATATCTCTCATAGGTTTAAATCCGTTATACTTTAACCCTCATAGTATAAAAGATTACTTAACTGCAGTCAAGTATTTATTTCCCCAGATTATCCACAGGCTCTGTTGATGAAATTTTCTTAGATATTGGCTTATATGCAATTTTTACCAATGTCAAAAGGGCTATTATCTGTCTTAAAGCCTCTTGGTCTGATATTTCTACTTTAAAATGTTGTAAGTGCATTTCTTTGTATTCCTCTATTCTTTTCTTTGTTATTGAGTTATATATCTTTGGATCAAAAGTATTTTTATCTTTCATACTACTTTCTAAAGTTTAAAATGTCTTCAAATTGAGACAATATAGGAGAGTAAAACAAATAAAGCTCTCCCCAGTCAAGAGTTCGGAAATCGTCCCGTAGGCTCCGCACTAAAACAAAGAATCCCCTTTTGGGGATTCTTTGTTTTAGATCTGAATTGGAGATGGGACTCGAACCCATGGAAGGGTGAAACCGTAAGGTTTCACTTGCTGAGGAAAGGTTGGGAAAACCCGAAGGTTTTCCCAAGAGGAGCGAAGCGACGAGTGAGATGTCCCGTTCCGATTTTCCGCAGAAAATTTTAGTCAAGGCCGAGTCCCGCCCGAATAAATAACTTTTAAACAGGCTATTTTTTATTGACAAAAACAAAACTTTGCTCTATACTAAGCACATTTCTATTTTATTACTATGTCCGCTGGCAACGTTATTCTCCGTTTTGAAAACGTATCTTTTTCTTATACCGATGACAAACCCATTCTTGATGAGGCAAATTTTTCTGTGCGCGAAGATGCCAAAATAACCATCATGGGACAAAACGGTGCCGGAAAATCCACACTCTTCAAACTGATCCTTGGCGCATCAGAAAATACCAAACAATCTGGCCTCAAACCAACCAATGGAAAAGTATTCATCCGTGACAAGGCTTCCATTGCTATTGCTCTTCAGGTCATGCCAAAAGAATATTTTGACCATACCATTCTCGAATATTTTGCAACGGCCTTTGATGAAAAAAAATACAACCTCCAAAAACTGGTTGACGATGTGCTTGAAGTGGTCCAGCTCTCTATTCCAATGGAACGTAAAGTAAAAGAACTCTCTGGCGGTCAACAGGCACGCCTCCTTTTGGCCTATGCTCTGATTCAAAAGCCAGACATACTTCTGCTCGACGAGCCGACTAACAATCTTGATGCCTCTGGTATTGATCACCTCACAGGATTTCTCATGATGTATGAAAAAACCGTGATTGTTATTTCTCATGATGCCAACTTTTTGAATGCCTTTACTGAAGGAGTTCTCAATTTGGATTTTTACAGTAAAAAAGTAGAACAATACGTTGGAAATTATTTTAATGTGGTTGAACAGATCACTGCCCAGATTGAACGCGAAGAAAAAAAGAATGCACAGCTGCGTAAAAATATTCAAGATCGCAAAGACAAAGTAAACTTTTTCTCTCACAAAGGAGGAAAAATGCGTCGCCTAGCGAGTAAAATGCGCGATGAGATCGAAGACGATGAAGAAAATATGGTAGAAGTAAAACGTGATGATAAAACTATTCGTCCGTTTGTTATTCCAGCCCAGCGCTGGTCAGAGGTGGTGGTAAGTATCAACAAAGTTGGAGTCGTCTTGAACCATGAACGTGTTTTCAAAAATGTTGATCTCAAAATTTGGCGAGCCGATCGACTCCTCATCACTGGTCCAAATGGAATTGGCAAATCAACATTGCTCAAGGAATTGGCACTGGAAGCGACCGAGAATGCCGTCATTAGTCCAGGAGTCAAAGTTGGCTACTACCGACAAGATTTTTCTGGTCTTGATTTTGATAAAACCGTCTATGATGCCCTCGCTGAAATGATGGATGTGCCAGATAATCAGGTTATTTATGCCACAGGAGCTCAATTTTTGCTGACAGCCGAACTGATGAAAAATACCGTCGGATCGCTCTCTGAAGGCCAAAAAGGACTTCTCTGCTATGCTCGTTTTGTCCTCCAAGAGCCAGGCCTTCTTATCCTTGATGAGCCTACCAATCATATTAATTTTCGTCATATTCCAGTTATTGCCAAGGCAATTGATGATTTTGAGGGAGCTATTATCCTTGTCTCTCACATGCCAGAATTTGTGGAACAAATACGAACGACTAAAGAACTCGATCTGGCAAGAATTTCCTAAAAATTTATCTTTCTCTTTCAAAAATAAAAGCCCTCTCCCAAAAGGGCTCTTATTATTGCCAAAATCTCCTTTTTCGTGCTATAAATAGAGTATTCCTTTTTCAATCTTATGGATGAGCAAAAACCCAAAACAACAGAAACCATCAATAGTCTCATAGCCCTGATTGAACGCTATGATCCAAAGGCAGATATGGACCTTATTCGTCTGGCCTATGATTTTGCCTACCGTGCGCATGATGGGCAAACCCGTAAATCTGGCGAACCATATATTATCCATCCTTTGGCAGCAGCCCATATTTTGGCCAAAAGACGCATTGATCCAGTGATTATCGCAGCAACGCTTTTACATGATGTCCCAGAAGATACACAAGTTACTCTCGAGGATATTGAGAAAAATTTTGGCAGTGAAATTGCTAATCTTGTCAAGGGAATCACAAAACTTGGAAAATTAAAATATCGTGGTGTGGAGCGATATATTGAAAATCTTCGAAAAATGTTTGTGGCTATGGCAGAAGATGTCCGTGTGATGATCATGAAATTTGCGGACCGTATGCATAATCTGCAAACACTTGATGCACTTCCACAAGAAAAACGATATCGCATTGCACTTGAAAGTCTGGAAATTTATGCTCCTATTGCAGGACGACTTGGTATGGATACAATGAAAGGAGAACTGGAAGATCTTTCTTTCAAATATGTCTATCCAAAAGAATATATTCGCATGAGACAACTGCGTGATGATCGACTCAAAGGAAAAGAAAAATATATTCAAAAAGTAGCTGAACATGCTAAAGATGAACTGAAAAAAGCCAATGTTCAAGTCATTGAAATTAAAGGGCGCAATAAAAGACTCTACAGCCTCTACCAAAAACTTTTACGCAAAGATAATGATATTACCAAGATCTATGATTTCGTAGCAGTCAGAATTTTGGTGCCAAGTGTTGGTGACTGCTATGCAACCCTTGGAATCCTCCATAAGATTTGGAAACCACTCAAGGGTCGTATCAAAGACTATATTGCTCAGCCAAAACCAAATGGATACCAATCTCTTCATACAACCCTTTTTTGTGATGAAGGAGAAGTTGTTGAATTTCAAATCCGCACTCCTGATATGAACCAACAGGCAGACTTTGGTATTGCTGCGCACTGGCATTATGATGAAAAGGGTTCTCGTATGCCAAAAAAAGAAGTTCAATGGGCAAAAGAACTCGCTGAAATACAAAAAGATATTTTGAATAAACTGTCTGATCTTGAAGAAATTAAAGTTGATTTTCTCCAAACCCGTATTTTTGTCTTCACTCCAAAAGGTGATGTGATTGACTTACCCGAAGGAGCGACTACCGTAGATTTTGCTTACCATATTCACACAGATATTGGAAATAAATGTGGTGCTTCTATAGTCAATGATAAAATGGTCAGTCTCAATACTGAGCTCAAAAATGGTGATGTGGTAGAAATTATTACCGAAAAAAACCGCAAAGGACCAAACTCAGACTGGCTCGATTTTGTAAAAACCCATACAGCCAGAACGCACATCAAGATGTTCCAAAAACAAGAAAAAATTCCTTCTTGGTTAAAAAGTGTACTTCAAAATTCAAAGAAAAGATCCGCTTGAAGCGGATCTTTTTGTAGTGTTTTCCTTAGAGCAATATTTCATCAAAAATACGTTTGAGTTCATCCTTTGAATGATATTCAATCGTGATATTTCCCTTTTCTCCTCGCTGAGAAATACGTACTTTGGCTCCAAAGCGTTCTTCAAGCAACTGTTCTTGTGCAAGAATATTGGGATCACGCTTGAGTGTCCCCTTGCGAGCGCTGGCACCTTTTTTCATGACTTCGTGTTCAATATCTCGAACAGTCATTTTTTGTCCTACCATGCTTTCAAAAGCCGCGAGTTGTTCTTCCTCAGACCGTAAACTCAAAATTGCCCGTGCTTTCCCTGCACTCAAAGTCCCATTCATGAGCGCTGTTTGTATTTTGTCTGGAAGGTCTAAAAGACGAATCGTATTTGCAATAACAGGACGACTCTTCCCTACTTTTTTGGAAACTTCTTCTTGTGTAAGCTCAAACTGTTCCATCAGCCTTTGATAGGCAAAAGCTTCTTCAATTGGATTCAAATTTTGCCGTTGAATATTTTCAATCAGCGCAAGTTCAAGCTTTTCTTGACGTGTTACAGAACGTACTAAAGCCGGAATCGTTGGGAGTCCTGCACGCTGTGAAGCACGAAAACGGCGTTCACCAGCAATAATTTCATATCCACCATCTTCTTTTTCTGTAACAGTAATTGGTTGCAAAACACCGTGTTCTTTAATAGATGCAACAAGATCAGCGAGTTCTTCCTCTCCAAATACACGTCGTGGCTGTTCTTCATTCGGTACAATTTCGCTCAGCGGTATATGCCACAGACGTTCTGTATCTTTGAGCGTTTCTAAAGATTTGGATTCTTTTTGAACAACGGGAATTGATTTTGAAACTGGGATAAGGGAACCCAGACCTCTACCAAGCGCCATAAGCAATAAAAATTTTGAAATAAAATTTAAACCTCTGGTTGTTCGTGTTTTTCCAAAATTTCCCGAGCCAATCGTTCATATGCCCGAGCTCCTTTTCCTCCTGGTTCATACTGCAAGATAGTTTGACCAAAACTTGGAGCTTCTGCCAAGCGAACAGTGCGGGGAATAACAGCACGAAAAATACGATCTGGAAAATATTTATAAATTTCAGCCATAACATCTTCTGAAAGTTTGGTTCTTTTATCAAACATAGTAATAACAGCTCCGAGTATTTCTAGTTCTGGTTTGAGGTGTTCTTTGACAAGCCCAATGGTTTGAAGCAGTTGCCCCAAGCCTTCGAGAGCATAGTATTCTGCTTGAACAGGAATCAAAATCTCATCAGAAGCTGCCAGGCTGTTGATTGTTAAAAGCCCTAAGGAAGGAGGACAATCAATCACAATATAATCATACGCATGTTGAACTTCTGCCAAAAGATCTGAGAGCTGAAATTCACGGCGATCAACATCTACCAATTCAATATTGGCTCCAGCAAGTTCTGGAGTTCCTGGGGCAATACGCAGGCCTTCATGGCTCGTATTGCGAATAACATCATGAATACGCTTTTGCTTTGACAACGCTTCATACATGCCATGTTCCAAAGCTGATCGTTCAAATCCAAGACCACTTGTCGCATTCCCCTGTGGATCCATATCTACCAGGAGGACAAATTTTCCTAACTCTGAAAGATAGGCAGCCATATTCATAGCTGTCGTGGTCTTTCCGACTCCACCTTTTTGATTTACAACAGAAATAATACGTGACATAATTCACAAGTTTCTTCCATATTATACACCCAATTGACAAAAACCACAATATAAAGTATAATTGGGGCTATAAATAATGCCCAGATGGCGGAATTGGTAGACGCACGGGACTCAAAATCCCGCGACCGCAAGGTCATGAGGGTTCGATTCCCTCTTTGGGCACAAAAAAAGACTCGTCAAGAGTCTTTTTATTTTTCTTCCAAAAGAACTGGCGTTGAGGTAGAGGTTGTTGTGACTTCATCGCTCGGCCATTTAAAAGCAGAAAAAACTGAATTTCCAATATCTCGCGCTTCAGAAAAACGAAACTCGTGTTTGGTAGCTCCCAGAACTACAATGTTCACAACTTTTTGATCCGTATCAGCAATCTGCATAGTAAAATTGTATCCGGAAGCAGTAATATAGCCAGTCTTTCCTCCACGAAAATCTGTAATTTTATTTGGTATCCAGCCAAGCAAAAGCCAATTTGTATTCCAGATATGATGTGGCTTCTTTTTTCCAACTGGCGAAATAGTTATGTCTTTTAATAAAAGAGTCTCCTGTATTTTTTGATGCTTTAATGCTTCATCGAGCAGAATCAGTATATCTGAAGCAGTTGAAACATTTTGCTCGCTCAGCCCCGTTGGTTCAGCAAAGTACGAATCTTTCATTCCAAGTTCAGTGGCTTTTTGATTCATGCGAGAGGCAAAAGCAGATCTATCTAGGAATGTCGCATCGACAAGAGTCAATATAGCTTGATTGGAAGAAGCGACCAGTGCTGTTTGCCAGATATCTTCGAGAGTATAGGTTTCCCCGTTTAAAAAATGAGCATCTTCGACATCTACTTCTGCTTGTACTGTGGTGGTACTGTTCCAATCTGGATTTTTTTCTAAGATCACCAACGCAGAAAGTAATTTACTTAAACTGGCAATGGGACGGCGTTCATATTCATTTTTCTTATACAGTACTTCTCCAGTAATTTGGTCTTTGACCAAAATAGACGTTGCAGTGAAATTTTCTGGTTTAGGAAGTGTACCAACAAGTTTTGGAATAGGTGGCGGTGGAGGTGGCACAGGGAGTTCAACCGGCTCAATCTTTTTTATTTTAAAAGTGTGTTTTTGGAGAATACCTGCAAGGTCAATATGTGCCCAGGCTTCAAATGCCTGCCAGGTTTTATTTTGATTATGTAAGAAAAAAAGTGTGACAGCAGCACTCAGTATAAGAAGCAAAAGTGCTACCCCATTTCTCCAAGCATTTGAAAAAAATTCCTTCTTCGGTAAAGGAGGAAAAAATGCAGGTGGAGATGGAGGTTTTGGCAGAGAAATCGGTGTTGATTGAGTTTCAAATACAGACGATTGGTCATTCGTTGATTTTGTTTCATCCATAGAAGCTAGACATCATGAATTTCATTTTGGAGCGCATGATCAAGATATTCATGCGCATGGAGGGTTTCATACTCAGGAAGATCTCGAACCGTCGTAATCCCCAAGACACGAAGAGCATCTACAGAAAGGATATATGATGGTATAAGATCATTCGACTCAGCTTTTTCATCGATAAGTCCTCGCATCAAAAGATTTCGTAAAATGAGTGCACAATTCACACCACGAATTTGTTCAATTTCTGGGCGAGTGAGTGGTCCGCGATACGCAATAACTGTCAAAGTTTCAAGTTGTGCACGAGTAAGTTCGCTTTTAATTTCTTTCTCAATAAACGCATCAACAACTTGCACAGCATTTGGATTTGTCACCATTTGAAACATTCCATCACTTTCAAGAATATGAATACCTGAGGTTTCTGTGTTAAATTTTTCACATAAAACCTGTACTGCTTGTTCCACATCTTCCTTTTGGGTACTGGTTGCATTCACCAGAGCCTTGAGAGAAAGAGGCTTTGATGCAACAAACAAAATAGCTTCAAGTTGGGAAATAAGATTCATATAATTAAATCTTTTGAATGTGTATAGTATCAAAGGCTGACTCTTGTTGCAAGGTAATCATACGTTGTTTGACAAGCTCTAAAATGGCCAAAAAACTAATCAAAATTTCTGTCTTATTTCCTTTTTCTGATAAGCATTGATCAAACGTCATTTGATTGAGTTTTTTTACGAGATTTTTAAACCGATCAATAGTATCACGTAAAGATACAGCTTTATCAATATTCACTTCTGGTAATGGTTTCGGCGGTCGAATTCTTTTGAGAAGGCGTATCATTGATTCATGGAAGGATCGAAGAGTGACATTTTCTGGAATAACAAATTCTGTTGCCTTTTGTACGCCTTCTACTCGCCCATAGGAAGCCGCATCTGACAACCAAGACGACTGGATATGTCGACTGGCTTTGACAAACATTTTGTAGAGCCTGAGCTGATCTGCCAGATTTGGGCCTTCGTCTTCTTCAGGCATAAGCTGTGGCAACAAGAGACGAGCTTTGAGAAGCAAAAGACGAGAGGCCACTAGCAAAAAATCTGAGAGCTCTTCGGCTTTTTTTTCTTCCAAACCTTCAAGGTATGCCAAATACTGCTCGGTTACTTTCGAAAGAGACACTTCACTGATGGACAATTTTTCATCTTCAATCAAAGTAATAAGAAGAGAAAATGGTCCACTAAATTGATCAAGTGTAATCTCTGTCATACCAGTTTAGGCAAGATGCCGAATTTCCAAAAGAGAAAGTTCTGCTGATTCAAACGACTCAGCACCAACTACTACTACCTGTGAAAGGTCAGTATACCGCTCTTTTATTTCTTGTAAAAAATCTTCAAGTGAAGAAGCTTCCGAGAGAACGGGAACAATACCCCAATGAAGATTCATCTGATGAAGAATTCGGGTATTAAGAGCTGGCACAAAAATAGGAAGTTCTGGTCGAAAACTACTCATAACCCGAGCAGCCTCTTCATGACTACTTCCAACCACAATAGCTTTTGCCTGAACTTTTTGCGCTAAAATTCTTCCAAGGTCTTCAAGTATTTGATTGGCACTTTCCCCTTTTTTTTCATGAATTTCAAGTGGTACATCGTTGTACTCCGAAGCTTCTGTTTCCATGAGAATTTTCCCCATAGTTTCAACGGTTTCGACTGGATATTTTCCAACGGCCGATTCGTTGGACAGCATAACTGCATCAGTGTGGTCAATAACGCTATTAGCAACATCAGATACTTCGGCTCTGGTTGGACGAGGATTTTCTTGCATTGAATCAAGCATTTGCGTAGCAACAATCACAGGTTTTGAAAATTTCAGTGCAGCTTCAATAAGATGCTTTTGAATGACAGGAACTTGTTCACCAGGAACTTCAATACCCAGATCTCCTCGAGCTACCATAATACCATCAACAACTTCTAGGATACTTTCAATATTTTCTACCGCTTCTTTACGTTCTATTTTGGCAATAATTTTGATTGGTGGAGTATTATCAAGGTTCTTTTGTGATGCTTCTTCTTCAAGCAACGTACGCAGTTCGATAATATCTTGTGCATTTCGCACAAATGAAAGCGCAATAAAATCAACACCGAGAGAGAGACCAAATTTTGCATCTTCTTTGTCCTTATCACTCATGGCTCGTACTGTCAGAGTTGAATCTGGAACATTTATCCCCTTGTGTGAGGTAAGTAACCCTGCAACACGAACGGTGGTAACAATTGAAGTGCCTTGGACACTCACAATCTGGGTTTCCATTTTTCCATCATTGAGAAGGAGTCTTTCTCCTGGCTTTAGATATTTGTGAAGTTCGGGGTAGTCAACAGGAATGGCTTGCCCAGTATATTCACCCTGTGCTGTATCAAAAAGAACCGTGCTTCCTGCTGCGAGCATAATTCCCTCTTTTGGCAAAACTCCAACGCGAATTTTAGGCCCCTGAAGATCTTGTAAAATAGCCACTGGTTCACCGGTTTGTTTTTCTGCTGATCGAATATTATTGAACAGTTCTGCATGATTTTCATGACTTCCATGAGAAAAATTGAGTCTCGCAATATTCATTCCTGCACCAATCATTTTCACGAGCATGTCCACACTTTGACATGCTGGTCCAATGGTACAGACTATTTTGGTTCGTTTATTCATACAAAATTTTATTTCGTACTTTTTAATGATTGAATTTCACTTTCAAATGTCTTAACATCTTCAAATGCGCGGTAAATGGAAGCAAAGCGAATATAGGCAACGGTATCAAATTTTTTCAATTGCTTCATAACGATTTCTCCGACATCTTTACTGGTTACTTCACGCTTTTTCTTTTTTTGAATATCTCGCTCAATTGCATGAATGAGAAGATCAAATTTTTCTTGAGTAAACGGACGTTTCGCTAAGGACTGCAAAATCCCCTTACTCATTTTTGAGCGTGAATATGCTTCCCGCCCACCATCTTTTTTCACTACCACAATATCAAGAAGCTCAATTTCTTCAACAGTCGAAAAACGATAGTGACATTTTTCACACTCACGTCGACGACGCACTGCCATATGATCAGAGCCAAGGCGAGTATCTACAACTTTGGTTTCTTTGGAAGGACAAACCGGGCAATGCATATAAAAATATGATTATTTTCCACCAAGGCTAGTATACCAACTTCCAGTGTATAAAGCAAAACTCCCGAACGCGGGAGAATTAGCTCAGTAGAGAGAAGAATTTTCGTTTTTCGAGATTATATAACGCGCAGCGTTCTACATCCCCATTTTTCTACGGATAAAGGCCGGAATTTCTAAATCTTCGCCAGATTCATCCACATTTGCCTTCGGAGCAGTCGACGAGGCAGGAGGGGTTTGGGACGCAGGCTTTACTCCTGTTTCTTTACTGAGTGTTTTACTGCTAAACGCGTTGGCACGAGGCGTTTCTTCGACAATATCAATTTCAACTTCTTTTTCTTTTATGGTTTCCCGTATAACTTCGCGTACTGGTTCACGAAACATCTCTGAAGGTTTCTTTTTAATAAAAGTAGGTGCGGTTAATTGAGGTTTAGCCTTAAACATACTCTGTGCTTCTTCTTCACTGATTCTCGCACGACGTGCTGGTTCTTCAAAGCCTGTCGCGATAACAGTAATCCGAATTTCTTCGCCAAGACTTTCGTCAATCACTGTACCAAAGATAACTTTGGCATTTTCATCAGCAGAGCTGGTAATGATTTTGGCTGCTTCTGAGACTTCTTGCATACCCAGACTATTTCCACCAGTAATCGTAAAGAGAATGCCACGAGCACCATCAATTGAAAGTTCAAGAAGTGGACTACTAATCGCAGCATTTGCTGCTTCAACCGCACGATTTTCTCCTTTACCAACTCCAATACCCATGAGAGCAGAACCTGTATCTTTCATAATGGTCTTCACATCAGCAAAGTCAACGTTGATAAGACCTGGAACCGTGATAAGTTCAGAGATTCCTTGCACACCTTGTCGCAAAACATCATCAACAATTTTGAAGGCATCGAGAAGAGAAGTTTTTTTATCAACAATCTGCAAAACCTTGTCATTTGGAATCGTAATAATAGTATCTACTTGTGCGGCAAGGGCATTGTAGGCAGCGTCACCAATGGCGCGACGCTGTGCCCCTTCAAAAGAAAATGGTTTAGTAACAACCGCAACAGTGAGAGCTCCCATGTCATGAGCAATTTGCGCAATCACAGGACTAGCACCTGATCCGGTTCCACCACCGAGGCCACAGGTAATAAATACCATGTCAGCATCTTTCAAAAACTCACGAATTTCATTTTGTGATTCTTCGGCAGCGCGCTTTCCTACCTCAGGATCCATACCAGCACCAAGTCCGCGGGTAATGGTTTTTCCAATATGAAGTTTACCAGAAGCACTATTGTGATGAAGTGCTTGCACATCTGTATTCATTACAATAAACTCAACGCCCCGAATTCCAGAGCGTACCATGCGATCTACAGCAGACCCCCCAGATCCACCTACACCGATTACTTTAATTTTTGCAAATGTTTCGACTTCAGGTTTCACTTGAGGCATAAAGGGTATGTTAAACTCTGACTGAACAACAAATTTGTTCTTTATTTTAGCTAAATATTTGTATTTATAGTGTAACGACTTTGTCCAATACTGTCAAGAAAAATCGTATTTTTTATCTAGACAAGGACGGTTTTCGAGTTAAAAAAGAGCTTGAAAAACAAGCTCCTATTTTAACCAAAATTTTAAGGTATCAAAAAACGAAATATTTTCCGCAAATTTTCAACGACTTTCTGTGAACCTCCAGACAGAAAAGGACCTCGTTTATTCTCAGACATATGAGCAAAAGCACTCCCCCATTTCACAAGTCCAATCGATGGAGCAAAAGAGACATCATTGGCTTTTTCTGTTACCGTACGAATATCCAAAGGAAAACCAAGGGCAGCATTCATACGAAGCTTCTGTTTAGAGAGTTCAATGAGTCCTCCAATTTTTGATCCACCACCTGTGAAAATAACTCCAGCCGGCAAGAGACTACTTCTTTCAATCGAAACTAATTCTTTATCAATACGCTCTAAGATTTCAGACACACGGGCATGTATAATTTCTGTAATATAAAACAGAGACACTTCTTCATGAGCAGGACTTCCAAAGTCATATAAATCAATAACATCTTGTTTTGAAATATTTTTTGTACTACATGATCCTACCTGAATTTTAATTTTTTCGGCGACATCAATCGAGGTCTGAAGACCCAGAGCCAAATCATTAGTCACATGATCTGAACCTATTGGCAATACTGAGCTATGAATAACATTTCCACCTTCATAAACAAGGAGTGTGGTTGTAGAGCCGCCTAAATCAACAATAAGCACACCGAGTTCTTTTTGACGGGAGGTTAACACCGCATCGGCTGTAGCCAACACAGAAAGAACGACATCATCAATACCAACACTGGTGCGATACACTGCTTTGGTAAGATTTTTAAGGTGGCTTGTGAGGCCATAAACGGCCTGAGCTTCTACTTCCAAGCGAATACCTGTCATTCCGACAGGATCTTTTATTCCCACCTGTCCATCGACCGAAAAGTGACGAGGAACAAGATGAAGCATTTCATAGTTCAAAGGAGCGGCGATAGTTTTGGCAGCCTCAATGGCTCTTGTCACGTCTTCCTCTGAAATTTCTCCATCGGGCTTTGCTACCGCCACAACTCCCCGGGTCTTTTGGGAAAGAATATGCATACCAGAAATACCAATCCACACATTGGTGATTGGTATACCGACCATACGTTCAATCTGTTCAAGTGCATTGGAAATCGAGGAAACAGCTTCTTCAATGCTGACAATAACACCTTTTTGAACTCCCTCTGAAGGAACCTCTGCTGTAGCAATAATTTGCAGCTCTTGTTTACCGTCAGCCCTTAGTCCTGTCTGTCCAACAGCAATACGAACAGCACTCGAACCAATATCAAGGCCAGTAATAAGAGATGGTTGGGATTTGGATCGTGCCATAATGGATATTCCTTATATTTTATCACGGAATGAGAAATGGCTCAACTTGTGTATTTATGAGATAGGGCCAAAAAATACAAATACCTATAATTACCGCAAAAAGAGCTGATATAAGTACGGCCCCTGCCATAATATCTTTAATCATTTCTACCTGCTCAGACAACCGAGGTTTTACAATATCAAGACAACGCTCAATCGCTGTATTAATAATCTCTAAAATAAGCACAAAAGTAATTGTAGAGATAAGAAGCATAAAACGGGTGGCGCTGATTTGAAACCAAAAAGCAGCGATAATCATAACAATCGCAACAAATACTTGAATACGAAAATTTTGCTCGTGACGAAAAACAGAGACAATACCTCTTAAAGCATAGGAAAAACTTTTACGTAGCTTTTTGAGAATCATAAAATTTCAGACAAAAACTTCTCTTGTAACTTGAACATTTTTTTGGCATCTTTTTCCTCCATATGATCATATCCAAACAAATGGAGTATGCCATGAATAAGCATACGATAAAATTCTTCTTGCCAAGGTATTTGATATTCTTTCGCTTGTTTTTTTACTTGGGGCAATGAAATAAAAACATCTCCCCAATCATCAGAGAGCAGGCCTTCACCCTCATGAGTAGCAAATGACAACACATCGGTCGTCTTTTTTTTGCCTCGATGATGAAAATTGAGCTGCGTCATTTTTTTGTCTCCAATAATATGGAGACTCATGGAAGCGGTATTTTTTTTCAGCCCTCGAAGAACATGATGAATATCATGTTCAAGCTTTTTATGAGAAAATGGGAGACGAAACCGCGAATAAATCATGCATTCCATACAAAAAAATCAAATCAAATATTTTCTGAGTTTAGTTCAGAAGGAGGCAAAGATGGTATTGAAGAAGATGAATTTTGTGATTCTTGTAAAGGAATAGCCGGAGTATTGGTAGCAGAAGTGTTCTGTGGCTCGGTGGAACTCGCTACTGGAGTAGAGGTTGTAACGGGCGAACTGGTTGGCAAGACAATACCAGGAAGAATGGGTTGCACTGGCAGATCAAAGCCACCTCTTGTTGGCCTAAAGCTTTGTAACACGATTTCCATGATATGAGGGAACAGATTTTTTTCCTCACCATAGAAATAAATGAGAGAATAAATTGCAGTTGGAGTTTCAAAAAAACCAACTTGATTATCTGCCCGTTTATATCCAGAAATTTGGAAACGATTAGAAAATTCATTCAGCGATAGGAAATTTTCTCCAGGAAGAAAGGTCGAAAACCAACTGGAGAATGTGACATTCGGTTCTTTGGGAAAAACACGAATTTCAATATAATCTCCAGTATCAGTACTAATTAATATATCATCAAATTCCTGAGCGACAGCATCCACTCGCCAGCTTGATGGATAGTAAAAACGGTATTGATATACTGGGTTAATATATTCTCTCACCAGTCCTGAATCAATGATTTTTTGGGGAGCAATGCCTTTTGGATTATAGAGATTTATGATTTCCAAACCATCATAATATCCATCTTGATCTGTGTCCCAGATTTCTGGATCAGTAACAAAGACTTCTTCTTCGCGGTTGGTGAGAGTATCGGCATCATCATCCCGACTGGTTGCATAAGAAACCTGAGGTAAAGAAAGAACTCCTCCACCACGAACCAGTGGAGTTGAAGTGGGTGTGGTTGTCGGTGGAGTCACTATTATTTCTGTTGAAGTTGGTACTGGCGGAGTTTCAAAAGGCGAAGCAACAAATGACGAAGTTGCAGCTACAGGAATTTCAGGAGTCTTGCCATTATTTTGAAAGCGTGTATAGAGATAAAACCCGAGCACTGCACAAAAAAGAAGCAATACTCCAAGTCCAATAAAAATAAATTTTTTCTTTCCACCAGAGGGTAGCGGTGGCAATGGTTTTTCTAAAGAGGCTTTTTCAGGTGGAGCAACCGGAGTACTTTTTGGTGCTTGGATTTTTGGTGGGACAAGAGGAGGTTTTTGTACGGGAGCAGTTACAGAGAGATTGGTTGAATTTTCAGTGAGTGGTTTATCAACAGAATTTTGATAAATAACAGGATCTGCCCCTGCATAAAATGCACCGGGCATGGTTTCAATCCGTGCTGTAATAGGTTGCGCTATTTCTGGTGTATTTTTCTCTTTTTTACCAAACATACAGTGAAAAAATATCAGAGTTCTATTTCATACGTTGTGTTGACGGATGTGGTAGGTGAAGAAGCGGGTGAAGTAGAAACAAAAGAACTTGTACTTGTATTTGACGAAGTTGTACTGGTAGACACTCCAGGTGTTGCACTTACAGGCGCCATTTCAGCCAGTCGACCTGGTCCAGATGGGTTATATCCTGCTTTTACCTCAGTGCCATCTTTATAGGTATCCCCGTCACTATCATCACTTTTTGGATTTGTATGCCAAATAAGTAATTCTTCACCATCTGAGAGTTCATCATTGTCTGTATCCCAATTTGATGGATTTGTACCAATCTCTACTTCACGATTATCCTTTACTCCATCCCCATCACTGTCAATTGATTCACCTAAAATAATCTCTTGATCAACGGCATCAGAAGAACTCGTTGGAGTTATAACTTCCTCCAAAGGAGGGGTTATGATAGGCACAGTAACCGGTGTTTCATTTTCTAAAGGAACATCTTCTAGAGGGCTCACTTCTGGTTCAGTGGTATCTTTTGTAAAAACACGATAGACAAACCAGCCTGATCCAATCAGAATAAAACCAACCACTACAACCATAATCGTCACCATAATACCATGACTGAGTCTTGGCTCTTTGATGGTATTATCCATTGGAATGCCACCCAGACTATTTCCATTACCGGCATTTGGTTGATTTGGCAAAGACATACCAGGTGACGGTGGGAGGTTTGAAACTTTTGGCTGAAGAATACCAGCTTCCAGTGCAGAAGTCTGAGGTGGAAGAGCATTACCTCCAAGTGGAGGCATTTCGGCAGAAGAAAGTGGAGGTACCGAACCTGAAGAACCCTCGGTGTTAGCAAAAATATCTTGAGGTTCGCCAAATGGAAGATTATTGGGCGCCGAAGCACCAGAGGGAGTAGGTTGATCGTCAAACATATGACAAGAGCCAAAACTAAAAAGTAAAATTTTTTATTGGGAAAGCTCTCCATTTCCAGCAGGATTCTGTCCATTTACAACTTCATATCCATCGCCAAGACCATCATTATCACTATCAAATTTTTTGGGATCCGTTTTCCAAATTTCCATTTCATCAATGTCAGAAAGCCCATCTCCATCTGTATCAAAATTAAGATTACTGAGGCCAAGTTCTTTTTCCTTAGTATCGTCAAGTCCATCGCGATCTTTATCAAAAGGAAAAGGATCTTCTACAGCCTGATTGATATCAGTAGTTTCAGAGGAAGGTGGAAATTGATCAGTATTCTGAGAAGCCCCATCCTTTTTTATGAAGAAAAATATTCCAGTTCCTAAAACAAGCAATAAAAATACTCCCCCACCGAAGAGGAAAAACATTTTTTTCTGAGAAGACTCATTCTCGATTGGAGGTTGAGAGTAATTATTTTCCATCATACCTAAAATGTAAAGATATTATAGCATACATCTCTCAAAATAAACAACGGGAAACTCTCTCAATTATTAAATGTAGCTAACCTAAAATTTCAATTGAACACAAAATCGTGCCACCATCAATTGGCTCCACTCTTAACGACGATAGAACTCTATTGGTCACGATTACAATTTTCTCCAGGAACACGACAGAGAACATCAGCAAAATTTGTAGCCTGTACTCCATGTGGATAAGATTGACCTCCAGCTTGTTGCTCTGAGAGTGACGTAATTTGATAATTTCCAGCACGATCTTTTACCAAGTTAAAGGCATGCCAGTATTTTGCAACTCCTTCGTTACTACTTACACGTGCACTACCGAGTTTGAATACATTGTTTGGACGGGGTTGATAAATTGAAGATTCAGGTATCTGACCATCACGATAGTCATAAACTTCAACGGTGACATCCATGTTATCAAAAGTTGAGATAGGAATATCTCCTTGAGCTGCAAATGCTTCAACAAAAACAGCATAAGGAGCATTATACGTACCTGTACCAGGATTTCCGATATAATTTCCTGTAAAAATAGTCATGGCTGAAGAAGATGCGGTGCTAAGACCTCCACGTTCATGAACATAAACGCCCCCTGACTTCGCCACATTTATATCAGCCTGACCCATTTGAGCATTTCCTTGATAATTGAACGGTATACAGTCATTTGGAAGCCAATATTTTGTTGCTCCATGCTGCGCCATACGTGAACAGAGCCAACTTGGATTTGCTCCCAAATTCTCAGGATGCCGACGACGGCCTTCAGCGACAGCCCGAGAATAACTTACCGTCGATTGCAAAAGTTCTTCGTTCGTTGCATTCTCACGATTTAAGAAATCTCGATTGTATACAATCGGAGTGAAGGTAACATTATTATCAGGAAGATTTTTCCATTTTACTACTACACGGAAAGTGCCCTGAGGTACAGCTGGAGAAATAATATACTCATTTTGAATTTCACGAAGCTCTCCATTTACCGGATATGGGAAAAAAGAACCATACTGTTCATACTGTGCTTTCGCACCTGCCTGACGCATAATTGCCCCAGAGTTATCACGTGTACCACCAAGACGATCTGCGGTTACATCAAGCAAACTAAAGTAAACAGCATAGTTATCTTTACAGAGTGCATTTGATTCAATTCCCCTTGCATATTCTTCAAGCGGAGCATTTTGCCATGGGCCATTTTGATTTGGACTTGTCTTAAATCCAAATCCAGCGTCAAGAGGAAAACCATGTTTAGTAGAAAATATCCATGAGGCAATATTATAATTTAAAGTATTAAACCCTTGTTGATAATTTCTCCATTTTTTTGGATTACCGGCTTGAAGATCTTCATCTTCAACGACACCTGCTTGCCTTGAACCCCAACCACCAACTCCTCCGAGTGACTTTATACCCGAAGCAACAGAACTGGTATTGAGACGGATCAAATGATGTTCAACAAATCTTGCCCAATCAGAATTGAAACGAGTAGAAACAGGAGTAAGTACATTTAACACTTTCAATTTGGGAATCGGCTTGCCTTGATTATCAGAATATCCGCATCCAATACAATTTGTGACTAAACGCTGACAATTATTTTCGCAAGCAAATGTTCCCGTGTCATAACACTGAGCAGGAGCACTTTGAAGATTATAAAAACCTTGATACACAGACTGAGGAGATCCTACAGGTGGAACATTTTGAGCATTTCGTACAATAACTTGATTTGTTTCAGGGTCAATGTCACACACCTCTGGCTGATACACACCATTTACCACAGGAAGGCGTCCATCTACATCAATTTTTCCGTTTCCACAAGCCGCAATCGGATCCACACTAAGAACTTCGCGGCAATCTGCAGAGCAGTACGAACAATTTCTTCCATACTCAGGATTACACTTTTGTCCATTCGTTGCTCCGGTATCACAAACTTCTCCTTCGTTAATTTGTCCATTTCCACACGCTCCTACAGCAGCAACAACTGGAGCATTCTGCCTTATACCGTTACATTGCACTTGAACTCGTTTATTTAAATCCGTGTTCAACGTACGCTGACACGCTTGAGCCCCCATTGTTCGAAATTCAAAACGAGCATTACCAACCCGAACTCCAAAATTACATCCCATATCACCCAAATTACACGGAGCTTGGTCACCTTGTTCTATTTGAGCTAATTCCTCGGATAATACATCACCGCAAGATAGAGCGAGTGCATTACAAAGCGACTCACCATTTGTTTCTTGACAAGAAGCATCGAGATTGTCATTTCCATAATCAAGGGTAATCAAGGTATTGTTGTTTATCGTTTGTATATTTTGTGGAGCCAAACTATTGATACAAGCATTATTTTCAATTTTACAAAAGGCACTGCAACCATCGCCGTTTTGATTATTTCTATCATCACACTGCTCAGAAGGAAGCTGAAGTGCACCATCTCCACAATATCCACCCTGACTTTGACAGTCATTTGAACAACTCATTGGCTGACCTGCTGCATCCGCCGCTGAAATATGGTAGGTAGGATCATTTTTTGAAATACAAGCACCTTCAGCAAGAAGACATTTTGCACCTAAAACTCTATCGAGAAATCCACCGACACATTCTTTACCTGGATTCAACGCACAGAAACCAACTGATTTAAAACGAGCCTCATCTTTATCACAGAACTCCAAAAATCCTTCCCCATCATCTTGTCTGTTGTTTCTATTTCTATCATCAAAATCACGTGTACCATTTCCACAAAAAGCAGCAAATGGTGCAGAACAGGTACCATTGCAGTGACCATAGGTATTGTTAAGATTTCCATCATCACAAATTTCACCATTATCAATTCTTCCATTGCCACAGCTGGCACCAGGTCGACAAACATGCGCATCATATTGACAACGATCATTACAAGTTCGGAAGGCTGTCTCTCCAGCCGGACATTCTATTGCTGCAGCAACACGTGAGATGCCTGGAGGATCACACGCTTCTCCAGCTTCTCGAATACCATTTCCACAAGAACCGGCAGCAGCACGAACGACTTCAATACCTTCTCTTCCACAGGAAGGCGCCGAGTTGTATTTCGTAGTGGAAGCAAATCCTTGAACAATTGTTTTATGAACACCTTCACGAGTATTGAAGTATTCAAGTGGTAAGTACAGTTCATAGTGATTATTGTTGTTCGGATCAACATTATATTCAAGAACATTGGATACCATCGGACAAGAAAATGCTGCTTCAGCACTATTCCAGCAGGTTTGTGGATCATCAGGAAGAATACAGGTTCCTGCTGCCTGTCCACAATCTTCATTGGTAGAACACGCACTAAATTGTCCATTTTGAGGGATAGAACATCGACCACAACCACTCCACTGATTGAGTGGTGGCTGAGCCACTGGACCAATTGCTTCCAAAAGCCGATTCCATGATGGCCAATGTGAATTGGTATATCCAGGGATATAAGTACCAGCTAAAAGCGTTGGGTACTGACCATTGTTCGTACGGTATGTCTCAAGTTTACTTTGAACATCTTGAACAATATGCAAGCGTTGCCAGTCATTTTGAAATTTTGTTTTTGCATTAGCACACAGCCCATTACTGGTACTCGTAGGTACGCCACCAGAAGTACGGCAATCATAATCTGAAGAACAAGAAATTCCTGTCACCGCAATATTATTCAAATCAAGTGGAAGATACTGACCTCCAGAAACACCATTTCCGCGAACACAGTTATTTCTTTCCGGAATATTGATGTTAAATTTGAGCGTAGCGATTATTTTTTCGAGTACCTGTTTGGTGTTGGCTTGTGCATTTTCATTGATACCAAACAAATAAATATAACTATGAACACGCTTATCTGAAAGTTCATTCAAGCTACTTATATAAACATTACTTCCATCGCTTATTCCAGTGTACCCATCAATGACAACATCTCGGTAACGCTCAATACCCGAAAAACCTTTGCTTGTAAACCAATCTCGAGCAGTCAAGCGTGCTGAATTTTCAAATACTTGAACACCAATAACATCTTGATTTTTATCATTGAAAAGGAGGAATTTTTTTAGGGTTCCTGCTGGAAGATCACCTACATTTTCAGCTCTTCCTTCCATACAATGTTGCTGACGAACGAAGACGCCATTACGAATAACAGGACAATCAGCATCTCTTCTACACGCAGCACCAGAAATACTACAAACCGAAGGAGTAACCATATTTCCTTGAACAACTGGCTTCAAAAATGGTAAGTCATCTTCTTTGTTTCCTTGTGCACCTGAGTCAGCACAATATCCAAAACTGAAATTGAGATATTCTCTTTTTCCTCCCAAATTTATTGGTGCAATAGGACTACCATCAAAACGATTTTTCACTATATCAAAGTGATCATTGTTGAGTTGTCCTGGTCTAAATACGGCTTGAGCAGAAATACCATCTTCATATGGATAGGTCGCTTGTGATGGCCATGGATTTTCACAAAAAAGTGAAGTCACATCACTAAGTCCAACATAAATTTTTCCAATTTCGTTTCCGACCTCACTTCTATCCTGAGTAATAACTGCTTGCGCAGCAATAATTTGGCTTCCTTCAAGTCCAGTTGATGAAATATTTATCGTTTCGTTATTAGCAGGAGGACCAAGGCGAAAAATTTTACTGGCACTTGGTTCCCAATTCCATTGCCAAGCATAACTTGGAGTACTGACAATGGGACCTCCACTGGTACTTTGAACACTGGTTCCAAATTTATAGGTTGAACTTGGTGTAGTAAATAAATGAACAGCAGGATCGACAGAAATACTTTCTATTTTACAAATTTGATTGCTGGTTTTGAAGATAAAGATGTCATCGGTGTGGTATCTATTGGCATCACGTAGGAGCGCTTGTCCACGAATACCTACTCCGGTTACATCTTTTATGCCATTTTTTCCACCACGAAGAATAACAGCATAGGTTGAGGCAGGATCAAGAATATCTGTAATAGTAATACCTAAAGTACTTCCATTCAGAGTGCCATCTGGATTGAATTTTGGATTAACGGTGTTGTTTGTTCTTATTTTACCAGCACACCACACTTTTCCATCCAAAACTTTTTGCACAGCTACATTGAGATTTGGTGCTCCAATTTGGGCGTGTACCACAGATTCAAAGATACTTGCAAAAAATTCCTTCATCGCTCCCCAAACGCGAGCAAAGATACTTTGAGGGACAGAAGCTTCTTCAGAAAGCGCAAGTAGTCCATTTACATCAGCAGTAATATCAGTTTCTCCAGACGTAGAACAGTTATATCCAGCAGGATGCAAACTCGCAATCATAACTGCATCGGCTACTGAAGCTTCGTCAAGAACTTTATTAAAATCCGCCGAAATAAAAGTATTTTGACAAACAGCCGTATTGTTAATAAGGCCAGAACCATGCACAGGATATTCTGCCGTACGATTCGGACGAACTTGGCAGCAAGAGTTATTATCTACACCCTGAGATTGATCTGGACAATTGTTCGCGCTTACAATCCCATTTTCCAAACGTGGTTCTTCGTATTCCACAAAACCACACTGGAGTGCATAGTTTCCAATCCCTGTAACACTTCTATTCCCGAGTGGAGTCGTTGTCTGGCGGCTTTCTCTCACTTGCAACGCCTGGGCAGAAATAGTTGTTTCTTGCATGAGAGTAGCTGGATTTGGTTCTGCTTCTCCAAGCGCGGTTACAATCTGAAGAGGATCTTGGCCAATAGCCTCAACATCATCAAGAGCAGCAGGTTCACACTGTGGATTTTCACCAATACCAGAAACACCATCACCACACAAAGAAGGAGTGTCATAAAGAGGGGAAGAACCAAGACGGGTACATTCATCACTACAACCAAGAGTACCTGCTTCACAAGTAAAATTTGGAGAAATATTTGCTCTTACGTCACAGGCATTTTTCAAAATACAGCGATTACTACAAATTGCAGAAGCTGATTCTACGTCTAGAACCACTTCAGCTCCGTTTGGTCCAAATACTTTTATATGCCTATTATCGCCAGGACGAATTTCACACTCTTCACCGAGCTCCAGAGTGTTATTTCCACAAACCGTAATAGCATTATAACACGCAGCCGACTCTCTCTGCTCCTGTGTTAAATTACTTGCAGGATCAGAACAAAATGATCGAGACATTCGAGTTCCCGTATGGAGACAGCGGTTTGAACATCCAAGTTGTGAAAAAGCAGGATTTCCAAGTGCCGTTGCTTCATCAAGAGTTATACCTAAATCACAATCTTCTCCAAGATTAATTAAGCCATCTTCTCCCAGTCCAATGTGCCCATTTCCACACTGCAGTGCATTTACTTCTCCAGAAAATTCTTGATTACTTCCAGACCAGGTACAAGTGTTTGTACAGTACGGTGTATGGCCAGGGATTCCAGGATCACATTCTTCGCCAAATGATCTTTCCAGCGCCCCGTTTCCACAAAGTCCTACTGCAGCCGGATTTCTGGTAGTGGTGACATTTGGGTTTCCTGGGCGCAAACAAGAAAGTGAGCAACTTACTCCTGGAATTTCTCCTGGTTGAGCCACATCACAATCTTCTCCAGGGTCAACAGATCCGTTTCCACACATAAAGGCGGTTTGACCAACCGGAATCGTACTTCCTGTTGGCAAACAACTCGCACTACAATATCCTGGAGGAAGTGCTTTGGTTGAAAATTCAGTAATATTTGCAACCTTTTCATTTTGAACACTCCAATTCCAACCATAGGCCCAGGGATTCAATCTCTGACCTGCAGAACTACACTGATTTGGAGAACTCATTGGTGTTGCCGCATATGGAGTTTTTTGCCCCACCATGGTTGCTACATAGGGACTTGGCAAAACATCTACTGTATCCAAAATACAGATTCCATCTTGGACTTTTGTTTGAAATTTCCATACTTTCGGAACTAAAGGCTTTCCAACCACAGGATTTCCATTCAAAATACCGCCAAAAGATCGAATTTGATCAGTTACCGTAACCTGATAGAGGGTGCCTGTTGCTAAATTCCCAGGAATGGTTACCGAATACTCAAACGGATCAAACGCACCAGGATTCACATCTTCTACTTCACCAAGCGGTTCCACATTCAAACAATTTTCTCCAAGCCCAACACATTTTTCTACTTTAATAGCACTTCCTTCAGCCGTTCGGTAAGTACTTGTAAGCATGGGAAGATTAAACCGAACACCAATCGTTGCATTGACACACGATTCACTACACTCTGGCCACCATTCTGTTACTACAGGATCGCCAAGTTGGACAAAGAGGGTACTGGTAGCCACAACTTCTTTGTTAACCCCATCTACTAAGGTATTGGTACTGGCAGTAATGTAAACAGGGCTTAAAAGAGTATTTTGGAGCGCAGTTGCTTTTGCGCGTACATCTTGATAATACTGACTACTTGTTACCGGAACATTCATATTATCTACTTTTGTGGCATACGCAAAGTCAGAGCCAATGTCAGCATTATTATTTTGCCTTGGTTTCCATTGCCATCCTTTTCCATTGACGTCTATAACACTACAAGCTTGTTTTCCACGTCCCCAAACATAGAAATAGAATGGATGTGGTGGATTATCAAAATTCGGAGAAACTGGGAATGCGGTATTTTGGATCACACCAAGGAGACGTGTCGTATAGGTTGGTGGAGTAATCGCAGCTCCAAGAAGTGAACAACGAGCTTCCCCTGTTTTGAAATCAAAATTATAGGCAACCGTAATACCATTTACAGGATCTTCAAGTGGTCGTTGCAAAGACAACGGCGAAGTATTAATTCTGTTTTGATTAAATTCAACAAGTCCTGGTTCATTGGCACGAAGATTATTTCCCAAAATAACTCGATGCCAGGTACTGGTTGCATGAGTTGCTCCTGCGGCAAGTCGAAATTCCAAAATATCATTTTGACCTGGTATAAAAGCAGGTGTGTAATTTGCTGTTACATCAGTTTCCTGATCATACGAACAATCAGGAACATTTCCTTGACCACAGGTGTATACTTTTACTTGATTATTCAAATTCAATTCAGACATTCGCATGTTGAATTGAACGGTGATAACACTATCAGTACAAGCGTCCCCTGCGTTCCAATTTTCCCAAGGAGAAGGAGAAGGACGAGCAAAATTTTCTACAGCAAGATCATTCCATTGATCAACATTACAAGCTTCGAGTACACGAGGCACTTGAGGAATCAGACCAGTGGTAAAACGCCAAACATATCCAGCGCTCCGTGTTTCCCCAGCACAGGCAAAGCCCTCTGGTTTCCACATTCCCCTTTCAGGACCCGCACCACAACATTGATAATTTGCTCCTGGTGGGTTGCCACCCAAGGTACAATCATTGACTGTATATTGAACACTATTACTAAAATTTCCAGCTACCCGAGCTAATATTGGACCAGTAACAAGAGAAACACCATTGTTTCCTACCGGCAGAACCGTTTCGATTTTTGTACCATTAGCAGCAACAGATTTTATAACATTATCTCCTTGTGGATCTCTATCACGACTTGAAAGAAGCCAGTTTGAGCCAACAGTCCAAAAATACAGTTCAGGATTAGGGTTTAAATTAATACCAGTCAAGGAAAGTGGTTCTGCATTTTCTGGCAAAGGAGCGACTCCATTATTTGGTTCCAAACGACAGAGTCCTGGCAGTGGTGCTCCTGCAACAAGAGTAATATCACGAGCACCATCTGAATGAAGACCAGCTTCATTTTTTACGACTACAAAATATTGTTGCAGAGCCAAACCAGCTGGTATTTTTCCAATAATTTGATTTTCTGACCAGGTATTTCCACACGCATCAGGAAGTGTGATCAAATCGAGTCTCTGACAAGCAGCTTCTTCTGCGGCAACTCTGGTCTCGGCACAGTTAACAGCCGCTTGACGAGTAGGAGCCAAATAGACAGTACCATGAGCACCAAAGCGAGCACCTGAGAGCGTTATGAGACTTCCAACAGTAGTGGTTGGGTATGGAGAAATACCATCTACCTGTGGAAGCAAGTTTGCATCCTGATCAACAACTAAAAATTCAACACCATTGGTAAAGATATCTCCAATTTTTGCGCGTACTCCAACACGACCAGATCTCATGTTTTGTGGTACTGAAGTCAAAATAGTCTGATCACCCCACTGCCTGATGGGAGCAGCTACGCCCCCAAACAGCAAACTACTATTTTGTCCATTTCCGAGAGCACGACCAAAAGCAGTCACCGCAGCGCTCGAAGTAGCAACATTTGTATTATTTGGTCCTAAAACAGCACAAAGTCCAGGTCGGTCATTTTGACTGATCTTGAAAATACCAGCGTTGGGGCCACTCTTTGGTCCATTATTATCTGTACTCAAATCTTCAGCCGCAACTCTATCCCCAACAGCAGGTGTTTTTACTCGCAAAGTTGTGCTCGTTCCGGCAGGAATATTTGGAACCTCGACAATGATTTGTCTACTCGTCCACATATCAAGACCAGCACAATCAGCTAAACGCGTAGGAATCCACTGATCGATAGTACCATCATTGTTATTATCAATTCCAAAATCAACGTTTCCCGCATCTTCTCCAAAAAAATTTCCAACGATCGTTGCCCAAGATCCAGGTGCAGCATCCCAAGAATCAGGATCAGCTCCACCCACATCAACATTTTGAATAACAGGTTTATTGATACACCTTCCATCTGCTCCACACTCCCCTGCTACACATTGCCAATCAGCATTACACTGACCATCACCAAGACAAGCACCACCAATATCAACACCATTTTCTCCAGGATCTTGGCGTCCGTTGTGACAGAGCTCACCATCAAGTACAAACGTTGAAGTGGCAACTGTTTTATTGCTATCAATATCACCAACAGTAAATGTCAGTGTATAGAGAGCTGGTACAGGAAGCTCAGCCCCAAAGGCAAGATCTTGACTAAAAGAAAACGCATTATTTGAACCACTCTTCGGTCCGCTATAATATGACCAATCGGCTTTTGCTGCTCCGGCATCTTTTGGTTGACTTTCAACCCGTAAATGCATATATGACATACCACCAAAAGCAACACCCTGTGCATCTTTTTTACGATCTTCAAAAGTAGCATTTAATCTATATTTTGCATTTCGACCAACATTTTGAACTGCAGCCACATTTCTGCCATTGAACGTTATTGATGCAGCCACTGGTTTTTGTACATCCAAGAAGTCTTGATTGATTCGGAAGTTTGCTCGATTATCAAATTCTCCACAGTTTAATCGTGTTTGCAAGCGAATACCCCCAGCAGATAGTTCTGGATTTACTTCTACCCTGTAATCTCCTGGAACGAGACAACTTCTTGCATCATTCCCTTTACACAGTTCTGTTCTTTGATCAAAATAGGCTTCTACAATCTGTCTTCCCGGCAAAATAAGCACATTGCGCACTGGTATAGCTTCAGTACCTTTGGTTAAACCAAAGATTTTACTTGGATTTTGTTCAGGATCAAGCGGTCGACTAAATACAGCACGAATAACCGTATTTGTCATACCCGTACCATCGTTTGGTGATGTGCGTGGAGTAAGACTTTTTACGACAAATCCTTCATCTCCACATTCACGAGGCCCACCACCATTGGCTTGACAATCAGCAAAATTTGCACAGACTGGTACAGGACCACCATTAGCCCCATTGTTTTCATTATTTCCACTTCCTGTCGCATCTTGTAAACTCTTCAAAACAAATTGTGTGATAGCAAAAGAACTCATGACAATCGCCAAACCAATAGACGCATTAATGAGTATTTTTTTACTCGTCGCAATTTTTTCTTCATTTCCACCACTGGTCATCCAGGTAAAACCCGCATAAATCATGAGTCCAACCGCAATAATTCCGAGGAGGGAAAGAAAAATACGGATAATTTTTGCGATAATGACACGAATATCTTCTCCACCCAAAGGCAACAGACCACCAACTTGATTAATACCAAAGGTATCTCCCTGAGCGAATACACCCGGCGCAAAAAGCAAAATACCTGCCAAAAGGAGGAAGGAAAAAAGAAAATATTTATGTGTGAAAAATCTTCGAACAAAGTTCATAAATAGAATTATTGAGGCTGAGCCGGTGCCCCTTGTGCCGGTACGATTGGTTGAAATGGACTAATATTATTTTTCTTCATCATATCCATACACGTACTCGTACTTGAGAAAACAGGTTCAATTCCTGGATCTGAATACTGTACACAACCAGTATCCTGTTCACTATTGAAATTATTTGGGATAGGCACACATCCATTTGAAAGAATAACAGCGCCATTTTGATCAACGACATGTTCACAAGCTGGGGATATCTCACCATTTGGTTTGGCAGCACCTTCTACAAAAGGACCACGCCCTGGATGAAAACAATTTTGGGTAATACTTTTTATCGTACTTGGAAGCAGTGGGAAATAATAGAAATTTGTCCCCTGAGGACCAAACTCACGATGATTCAAAGTTACAACGGTTCTGATTGACGTTGAAGCTTCAGGTCGATACCAAATATCTCCCAAATTTTCAAAGGCAGGGTTGTTCCCAATCAAATCAGCTGGACGAGGATATTCTTCAAGAGCAATTCCTTCCAAACTAAATGAATATAGACGTTTATTAAAAAACATTTGAAGTGGAGCATCCTCTGACACATTTTCAGCATCCAAATTTGGCGTTACTTGTTCAAGGTATGGTGCTGCACGGTCAACAGAGCTATCAATGGAAAAATTCCAAAAATAGTTATCTGGATTTTTTTCAGCATCATGAATTACTTTTGGTTCATTCTGAACAAAACCTGGCTTATGAGGATTTGCCATACGTCCATCAGCAATATTCCCAGGACCATTGTCAAGAGCATTGCCCGACATATCTGTTACACCACTCATAGCGACAGACTCAAATGAATTGTTATTTAAAGTAAGAGCAGTACGAATAAGTACAGTATAAGGATCAGCACATTGTCCATTACCCTCAGCACATTTCACAGGAAGACAATACATGGTATCTCCACAGCTATTTTGTCCACAAGGAAGACTTGAAATGAATTCAACGGTTTTGTATCCATTTGATATACGCCATTCCCCGTCCACATCGACAGATTGAAATATAATATGAGAAAAAGGTGAATCTGCGCCACTTGCTCCTTGGACGACAAGCGGATCCATTGGTTCATTAAAATTAATTTGGATTAAACTATTGCGAGGTTCTGTATCTCCTGATTCTGGATACACCGAAACAACATGTGGAGGATCAACATCAATAGTGGTATCCGTACTAAATCGCCATTTATAAAATCCATGACGGTCAGCTGCAAAAATACTGGTGCGACCATCTTTTTTCAAAATATTGCGAGTGAGTTCAACGGTATAGTCAATTGATACTTCACCACTTCCTAAAAGCGCAAGTGGGCGAAAAGTAAAGGTAAAGGCATCGCGATTTTCCCCCTCAAGAAGAGTAAGTGCTGCAGACGGAAGAGGTTCAGTGGATGTACCCGTAATCCCAATCTTTACTGATGAGGTATTAAGTTGATCACAAAATTGAGGCCCCCAATTAAACCCAGGGTTGTCCATATTGATACAATCGCCCACAATTTGATTCCCATTGGTATTTACAATAACAGAAGCAGGATCCACTGATTCACGAAAAGTAACAGCAATTCTGGTGTTGCGCTTTACTTCAGTTTGCCCACGGAGTGGATAATGATCTTTGATGATGCGACCCAGCGATCCAGAGCCAACATATGATTCAAAATTCAATCCTACTCCCCTACCATCTTGTTCATTGTTTATTCCAACAGCACCCTGCAAAGACTTTAACACAAACTGTACGATGGCAAACGATGCCATAATAATCGCAAGACCAATCACAGCATTAATCATGGTCTTTTTGGCAGTAGCAATCTTTTCTTCATTACCACCACTGGTCATCCACGTAAAACCAGCATAAATCATGAGACCAACAGCGACAATCCCTAGCAGAGAGAGGAAAATACGAATAATTTTGGCAGCGATAATTCGGATGTCTTCCCCACCAAGAGGCAAGAAACTCCCCACTTTATTGATACCAAAAGTATCTCCGCCTTGTGCGGCAACCACACTAGCAAAAGAAAAAACAAAAAAAGTGACCAAAAATAAACACGAAAGTGTCATGGCCACTTTTTTATAATTTCTTTTGTTACTGCGAATCCAAGGAAGCATGGGACCTGGGACTCAAAAATTAATATTAACTGTTGGGAAAAGACTGTTCAATGAGTGTTCGTACTCGATTGCCATCGACTCTTCCTTTCAGTTCTTTCATCACGATCCCGATCAACTGACCGACATTGCCAGCTGAGTTTTGGGACATGATTTGCTCTATAACTTTTTGAATTTCTTCATCTGACATTTCTGCTGGAAGAAATCGCTTTAAGACTTCTATTTCGGCTTTGGCATTTTCCAAAAGATCCTGCCGACCACCGGCATCAAAGTCTTTCATTGCATCGATTAACTGTTTATTTTGTGAACGGACAATACCTATAACCTCTTCATCTGTAAGCTCTCGTCCTTTGTCTATTTCACTATTACGAATAGCTGCAAAAAGAAGCCTCACGACCCCAAGGGTATGAGCATCTTTTGCCTTCATCGCTTCTTTTTGAGCATCCACAATAGTTGACCTCAGAGACATACGTACTTATTTTCTTCGGTTTGGGTAAGTATCTTCTTCAATAGGAAGACGTCCGATTTTTTGCAAGTAGGCAGTTTTTTTCTGATTACTAATTTTTTTCACTGTCTTTTTCTTGCGGAAATTTTTACTTTTTTCTTCTTCGAAAAACTGGATCTTTTTTGCCTGAATCAGTTTACCTGAAGCCTGCCATTGTTTTTTCGCTCGGCGAAATAAACTTTCAAAAGATTCATTTTTTCTGCGTCGTACTTCTGACACAAAATGTTCACCTCCTCAAAGGTTTTAAGAGTAAATAATTGCACTGTGCATTATATACGAAAATTTCTCTTTCGTCAAATACTTTTTTTTTGTCTATTTATCCACTTACCACATCAATGCGGCGAAGTTTTTTGAGTTCACCTGCCAATTTTCTCTGATCAACAATTTCTTGAATACCAGATTCCATATCACGAATAATGGCTGTCCCATCTTGAACTTCCTTTTGTCCAATAATAACAGTGTGTGTGGCACCAAGTTTATTCGCGATTTCAAGTTGTGCTTTTAAAGAGGTTTTTGCCAAATTGAAGTGCACCGTAGTATTCTCTCTTCTCATTTCTTCAAGCAAAAATAGTGTTCGACGACGTGCTTGCTCCCCGAGCTGCGCAAAAAATACAGGAAGTTTCTGAGTATCTTTTCGTCCGATCATGCCTTCTTTTTTCTGACGTTCCATTTCGATCATGACACGTTCAATACCAATGGCAAAACCACAAGCAGGTGTAGGTACTCCTCCGAGCTGTTCTACGAGTAAATTGTATCTTCCACCACCACCGAGCGCACTTTGTCCACCTTCGGTATTATCAGGAACAAAAAATTCAAAAACAGTATCTGTATAATAATCAAGCCCTCGGACCAAGCGAGAATTTAAAACATATGGAATAGACATTTCATCAAGATATTCCAATGTCTTCATGAAAAAACTTTTTGATTCGTCAGAGAGCCAATCAAGAATTTGCGGTGCATCTTCAAGCACTGCTTGATCTTCAGGCTCTTTGGAATCTAAGACACGTAGAGGATTTTTGAGAAGTCTCTTTTTTGACTCTTCAGAAAGTTGCCCTCGACGAGAACGTAAAAATCCAGTCAACTCAACCAGATAACGCTGCCTATCTTCAAGATTTCCAATACTATTAATTTGCACTTCGACATTGATTCCTAAATCTCGAAAAAAATTGTAGCCAACAGCAATCAATTCAGCATCAATAACTGGGTCATGGACTCCAAATGATTCACAGTCAAATTGGTGAAACTCACGGTAACGCCCAGCCTGAGGCCTGTCATGGCGGAACATTGGTCCAGAATACCAGAGTTTTACTGGTTGTACCTGGTTGTGCATTCCATGATTAATATAGGCGCGACATACACTTGCTGTAAGCTCGGGACGAAGCGCTACTTTATTTCCATCACGATCATCAAACACATACATTTCTTTATCTACAATATCAGTTCCCTTTCCAACCGAACGAATGAAAAGATTAGCACTTTCTACAATTGGAGTTTCGATATACCCAAACCCATAGGCCCGAGCAATATCTTCGGCTACGTGTTGAAGAGAAAACCATTTGTCTTCGTCTTTTGGCAAAATATCACGCATGCCTCGCACGAGCGTATACTGTTGACCAGCCACTTTTTTCTTGTCAGGCACTTCAACATCTTCGCGTTCCTTTTTCTTTGGTGGAAGAACTTTCTTTGCTTTAACAGGCTTTATTTCCTTTCGTTTCACCACTTTCTTTTTTACCGAAACACTTTTTTTCTTTACCGGCATACAGTATAAATTATATTAATCTAAAACTTTCTGTTGGTTAAAAATTGTAGGTTGGAGTGCCAAATACCGTAATTCTATCAAATGGGTATCCACGAACCCACGTACGCCCTACAATAGAATTTTGTGAAATAGCACCAAATTTTCGTGAATCATAACTTTCATTACGATTATCCCCCATCACAAAATATTCTTCTGGTCCAAGCTGCACAGACACAGATCCTGTTGTTACTTCATCTAAATATTTCTCTTCAACCACCTTTCCTTGAGGAAATTCATCATTATAAATAATAACTTTATTATTTTCTATCTTAATTTTTTCTCCTGGTAAGCCAATAACTCGTTTGAGATAGTATTCTTTTTGTATAACTGGAGCGCGCAAAACCACTACTTCACCTCGCTTTGGTTCACGTAAATGATAACTCAGCTCGTCGATCAAAAGGTATTCTCTTTCATAATAGTTTGGTTCCATAGACTGACCTTCCACTACAAATGGCTTGAAGAGAAAAGTACGGACAACTACAATAGTAATCGCTGCCAAAACGACGACTTTAATTACTTCTAAAAAAAAGACCCCAGCTGATGCAAAAAAACCGCGGCCAATTGGAGAGAGGTCTTCTGAAGTATCTGAACTCTTTTTATGTTCGAATTCTTCCTTCATAGTACTTCTTACTATAGCTCAAAATAAAGAAAAAATCAAGTTCATACGAAAGAAACGAAAAACAGCTGTCAAAAGCTGTTTTTTTGTGGACCCAGGAGGATTTGAACCTCCGACCCTCTGCATGTCATGCAGATGCTCTA
>CAZKAD010000005.1:0-34374 GCA_964550845.1 uncultured Gammaproteobacteria bacterium
TCAATCTGCTGGCCAATAAGACCCGCCGAGCTCCAGGTGACGGTAATAACGCTGATTTGTATTTGTGGGGATTGATTCATACAATATGCCCATATAATAGCGAAAAACTGCAAAAAAAGCAACAAAAAAAACAGCCTACAAATAAGCTGCTTTTTGCTTGCCCGGACTCGTGTGTGCCAATCACGTCCGGGCTCTCCTTGGTGGGTGTTGTGGGTGGGGTTGCCTTGCCGATCAGGGGTGAACGAGCAGTCCGCGACTCAGGAGACGCAGGACCATGACGTGGAACATGCCATACTCGTTCCGCTCGACGAAGCCGTTTTCTCCCCAAAGCGCCTCGACGGGGATGATCACGCATCCAGAATCGAGCTCGTAGGGGTCGGGGTTCACACGCTTGCCCTCGACGAGACCTGCGGTGAGGTGGCCGTCCACCTCAATCGCGAACAATCCCGGTCGGTTGTTGGTCATGCCAGAGTCCGTGTAGACTCGGCCGAGGTCATGTACAACCAGTGCCTGCTTGGCAGCCAGGTTGATACCGACCTCTTCCTGCACCTCGGCCTTGATCCGGGTCAAGAGGCCATCTGCCAGCTCCCCAACCCGTTGCGTGTCAGATGGCTCAAGGAATCCGCCAGGGCAATCGTAGCAGTGCCCACCGACTGCGAAGGATTCGCCCTTGAGAACGATGACGTGGCTGATCCGCCCGCGCTCATCACGAACCAGGAGAATCCCCTTGGCGCCGGACGCGGGTCCTTGCTTCCACGAGAAGTACTGGTACCGATACACAGCCGCCAGGTTCTTCAGATTCTGGACCAGAAAGATCGTCCAGATACCGAAGGTCGGCGTGGTATCGCCAACCTGCACCTCTTCGATCGCGATCATGCGCACTCCACCGACAGTGTCGGGGCGCGAGGCGAGATCCTCCAGGTATCCGTTGCAATCCGGCCCAAGACCCAAAAGGGTCGCACGAACAGATGGTCGCGAGGCCTTGAACCAGGGACGGTCCTTGAGCTTGGCTTCGATTTCTTCACGCGTCTCCATGATTTTCTCCTCATGTTGGAGACATATCCCCTCTTTAGATCAAGGTGGGGGAAAACACCTACTTTCCTCACGCGAGGAAAAGCATTTGAATATATCATAAAATATAGTATTTTGTCAATATTATAGCCAAAAAACAGCCATATTAAGGCTGTTTTCGCAAATTTTTAAATTTTCTAAATCAAAACTCGAAAAACCTAGCAAGAAAGAACTTCTTCAGTCGTTTTCCCCTCTTTTTTCATTTTGGTATATTTTTCCATGGTATCGCGCATCGCTTCATGAACCTCACGCATCTCTATACCTACCTTGGCCAAGTTTTCTGAAGAGAGAAAATTATTCGATCGTCCTTTGGTAGCCAGACCCTGTTTGACCAGATCGTCATTGCTAATCCATTCATTTTTGTGATTTGGATCAACCATTTCTTCGTAGAGTGCCACAATTTCTTTGTGCTTGAGTGTTCCAGGATTCGTCACATGAAAAATACCAGTTGCTTTTTTCTCCATCAGTTGATGAAAAACATTCACCATATCGTCAACAATCGTCACACTATTTTCAACATCAATGACTTTGGGAAAACTTGCCAGCTTGTCAATCATATTGTTACTTGAAGGAATCCAATCAATTGGCATACGGATACGCGCAATACCAACATTTGGCAAAGTTGATAGCACCAGATCTGCTGCCCATTTACTGCGAGAATAGGTTACTTCTGTAGGATTTCCCATATCTGATTCACGCCATTTTTTGTCTTCATGGGCCGAATCTCCATAAAAAATACAACCAGATCCAATGTGAAGCAAATAAATGCCTTTTTGCTGGCAGGCTTCGGCAATAGTAATTGGGAGTTTGGTATTTCCCAAAATAGTTTCCATTTGATGCGTTTCACACCAGTCAACATTTGGTTTTCCTCGCACTCCGGCAGCGTTGAGAACTGCATCAGGCTTGTGTTCCTCAAGAAGTGCCAAGACATCTTCTTTGGAATTGATTCGTTTTGTCGACAAAACAGCATCACTCCAAGCAGCCTTACAGCGCTCTCCCACATATCCTCCACCGATAATAAGTATTTTCATAGATCTGTACAAAATTAAAATTTTTATCTTTTGATATACCAAGTATCATAGTAGTCTTGATAGGCGCCACTGCGACAGTCACTGACCCACTTTTGATTATTCTTATACCATTCTACCATATCTTTCAAACCATTTTCGAGCGTTGTCTGTGGCTCCCATCCCAATTCTGTTTTTGCTTTGGTAAAATCAATCGCATAGCGTCTATCATGCCCTGGGCGATCTTTGACATATTCAATATATGATTCGTCTTTACCCAAAAGCTCAAGTAACTTTTTGACAATAAAAATATTGGGCACTTCACAATTTCCTCCAAGGCAGTAAGTCTGGCCTATTTTTCCTTTTTGTAAAATCGCATCAACACCTCGAGCATGATCAGTCACATGAATCCAATCGCGCACCTGCATCCCATCGCCATACACAGGAACTTTTTTATCTTCCATGAGGTTGGCAATAAAAAGAGGCATCATTTTTTCTGGAAACATGTAGGGGCCATAGTTATTGGAACAATTGGAAAGAGTTGCCTGGATACCAAAGGTATGAATATATGCCCGTACCAGATGATCAGATGCCGCTTTGGAAGCTGAATAAGGACTTTTGGGATCATAGGGAGTCTTTTCATCAAATGGTGGGTCATTGGGCTTCAGCGCGCCAAACACTTCGTCTGTAGAAATATGATGAAAACGCTTGGCATATTCTTTGACAGCATCCAAGACATTTTGGGTTCCCATGATATTGGTACGAATAAAAATACCAGGGTCAAGAATAGATTTATCAACATGTGTCTCTGCGGCAAAATGCACCACGGTATCGGCGTCCTTGACTGCGGCAAATACCGCTTCTCGATCACAGACATCGCCTTTTACAAAAGAATAATTAGGATTGTTTTCAATATCTTTGAGGTTTTCAAGATTTCCTGCATAGGTCAGTGCATCAAAATTCACCACTTGGTCAGTCGGATGCTCTGTCAGCCAATAGCGAATAAAACTGGAACCAATAAACCCAGCACCTCCAGTGACCAGGAGTTTCATAGAGAGCAATTTAATGAATCAAATAAGCAAAATTATTGTAGTAGAAACTGCCTTTGCTGTCAATCAAACAAAAAACCACCAAATATTGGTGATTTTTTGGGAACTGGCCAACTGCGGGTGGGAGGGGGTGCAGTTGGCATGGCTGCCCGTGGGCAAGGGAGGTGTCGTGTGGATTGCGTGGGTCAATTGACCCACCAACCCTTTTTTCCTTCGCAGGTTGGACAACTTTTTGATGATCGCCCTTTTGTGATGAGAAAAAACCGAAATACTGACCTCCAAAAACCAGGAGGACGTACCTCCTGGTAAGCCTCGCGTCCGGTTCCACCACAGTCATCACAGTCCACGAACTGACGACCCATAGAGCCTCCTCGTTCTCACCGCATCTTGCGGCAGCCATTCTGGCAAAATTGCCAAGACATTTCAACCTATCACAAATAGTGAGTAAAATCAAGACGCCTCACCTTCATGGTTGACGAGTTATCAACGCCTGGTGGATGGAGGTTGTATTTCATGAGGTGATTCATCTGATTCCTTTGGACCTTCTTCTACAAACTTTGATCCTCCACACCTCGGACAAGTATCGTTCTTGAAATCTTCTTCACCAATATGACGACTGTTCTCACCGAGGCTTCCCTCTCCATTACAAACGGGACATGTTACGAAATGAGACATATAATAAAGATTAAAAATAAATTAATTTTGAGAAAATAACTTGGCCAAATCTTCTACCAAAATATCACTCTCTTTTCTCACAATCGAATGCATACTTCCACCACCATCATTATTCCAGCGAGGCAAAATATGCACATGAAGATGTGGGACAGCCTGCCCGCCAGCCTTAGCATGGTTCCAACCAAGATTAAATCCGTCTGGTGAGAGCACTTTTTCGACTCGTTCAAGGGTTTGTTTTACACCCAGAAAAAATTCTTTGGTAATTTCACCATTGAGATCAAGCAGGGTCTCGGCATGAATTTTGGGAATCACTACCGTATGACCTTTGGTCGTCGGATGAATATCCAAAAATGCGAGTGTATGATCATCTTCAAACACCGTATAATTAGGGATTTCTTTTTTCACGATTTTACAAAAAATACAATTTTCCATAAAGGTAAATATTATTAATACTTGTCATTCCGAACATAGTGAGGAATGACAGTGACAGTGTTAATTTTATTGTACAATCTCTTGCCTGAAAACACAACCAATTTACTTTTTGAGAACTTTTCTTAACTCTTGATTTTGCTCTTCCACAATTCTTTCTGATAGAAAAAATGATGCAGGGAGAATATTTTGAAACTCATCGATTTTGTTTTTTTCTTCAAAAATATACACAGGAATGTTTTCTGCTAAAAGAGAATCTATCGCCTTTTTTTGTGCTTCATGGCCAAACCCGGTCATAATCTTGCGATCAGGAAACAAATATTTATCTCCATACCGGGTGATAATCACACTTTCCTGTTCTGTGAGAGAAAGGAGTGTATTTTTGGCTGCAGCATAATCGTGCGTAATACTTTTAATATGTTGTAATCCTTCAAATGAAGGGTATACCAACAAAACAGAAGAAAGGACGAGTAAAAGAAACGCTCCACCACCTAAAATTTTTCTATTTCGATAGCTCAAAAAAAACTTTTCAAAAAAAGTCGCAAAAAACGGTAAAGAAAAAACAAGTATCGGCAAAAAGTAACGAACCTGTGAACTGCCAATTGACGTTTTTTGAAAAACATTATCTGCAAAATACCAAGAACCGTAGACGAGCATTATGTACAAAGAAAGAAGAGCAAAAATAACCAGGTATATTTGTGTAGGAGTAAGTTGTTTCTCTCGCTTGAGAAAAAACATCATTCCAAGAAGAGCTCCGACTGACCACATACCAAACAGTCCAAAACCATAGTGAAAAAGCGTTTTTACAATATTTGAGATATGCAGGCCAAAGGGAAAAATATACTGCAAAAATGGAACTGAAAAAATCGATCCCCCACTGCCATCAGTTTGTGGTACCACATACCCAGAAGCAAACGGTGAACCATAAAATTGATATTGAATAAAAAGACCTATCAAGGCGGCAATGCCAACTCCCAGCGGAAATAATACCACTGAACTTTTGGAAATTTTTTTCCATAAAAATAAATAGCATAAGAATGCACCGCCGAGTACCCAGACGATTTCTGATGGACGAAGTACTAGACTTATTCCAACCATGGTGCCAGACAAAATCCACGATAGATTTGCCTTTCGTATATTTTTCTCTCGCTCTGCCTCAAAGGCACGTTTACCAAGCAAAAGCGCTGCCACCAAAAAAAAGAGAAAGAGTGGCATATATTGCAAAGGACGACTTGCGAGATACCACCACGCTGGTAAAAGGAACAAAAACAGGGAAGAGAGAAAAGCAACGGAACGAGAAAATATATTTTTGAGAAAGGCAAAAAATAATAGCGGGGTTATGGATGCGACAAGGGGAATAATACTAAAGAGTGTTATATGGAAAACACTCTCTCCAAGCCAAGCAAAGATTGATGTAAATATACCAAGAAGCGCAATAAATCCGGGAAACCCGATTGGCACAATTGTCTCATGAATCACTGTTGTACTACGTGGATGAATCAAACTTCCCGTAATAGCTGAGTATGATTCAAAAGCGCCAAACTGTTTTTCAAACGCCAGCTGTCGAATAAAAAAATAATTTATTCCTTCGTCTGGTTGATTAAAAATCTGATAGCTCTTTCCTCGAAAAAAGTTCTCATCCTGAAAAGAAAATAAAGATGAAGAAAAAAAATAGATGAAGAAAAAAACAACTGAAAAAATTAAGAGCGTAAATTTTGGTACGTCTCGTATCATACACTATACTCCATGAGCAAACAGACTAATAATGGCAAATCCAATCGCCACACCAAAAAGCCAGGCCGCAACGGTAAATAACGATGTCGCATTCCAAATTAAACCAGCCAAAGTCAAAAATACTGCCAGCACTTGTAAAATCATTTTTATTTTGCCCCAAATATTGGCAGCTCGCACTGTTTTAAATCTTACTTCTCCAACTAAGGCAATAATGACAACAAGAATTTCCATTCCAAGCAGTGCCACTCCGAGTCGCCAATCATAATTTTGAAACACAACAAAGAGTATCATGACTCCAATCAAAAATTTGTCAGCAAAGGGATCAAACAGCATACCAAATTTGGTAATCTGATTGCGAGTGCGTGCCATAGATCCATCAAGCGCATCGGTCAGTGCTGCGAGAACAAAAACAATAATCCCTACAGCATAGTTATGAGTTGCCATAAACCAAGCAACGACAGGAGTGAGGCACACCCGTACCATGGTCATGGTATTGGGACTTATGGAATAAGGAATAAACCGAAGCAAGGTCCATTTCAAAAAATGATCATGAGGGTATACTTCTGGCGCCTTTTGATACACAAAATAGTCAGGATGGCGTGTAGCAAAACGGTTGATGATTTTCATAACTCTGATACAATAGGAGCAAAGCCCTCATACTATACATTTTTTTGGCTTTACTCACAATAGTTATGTTTGGACCATTTACAAAAAATAGCTTAAATTACAGTAGTTTACTGTTTGCAGTAGCATTACTCATCATAAATAGTATTTTTTTGCAAAATAGTATACTTGGGCTTCTTGGCCTTATTTTTTATCTTGTACCGCTTTCCTTGTTGCTCGGCCAAATCCTTTTTGGAAAAGAGCGATATGAAAATTTTCTTTTCGGGTTACTCTTTATTTTCTCTGAATTGATTATAAGTGGAACACTTCTCTATTATTTTTTTGCCATTACCCCGCTACTTTCTTGGATTCTTTTAGCACTCCCCTTTGCAACATTTCTTTTTCTCAAATTAAAAAAAGGAACCACCGCAGTGCCTAAGGAAGTACAAGATACGTCCTCAAATCAAAAAACCAAAATATTCTCAAAAAATATTTTCTTTTGGTCACTTCCTGTGCTCGTTTTAGATTTCATCCTTCTGTGGATACTTTTCAAGAGTCGCACCTATGATCTCGCAGCATCTCCTTGGCAACATCTCGGACCACTCTTTTTTTTAACCTATACATTTACCACAGCCTTCCTTTTTGTTCATTATAAAAAGTTCTCTGATCCGATCTCGAGCATTTTTCTCACCTCTTTTCATTTTTTTGTCGGTATTGCCGTAGCTGCCTTTATGTATCCTCTCGGATATGGCTTTGATGCTTTTATTCACCGTGTAACCGAAAGCTGGATTCAAGTGCATGGTTTTATTGCTCCCAAAAATCCTTACTATATTGGTCAGTATACACTTGTGAATCTCATTTCAAATGTTACCCAGATAAAAATTTTTTTTGTTGATGTTTTTCTCGTTCCCCTCCTCACGAGTATTTTTCTTCCAGGGATAATACTTTCGCTACTACGGCAATTTGTCCAAAAACCATTTTTCTCTGCCATAGGATTTTGGCTACTTCCCTTTATTCCCTTTCTATCACTTCACCTTACCACCCCTCACAATCTCGTGATTTTTATCACTCTTGTGGTTGTCTTTTTAGGGATCAGAGCGAGTAAAAAAGACATTTCGTTTCTGCTTCCATTTTTGCTCTCGTTGAGTGCTGTTCTCACCCATCCACTGGTTGGAGCACCAGTTTTTATTTTTACATTTGTCTTATTTTTGTTATCTGTTTTGGAAAAAAGAAAGAAACTTCAATTGACCTTGCTCTTGTCTACATTTATTGGCATTTGTATCTTGATCCCCATGTTATTTACGCTCAATGGTCTGCGTATTGGGCACCCCCTTCCTACACTCAATAATCCATTTACCAAAATTTCCTTGTTTTTTGACCTCTTTGAACGTCCATATTGGTATGCCAAAAACAGTCCTGTTCACTTTGAACTGCTCTATACCTACGAACGCTTTCTCGTCCCAGTTTTTTTAGTACTTTGTGCATATGGATTTTTTCAATATCGAAAAAAAGAAAGGAGTGTTTGGATATGGCTCTTTCCATTGACCGCGCTTGGACTTTTTCTCGATGCTTGGTTACTACGAAGCTGGATTGTATTTCCAGATGTGGTTGCCTATGAACAAGATGATTATCCCCGCCGTCTTATCTACACCAGCATTCTTTTTTTGCTTCCTTTTGCCATGTATGGTTTTGGTGCGCTTCTGGATAAGATTTTGGAAGGATCAAAATTGAAAAATAAAATCATCATGGGAAGTATTATGATTTGTCTGCCATTGATACTCACGGTTTCTTTATATTTTTCTTATCCACAAAAAAATGCCAAAGTGCAATTCCCTGGCTACAATGTCACAAGCGCAGACTTTGAGGCAGTACAGTGGATCCATAACCAAAATACTGAGTATAACTATATTGTTTTGGCTAATCAGCTCGTCTCAGCCGCAGCTCTAACTGAATATAGTTTTGCCAAATATTTTGATACGCCTCAAGGGCAAATGTTTTATTATTCGATTCCAACTGGTGGCGTGCTGTATAGTTATTATTCAAAAATGATTTATGAAGGACAAAAAATTGAATACATGCATGCAGCGATGCGAGCGGCTGGAGTGCAAAAGGCTTATTTTGTCGTAAATGCCTATTGGGCGAATTCTGATAAAATTATAAAAAATGCACAAAAAACAGCTGATCGAATGCAGGTTATAGATGATAAAATCTGGATTTTTGAATATTCTCTCAAATAAAATTTGCCTTATTTTAGGCAAATAGTTTCTTTTTACTCTTGACAAAAGAGCGTTTTTGTGGTATTTTATTTAGTTCAATTCGTACCTAAAAATTCATTGGAAATTGAGATGGTTGGTGCATGGCGCACCCCTAGGCCAATCGGCCGGAAGGAACGAGGGTATGTTGTTCGCAACCTGGATGAGTATCTGGTGGACGGCCTTTGCGGCCGCCCCCTTCTTGTTCTTCCTCACGACGCTCTTCATCCTCAGCCGTCGGACGGCGGGAAGGCTCTCAGGCCACAGCCTCCTTCTGTCCCTTCTCTGGGGACTGAACGGGGCGGCCCTGAGCGGGCTCTCGTACTGGGTCCTCGCAGTCACCTTTCCCACGGGAGGCTGAAGAAGCAAGGCAGCAAAGGAGGGGCTGCCGACAAGACTTGCACCAATCCTCCATCTCAATTTCTAAATCGAAAAAAACAACTTCCTTAGAGGGAGTTATTTTTTTCTCTTGAATTCAACCAACCCGAGCATTTGAATCAATTGGTTGGTTCGAGCATATGAAAAAAGAGGAGGAATACTTGAACGTTCCCGACAAAGTCGGGATATGGACCAATGTCTGACGAACGTTAGTGAGGAGTTTTGATCCATAAGTGAAAGTGTTCCCCTCTTTTTTCATTGCGAGAAGTTTTGGCACAACCTTTTGTACAAAAGGTTGTATAATTAACTTTTCTCATCAAAATCGATTTTGAGTCCTTCACTTGTCATGACAAATCCTCGTATCATAAGCTTCCCATCATGAACTTTATTATGACAATCTTTACACAGCGGTAAAAGATTGTATTTATGGTTTTTGTGAAAATGTCCGATATTGCCCATCTCATCTGCAATTTCTTGAGGAGCAATATGGTGCGTATCTTCGACCATTCCTTTACAAATAGCGCAGGTTGTCAAAAATAAATCCGGATGATATTTACTTTTTTGTTTTTTCGTAAGAAGTTCCAGCTCTTTATAATCTTGTGCTAATTCTTTACGAATGGTTTGTGCACGCTTCATAAAATCCTTATCAATGTGCAGTGATTCGGCAAATTCGAGTCCATAAATGCTACTTCCACTGCCAGGTTGGAGTTTTCGTTCAAAACGAAGCACATCATTTTTTTCATCATAATGAACTGACAAATGAACACTCACGACCGATCGAATTTTTTGAATACGCTCTAAATTACACAGTTGATGCAAATGGGTGGTAAACAAAAAGAAACAATTTTTACTACTGAGGTGTTCAATCGTCGCGCTTACAATGGAAAGAGCCGATAATGTTTCCGTTCCATGACTAATTTCATCACCGAGAATCAAACTTTTGGAGGTACACCTATTAAAAATATTTTTGAGTTCCATCATTTCAACTCCAAAAGAAGAAAGGCCTTTTTCAAAATTATCCTTGGCTAAAATTCTTGTAAACAGTTCTGAAAAGACAGTAAAACGCATATGAGAAGCAGGTACATAGAAACCACTTTGAGCCAAGATGAGTGCGACACCAATACTTTTCATAAACGAAGATTTTCCACTTGAGTTTATTCCATATAACAATACACCTTGTATATTTTCAGGCGTCATTTCTGTAAAAAGATTTTTCTTTTGAGAATGTTTTTTATCGCCAAGAAAAATATCATTGGGAACATAAATCCCGTTTTCTTCTCGAGCTTCTACCAAGAGATGCCGTAGATCCATGATTTCCAAAAAAGTCTGTGGCGCATCAATGATCTCTGGTCGATTGAGATTATACTTAATACTTGCTTTGATATTGGAAAGCGCGACATCAATTTGTGCCAAAAAAGTACTCGTATGGCTGAAGAGATCCAAAAATTCTTCTTCCATTTTTTGTAATTCTTTGACGTAGAGCTCTTTAGTCGTTGCAATAATTTTGGTCTGCAAAGAAACAATCTCTTCAGAAAGAGTATCAATAACTGGAGCCGTTATTTTTACGTTTGTTGTTTGAATTTTGAAAGAAAAGTCTGAAAAGGCATAGACCATTCCATCAAGTGAAACAAATGCCCTTTTTATTTTTTGTTCAATCAAGGCAAAACGACTTCGAGTAAGGGTAATATGATGGCCTTCTTTATCGAGCTGTTTAATTTCCACATAGTCCCCTTCTGATTTACCCGTTACTTCTTCCAAGACCTCAAGTATCTTGGCACGGATAATTTGCATTTTTTCATCAAGAGATTGTCTTTTCTGCATCAAATCGTCCAGCTGCCTGTCATAACCCGACTGAAAAATACTGGTAGAAATATTTTGAAATGTCACTTTTGAGGTTTCATCCAGGTCAAATGTCCGTTTAATTGCATGAAGACAATTTTGCAATTTACCCTTTTCTTCTTGAAACTGAACCACTATTTTTTGATGATTCATGGCTTCAAGAGAATCAGCAATTTTTTGGCTACTCAGAATTGAATCAAATAAAAAATTTATTTCAAAGGGATGAAGACGCCCAAGCTGAATTCGACGAATGATACGTTCAAGATCATACACGCCTGAAAGTTCTTGATCTATTTTGAGATATTGTTTTTGAAGTGCATCTGAAAAATTATAGCGTTCCAGTAATTCTGTTCGATTCGTAATCGGATTACAAAGTCGTTCTTTCAGAAGTCTCTTTCCAATACTTGTTACCGTATGATCAATGAGTTTTCCAATCGTTAAATCGTTTTGGTCAGAAGAGAGAATATTCAACTGTTCGAGTGGATTATTTCCTAAATAGAGATAAGATGATGTAGATAAGAGTGTTGGTTTTTCGAGCTTTTGAATCACCTGATAATCATGATCAATAACAAATTCAATAAGAAGTGCCAATGCTTCTGATGTAAGAGGATTTTTTTCAAGATCAAGAAATTCTATGGGGGTTAAAAATGATTTAATAACATAGGTTTTCTTAAAAAGTTCATTTTGATAAATGACACTCAGTCGTCTGGTATTTATTTTTACATCACTTTCGAATAACTCCAGGTACTGCCGAACACTATATTCATCAACTTGAGAATTCATGCAGGTAAGAATAATCTCAGTTGTTCTCTGGGCTTTGAGCAAACGAAAGGCTTCATCAAGGGCAAAATTTGTATCCTCTTTTGTACTATGAATTTCTTGCAAAAAAGTTTTTCCTGTGGTGACATCAATGGCTGCATACCCTACAGAATACAGGCCTTTTATTTGATCAATAAAAAGAGAGGCAATAAAATTTTCGTCATGATCAAGTGTATAGTCAAAATTAACACCAGGAGAAATGATTCTTTCAACAAACCGGGTAATCTTAGGAGGCACACCAGCTTGGCGTACGACAACGATAGTGTATTTATTTTCTTGAATTAGACGACTGATATACCTATCAAAAGCAGCCGTTGGGAAACCAGCCAGAAGCGGATTTTTGACACTATTTTGGGCAATAGTTTTATTTTTTCGAGTAAGTTGAAGATTCAAAATCTCGGCTAGTTCCTTTGGCTTACCAATTTTTAATTCTTCATTATCAACACCATATACTTCGTAAAAAGATCCAACTTCAATAATAACGACCGTATTGGCGCCATATTTTTCTTCAAATTGTTTTTGCAGATCAAAATAAATTTCAATCAAAGATCGATCCGTATCTTGAAGTAATTTTTCTGTTTCTTGGGTATCCATACAAATTTTCTGGTGCCCCTATGGTACCAAAGAAGGATGGATGGAGCAAGAGAACAAAAAACCGGCCAGAAGCCGGTTTGAAAGAATCGATTAACGTTTTCTCCATTGATGACCACGACGAGCTTTGTGCAAACCAAATTTTTTACGCTCTTTCGCACGTGGATCACGAGTCAAAAAACCTTCAGCGCGAAGTACAGGACGAAGGGTTTCATCCCATTTCACAAGAGCACGAGCAATTCCATGACGAGTAGCTTCAGCTTGTGCATGCACTCCACCACCAGAAGTTTTTACAGATACATCCAAAGTTTTTTCACGGCCTACAACAACCAAAGGCGCCATAACTTTATCTGACCAAATTTTTACTGGAAAGTATTCAGTATGGATACGATCATTGACAGTGATTTTTCCACTTCCAGGGAGGATTCGAACACGAGCAGCCGCTGTTTTGCGTCTTCCCACGGCTCTTTCTTGTGAATTGTTTTTCTTTGTTTCAGCCATAAGTAATTATTAAGCGGTAATAGTGAGTCGTTTCAATAAATCCTCACGTTGACGATTTTTTGGAAGCATACCTGATACTGCGTGGAGGATCACTTCAGCTGGATCTTCTTCAAATACATGCTGCATTGCTTTTCTCTTGATTCCACCTGGGTACATACTGTGGTGGTAATAATCCTTTTGCACAAGTTTATTTCCAGTGAAAATAACTTTTGAAGCATTAATAACTTTTACCATATCTCCAGTATCAAGAGATCGATCATAGTCTGGTTCATGCTTTCCCATGAGAATCATGGCAATTTGACTTGAAAGGCGACCAACAGCTTGACCAGTAGCATCGATTTCAATTGTTTTTCTTTGCTTTTTCATAAAATTTAAGTAATGACAGAAACTTAAACAAATTCAATTCTTGCCATTTCAGCAGCATCATTGGCTCGTGGTGCAAGTTTGATAATACGAGTGTAACCACCCTTACGTTCGCTATAACGAGGAGCAATATCTTTCATCAAAACATCCAATGCTTCCCTTGTAAAAAGGGCTTTTTTGATATTTCTTAAATTCGCTATATCTCCTCTTTTTGCTTTGGTTACGAGTGGTTCGACAACACTACGAAGTGCTTTTGCCTTTGCTTTGGTGGTACGAATTGAACCATTCAAAATCAAACTCTCAGTCAAATTTCTCATGAGAGCCTTACGTGGGGCAGTTTCTCTTCCCAAAGTAATTTTTTTGCTGTTATGTCGCATACAAAATTTCGGTATTTAAATTTATTTCTTTGCTTTCTTTTTCGTTTTTGGTTTTTCTTCTGCATCTTCATCAGCCACATCAATTGCTTCTCCTTCACTTTCTTTTTCCTCTACCACAGCCATTTCAGTGCGTCCTGAACCAGAAATATTCAAAAGGAGTGAAAAATGATCCATTAAGATTTTGGTTGATTCAAAAAGAGCATCTTTTGGAGTAACCGTTCCATTGGTTTCAATAGTCAAAACCAATTTTTCGTAGTCAGTAACATCTCCAAGACGAGTCAGTTCAACCGCATATCCGACATCACGGATTGGGGTAAAGAGTGAATCAATCACAATAGTTCCAAGGTCAAGATTTTTCTTTTCTTTTTCTGCTGCAGCAACATATCCTAATCCCTTTACAATTGTAATTTCCATTTCCACTGGAGATTTTGTTGATGTAATCGTAAAAAGTTTCAGGTCTGGATTCATGATTTCAACCGCAGAATTTTTTTCAAAATCTGCTGCAGTTACAGGACCAGATTCTTTTTTACTAAGAGTAAGTATAACCGGTTCATCACTGTATGATTTTACGGCGAGCTGCTTGAGGTTCAAGATAACTTCAATCATGTCTTCTTGAACACCAGGAACAGCAGAAAATTCATGACTGACTCCACTCAGTTTCACGCAGTCGACAGCAGCACCAGGAAGGGATGACAAAAGTACGCGGCGAAGAGCATTGCCAAGAGTCGTACCATACCCCTGTTGACATGGAGTAACCACAACTTTACCAACATGAGGAGTTGTTCCTTCTAAAAATTCAATTGATGTTGGAAGTGAAATGTGTTCCATAAAGTAAATTTAAATCCGAGAAAAACTCGGTTAAAATTAGCGAGTTGAGTAGTACTCGATAATAAGTTTGGTATCAAAAGATTTTTCAAAATCAGCATCAGCTGGGGTTCCCAATACCTTGCCTGATTTTTTACTTCCATCAACAGAAAGCCAAGAAGGGAGTTCCATTTTTGCCATTTTTTCTTCAAGATTTTCAAATGCTTTACTTTTTTGTTTTGATTTTTTCAGTTCAACCACATCCCCAACTTTCACAAGATATGATGGGATATTCATTGCTTTTCCATTCAGCAAAAAGAGATTATGAGAAACCATCTGACGAGCCTGAGCCCGAGTAACAGCAAAACCAAGTTTGTAGACTACGTTATCCAAACGTTTTTCCAAAAGCTGTTGCAAGTTTACAGAAGAGTTTCCAGAAAGACGGGTTGCTTCTTTTACATATTTACTAAATTGAGCTTCACGAAGTCCGTAGATCAATTTTGCTTTTTGCTTTTCAATCAATTGCTTTCCAAAGCCTGAAGAAGAACCACCACGTTTTTTTGGTCCATGAACTCCTGGCGGTTGAGCAAGGCGCTTGGCAACTTTGGTCGGATTGGTTTTGAGTCCAAGATTTATACCAAAGCGGCGTGCAATTTTATTTTTTGGTCCAATATTTCTACCCATAACATTATAATTTCAAAAAGTTAGACACGGCGGCGTTTCGGAGGTCGGCAGCCATTGTGTGGAATTGGAGTAATATCTTTAATAGAAAGGACATTGATTCCATTGGCATTAAATCCACGAATTGCTCCTTCGCGCCCTCCACCGATTCCTTTCACAAATACATTTACTTCTTTGAGTCCATACTGCTTTGTCGCATCAACGACTTTTTTCACTACCTGTCCCGCAGCATATGGAGTTGCTTTTTTTGGTCCTTTAAAACCAATCATACCAGCACTTGCCCAACCAATAACATCACCATTTTGATCAGCAAGAGTCACAATAGTGTTGTTAAAAGTGGCTTGAACATAAGCACGACCATTTGGAACTTGCTTGTTCAATTTTTTCTTTTTGGTTGTTTTAGAAGCTTTCGCTGTTGCAGTTGCCATAAGGGCATTCAGTTTAAATATGTATTAATGCTACTCTGTTTTAGGTCTTTTGTGCCGCTGGTTTTTTACCACTTGTTGCAAGGTTACGTTTGTTGCCTCGAACGGTTCGTGAATTTGTTTTTGTTCTCTGACCACGTACTGGCAATTTTTTTGCATGTCTCGTACCTCGGTAAGCTTTGATATCCTTGAGACGTTTGATGTTACTTGAAACTTCACGACGGAGATCTCCTTCTGTTTTATGCTCTTTTTCAATTAAAGCGCGGAGTTTATCTTCTTGATCCTGAGTCAAATCTTTTACACGTGTACTGTGGTCAACTTTTGCAGCATCAAGAATACGAACAGCAGTAGTCTTTCCAATACCATACACATAAGTGAGTGCAATCACAACTCGTTTATCGCGTGGGATGTTAACACCAGAAACTCTCATATTACAAATTCTAAACTAAAAAATTAATAGTAAAGTTAGGCAGCACTTTTGCGCTGTTTCGCTCCTTGTCTTTGTTTATGGCGTGCAATTTCACAAATAATATAAACCGCACCGCGACGGCGGACAGACTTACATTTTGCACAACGTTTTTTGACAGATCCTTGTACTTTCATACACTGTAGTTAATGAAGCAAAAAAATACCAACCACTGCCGCGATATCATTGCTTGAAAAAGCTCCACCGCACTGGTTGATATTTTTTTAAATATTGAAATATTTAAAATATTTTTTAATTTTAGAACCGGTAGGTAATACGACCTTTGGTAAGGTCATATGGTGTTAATTCTACCTTTACCTCATCTCCAACTCCCAGTTTAATACGATTCATTCGCATTTTTCCTGAAAGATGAGCGATAATTTCGAGGTCATTTTCGAGCTTTACGCGAAAGGTTGCTCCAGGCAAAAGCTCTTCAATAGTCCCTTTTACCACGATAACATCAGTTTTATTTGCCATGGGGAAAAAATTAACTGGCGGTATTATATCCGAAGTTTATACTCCTGTCAAGGAGATAAATCCTCTTCCAGATGTGAATAAGTAAAAATATTAATTTTTAGCTAATTTAAGGTGTTTTTTCTAAATTTTTCAACTATGCAGAGAGCTTGATTTAATCCCAATGACTGATGCAATATGATTTGATACTTTTTGCGCACCTTCAACTACCCCAGGAAATTGCTCTTTCACACGATTACTGACATACTTTTCAAACTCTTTAAGACCCTCCTCACCAGCAAAGAGGGTTTTAATCACATAATTTGTATCACTCTCTGGTTTTGAACCCTGCCCAACTGGAGTCCAAAACATTTTGACAATATAATCAGTGAGCTTTTGGCGGAACTGCGATTTTTCAAGGTGTAAGCGAGCAATGGTGGAATACATAAACACATGAGCTGCTTCTTCCCGAGCAATAGAACGCAGAATATAGGTTAAAACAGGATGATTGGCCTTTTCCCATAGCTTACGATAGCCATTCAAAGTTGTCATTTCATGAATAGCACCAATCGTCATATGGACAGGCGTAAAACGGCTTCCAAACATATTGGCAGTTGCCGAAGCTATGCGACTGGAAACTTTATAGGAAAAAGGGATATTTTTTTTCACTTTTTCAAACCATTTCTCTTCTGATGGATAGCCAAGTTCTTCAAGAAAGCGATTAAGCGTCTCTCCATGAACAGGCTCTTCGGTACTCCACTTATCAATAAAACGGCGAACAAAAGGATTGCGTCCCGAAGGAGTAGAGAGAAGCTCTCTGTAATAAACTTCGGTCAGACGCTCAACATCACGCATATAGAAGAGCACGGGAATAAACTTTTCATTGATCTCATGCTTTTTGACTTCATTCCAGGGAATGTTATCCAAAAATTCTTTGGTCAAAACCCTAGGCTGGGATTCATACCAGTCAATAGCTTCTTCTTCAGTGTGAAATTGGGGCATAAAAATTATAGATTTCTAAAACAAAGTATAGTAAAAAAAAACAAAAAAAGCAATATATTTACAGCTTTTTAGAAGAAATGGTGCGATGTATGCTAGAAATTGCGTGGTCAGAAGCAAGGAAAAAATTTTTACAAAACTCAGTAAATTTTTGTTCAGGCAACAGAAGAAAAGAAATAAAGATCAAGATGAAGCGAAATGGGATTTTTTGCAAAAAACTGCTCCATATCACAAACAAAAAGTTTGATAGTTAAACATTTTAGAAAAAGAAAAAAATGAAGGGAATTGGCAGAGGGATGGCTCTGCCAAGAGGCGGGGGAAATCTAGAGGCCGCGGAAGTGGCGGAGTTGCGAGAGAATATAGGCCGTAAACAGGTTTTCGGCCTTATACTCCCGCACCACCGCCTCGGGGAGAGATTCAGCTCCGAGATTGAAACCTCGGCAGCGAGCGCTCCCACAGATGCAAGATATGGGAGGATAAAAAATCACGTCGTTACGCCACTGTGACATGGCGTAGTCGAACGTAATTTCTTCTCCGGCAGGGATAGGACGTCGGGCATAGAGCCAGTACCGCCCAGCCCGCAGCCGGAGGCCACAATTGGGCTTGCAAGAGTGGTTCGTCCACCGAGCCAGTCCCAAAGCATCTCGCATCTGTAAAGGACCAATCTGGATGGGGAACCCCTGCACGGCGGCAGGCAGTTCCTCATCCAGAACCGCATGGTAGATAGCGCCATCAAAGGGAGCCAGAAAGGCTCCCTGCTTGACTGGTCGGGAAGAAAACACCCCCGATCCAGACATGGCGCTCGGTCCCCGGTAGAGAGCCCGATTATCGTTCGGCCCCTGCCCGGGAACCTTTTTCTTCATCTACACCTCATGTTAAAGTTTTCTCCCAGAGCAAACCCAAAACCTTCCCTTCTCGATCTTCGTAAGCTTTCCCTACGAAAAGAAAAGGATACAAAGGTTTTGAATTCTGCTTCGAAAGAAAAAAGAACGAAGACACCCCCTCACGGTGTCGCTTGACACACTAACTAAGAAGGTGTATTTTGACAAACAATCGATACAAAATAACTATTTTTTAAACAAATTGTTTAATTTATGCTCGCTAGTGCATACAAAAATCTGGAAGATTCCATTATCGAAGTCCTTACTGTTAAAAAAGAACTTTCAGAGAAAGAAATACAGGAATATCTCTTCAAAAAAGGGTATGCTCCTACCGTGCAAGGAATTTACCGAGTCCTGCGCAAGCTACAAAAAGACGGCGCTCTTGTCAAACATAAAAAATATTTCAGCCTGAGGCTAGCTTGGCTCCTCGAGCTCTCAGAGCTGGTAGCCAAGATGGAAGACACGTATCTTCAAGAATCTTACCTCCAGCAATTCCTTCCACTCCAAGAAAAACAAATCACATGGGGCTTTACTGATCTTTTCAAAATGAGTAGTTTCTGGTCTCAGCTTCTTATTGCTATGGCCAAAAAATCTACCAGTAAAATCGCTTTTAACTATTCTCCGCACCTCTGGTATGTCCCCCTTCAAGCTGAACAAGAAGAGCAATTTCTTAATAGTTACATGCCTGAACTTAAAGCATCATACATGGTTATTGGTAGCCGATCGCCTTTTGACAAGTATAATCTCATGCTGATGAATGGAATTGATGCGAAAGAACAGCGGTACATGGCCTCTTCTGCGTCGGAATATATTCAAAAAAATCGTCATCAATATATTGATATTATTGATGATTATGTTCTGACAGTGCAGATTGATAAAAAAATTGCAGAAAAAATAGAAGAAATTTGTCAGTACCCGACGCCTCATCCCCAAAAGAACATCTTTCAAATCGACCGTATACACAGCAAAAGAACCAAATGCAAAATCACCCTTAAGCACAATCCTCAAAAAGCTGAAAAATACAAAAAGAAATTCGCAAAAATTTTTGGTCCAATTTCATAACCCCTCCTTGAAGAAAAGTTTTGAAATTATTCCAAGATAGCCTTAATACGTCGAATACCAGCACTGCAGGCTTCTTCTTTGACAATTTTGAAGTGTCCCATGCTACCCGTATGTTCAACATGCGGTCCACCACAAAATTCGCGACTAAAGGTTGGTGAAGCTATGTCTGCATTTGGAAGTCCTTCTGGATCTCCCACCGTATAAACCTTAACCATTGTACCATAATTGTCTTCAAATAATCCAATGGCTTGTTTTTTCTTGGCTTCTTCAAGTGGCATTTCTTGAAAACTGACGGTATAGTCGCGCGCAATTGCAGCATTGACCAGATCCTCGGCGGCTTTAATCTGCTCTGGCGTCATTTTTTCATTGTGAGCAAAGTCAAAACGCATACGCTCGGGCGTAATATTGCTTCCTTTTTGCACAGCACCTGCTCCTAATATTTTTTGAAGCGCAGCGTGAAGAAGATGAGTTGCGGTATGATATTTTACACTCATTTCACTGGTATCAGCCAGGCCGCCTTTAAATTTTTGTTCTGCTCCGGCGCGAGAAAGTGCTTGGTGTTTAGTTTTTTCTTCTTCAAAACTTTTGGTGTCGACAAGAAAGCCTTTTTCTTTGGCCAGCTCTTCGGTAATTTCGAGTGGAAAACCATAAGACTGATTGAGATCAAAGGCGTCTTTTCCCGAAATTTGGTTCTTTTCACTTCGTGCCAAGATTTCTTCAAAAATCTTGAGTCCTTGCTCGAGAGTATTGCGGAATTTCTTTTCTTCTTTTTCTATTTCACTCATAATCTGTTCTTGTTTACTTTGCAATTCAGGATAAGCTTCTTGGTATGTTTCAATCACAGCGCGAGTTACCTCCGCACAAAAAGAATTATTGACCGACAGATTTCTAGCGTAGCGAATCGCACGACGAATCAAGCGACGAGTAAAATATCCTTGATCTTTGTTACTTGGAACAGCTCCGTCTGAAATTAAAAATGTTGCTGCACGCAAGTGATCCATCACCACACGAAAAGCGTAGGTTTCTGTTTCGTTTGCACCATATTTTTTTCCACTTGCCTGTTCGATGGTAGCGCGAATCTTATCAAACAAATCAATCTTGAATACGTCTGGATCATTATTGAGTGCAGCAGCCATGCGTTCAAGTCCTGCACCAAAATCTACATTTTTTTGTGGCAAGAGTTCGAATCCTGTATCTGTTTTGCGATACTGCATGAAAACATTATTGCCAATTTCTAAAAATCTTCCACAGTCGCAATTCACATGGCAAGGTTCATCTTTCCAAACAGAATTTTCATGAAGCTGTTGAACATTATTTGGATCAAAATCCCAAAACATTTCTGTATCTGGTCCTCCAGGTTCACCGAGTGGCATTTTATCTGGTGTGCCACTGCGACTCCACCAATTTTTCTTTTCTGAAAAATAAAAAATCTTTTCTCCATCTTTCATTCCATCCTGCTGCGAATTTTCACCGATTTTTGCATCAATTCCAACAGACGCAAAGAGTTTCTGCCAAAGTTCGGCAGACTCAGTATCTTTGGGAATACCAGCACTTTCTAATCCTCGAAAACAAGTAAAATAAAGTCTGTTTGGATCGAGCTTGAGCTCAGAAGTCAAAAATTCCCACATCCACTCAATTTGTTCTTGTTTGAAATAATCACCGAGTGACCAATTTCCCAGCATTTCAAAAAATGTGGTGTGACGATTGTCCCCCACTTCTTCAATATCCCCTGAGCGAAAAGATTTTTGACTATCTGTCAGGCGTGTACCTGCTGGATGTTTTTGTCCAAGCAGATATGGCACCATTGGCTGCATACCACTGCCAGTAAACAGTGTGGTTGGGTCGTTTTCTGGCAAAAGTGATGCTGAAGGCAGAACTGCGTGACCTTTGTTTTTGAAAAATTCTAAATATTTACTGCGGATTTCGTGTGTGGTCATATCATTATTTTACATTCAAAATTTCAACAAATGAATAACATACTGGTGCTCCATGGGCCTCAAGTGTTGGTTTGAGAATTGAAAGTTTTACGAATTTAGACTCTTTAGAATTTAAAATTTTTGTTTTATCAATTTGGGAAAGTTTTGATACATCAATATTAATAACAACGTTTTTATTTTCATCAAGCAAATTTACCGTATTACCAATTTTCACAAGATTTTGCATGAAATCACGAAATACTTGAGAGCCTCCTGTCACAACAAAGCTATCACATTTTTTTGTTTCTCCCCACGCTTCTCGTTCAATTGATTGGTAATACCCTTCAATTTGTGCCAGTCCCCAAAATTCTGTCGTACTTGCAGTAGTCTTGGCAGAACGAACCAGGCATTGTTCAAGAGAACAAGAATTATCGATTATCTCATAACGACCTTCTCCTTCACGGATCTTTTTTTGCGCCTGCGTAAAATCCATCATACTGCGATCAAGATCTTTTTCGAGCATGTCATTATTCAGAGAAATTGTAGTAATTTTTTGAAGCAGTGTTTTTTCTTGTGCTTTCAAATCATCGTTTCCGAGTTTAAAAGTCACCACAAAAAAAACCGCTACTCCAAGAGCAAGAAATAGGAACAAAATGAGAATATTTTTTTTCATAATCATTCTTTTATTACTCCACCACCAAGACATTCATTACCTTTATACAAAACAGCAAACTGTCCTGGAGTAATCGCTTTTTGTGCTTTTTGAAACAGAAGGGTTACCTCACCTTTTTTACTCCCCTTTTGAACGATGACCTTTTGCAAAGGCTGTCGATGGCGAAGTCTTACTGTACATTCTAATGGAAACTTGGGAGCTTGTCCACTCACAAAATGTATATCTTCGAGCAAAATTTCTTTTCTGAGCAGTGCTGGATCATCTTCAAACCCAACAATAAGTTCATTGGTTTTCATATTTTTTCCTACCACAAACAGAGGCTTTCCACCACCAGCTTGATTAAACCCATGCCTTTGACCCAAGGTATAAAAAGGCAATCCGTCATGTTCCCCCACAACCTCTCCTTGGGAAGTTACAATCTTGCCTTTTTTTGGTTTGATCTTTTGCTGCAAAAAATCCTTCATAGGAATTTCTCCAATAAAACAAATACCCATGCTTTCCGCCCGCTCAGCCGTTGGCAATTTATACTTTTTAGCAAGAGATCTCACCTGTGATTTTTTTAGATGCCCAACAGGAAATAGCACATGCTTGAGCTGCAATTGCCCAAGCTGATGCAAAAAATACGTTTGATCTTTTTCTTTGTCTTTTGATTCGAGTAAATGATATTTCGCTTTTATTTTTTTTACTTGCGCATAATGGCCAGTTGCCAAGGCTGCAAATTTTTTCTTTTTAGCATACTCAAGCCAGAAACCAAATTTGACCAATTTGTTACACATCACATCAGGGTTCGGAGTGCGCCCAGCTTTATATTCGGAAAACATATAATCGACGACCCACTTTTTGTATTCTTTTTCAAAATCTACAGTCAAAAAAGAAATCCCGAGGTGCGCTGCTACTCGCATTGCATCACGCCTGTCATCTTTCCAATTGCATACGCCAGAAAGACCTTTGGCATCGCTCCACTGTTTCATGTAGACACCTGTTACATCATACCCTGCTTGAAGCAAAAGAAGAGCCGAAACTGATGAGTCGACTCCACCTGAAAGGCCAACGAGAACTTTTTTCTTTTTCATAACTGAATATCTTCAACAGAAGCGCGAAGTTTTGCGACAAAAAAATCTGTTACAGGATCCATGAGTTTTTCATCATCGACTTTTTGACGAGCTGTCTGAGTGCGGAGCCAATAATAACAATAATATTTTTTATACAGATCAGTCAAAATAGCTTTTTCATCTCCAGCAAAAAAACTACAACATCTTTCTAAACCGATTGGTCCGAGAAGATCAATTTTGTCTGCATCTCGAAGAACAAAAGCACTGGGATACAGATCAGCCGCATCATTATAATGATAGCGAATACCATAGAGGAGCTCTTTTTTTTCTTCGTCAGAAAAAATATCGAAAATACGATCCTCAACAAACCACTTCCGAAGCAGTTCATACGAAAGCTCATGATGTGTTTTGGTATTACCCGGAGTGTAATGTTCTGTGACTCGCCCAATATCATGCAGGAGTCCAGAAATTTCACATAAAAATATTTTGTCAGGATATTCTTTTTGAGCAATGGCTTTGGCATCTGCTGCGACGCGGTACGCATGATCAAAACCATGTCCTTTTACAGGAAAGGTCTCAAAAAAATCTTGTACTTTTTTTGAAATAGTTTCTCGTGTGTATTGTTGTTCTTTTGTATACATATTTTATCTCTATTATCTTGAGATTAGCAAAAAAAGAAGCAAAAATCAAGACCTGAAAAAAATAAAACCACCCCGTTTAAAAGCGGAGTGGTTTGAAATACTTCAGAAAGTATTACGCCATGTTGTCACGGCGAGCTTTGTTACAGTCAAAACAGTAAACAGGTTTACCGTTGGTTGGCTGAAATGGAAGCTGTGAAATGTGTTTATTACATTCACTACAGTTGATATCAACATCAAACATCTGTTTCATTGGGCGAGGTCCACGGTTTTGAAAACCAGCAGATTTCTTAGCGCGAAGACAATCGCGGCAGAGAAGTGGTTTGTCCCCACTTGGCATGAAAGGAAGTTGAGTAATAGCTGTTCCACATTGTGAACATGTTTCGTTGACATCGTACATTTGACGAGGTGCGTTATTGTCGTACATAGTATATTGAGATTAAATGCTCGTAGACTAAATAAATCCCGACCTTTTTTCTGGCAACTGTGTGTTTTTTGACTGTTTGTTGGGATCTATTACGAGCATTTATGACGACCCAAACTTGTCTTCAAACGTACCAATTGCTGGTACCCAGTATAGCACGTTTTCTCCCTGTTGTCAAGAGAAATAGGAGAGTAAAGTACCCTTAGAGACCCTGAATTTTCCTTTCTATATCCTTATTCTCAGGGTTAAACTGGTAAACCTGGAGATAATATTCTTTTGCCAGTGCCTTTTGCCCCCTACGTTCATAGAGGAGTCCCAAGCTATACAAGGCATTGGAAGAACGTGGCTGAAAATTTACGGCCTGAATCCAAAGCTTTTCTGCACGTTCTTCATCCCCTACCTGTTTTCTATTATAGTACAAACGCCCAAGCTCATATAATATGTCAGGATTTTGATTGTCTTTTGTCAGGTACTGTTCATATACATCAAGAGCAGAGGCAATATCATTTTGTTTTTCATAAAATCGACTCAGGTCAAAATACCCTTGGAGATAATTTGACTTCAAGAAAATGGCCTGCTCATAAGATTTTTTGGCAAGATCAAGTTGGCCGGAAAATTCTTGCAAAAAACCCATTTGAGAATAAAAAAGAGGATTGGTCGGTTCAAGACGAAGTGCCGTTGTAACAGCATCAGTAGCATGCGCCAGTGATTGTGCCACGGCACGTTCGTTTACATATGGCAGGGTTTGCAAATAACTTGCTGAAAGGATCTCGAAAACACGGACATTATGAGGATCTGTCTCTTTAGCAAGACGAGCAAAATCAATGGCTTGTGACAAAAGACGTGCGGCTTCAGTTGGGCTGATCGCTGCCTGTGACAGTGACATATCAAAATAATTTCGTGCCAAAAGAAGTGCATATTCAGAAGAATGTGGCTGATATTCCAAAGCACGTATGAGAATCTGTTGTGATTTTTCCGAAGTACCCTGCGCCGTATAGACCAATTTTTCTGCGGCTAAAATTTTCCACCATAACACTCCACCAACCACAGTTACGGCTGATAATACTAAAAAGAAAAATGAAAACACAAAAATATATTGTGAATTTATTTCAAATGTTTTTTCTTGTTTCTGAACTAAACTTGGCTGAATATAAGAAAGTCCAATTACTACAAAGGCAAGAAGTGTCCACCAAATAAACCAAAGTGCAAAATTTAATACACCAACAAAAAAACCAATCGTCAACACGATCCACGCAATCATAAATACAAAGTATTCAAAACGGAAATCAGATTTAGATAAGGAAAGAGTTGTTTTTTCCCAGAGAGTCGAACGAATATGTAAAAAGGCACTCAGAACCGAACCCAATACAAGAAGTAATATGAGAAAGAATGCAATTGTACCAACAAAACCAAATTCTGACACCCAAGAAAAAAGAGAACTCCATGGCGAATCAAAGCGAACCCCCCAAAAATAGGCATCTTCATTCATAATCGCCGGACGAAATTGCGAAAAATCATAGACAAATGTCCCTGGTCCAGATCCAAAAAGAAAGTTTTTTGTATTTTGAGTAAGCGATGATTCAACAATTGTTTTTGAAATATTTGGATTCAGGTTAATTTCAGTCGGTAGGGGCCTACCTACATGAAAAGTACTGGGCACCAACAAATGAAAAAGAGAAAAGAGAAATAATCCAAAAACAAGAGCGATCATACTTTTTCGTATTTTCCCCCAGAAAGCCATTCCTAAAAGAAAGAGCAAACCCATTCCAACACAGAGTAAAACCCAAAGCACCTGAAAATCTAATCGGATAAACACCACCCCCGAAGAAAGCGCACAGACCCCTGAGAGAATCGACGACAAAATATGATGTTTTCTATTTTTAAGAAGAAGTATGCCAACAGAAAGAATAAAAAGAGTAACAACATACATTCCAAATACACTGCTCGGCTTGGCAACCGGGTTAAAAAATTGGATATCAAATAAGCGATGAAAAAATGAAAATTCAGATACCAGAAAAAATAAACACGCTCCGATCCCTGATAATAAAAAAACATGAATCGCCTGAGAAAAAAATTTTTCTGACTGGATTTTTTGAATCAAAAACCACGACCAAGTGAGAAAGAGAAAAAGCGCAAAAAAATGAATTACAAAGGTATCAGGCCGACCCCAAAAACTAAGATTACTCTGAAGAGAGAGCAGGGTTGAAAGAAGTCCTGAACCAAGGAGAAACAGAAATGGTTTATCCAGGATGGTACGTGTGTGTCTGATTGTTCTTGTTTGTAAAATCTCAAAAAGACTAAAAATAAAAATGAGACTTACGGCACTATAGAGAAAAACTTCTTTCGGAAGATCAAAGGTTCCGCGAAAAGAAGGAAAAAAAAGAAGTGGAAGACAAAAGAGAGTGAGAAGAATACAGACAAAAGAGAGCCGAGAAAAAAATGAGGGACCTTTCAATTTTTGAATCAGGCTCGCAAAAAAAGACATAGAAACAAGGCAAACTAGGAAGCTGAAGGAACTACCGCGCTACTACTACCAGTTCCCTTTCGTCTTCGACGTCGGCGTTTTTTCTTTGGTTGGGTATCCTCTCCTTTTGGAGTATTTGATACTTGAGAAACAGGACGATGAATTTGTTCATTTTTTATAACTTGAGACGCAGGAAGTGGTGAAGGTACCATTGGTGGTTCATCTGCAAATTGAATAATTTGCTCTGTAGGATTACGAGAAATAACGTGCTCACGTGGCTGTAAATCTTCAAGATGAATAACAGGTTCAGGAGTGAGATGAACAAGTTTTTCTATTTCAGGTTCAGATGGGGTGAGATTGTCAACGGCAGGAAGTTCAGGAATATTCGGAGCAGGTAAATCTTCTTCTATTTCAGAATCCTCACTGTCCCCCTCTAAACCAGCCCAACGCATAATTTTTTCTTCAATATTTTCTCTTGGTCTTCCATATCGTTCACGAGAGACACGAATAATTTTTTCGGCACTGAGGGTACGCTCTTGAAGTGGAGGAAGTGTCATCGCACTAAATGGCTGTGAAGAGACTCCATCAATCATGAGTTTAAGAAAGATATGAAATTTGGGAATATTAACCAAATCTTCTTCCATAAATACTGGGCTAAACTCCTTTGCCAAAACTTCAGAATCGGCCCCACCAACACGAAAAGATACAATCGTTCCCACATTTCCAAATACGGCATTGGCAACTATTTCATCAAGCTGAGCAATATACTGATGCGCCATTACCAGACTCAAACGATACTTACGAGCTTCAGACAAGATATTTGCAAAAGATGGGGTCGCGAAATTCTGAAATTCATCAACATAGAGGAAAAAATCACGACGCTCCGCTTCTGGTGTATCGACGCGTTCCATAGCAGCGAGCTGAATTTTGGTAATCAGCATTCCCCCAAGAAGTCGACTATTATCTTCACCAATTCTTCCTTTACTGAGATTCATAATAAGAATCTTTCCTTCGTCCATGAGCTTACGAATGTCAATCGTCGATTTTACTTGAGCGACCATGTTACGAATAACATTGGCAGACAAAAACTGTCCAATTTTATTTTGAATTGGAGCAACGGCTTCTTGAGCATATTTTTCCGTATAACTTGCAAATTCTACATTCCAAAATGTCTTAATAACAGGATCATTTACTTTAGAAAGAACCTTTCGGCGATATTTTTTATCGGCAAGCAATCTATTAATTCCAAGTAAAGTAGAACCTGGATATTCAATCAAGGCGAGAAGTGTGTTATTCAAAATATATTCCATGCGGGCACTCCAAACGTCTGGCCAGATTTTTTTAAAAATTCCCATGAGCCCAGCAACCACCAAATGCTTTTGTTCTTCGTTATGAACTTCAAGAATATTAAAACCAATTGGATAATCTAAATCTGCTGGATTCACATATACCACATCATTGATACGTTTGGCTGGAATAAAATCAATAATTTTTTCCGCAAAGTCCCCATGTGGATCAACAAGGCCAATACCATGCCCAGAATAAATATCATCAAGAACCATGTTTTCCATCATGGTAGATTTTCCCATACCCGTTTTTCCCACTATATACATGTGTCTTCGTCGATCGTCTGTTTTGATACCAAAACGACGCAATTGATTGCGAAAGTTTGTCTGGGCAAACAGACAAATATCATCTTGTTGCTGCAACCGCTGCGCTTCTGGCTGCAAGTGAATCATTGGCATAATACTACACAGTATATCACAACTTGAAAAAAACGACTATAATTTTTTTTGTGTCCTCTGTATACACTCATTCAGAGTTTCTTTTGAGGCTCGTGGTATCAATTGTCCTAAATTTTTCCCCAAGGTAACACGAGAATCCTCATCCTGTACTAAATTTCGCACCATATCCAATAAATGAGGTGCGGTAATGGTTTCTTCTTCCACTGACAAGATTCCCTTTCCTTCGACACAAAATTTTACATTCTTTTCTTGGTGTCCGGATTTTGGAACCAATAGAGCAGCTTTTTGAAGTGCTGCCAGTTCTGTCAGTGTACCAAATCCTCCCCTTGAAATAACAATATCCGCGGCTGCATACGCATGTTTCATATCGTCTCCTAAAAATTGAAACACATGATAGTTGGAAAGTGGTCTATCTGGCTCCTGAGTTTGTCTTTCTTTTCCAGTTAAATGAATGATTTGACAAACACTATCAAGTTCGAGAGCGATTTGAGCAATCAAGATATTGATCTTTTCTGAACCTGTCCCTCCACCAGTTGCAAAAATAACAGGCAGACCTTCTTTGAGAGAAAATAATCGTCTTGCTTCTTCAACCGATCCTTCAAGAATACTTGGACGAACAGGATTTCCTAAAAAATAGGTTTTTGATTTTGGAAACGAAGAAAGGCTTTGTTTGAGCGTTACTGTAATAAGAGTAGCAACCGGAGTCATCAGGCGATTGGCCAGACCAACCTCCACATCTTGCTGGTGGATCCAGGTAGGGATACCCAAAATCTTGGCTGCATAGTGAAGTGGAACAGACACATAGCCTCCGGCTGAAATACAAAGATCTGGTTTTTCACGCTGAAGAAGTTTGAATGAACGAAAAAATGCTTCAATAAAAACAAAAAAATCAAAGAAAGTCTGCCAAGAAAAGTAGCGACGGAATTTACTCGCAGGCAAAGAATAAAAAGAAATACCAGCGTTTTGTACAAGTACCTGTTCTGGACCATCTTCAGTCCCGACCCAAATAAAATTTTTTTCTCCATCATCTTTGAAATACTCAAAGATGGCCAAAAGCGGTGTGACTGGTCCTAAAGTTCCTCCTCCAGAAAAGAGTATCTTCATAAAATCAATTAATTTCTTGTTTCAATTTGCGCATGCTTACTCATATTGAGTACCACACCAACAGCACACATCGCAATTGCAAGAGCTGTACCTCCATGACTGACAAACGGCAATGGTACACCAGTGAGTGGCATGAGTCCAACCATCGCAGCAATATTGAGAAATGCTTGAGTGATAAACCAAATCATAATACCCGTAATAGTATAGCGAGCAAATAGATCATCACTCCGCCTTGCTATTGATAATCCTCGATGAATAAACAAAATAAATAGTATAAGAAAACCGAGAGTTAAAAGAAATCCCATTTCTTCGGCAATAACCGCGAAAATACTGTCAGCCTGAACTTCTGGTAAATATTGATATTTTTGTTTTGATTGCCCAAGACCCTCTCCCAAAATTCCACCAGAACCAATTGCAATAAATGATTGATTGATATGATAGCCAATTCCTTGCGGATCTTGTTCTGGATGGAGAAATGTGGTGAGGCGATCGAGGCGATACGGCGCAATCAAAATTAAAACAATAAAACCAAAAATCGCGATGGCCGATAACAGACTTAAATGTGAGAGTTTTACTTCAGCAATAAATAACAAACCAAAAATAATACAAAAAAGAATGGCCATAGTACCAATGTCTGGCTGGAGCATAATAAAAAACACCGGAATCATCCCAATACCTAAAGCGAATAAAAATCCCTGCTTAAAATCTTGAATCGTACGTCCCATTTTTGCAAGAAAGGCAGAAAAATATACAATGGTTCCAAGTTTAGCCAGTTCTGCTGGTTGAAATGAAAAATTCCCAAGTACGATCCAGCTTCTATTTCCAGTATTTAAGGCAGATCCAATCCCAGGGATAAAAACAAGAAACAGGAGAATGAGTGATCCAATAAACAGCAGAGGACTTAACTCTTTCAATTTTTGGTAATTGAATTTTGCAAAAAACAGTAACCCAAATATGCCAGGAACTACTCCCAGCAGCAGCTGCCTTTTAATAAAATAATACGTGTCTCCAAATTTATCGTACCCAGCGACAGAACTGGCTGAGGTTAAAAAAATCAGCCCAAAAATAAGGAGCAAGAAAAAATATACGAGAAAAGCAGTATCGCTCTTGAGGATTTTTGCGCTCATACGTTGAGAAAAACCAAAATACTCGTTGCAATGAGCAAAAACAAATGAAGAACACAAGAAACTGTATTGGAGATGACAGCTACAAATTCATCTTTTTCATACATCATCCACCCAATAGCTGCATTAAAAAGAATAAGACACAGTCCTAAACCCGGCAAAGAATATACCATATAGGAAGGTCCTGTAAGGTCAACGCCAAAAAGAATGGTATAGTGCAAAAAGACAGACTCGGACTGAAATCTGATATTATACAAAAGCCACCCCCAGATAACGAGGTTCAAAAAAAACGCGAAAAGGAGCGGGACAAAGGTAGACGGGTGCTTCAGGTAGAGCTTGAGCGGATACATTTTAGCCATAGAAGAATAGGTATAGTATAGACTATTCTCCTGCTCTTGACAATTCACATAAAACCCTCTATAATAAGCCCAAATTTATTTCACGACATGGTTAACGACGTTTGTGTTTTGGAGGGCATAAGCGGGCGGTTGGCAAAAGAGCACTCTTTTGCTGGTATATGTGTAAAAACACATGGCACACAAGAAGGCGGGTGGTTCCACCCATCTGGGTCGAGATTCCCAGCCAAAATATCTCGGTACAAAAGTTGGTGATGGTGAAACCGTGAAAAGCGGAACAATCCTTATTCGCCAACGCGGATCACGTATTCACGCTGGAAGAAATGTCCGTAAAGGTAAAGACGATACACTCTATTCAATCGTGGCAGGTGTCGTAAAATTTACTACACGCAAGCGTACACGGTTTGATGGAACAATGAAAAAAATGAAATTCGTTACCGTTGTTCCAAATAAAGCACAATAAAAAAAACTCCCCTTCGATTATGCGTAGGGGAGTTTTTATTTTAGAATTTTTTTGAGGATTATTTACTTTTTTTTACTCGAGCTTTCTTTTTTTCTGCACGCTCTTCTAAGTCTCCTGAAAGTTTCTTCGTAAGCTTACTGACTACAAATTTTTCTACCATACCAGAGAGAAGACCGGTCATAGAACCCATATGTTTACTTACATGTTCAACTTTTTCTTGCATGAAAGTAACAGCATTTGAGATATATTCCAATTTTTTTACAACTGAATCCATGATTTTGTTGGCATTTTGCAATACTTTGGCAGCCTGATACAAAAGCCAACAAAGGAAAACCGTTGCCCACACAATTGCAATGGACAGGACAAGATACAAAAGATCTTGCAGTGATTCTGGAGCAAACATAAAATAAAAATTTATATTGATATTGTCATTATAGCATATTTTCTCTAGTACTAAAAAGCAGACTGTTCATAAGTCTGCTTTTTGTAATCTTTTTAACCACGAAGTTCTGCGGCAAATTTTTCTTGAAGTGTTTTGAGTACATGTGCATGAACTTTCTCTATTTCTTCAGTTGTGAGTGTCTTTTCTTTTGAAGCATAGGTGATGTGATAGGCCATACTTTTTTTCTCTTCTCCGAGACGTTCACCCTGATACACATCAAAGAGCTCTACTTTTTGTACCAAAGGATCAAGACCTATAAGAGCTGATTCGAAAGTAGCATGTTCAATATTTTTTTGTACCACAAAGGCAATGTCACGGACAACTTCGGGATATGGAGAAAGCGGCTCGTACGAAATTTGTTCACTGATAAGACTACTGAGTGTCTGGAGATTCAACTCGGCAAAGGCAGCTCTTTCATCAATGCCAAGTTTTTTTGCCACGGCTGGATGAAGTTCGCACATACGGCCAACGATAGTACCTTGTACCAGAATGAATGCAAATCTTCCTGGATGAATCCACGGAGTCTGTGATAGATCTTCATTGGTATTGGATCGAAATTCAAAATGAGTAGAAAGTCGTCCAGAAAGTGATCGCAATGCATCAGAAAGAGTATAAAACGGCGTTTGATCCTGCTTTTTGGCATAAACTAATGCAAGTTGCACATCTTGCCGAGGTAAAAGTTCATTGCTTTTTGCTTCCACTCGCTCCCCTGCTTCTTCAATGGTATACGTACGACCAGTCTCAAACATCTTCACGATTTCAAAACGGTGAAGATTCGATTCAACATTTTCAAGAAGATTTGGAATGAGACTCCGACGAATAAGCGGTCGATCTTTGGCAATTGGATTAAATAGTTCAAGATGAAGTGCAGGACTCACGCCCAATTTATTCAGCCATTCTGGGGATTCAAATGAATAGTTATACGTTTCGGTAAAACCACATTCAAGTGCTAAACACTCTTTTATTTTTCTTTCCAATTTTCGTACTTTGTTTTCTTTTGGTGGAGTAGTAGCAAAGGTAGGAAGTGTAGACGGAACGATTTCATATCCGAGAAGTCGCACGACTTCTTCAACAATATCTTCAGGAATTGAGATATCCTTGGTGGCACGCCAACTTGGAACCATAATTTTGAGTTCATCTTTTTTTCCTTTTTCGAGAGTAAAACCAAGACGCTCCAAAATATCATTGACTTTTTTGTGATCAAGTTTCAAACCAATTTTTTGTTCAAGAAAAAAATACGATGTGTTTATAATTTTTGTTTCAACTTTTTTTGGATAGTTATCAACAACATTGCTTGCCACTTGTGCGCTCGGACAGATCTTGAGTGTAAGTTCTACCAGACGCTTAAGAGCCATCTCTGCATTCTGTGGATCAAGACTTTTTTCAAAGCGGGCTGAAGCATCAGAGCGAAGAGAGAGTTTGGTAGATGTTTTGCGGATACTCGCAGCCTCAAAGGTAGCTGATTCAAAAATAATACTCGTTGTTGTTTCGTTTACGCTACTTTCAAGTCCTCCCATTACTCCAGCGAGGGCTACGGCTTTGTCGGCATCAGCAATCATGAGCATATCAGAAGAAAGTGTATACTCTTTTTCATCAAGAGCGGTAAATTTTTCTCCATTTTTGGCAAGACGAAGAATTATTGTATTGTCTTTTATTTTTCTCGCATCAAAGGCATGTGTGGGTTGGCCAAATTCCAACATGACATAATTGGTAATATCCACGATATTGTTAATTGGTCGAATACCACAGGCTTCGAGACGCTTTTGAATATAAGGAGGTGATGGTTCTACTTTGATGTTATCAAGAGCCACTGCCATATAGCGTGGACAGAGTGTTGTATCTTCAACTACCACAGAAAGTTTACTCTTTGTGCCTGATTTTATAGCAGGAGATTCTAAGAGAGTGAGTTTTTTACGGTAAATAGTGGCAATTTCACGGGCAAGTCCCAGGTGTCCCCAAAGGTCAGGCCGATTGGAAAGTGATTTGTTGTCAACAACAAGTGTCACATCATCAAGTTCAAGCGCTTTGGCAAGTGGAGTGCCAGCCTTTGCTTTGAGATGATTCAACTTCATGACTTCTTTTTCATCATTTTTTGGAAACATGTTTAAAAGACCAATTTCATCTGAAGTACAAATCATGCCCAGAGAATCTACTCCTCGCACAGCCGCTTTTTCCATAACTACTGGTTCCCCTTGTCCATGCCAAAGTACAGTAGCGCCTATCTTGGCAACAGCAACTTTCATCCCGACTTCTATATTTGAACCACCACAGACAATCGAAAGAATTTCGGTGCCAACATCAACTTTGCAAACTTTCAATTTGTCGGCATTCGGATGTTTTTCAATACTTTGGATAATTCCAAGGACAACGTGATCCAATTTTTTTCCTTGATCTTCAATTCCTTCAACTTCTACAGTACGCAGGGTCAATTCTTTGGCGAGTTCCTCTGAAGTCAAAGAATCAGGAAGAAAAACAAAATCTTGAAGCCATTTTTTACTTATTTTCATATTAAAA
>CAZKAD010000005.1:34474-39950 GCA_964550845.1 uncultured Gammaproteobacteria bacterium
TGTAAAAATCGTAAATCGCCGGATTGTAAATGTCTCACATCTTCAATACCATATTTGAGCATTACGAGGCGTGACATACCAAAACCAAAAGCAAAGCCTTGATATTCAGTACTATCCACCCCACCTTCTTTGAGAACGTTTGGATGTACCATTCCAGCGCCAAAGATTTCGAGCCAGCCAGTATACTTGCACACACGACATCCCTTGCCAGAACACAAAGAACAGGTAATTTCACCATTTACTCCAGGCTCTACAAAAGGATAAAATTTGGGACGAAGTCTCATCTGTGTCTGTTCTCCATAAAGATGTTTGGCCACAGTTTCCAGCGTACCTTTCATATCACCAAAAGTAATATTTTTGCCAACCACAATTCCTTCGAGTTGATAAAATGTATGCTCGTGTCTTGGATCAGTTGATTCATTACGAAATACACGCCCTGGCACAATGAGGCGAAGTGGCACCCCAAACTTCTGCAGAGCACGTACCTGAAAAGACGAAGTCTGCGTGCGCATCACCCAATCCAAGTGCCCTTTGATATAAAAAGTATCCTGCATATCACGCGCTGGATGATGGGGTGGAATATTGAGTGCTGTAAAATTGTAATAATCACTTTCAAGCTCTGGACCATCCCATACCAAAAACCCCATAGAAGTAAACAAATCTTCGAGTTTGTATTGCAACAAAGTATTTGGATGCAGATGTCCCCTTTCTTCCCCTGGTAGCTTTGGTACAGTCACATCAATGCTTTCTGTCTGTGCTATTTTGCCAAGCATTTGCGATTGAAAATCTTGACGTTTTTGCTCAAGCAATAGTTCAAGTTCATTTTTGATATCATTAGCGAGACGTCCAAATTCTTTACGAGTATCTTCTTTCAGATCTTTAAGACTTTTCATGATTTCCGTAAATTTTCCATTTTTGCGTGAAAAAAATTGTTGTTCGAGATTTTCGAGAGACAACAAATCAGTAACTTTTTTTATTTGTGTTTGAAAATCTTTTTTTACTTTCTCAAGTTCTTTTTGCATACTTTAAAATAATCCTCGGATATCACGAGTCGTTACAATAATAATGAGTATCAAAAGCAGTACAAAGCCAATCGTATGCGCAATCTGTTCATATTTAAGAGGTACTGGTCGGCGGAAAATCTTTTCAAGTACAATAAATAATACGCGTCCACCATCAAGGGCTGGAAATGGCAAAATATTGAGCGCAGCCAGAGAAAGTGAAATCATGGCTGACACATTGATAAGATAATTCATTCCAAGCTTGGCACTCTGACCAATGACTGAGGCAATCCCCACAGGACCAGATACATCAAAAGCCATTCCCTGTCCTAAGATCAAACCCTTGAGAAGGACATAAAATCCAACAAAGATATTGATAAGTCCCCAAAATGCCGCGACGAAACCTTTGTATAATGCAATATACCACGGATAACTTACCAGCGCTGCATCAGCGAGCAAGACTCCCATGCGTGCAGGCTCCCCAGGCCTTACAATCTCGGGCTTGAGACGAAAAGTTTTTTCTTCATCTGCACGTTTGACTACCAGAGCAATCTCTTTGTCAGTGTTATTTTTGGTATATTCAATAACATTTTGAGAATTTTTTATTGCCTCACCATTGAGAGAAAGGACAACGTCACCAAATTGCAGACCAACTCTTTCAGCTGGCGAACCATGTTCTACTTGCTGAATAATAACTTGTGGATCTTGAACAATTTGTCTTGATTTTTCTTGAGTATTTGTAATATCAGTTGGAAGTCCGATCATAAATCCAATTCCAAGTAGCACTCCTGCCAATAAAAAGTTCATGACAACCCCAGCAACCAAAACAACTACTCGCTTCCAAGCTTTTTGTGCTCCAAAACTATCTTTATCTTTGGCTTCTTCACCATTTTCCCCCTTAATCTTACAAAATCCTCCGAGTGGCAAAAAATTCAATGAATAGAGAGTATTGGGATATTCTGCATGTTCTTCTGTTTCTTTGCCTCCACCGGCTTCGAGGGCGCTGCGCTTTACTTTCTTTTTTCCCTTTACCCAGACCAATTTCCCGGTCTTCGGGTCGCGGTAAAAGCCAATAGCAAAAGGAGGAAAACCAATGGCAAACTCATAGACGCGCATACCCATTTTGCGAGCCATAAAAAAGTGTCCAAATTCATGCACAAACACCAAAATAGTCAAAATAACCACAAATAACACAAAAGTCAGCATAATTTATTGACATTAACAGTAAAAAGGCTATAATAAAATAGTCTGGCTTATTATTGCACAAATTTTTGGCAATGGCAAGCCATTTTCGTCTTAATTCATAATCATTTTCGATTTATGTCACCAACTCTTATCGTGGTCATTGTCTTGGCACTTGTCGTTCTTTGGGTTATTGTCCTTTACAATGGGCTTATCAAACTTCGCAACCGCACCAAAGAAGCCTGGAGTGACATTGATGTACAACTCAAACGTCGCCATGATCTTATTCCCAACCTGATTGAAAGTGTCAAAGGATTCATGAAACACGAGCGAGAATTACTCGAAAATATTACAAAAGCTCGTGCTGGAGCAATGGAAGCACAATCTGCTGGCAATACGGCAGAGCTGGCAAAACAAGAAGGCATGCTCGGCAATTTGCTTGGAGGACTTCGCATTGCTATGGAAGCCTATCCAGATATCAAAGCCAACCAAAATATGGCACAGCTGATGGATGAACTGTCTGATACTGAAAATAAAATTCAAGCCTCTCGCCGCTTTTACAATGGTATGGTGCGTGATTTCAATATAAAAATGGAAACCTTCCCAAACAATCTTATCGCTGGCATGCTCAAATTTGAAAAATTTGCTTTCTTTGAAATTGAAGATGCAGCTGAACGCAAAAATGTTGAAGTGAAGTTCTAACAATAGCTCGCCGCGCCCCTATGGACGAACAAGGAAAAACACCAGGAATTGAAAGCGGGACATCTCGCTCGTATGAACAAATAGACCTTATTCGTAGAATTATCCGAGAAGATTCTCCAGACAGAGAAAAAACACGATTATTTGTTAAACCGAGACGTTTAAGCCTTTCTACAATCGAAGAAAAACCCGCCGATGTTGTTATTCTTTCTGAAGAAATGATAGAAATTCTTTTAGCCCATGAAAAGGATCTTGCAGAGTATGGGCTGAGTGAACTCATACGTATTGCAGAAAAAATTCATATTGATCCACTCACAAGAGAGAATCTTAGGCATATTGAAAAGCATAGACCCGATGCGTGTTTTCATAGGACAGATATTGAATTTGCCCAAATACTTGATCCAGAAGTATGGGGTACAGATGCTCAAACAGAAGCATTTGATTTTTTTCTGCGTCGACCAGACGCACTAAAAGGTCTGGTTGAAAAACCACCGCGAAGAATATGTTGGGAAGAGATAACTTATAACTTACTTTATCCCCTACCAACAGAAGTAAAACAAGAACTTTCATATATTGATCAATATGATCTTGCCGATAAATTGAAAGAAGTGTTTGCACAAATAGATTCATCAAACTCTCGCCAAAGACAAATGATGGCACGAGATATTCATAATATCGCAGGAATATATGAGCCGAGTATAATTGAATTTTTGTTTAAACATCATCGCCTCATCACCATACAAGCCCTTCGTGAAATATGCCAGATACCTCGTTCTACATCTATTGATGAAGAAACTCGCATTGCAATTATTGCAGGTTCTATCCGAGATACAGATATGGCAGAACTTCTCAGCTCAATGGGTATTCTAGGTCCTACTGCTGTACTAAAAACCTATAGAGGATACAAATCATGTGATCTTTCTGAGCCACGTCTTATGAAAGAGCTGCAAGAAGATAAAGCAGCCACATTACAATTGATATTCCCAACAGGAGAGACAGTGCTATTAGCAACCAAATTTGAAGAAGTGACTCTTTGCGCCTGCGTCGAATCTACACATCCGCTATTTGAACAAGGCATTTTATATGTTCCTATTGATCGTATCAAAGAACATATTCAATCAAAAAAAGGAAGCCATCAAGTTATTGAACTCCCCCAAAACAAGATTGAAATTGATTGGGTCTTTGCACAAAATAGACGTATGCATTTAGAAAAATTACACCAAGATAAACTTCGGCAATTGACAGCAGATTTTATTGATCGAGCAAATGCTCGTCACTTCCCAATTTCTGAGTAATCCATATTTATATGTACAACCAAATCGAATCAAACAAAAGAAAAACTGGCATTCTAATTGCCATCTTCATCTCATTTGTCATTGCCATTGGATATTACTTCAATGTCTATCTTGGGTATGGATATGGAGCAGTGGTACTGGCAGTGATCATCTCCATGGTCATGTCTATTAGTAGTTATTATTTTTCAGATAAAATTGCTCTCGCTTCAAGTGGCGCAAAACAAATCAAGCAGCAAGATAACCCTTATGTCTATCGCATGGTAGAAAACCTCTGTATCGCACAGGGAATACCTATGCCAAAGGTACATATTATTGAATCCCCAGCTCTCAATGCTTTTGCGACCGGCCGCAATCCAGAGCACGCTTCTATTGCTTTCACTACTGGTATTATTGCAGCCCTTGAAAACGAAGAACTCGAAGGCGTAATCGCCCATGAACTCTCTCATGTTAAAAATTATGATATTCTCGTCATGACCGTAGTGGTTGTCCTGGTTGGAACAATCGGACTTCTGGCTGATATGTTTTTCCGTGCCCAAATTTTTGGCGGAAGAGATAGTGAGAACAAAGGAAATGGAATTTTTGCCATACTCGGAATTGTTGCACTCATTATCTCTCCTATCATTGCTGAACTTATCAAACTGGCTATTTCTCGTCGACGTGAATACCTGGCTGATGCCTCCGGTGCACTCCTCACTCGCTATCCAGAAGGGTTGGCACGAGCCCTGGAAAAAATTGGCAACTCCAAAATTCCGTTTGATCGCGCCAGTTCTGCGACCGCACATTTATTTATCTCTAATCCATTCAAAAGTGGCGGTATAAAAAGTCTCTTCTCGACCCACCCACCGATTGAAGATCGCATCAAAAAACTTCGTGGAATGTAATCTTTTTTCTTTATTTTTCCATATGGAAAAAAACGACCTTCACAATATAGCCGTGCAAAAAGGCTATGGAACCAAAAAACGCCATATATTTCTCTGTATGCATGGAAAATGTGCACCCAGTGAAGAAACACAAAAACTCTGGGAATATTTGAAAAAGCGACTTGGTGAACTTGAGACAGATTCCAGTCTCGCCACTGTCGCTCGAAGCAAAGTTGACTGCTTGCGTATCTGTGGTGCTGGCCCTATTGCCCTCGTGTATCCCGAAGGAACCATGTATTATGAGCTCGATGAAAAAAAACTTGAAAGAATTATTGTGGAGCATCTTCTCGGAGGTAAACCAGTTGAAGAATATTCTTTTTTTGAAAAATCACTCTAAAAATATTTCACCAAAAAAAGAGAGCTCAAAAAGCTCTCTTTT
>CAZKAD010000006.1:0-38828 GCA_964550845.1 uncultured Gammaproteobacteria bacterium
TCAACAGGTTTCATCATAGGAAAAGCCATCGTTTCCCGAAGAGTGTGTGAACCAGTAATGAGTGCCACAAATCGATCAATCCCAATCCCAGTTCCAGTAGTCGGAGGCATACCATGTTCAAGTGCTTCTACATAGTCTCTATCATAGGCCATTGCTTCTTCGTCCCCTGCAGCAGACAGGCGTGCTTGCTCTTCAAAACGTGCACGCTGATCCATTGGATCATTGAGCTCAGTATATGAATTACTCAGCTCAAATCCACGAACAATCAGCTGAAACATTTCTGTATAGCGAGGATCACTGGCTTTTTTGGCCAGAGGTTTGAGTTCGACTGGATATTCGAGTACAAAGGTTGGTTGAATCAGTTTTGGACGAGCAGATTGCTTATAGAGACTATCGAGAAGTTTGCCTCTGCCAGCATTTTCTTCCACTTCAAATCCTTTTTGTTTCATGATTTTTTTCAGTGAATCGGCATCCATGTAATCATTGATATCAATGCCCGAATGTTCGAGCACTGCATCATGAAACGTCACGCGTGGATAGGGAGCCGTAAAATCAATGGTATGTCCTTCTGATTCAATCACGAGTTTGCCAACACTTTTTTCAACCAAATAAGGAATGAGATCTTCATGCAAACGCATATTATCTTCATAATCTGCATAGGCCCAGTAATACTCAATCATGGTAAATTCTGGATTGTGTTGGTGATCCACTCCTTCGTTACGAAAAGCACGACCGATTTCATAGGTTTTTTCAAATCCACCAACCATGAGTCTCTTCTGCCAGAGTTCTCCAATACAGATGCGAAGGTGAACAGGAAGATCATAGGCATTGAGGTGCGTATCAAATGATTCTGCCATAGCGCCTGATGCCACATTTTCTAGAATCGGTGTTTCGACTTCAATAAAACCTTTGGTATTGAGAAATTCACGAAAGTATCTGAGCATGCGTGAGCGAACGAGAATTTTTTCTTTCTGCTCTGGATTGGTCAAAAAATCGAGGTAACGCTTGCGATAGCGTACTTCTTCGTCTTGAAGACCATGAAATTTGTCTGGAAGCGGCAAAATTGCCTTTGACAGCAACGTCCAATCTTTGACCAGAACAGAAGATTCACCTTTATGAGTGGTAAATCGCTCACCAGTTACACTGACAATGTCTCCTGTATCAATAAGTTTGGTAAATGTTTTGTATATTTCAAGATCAATTTCATCGGATTTCAAAGCAATCTGCATTTTTCCAGTTTCATCTTGCAAATGGCAAAAGGTCAGTTTTCCCATTTCTCGTTTGGTCATGAGTCTCCCATTCACAGTAACCGTTTTTCCGTCTGCTAAATCAAGCGCTTCATGCACTGTCTGGTGTTTTGGCACTTGTGCAGGAAACGTTGCAATGCCTCTTTGTTCAAGTTCTTTCACCTTGCCGAGTCGTACTGCTCGTTCATCATTAATATTGAGTTCAGGTGATGTTTTGTCAGTCATATTTTTGCTTTAAAATACGTTAAAATTCTATCATAAAGCCCTATAAAACGCAAATACCCCCGCCAAGGCGAGGGTACACTCTAAAAAAGGTTAGTTTATATCCAAAATCGTATATTTTTGGAGCCCTGCTGGAACCTCTACCTCGACTTTATCTCCCTTGCGTTTACCCAAAAAAGCCTGCCCCAAAGGCGACTCATTGGAAATTTTACCACTCATAGGATCGGCTTCCTGAGCTCCCACAATGGCATACTCGCGCTTTTTGCCATTTACTTCCACCACAATATGAGCCCCTATTGAAATGAATTTGCTTCCGTCTCCGCCACTTGGAATAATCTGGGCATTTTGAATAATAAATTCAAGTTCTTTTAATCGACTTTGAGCCCACGACATTTCTTCTCGTGCGGCATGGTATTCTGCATTTTCCGATAAGTCCCCCATTTGCCTCGCATCATCAATACGCTTGGCCAGCTCTGGTATGCGGGTATCGCGCAGTTGCTTGAATTCATCTTTCAGAGATTGCAACTTTTCTGCTGAAATATATTGAGTATTTTCATCTGTCATACAAATTGATTTGCTTCACTTGGCAAGAAACACTTTGGATCATGTTGCCTTCGCTCGCTCGTCCCGATGTTATGTCGGGGTCTCACTTCACTTGGCAATAAGCCCTTCGGGGCATGTTACCCGCGTTTGCTCGGAAATAAATGCAAGCATTTACTTCTCTCACTTCACTTGGCAATAAATAAATCCGCGAGATGCGGATGTATTTATCATAACGTGAAATAGGAAAAGCGTCAACTGTGTTATCCACATCATCTATCGTCGATTAGCTCCCCACCATGAATAAAAATCATAGGCAATTGGAACCGCGGTTTCACTCCCTTCTTTTCCTTCTTCCACAAGGACAGTAAGAACGATTTGTGGATTGTTGTACGGAGCAAAAGAGGTAAACCAGGCATGATTTTCTTTGGTACTATTCCACTGAGCTGTACCTGTTTTGCCGGCTACTTGGACGGGCAAAGACGCCAGACGTCGACATGATCCTTCAAGCACGCAGTCACGCATTCCTTGGCGAACCAGGGTAAAATTATATGGATCAATAAAATTTGATCGAACAGCGCTATTTTCAAACGGAGTTTCTTGTTTGGTTTTTGGGTCCATCCAAGCTTTTAAAAGATGTGGACGGTAGAGTGTGCCACCATTGGCAAACGTAGCCGTTATATTGGCTATTTGAAGCGGGGTTACGAGGAGATCTCCCTGTCCAATGGAAATGTTGTAAGTATCGCCAATATACCATCTTTCTTTTTTGGTTTCTTGTTTCCATTCAGGACTTGGAATAAATCCTGTGCCTTCACCTGGCAAATCAATTCCAAGAGGATTTCCAATTCCAAACAAACTCAAATATTGAGATATTTTTTCAATTCCAAGGCCATCCATATTTCCATTGCCTCCGCCAATCGTATAATAAAATGTATTGACTGATTCAGAAAGAGATTTGCGCACATCAGTTGACCCATGTCCCCCAGCTTTCCAATCAGGAAAAAACCAAGGACCGACTTGAATTCCACCATTACTTGGTATTTTGGTTCGTTGTGTAATGATTTCCTCTTGGAGTGCTGAGGCAGCAATCACCGGCTTGATGGTTGATCCAGATGGATAGGTTCCACTAATCGCACGATTGAATAAAGGCAGATTTTTGTCTTCCAGATATTTGCTATATTGTTCAGCTTTGATTCCACCTGAAAAATCGTTATTGTTAAATGCGGGCCAGCTTACAAGTGCAAGTATTTCGCCCGTGTTTGGATTCATAGCAATAGCAACACCACGTTCTTTTTGAAATTTAGTAAGATTATTCTGTATAATTTCTTCCAATTTTGTTTGGAGTTTAATATCCAAACTTAATACGATATGTTGCCCAGGATGTGGTGGTTCTTCAGAAAGTACAACTTGTTGTTTCCCAGACGTATCTACTTCAATGCGACGTCTTCCATACGTTCCCCTGAGATATTCTTCATACGATTTTTCAATTCCATTTTTTCCTAGTGAATCCGAAAGCAAATACCCCTTTTCTTCAAGAGCCTCTAATTCCGTTGGATTGACTTTTCCTAAATAGCCAAGCACATGAGAAAGTGTTTTGGCATTTGGCAACGTTGAAGAGGCAACCCTGGGAGTACTCGTTGGAGAAAATGTGTCATAATATAAGCGTTTACTTCCTCGTTCAATATGAACACCAGGAAGATCGGAAGCATCGATTTGAAACATGAGTGCAGCATCGTAATCCAAATTTTCTTGAATCACAAGTGATCGATATTTATTTTTATTGGAACGAAAATCATTTAACAAAGCAAAAAGTTCTTCTTCTGGTTTTTTAGTGAGGTCTGAAAGGCGTTTTGAAATTCTTTGCAGTTCATCTGAACTTTGTGGAAGATCCTGCGGAGAAATAGCCAAAGAAAAATTCGGAATATTTTGTGTCAGAGGAGTTTTATTTCGATCATACACAATGCCTCTTTCTGATGGTATAGAAACAATTCTTTCACTATTTCTATCCGCACGTTCACGATAATAAGCACCTTTGACGATCTGAAGGTTTACTACTCGCATCCACAAAAGAAGAAAAATAAGACAAAAAAAACCAAAGAGCCAATAGATATTTTTATTACTTATACTTTTGCCAAAAAATTGATCACTCAAAGGAACTGCCACTTGTTTGCCAGTTTTTTGTTCAAAAAGAAAGGAATCTTCTACCCAGCCGGCTTTTCGCAATTTTTTTAATTTTCTTTGTTTCAAGAATCTCCACATACTCTATTTGGTAATAGCCCGATAAAAACTTTTTGAAAATTTATAGAACAAAAGATACAAAAGAGTAAATACCAAAGAAGTGAGTACAATTTCCCATATACCGAGTTGCCACAGTTCTCTCCATTCAATGTTGAGGGTATTTTCTCCCAGTCTTTGTGCAATAAAAAGAAAAAAAGAATAAAAAATACGATAGCATAAAAGCGTAAACATCATTAATACCGCAGCACTATACCATTTTTTGTTGGTAATATAATAAACAGACAGCCAGTAGGAAAACACACATGCCATTGTACTCGAGAGTAACGTCACACCAAACGCGCTGCTTGGAAAAACTTCAATAAAAATATGTGTAAGAAATGCAACCCAGACCACACTCCCTGATTGCGACCACAGGAGATAAAATAACAAATAGATAAATAGAACGTTTATCTTATCATAGGGATATGGCAGTGTATAGGCAATGGTAAAATGGAATACAACAACACTCAGAGTAATGAGAATAAGTGCAAGCAGCCGAAGTAATTTCCTCATAGAATTACTCAGTTATACGTCCTGTAATAATCGACACCAAAGAAAGAGACGAGAGGGTTGCTGCTGGACTTAGTGTTGCACGTTGAAATGGTTCGTAGGCTTCTTTTTCAATGGCAGCAACATTTCCAATCAATAGTCCTCTTGGGATACCTGATTCTAGTCCTGAAGTAATAATAAGATCCCCTACTCGAACATCTTCTTGTTGCGGAATAAAATTCATGCGTACACTAATACCATATCCTCCTTCAATTACCCCAAGACTTTTTTCGTGGTTTAAAATAGTTGCTGCGACTTTACTTTGGTTATCATTTAAAAGACGAACAAGAGATGATTCTTCTTCTGCCTGAGCAATTTTTCCAATCAAAACGCCATTTGATATAACGACCGCATTTCCTACTTGTACACCATCGCGACTTCCTCGGTTCACGACCAACGTACTACCAAGTGGTTCTATATTGCGACCAATAACTTCAGCGCCAACTTGAGAAAAATTGTTTGCCTTAAAAAAATCAAGTTGCCTGCGCAGTTCTGCATTTTCATCTTGGAGTGCTTTGAGTGTGGCTGTATCATTTTTACAAACCAATAAATTTTCTTTGGCAAGCTTGAGTTCTTCTTCTGGATTACTTCCAAATGTTTGCTGTGCATCTTGCAACGAAACACTGCCTGAATAAATAACTCGAGACAAAGGTGTAAGAATACGACGAACAAAATATTCTGGTTTTTTGAGAATACCAATATAGTGCAATACAATAAATAGCACAATAATGAGAAATATAGACAAAAGTGTCATGAGGCGTGAACGAGACATAGAAGAAAAAATAAGAAGACACCTATTTCTGTTTAAAATTTTCGAATATCCCGAGCCGAAGGTAAAGTAATTTCTTTGAGAAGAATGGGGTCGTCAAGGAGTATTCCCGTTCCACGAACAACCGAAGTGGTAGGATCATCAGCAATACGGACAGGAATTTCCGTTGCTTGAGTAATAAGTTCTCCAATTCCACGCAAGAGTGATCCCCCACCCGTAAGTAAAATACCACGTTCATGTATATCTGCGGTGAGTTCTGGTGGTGTCATTTCGAGTGTTGTTTTGATAAGATCAACCATGACTTGCAAAGAACGAGCAATGGCTTCACGAATGTGGGCATCCGTAATCATCAACTCTTTTGGAAGCCCGGACATAACATCGCGACCACGCAGTGGAAATTCCATGGGTTCACTCAGTTCAAGTGCAGAACCAATTTTAATCTTTACCTGTTCTGCGTGACTCTCACCAACAAACAAATTAAAAACATCGCGAGCATATTGAATAATATTGCGGTTGATTTCATCGCCCGCAATTTTTGTTGATTTCCAGGCAACCACTCCTTGGAGTGAAATAACGGCGACTTCTGTTTTCCCTGCGCCAATATCAACAATCATATTACCGATCGCATCCTGAATTGGCATACGCGCTCCGATAGCGGCTGCCATAGGTTCTTGGACAATAAAAACATCTCGTGCACCGGCAGCTATAGCCGCATCTTCTACCGCTTTGATCTCCACCTCTGTTACAGCCAGTGGTACCCCAATAATAATGCGAGGTCGATTCATCAGTGCTCCGCCTTCTTCTTGCATTTTATCCAAAAAGTATTTGAGGAGTTTTTCCGCTCCTTCATAATCTGAAATAATCCCATGCGAAAGAGGACGGGTAACCGTAATATGCGGTGGAATTTTACCAAGCATTTGTTTGGCTTCAGCCCCAACAGCAAGTATTTGATTGGTTTTATTGTTTACCGCAACAACGGTTGGTTCATGTATCACAATACCACGCTCTGGAACAAAAACACGTGTGGAGGCTGTACCTAAGTCAATACCAATATCTTTTCCTATTTTTTTGAAAAATCGCATAGTTTACATTAATCGCACACATCGTTCAACATCTTCCAAAGGAAGTAAATGAGCTTCTCCCTCGGTACGAATTTTTACTTCAACTGAATTCTTTTCGAGTGTCTTTGGACTGACAACCAATCGAACCGGTATTCCGATAAGGTCTGAATCAGCAAATTTTTCTCCAGCGCGGACACCTTCACGATCGTCATAGAGAACTTCTATTCCATTATGAGTCAGCTGATGATAGAGATTATCTACTTGATCAATGTCAGCTTGTTCACGGCACAAGGATACTAAATGTACTTGATATGGAGCAATATTTTTCGGCCAGATAATCCCTTTGTCGTCGTTGTGAACTTCTACAATTGTTCCCATCACTCGAGAAGGTCCAATGCCATAGCAACCCATAATCACATCATGCAGATTATCTTGTTCATCTTTGAAACTAAGGCCAAATGGAGTACTAAATCTTGTACCAAGTTTAAAAATATTTCCAACTTCAATGGCTTTTTCTTCTCGAAGTTTTGGAGTTTTACATTCAGGACAAGCATTTTGAAGTTCTTCCAAAATTTCTTTATTTACTGAAATGTGACAATCATCACAAATATAAATCATATCTTCACCAGAAGGTGTAAGAGTTTGAAATTCATGTGAAAATTTGGAAAAAGCTCCACCAGAAGCATACGTATAATAGGTCAAAGCGCCGATACCACATTTTTCATAAATACGAAAATAAGCATCTTTTACTTTTTCATAATAACTATCAAGATCTATTTGATCTGCATGGAATGAGTAAAGGTCTTTCATGCGAAATTCACGGCCACGTAAAATACCAGATTTGGCGCGCGATTCATTTCGAAATTTTGTTTGAATTTGATACACTGCTTGTGGTAAATCTTTATAGGAAAATATTTGCTTCTTGAGCAGTGGTGTCACGACTTCTTCATGAGTCGCACCCAGGGCGTATTCTTTTTCCCCACTTCCAGTGAGTTTGAAAAGTACATCCACCACATCCCAACGTCCTGTGACATCCCAATTTTCACGTGGGTGGAGTGCTGGCATAAGAATTTCCTGACCACCAACACTATTCATCTCTTCGCGAATAATATTTTCGATTTTATTTAATACACGAAGCCCCAGTGGAAGATAACTAAAAACGCCAGAAGTAAGGCGATCTATAAATCCGGCTCGAAGCAAAAATTGTGCATTGATACTATTTTCCTCTTTACTGATTTCTTTTTGAGTTTTCGTAAATAATTTTGATTGTCTCATAATCTAGTGTAAGGTATTATCTTTCTGAACAAAGTATTTTGTCGAAAGGAAAAAACAAGTAGTAGTAACGCCGATGAAAAGCAATAATATGCTATTCCATTTGGTCAAAATTCCTTTTCCTTGTAAAAAGAGAAGAAGAATGAGTATCCCCGAGAGTAAAAGTCCAATACGGAAACTCTTTTGTACCAAACGGTACATCGGCACCTCCGGTCGCGGGAAAATCTGGGTAATAAGAAAGGCTATAAGAGAAAGTGTCCCAATAAGAGAAAAGAATAAACTCATGTAAAAGAAAAAAAATCCAAGCGTACTATCTTGAAATGGGTCTACATTTATAATTACAAAAATCCACGCAACCCAGCCAAGAAGCGTAGCAAAAAACATAATCGCAATATATTGTCGAAGGTTCATAAAAAAAGCATGATATATCTTTCTCTAGTGTAGCTTTTTTTATGGGTTTTGGCAAGAAACTGTCCTTAGAGGAGATAACGAATCCGATCAAGGCTATTTTCTCCAGTAGCACGATTGATGGCCTGGACAATTTTTGCTTGATTAAGATGAATTTCTTGAGAAAGGGCAGAATTGGTACAGGTAATTGTGAGTGTTCTATTTTTTACAAAAAGTGGTTTGACAGATCGAGCGTTTTCGCTACCAACAAACTCCCCAATGACCTCGCCTGCCATGGTTAAAAGACTCCCCATTTCTACTTGATTCTTGAGGGGTATATCACTAGACATTCTTTTTTTGAGCGCATCACCCAAGGACAGCATAAAAATATGGTTTAGAGTGAACGATATTCACAAATATCTCGAAAATCACAGTGTGTACATGCAAATTGACTTGGAGTTGGTTTAAAATCTCCTGAATGAATCGATTCAATCGTATTGATCAGTTTCTCTGAAAGTTTCTCAAGTTCAGTATCTTTACCAACAAAAGACATCTTTATATTATCATTCACATAGTAAAATGTCAGTTTTTCTACTTTTCCAAGATTTCGATACTGTGGCAGACTCTCCGCAGCAATTTGATAAATAAGCAATTGTTCTTTATCTTCAGCCGTGAGTTTTTCTTTACTTTCACCAGTTTTGTAATCAATAATTTCAATTGCCCCTTCAGGAAGCTGGTCTATCCGGTCAATTCGACCACGTAAAGTATAATCTCCAATCTTTATTTTAAAAGCACTTTCAAGGGCAGTAGGAACACGCCAATTCCCTTCTTGTGATTGATAAAAGAGCGTGAGAATATCTTTTCCTTTTTTATAATATTTTTCTTTCTGATACTTATCTTTATACCAGTCTTCGATAAAGTTTTTATGATAAATTTCTAAAAGTTCATCTAAACTCGGCACTGTTACTCCCTCAGAAGGTGTTGATGTCTCAGGAAGATCAAAAAGTGTTGCTTGTTTTTTGGCATTGATTTCTTGCATTCGCTCGTAAAATTTCTGAAAGGTACTATGAATACTGGTACCAAAACTAAAACTCGCATTACTTTTCGTTGGAATTTTTATAATATGTGCCAATTTATATTGATAGGGACAGGTCTGATATGATTTGATCTGTGAAAACGAAAAAGCCTGAGCAAATTTGTGAACCTGAGCATGAAATTTTTTAGGCTCAGTAGGTTCACTTAGAGAAACGTTTTCGTCTTTTGGTAAAGATATTCCTTTTTGAATAGAAAATCCGAGTTCATCCAGGAACCGACTGAGTTTTTTCTCTCTCACCCCTCCATAGCTGCTACTACTTAAAAAATACAAACGTTCTTTGGCGCGAGTCATGGCAACATAAAATAATCGCCTCTCCTCTTGGTAGTGATAATCCCCTTCAGGGAGCTGATCTTTGATTAACTCTATTGGAATTTCGAGGGAATCACTGCGCCTGCGGGTAGGAAATCGTTCTTCTACAAGATTGATGATGAATACATACTTGAATTCCAGTCCTTTTGAACCATGTACGGTCAAAATATTAACTGAGTCTGGGGTATCTACAGGTTGATAGAGCTTGCCTTCGTCCCCTGATTCAATCGTGTAATTATACTGTTCAAGAAATCCATGAAGGTGCGCATCAAGAGTCGTTTCTTCATAACGTTTGAGCAGTTCAAAAAATTGATTGAGCTGACGAATTTGGTGAATGATGGTTTGATTATTATTTTTTTCTTGCTCAGTTAAATATTTGAGACACCCACTTCGCTCCAAAAAATGATAGAGCAAGAGACTGGGTTTTTCACTCCGTGATTCGGTAAGGCCTTCTTGTAAAAGTGAAAAAAATTTATTGGCGATCTCCAGTCCAGGAAGCGAAAATTGAAATTCTTGAGCATTTTTTATTATTTCATAATAGGTTAAAGATTTTTTCTTGGCAAAAAAAGTCAATCGCTGCATATCTTCTTCTGGCAACTTGAGGCAGGGCATCCGAAGGAGACGATAAATTGAGTTTGAATCAAAATAATTATCAAGCAACTTGAAATAATTGACGGCATCCATCACCAGTGGTTGACGAAAGAGCCCGACTGAAGAGAGAAATTCATACGGTATTCCTGCCTGCTGAAGTCCTTGAAGAAACGGTTCAACATGGCTGTTGGCACGAGCGAGAAGAGCAAAGTCATCCCAGGCTGTATCTGGATTTTCGCTTTTCAGTCGTATGATTTCTTTTACAACATTTTTAACTTCCCCATCAAGTGTTGAACTATGCAGGTGCACGACTGCGCAAGCTGGATATTTGACTTGTGATTTGAGTTTTTTATCAATATGAAGTTTGGCTTCCAGTCGATCAGGATTGTTATTTTGAATAGAACTATACGCAGTATCGAGGATCTTTTGACCTGAACGATAATTTTCATTAAGGACAATATGTTTGGCTTGTAGAAAATCTTCTTGAAAACGCAAAATATTGGACACCGACGCACCACGGAAGGCGTAGATACTCTGGTCATCGTCCCCGACGACAGAAAGTTGTCTCCCCTTTGATAAGAGCTTGGTGAATACATACTGCGCGTAATTCACATCTTGAAATTCATCGACCAATATATATTTGTATTGTTCTTGTATTTTTTTCAAAATATTTGGACGCTCGCGAAATAATTTTACGCAGTAAAAAATCAAATCACCAAAATCCAAAAAGCCTTTATCCAGGAGAAGTTGATTGTACTTATGATAGGCATTTGAAAGTTCTCCAAGACGATATTTCTCTTCTGTGTTATCAGTATCGAGTTTCAAATTTTCAGCATACTCGAGATATTCTTGTGGAGTAATAAGTTCATCTTTGCATTTACTGAAATGTTTCAAAAATTCATGAATATGACGCATGGGATTGCCTAAGGGTCGAAAATAATTTAGGTCAAAATCATAAATATGCTCACGCATGAGAAGCCAGGCATCAGTCTCGGTAATGAGTTTAAAATTGTTAGGTAGGCCAATCTCCAGGCCATATTCTTCAAGCAGCCGTTGACAGAAGGTATGAAAGGTCGAAATTTGAATATTGCTATAAGATAATTTGAGCCTGTCATCGACACGTTCTTCCATTTCCAAAGCTGCCTTATCCGTGAAAGTAAGAGCCACGATTTCTTCAGGATGAGCCAGTCCTTTTTCAATCAAATAAGCAATTTTTTCTGTAATCACGGTCGTCTTCCCAGTCCCGGCTCCAGCTACGATCAAAAGCGGGCCTGCGGTATATTCCACGGCCTCTTGCTGCGCCTTATTCAAACTTTTTTTGATCATACACCACTTTTACTTTCACGCATTTTTTTCACATCACGCGTATACTCGAATACTTTTTTTACAAACTTCTCAGTCCGCTCATGATAATGTTCGTCTTTTGGAACATCATTTTCATCAAACACGTCTTTGATATTGGGAAATGACAGCGGTTCTGGCACAAAGACCATTTTTAAATAATTCCAAATTGGTTGGAGGTGTTCAATCACCCGAACCCCACCAAAATCACCAGAAGAAACTCCAACCACCGCTACGGCTTTCTTTTCATATTCACTGTAGGCATAATCAAGCAAAATTTTTAGCTCTCCGGGATATCCATGATTATATTCAGGAATCACCACCACAAAACCATCTGCCCTGCCCGCCAATTCTTGCCAGGGTTTTGTTATAGAGCTGTTCATCCACGGAGCATAAGTCACGGATGTTTTTACCCAATCACGAACATCAATAAATTGCGTTTCTATTTGTTCATGCTTTTGTAACTCAGCAAAAAGAAAGCGAGCTGCTTTTTCTGACTGACGTCCTTCACGAGCAGTTCCAAGAATAAGAGGGATAAAAAGTTTTGACATAGAAACGTATATAAAAAATTTACTCTTTTAGAATAGCATAGGCAGGGGTGCTCTTCAAGTACAAAAAAACCACTCTGATACTTTACAAAATATGTAAAAATTACAGAGTGGTTTCTACGGGTTGGGCTCTTCGCCGAGAAGTGGAACATCGTCCAATTTCATAGATTAGATTAAAATTAAATTTCTTGTGATGCAGGTGCTCCTAAAAGTGAAGCTTTTGCCTGTTTTTTGGCCTTTAACTGAAAGTAATAGGTGCTGAGCATGGTGCCAAGCGCACAGCCAATTGCATAAACAGCAATGAGTCTCCAGTTTCCCATGTCTTCAAGTATAGTCTGAAGGACATAATACCAAGTAACGATATTGATAACCGTTACTACACCACTGGCCATGATCTTGTTATCGCTCACAAGTTTGGTCCAGGCGGAAATAATGACCATGTCAATAAAACCGATAAAGAAAAGCAGTACCATAATATCGAATATTAAATTGTGAATGACCGAGCGACCTTTTTAACCCTCTGTATGGCCAAAGGGTAAAAAAATACGCTTCCCTTAGCGAAATTGAGAAAACGTATTTATTTGGCCTTATTATAGCCTATTTTAGAGGTTTTGTCAATCTACAAAAAAAGCCCCAACTTTCGTCAGGGCCTTATTCTAAAATTCTATTTATTTCCACCACGACTCATGCGAACGCGTTCGTTTTCTGTCAAAAACTGTTTGCGAAGGCGGATATTGTTTGGAGTGATTTCAAGGTATTCATCTTCTGCCATGATTTCCATTCCCCTCTCGAGGGTAATCGGAAGTGGTGGAGTCAGAATAATTGCGTCGTCGGAACCGCTGGCACGCATGTTGGTAAGCTGTTTTCCTTTGGTTGGATTTACTGCCATTTCATTGCCTTTGGCCACGTTTCCAATAACCATACCTTCATAGACCTCAGTATTTGGTCCAATATAGAGTACTCCACGATCCTGAAGGTTCCAAAGCGAGTAACCCAAAGCTTTCCCCGTAACACTGGAAATCATAGACCCCACAGAACGTTTTTCAATTTCTCCAACATATGGACGAAAACCAATCACACGAGAGGCAAGAATTCCTTCTCCACGGGTATCCATAATAAATTCACCACGATAACCAAGAAGCCCACGAGTTGGAATTTCAAAAATAATACGAGTCATGTTGCCGTTATTTTGCATGTTCGTCATGTTGCCTTTTCGTTTACTCATCTTTTCAATTACAATACCCATGAACTCTGTCGGTACATCAACAGTCGCTTCTTCAAATGGTTCCATCTTATCTTTTCCTTCCATTTTGATAATAACCTGTGGTTGTGAAACCTGAAGTTCATATCCTTCACGGCGCATATTTTCAAGCAGAATGGCAATGTGCATTTCACCTCGTCCATAGACTTTGTAATGATCAGAGGCATCGAAATCAATTTTGAGTCCCACATTGACTTCCAGTTCTTTTTCAAGGCGTTCTCTAATCTGACTATTGGTCACAAATTTCCCATCTTTTCCGGCAAAAGGAGAACTATTGACCAAAAAGTTCATGGCAATAGTAGGTTCATCAATAGTGATAGCAGGAAGCGGTTCTTGCGAATCATTTTGACAAATCGTTTCACCAATATAGATGTCTGAGATACCAGCAATCATGACAATATCTCCAGCTTGAGCTTCTGGCACTTCTTTACGATTTGTCCCGTGAAAACTATAAATTTTAGTAATACTTCCATTTCGTTTTTCTCCATCAGGTTTTTTGACAACAACTTTATCTCCAACTTTCAAAATACCTTCATATACGCGACCAACGGCCATACGTCCAAGAAAGTTATCATAGGCAAGGTTAAATGGCTGCATACGGAAAGGACTTGTCGTATCAGATGGTGCTGCTGGCACATGAGAGAGAACCATATCAAGCAGTGGAGAAAGGTCTTTGGCCTCGTCACTCATCTTGAGTTTGGCTACACCAAGTTTCCCAATCGCATAGACGGTTGGAAAATTGAGTTGCTCATCATTGGCACCAAGATCCATAAAAAGTTCAAGAACCTGATCGTGTACCACATCTGGCTGTGCAGCGGGCTTGTCAATTTTATTGACAACCACAATTGGTTTGAGACCCAGTTCGAGAGATTTTTTGAGTACAAACTTAGTCTGAGGCATTGGACCTTCCTGCGCATCAACAACCAAAAGCACAGAGTCAATCGATCGAAGCACACGTTCTACCTCTGAACCAAAGTCAGCATGGCCTGGGGTATCAACGATATTGATTTTTACATCTTTATAAAAAAGAGAGGCATTTTTGGCATAAATGGTAATACCACGCTCACGCTCAAGAGCATTACTATCCATACTTACACTCTCGTCTGTTACCATTCCAGTTTGGCGCATCAAAGAATCGGTAAGAGTGGTCTTGCCGTGGTCTACGTGAGCGATGATGGCGATATTACGAATTTGCATAAAACCTGAGGTAATGTTATCGTCGCTTGTTCGCCCTGATGTTAGGTCAGGGTCTTACTTAGCTCGATAATCAGAAAAATAATTAGGCCATGAGTATAGCCCAAAAATGAGCTTTTGTCAAACGACTATTCTGAGGGAAGACGAAACTGATACTGAGGCGATCTTTCGAGGTGAAAAAGCCCTTTCCAGCCACAATCAGAACATCCGGCATTAAAAACCTGTGCACCAGCTTCAAGAGCGGTTTCAATATTTTTTAGGTGTATATACGACTTCATATCACGTGGTGCTGAAGTATTCACTCCTAAATTAAGATATTCATATGTTTTATCATGGCCAATGACTGCCAAAGATACACCTAAGAGTTCATTCTCTTTATAAAAACTTAAAAGGTAAATCGGATGCTTAAAAGAGAGAATTTCTCGAAAAGACTCTTTTCGACCCTTTAAATGAAAAGTTGAACTTTCTTGAAAATTTGCAATATTAAATTGAAAAAATTGTTCAATATCTTCAAAATGGTTTTTAATAATATGGATATTTTCGTTTTCAATATGGCGCATCTTTCGTCGCATTTTTCCTCTTCCTTCTCCATCAAAGTATTTTTGAAAGTAATCTTCAAGAGATTGTAAGTCGGAAAGTGGAAGAAAAAATTTCTCATCCATAACTGGGAGCGCTTTGGTCGCGCTATCATCCCCTATCAGATATTCAAGATTTGTTTTTTCGTGTAACAATTTATAGAATTCACGACGTGCTTCTTCATATCCAGGTTTTACATATATCTGATTATTTTCCATATACTGACCGCCAAAAAATTCATACCAATTTTTGTCTGTATTTTTTTGGAGTGGTAATAATCCAATAGGTTCGTCATTTTCAAATCCGAGAAAGAAGTGGAGAGGATATTCTTCTTGCTTATAAAAAAGCCAACGAAATTCCCACTCGTCATAGAGCATTTCTCCTGGAGAAAAATGGTGCCACCATTTTCGTGCATTTTCTAGATCCTGTATCTGTTCAAATCGAATCATACATTAGAAACCGAAAGTAAATTTATACTGTGCAATGGGTGTGAAATGCCAACGATCTTTCCAACCATAGGCTCCTACAAAAGCATCAAAGTAATTTGCTTTTGTATCAATCGCTCTTTGAATATTTTGAACATTGATAAAAGTACTGAGATCTTTGATTTTATCAGGACGTAGTCCAAACAAGAAAAATTCATACCATCCCTTATATTGCAAAGAAAATGATATGGCTTCCTTTTCTCCATTTATGAGAAAAGTTAAAATTTCTGGAGTAAACTCAGGAATTTTTACCAAATCTCGAAAAATTTCCTGATGAAATGGACGATCATTGAAAGAAGAATGATCCCCAAACATCAGCTTGTTATATTCAAACAAAAGCTCTAAATCATCAAAATTGTTCCTCTGAATTTCAATCTGGTTTTGTTCAATCTTTTTTATTTTTCGATAAAAAGTATTTTTTGTTTTTCCTTCAAAAGAATCTTCAAGGAAGTCAGTATAAGATTGAAACCCAGTAAGCGGCAAAACCCATTTTTGATCAGCAACTTCAAATGTTTTTGTAAAATCGTCCTCTGCTCGGATATATTCAAGTTTTATTTTCTCCCCAAGAGTTTTTAAGTATTCATAAAAATCTTGCCGATAGTTTTCATATCCGGACGCAATAAACAATCGGTTATCCTCCATATAGTCTCCCCCAAAAAACTCAATCCATCCTTTGTCTGCATTATACTGAAGTGGAAGTACACCAATCATGACACCATCAACAAAACCAACATAAAAACGAATTTCTTTTTGGTGATATTTTTGAAACAAGGCGCGGAATTCCCAAGAATCATAAATAGTTTCCTCGGGACTTAATTGTTTCCAAATATGTTCTGCCTGTAAAAGGTCTGTCACTCTCTGTATTTCCAAATTTTTTTTCTCCATAGATTTATTTGGTAGCACTGCGTTTGTAGTAATGTTGTTTCTTTCGATTAAATCGAGATAAAGAAATACGAATAATTTCTTCAACCAAATCTCCTGCTTTCATACCAGTTACTTGTGCAGCTTTGAGCATATGCTCAAAATTGTGCAAAAATGGATTGGTATTGAGTTCCAAAACATATGGATTGTCATCTTCATCGACTCGAATTTCAACTCTTCCATAGTCTCGACAACGCATAATTTTATAGGTATCAAGAGCAATCTCTGTTAATAAAGATTCGAGCTTTTTGCTTACATTTTTGAGTGGATTTTGAACAATAATATTACCCATGGGTTTTTGTTTGGCTTTTTCTGTATAAATATTCCAGGCACCTTTGGGCATCTTTTTGAAAACCGATCGAGTCAAAGGGAGTACACGAAGATCTTCATCATCAGTTCCTAAGATAGAAACGCTGTATTCTTCTCCTTCAATATATTCTTCAACTAAAGCTGGCCGCCGTAAATCTTCAATAATACGCTTCAATTGTTTCTGTAACTGAATTTTATTCGTCACAACAGAGGAATTGGTGATCCCCATAGAATTTGATGCATTCCCTGGCTTTACAATAAGTGGATATTTGAGTTCATCACTAATGCTATCATTTATAGTATAGGCATAATCCCACTTCGGAGTTGGTATATTGTGATAGGTTAACAATTTTTTCATGCGAATTTTGTCACGACAAAGCGCTAGATTAAATGAATTGATACCCGTAAATGGAATATGAAAAGACTCAAGAAAAGCAGCAGCCTGTGGTTTCATGGATTCCATATTATTCATCCCTTGGGAGAGATTGAAAATAAGATCTACATTACTGCGTTCCAAGTCAAAAAATGTTTTTGGAAGATTGTTAAAATCAAATAGGGTTACTTTGTATCCACGTTTTTTTAACTCTTTTTCAATATCTTTTGTCACCTTTTGTCCATCAGCATGGAGGTCTCCCAATTTATAGTCTAAAATATTCGTTGCAATTCCAATATGAAGCTTTCGTTGATCCTCAATCAATATATTTTGTGCTTTTTCAATTTTCGCAGCCTGCATGAGTCGATCTTTTGTAATCACAGCTGTAGACAAACTATTTTTTCGAGACGTTCTTCCAAGAGAAGATTCTTCATCAAACTCAACGACTTTATAATGTACCAGTTCAAGTGCTTCTTTGAGATTATCTTCTGCATCAAGAAGATTGTCACCATAGACAGTAATCCAGCCTAAACCATCGTATCCTTCTGGGGGGCGCAAAATAACATCTCCAATTTCTTTTCCAATGGACATTTTATGCAAATATTTTTTGGTCTTGAGTTCTGGAGAAATATCAAGCTCAACCAAAATTCCTGATGATTGAATTTCAAAATCCCATCCCATGATATAGCGCAGAGGCAATTCTGGTTTTTCAATTTTAATGTATTCACCCAAAGCAATCTTGGCAGAATATTCTACAAAATCAACGCCCCAAGAGTCTCGGATATAATAGTAGATGTAATCCCCACCCATACGAAGGTTCACTTCAATTGGCACAGGACCATTTTTGGTAGATTTTGCTTCAAAATGAACACAACCGTTTTGGATGCCAAGCTTTTCAATCGCTTCTTCAGCCATGGTAATGAGTGCATCCTGGTCAGGTTCAGGAAGACCAGATGGAATAGCTTGACCATTGTCTACAAAAAATTTATTTTTGTTTTTATTAAAGTTGTCAGCAATTGAGTAGAATTTAATTTTTCCATTTTGGAGCAAGATATCAATATCCACTTCATCTCCATCAATAAATTCTTCTACGAGAAGTTCCAAGTTTTCCCACTCAGCCGCCAGCCAATAGGATTTAATGTTATTTTTAATATATTCATATGTTTCTTCGAGTTCCTGTCGATTTTTTACCTTTACTACAAACGCACTGACTGCGCCATAAATTGGTTTAATGACAAGAGGATAATTGAGTTGCTTCTCAATAGTTGGAATATCTTTTGTCCCAGAAATTTTCATGTGACGAGGTGCAGGAATTCCATTTTTATTACAAAATTCTCGAAAAAGATATTTGTTCTTGGCACGCTCAGCAACCTGGTATGGAATACCAATGAGTTGAAATGCTTCAGCGAGTTTGGAAGTCAAAAAAACACATTCTTCCCAAAATGTGACCACACCATCAAGTTTTATTTTTGGATTTGCACTCAAGAAATTTTTCACCGCCGCAATAGAATCTTTATGGTCATTGAGTTCTGAAACAATCCAATGATCTACGGCTTCTGACAATTCTTTTATTTCTTCACGATGAAGACATATAACACGGAGTCCCCGTTTTTTGAGTTCGCGGGCAATAAAGTACTTGCCTTCATTTCCAGCATGCACCAGAAGAATTGTTTTCCCCTTGAGTTCTTGTTTGTCCATACAAAAGAAAATAAACCCTATAAGTAATAAAAAAAAGCTACTTTACAAAATAGCCTTTTCAGTGTGAATGGTTATAAAATAGATAATAGAGTCCTGAGTTGTTTGAGGGTCATCGTCGAGACCTCGATCCATAGAATTTTGACTCAAATTTCTCCCCTTTGGAAGTTTAGACTTTACCATAAAGTGGTACAATCGTCAACCTTACAAAATTATACTTTCTCGATCCGTTCCAACAGGACTTTTTTGTATATATACATCATAATTGTATCCATCTATACCTACAAATTCCGCTTTTCCAGCAAGAATATCTTCGTATGGACTACAGCTTTGGCAAACATCTTTTGAACATTTAAAGCGTTTTAACTGCCGGGCTAATTTGATCTGCCGTGCAATATCAAGAATATTTTTTTCGGCTTCTTCCAAAGCAGGGAGTGTTTTTTCTGTCAGAAAATCATTTTTTTCGAGGTACCAATAGCTTGCTTTGGTAACATTTCGTTTTTGGCATTTATGAACGAGCAGATGATAAATAGAAAGTTGCAGGGAATTTTCCTCTTCTTCATTTTTTCCAGTCTTAAAATCAATAATATGAACACTATCACTGTCAGGTAAATACTCGAGCCAATCAATTTTTCCGCAGAGAATAAGATTTTCCTCTTCTGAAAGCCAAAAGTATGGAAGATCTTGTTGAATTTTTACTGATAGACCCCCAATAGGCCCAGGATTGTTCCAGACTCTTTTGATCATTTCTTGTCCCCTCTTTTTATAGGCATATTCAGAAGATTCATCAACAAATCCGCCTTTCACTCCACTTACTTTGGCCCAGGATTTATCAAATTTGTCCATAAGTGGTTCTTCAGTAAAGCGTTTCGCTGCAGGAATATTCGAAAGCGATTCTAAAACTTCATGGACACTTTGACCAAGTGCTAATGCGGGACTCATCAGCTTTATTTTATGATTGGTCTTTGGATCTTTGTAAATATTTTTTAAAAAATAGGCCCTTGGACAACGCAAAAAATCACTCATTGAAGTATGAGATACCCAAACTGCTGTAAATTTATCTCCTGGCATAGTTTTCCAGTATCAAAAAAGTCTTTCTATGGTACCCAAAAATCTTTATTTGGTCAATTTTGAATCAAAAAACGGAGTGCTCTCCGTTTTCTTCCCGTGTTACTCTCCACAATCACATCCACATTCCTCACATACGCCGCAAGCAACACAAGGTTCGATGTCACATTCACAGCCCATAAGTAAGAATGTTAAAAATACCTCTCTAGTATACGAAACATTTTTGCTTCATGCAATGTGGATAAATAAAAGGCACCGAACTGGTGCCTTTTATTAGAGAGAAATGTTTTTATATTTCTTCCCAACACGAATACGTGCGAGTTCTTTTTCCATCTGTGCTTGGAGGAGTGCAAATTGCCTGTCGTCTTCAAATACTTCCTGCTTGAGAAGCTCTTCAGCACGCTTACGAGCTGTTTCGGCACGTTCCAAATCAATATGCTCAGCACGTTCAGCCGTGTCAGCAATAACAATAATTTCATTGTTTTCACGTACTTCAAGCACACCACTCGAAACAGCGAGAGCCGTTTCTTCGTTTTGTTTTTGAATACGAATTTCTCCAGAGCGAATAACTGAAATCAAAGGAATATGATGTGGGAGTACAGTAATTTCTCCACTTTTGGTGGGCAAACTTACTTGATCTACAACATCTTCATAGATGATGCCATCTGGAGTAACAATTTTAAAATTCATTTGCATATTTGGTCTAGTTTATAATTTTTATTTTGGGATGCAGTGCAAGGCACTTGGGAGTACCGAGCGAAACGTATGTCCTTAATACGTTGAGCGAGGCACGCACCAAAGTAACGAAGCAATGCGCCCAAAATAAAAATTATGCTGTTACCTCGTCTATAGAACCTTTCATGTAGAACGCAGACTCTGGCTTATCATCATGTTTCCCTTCCAAAATTTCTTTAAATCCACGAACAGTTTCAGTGACTGGGACATAACGTCCAGGAATACTACTAAATTGTTCTGCCACAAAGAATGGTTGTGAAAGAAATTTTTGAATCTTACGTGCGCGAGTAACTAGACGTTTGTCATCATCAGACAATTCTTCCATACCAAGAATGGCAATAATATCTTGAAGGTCTTTATAACGCTGGAGTATTCGCTGTACTTCACGAGCAATACGATAGTGTTCTTCTCCCACGATATTTGGATCAAGCATGGTTGAACTTGAGTCGAGTGGATCTACAGCTGGATAAATACCAAGTTCAGTCAGGGCACGGTTGAGTGAAACAGTAGAGTCAAGGTGAGCAAAAGTGGTAGCAGGTGCTGGATCAGTCAAGTCATCGGCTGGTACATAAACTGCTTGAATTGAAGTAATAGAACCTTTGTCAGTTGAAGTAATACGCTCTTGAAGTGCACCCATTTCAGTTGCCAGAGTTGGTTGGTAACCAACGGCCGAAGGCATACGTCCAAGCAGCGCAGATACTTCAGATCCAGCCTGAGTGAAACGGAAAATATTGTCGATAAAGAGCAAGAGATCGCGTCCTTCTTCATCACGGAAATATTCAGCCATGGCAAGCGCTGTCAAAGCGACACGAGCACGAGCTCCTGGTGGTTCATTCATTTGTCCAAACACCAAAGCTGTTTTATTCAAAACTCCTGATTCTTCCATTTCTCGGTACAGGTCATTTCCTTCACGAGTACGTTCTCCTACTCCCGCAAACATGGAATATCCACCGTGTTCTTGGGCAATGTTACGGATAAGTTCCTGAATCATAACCGTCTTTCCTACTCCAGCTCCACCAAACAGACCTACTTTTCCACCTTTCAAAAATGGACAAAGAAGATCAATAACTTTGATACCAGTTTCCAAAATTTCAGTTTTTTGAGATTGACTTTTAAAATCTGGCGCTTTGCGGTGAATTGGATACAATTTTTTTGACTTTGGTGCTGGTTTTCCATCGATTGGATCGCCAACGACATTAAACATGCGACCCAAAGTTACGTCTCCAACAGGTACGGAGATTGGCTTGCCTGTGTCAGTAACTTCTGTGCCACGAGAAAGTCCATCGGTTGCACCCATAGCAATGGTACGAACATTGTTTCCACCAAGGTGTTGTTGTACTTCAAGGATAATACTTTCTCCTTTTTGATTTTTTACTTCAAGAGCATTCAAAATTCCTGGAACTTCTGAAGGAAAGTTCACATCAACGACCACTCCGATAATTTGTGAGATTGTTCCTGTATTCATATGTCGTATAAGCATTAGAAACGTTTTACGTATGTAGTTAATAATTATTTTATCAAAGTTGTCATTCCGAATCCCCGCAGGGGTGAGGAATGACAGTGCACTTGGAGTTATTCAAGTGCAGCAGCACCGCCAACGATTTCACTGATTTCTCTCGTAATACCGGCCTGACGGGCTTTGTTATATTCTAGAGTCAAAGCGCTAATCATATCCCCGGCGGCACTACTGGCATTTTTCATGGCCATCATACGTGCGCTATGTTCACTGGCAGCTGATTCGAGGATTGCTTCATAGAGTTGAACCTCGACAAGTCGTGGGAGTACATCGAGCAAAATAGTTTTTATATCTGGTTCAAAGACATAATTTTTCATGGCTTTTATCTCATTGGTTTCACTAGAAAGTATGGCTGTTTCATCCAGCATTTTGTTGAGGTCAACTTCCGATACAGGAAGCATTTGTCTGACTTTTACCTCTTGTGCCAAAGCTGAGCGAAAGTGTGTGTAGACCACGACAACTTTATCATAGGCTTGTTTTTTGAAACTGTCCAAAATCAAACGAGTAATAGAAAGCACATCACCAAATGAAGGCTTTTCACTGAGGTTATCGTAAGCTGCAATCAAAGGCAGTCCCATCTTTTTGGCAAACTGCGCACTTTTTTTACCAATACCGAGAATCTCAATATCTACCTGCTCTGCTGGCAAAATTTCCTTCCCATTTGGTATACGATGAAGAGCAATATTTTGTTTATTTTTCAAAATTTGTCCTGCTTTTTTGAATACATTGGAATTAAAACTTCCACACAGTCCTCGGTTTGACGCAATTAAAACCACCAGCATCTTTTGTACTGGACGTGTTTCAAGCAGTGGAACCATTTTTTTCTCAAGTGTCGAAAGATTATGCAGTAACTCTTGTGCAAGAGTTGCATAACTTCGAGTTGAGAGCGCAGCTCCCACAGATTTTCGCATTTTCGCTGCAGATACCATTTCCATGGCTTTCGTCATTTTTTTGGTATTTTTTACAGACTTGATGCGAGTTTTAATTGCTTTTCCGCTCACTGCCATATTTATTGTTTTTTAAACTCTTCAATACTTGCTTTAAGTTCGGCTTCGACTTCTTCACCCCACTGTCCTTCGCGGATTTTATCCATAAGTGCCGCGCGAGTGGTTTTCATAAACTCCAAAAGTCCCATTTCAAATTCTTTTACTTTATCCATGTCTACATCATCAAGGTAGCCTTTACTTGAAGCATAAATAGAAACAACTTGCTGTTCTACTGGCATTGGAGCATATTGAGGTTGTTTCAAAAGCTCGGTGAGGCGACGACCTCGGTCAATTTGACGTTTGGTATCAGCGTCGAGATCACTGGCAAACTGAGAAAAAGCTTCAAGTTCACGGAACTGCGCGAGTGAAAGTTTCATACTTCCTGCTACTTTTTTCATTGGTTTGGTTTGAGCAGATCCACCTACACGAGAAACGGAGAGACCCACGTTCAATGCTGGGCGAATACCTTTATAGAACAAATCAGTTTCCAAGAAAATCTGTCCATCAGTAATAGAAATTACATTGGTTGGAATATAGGCTGAAATATCTCCGGCTTGTGTTTCAATAATTGGAAGTGCAGTAATTGAACCACCACCATGTTCTTTGTTGAGGTTACATGCACGTTCCAAAAGACGTGAGTGAAGATAAAATACGTCTCCAGGGTAAGCTTCACGTCCTGGTGGGCGACGAAGAAGAAGCGACATTTCGCGATATGCCCAGGCCTGACGAGTAAGATCATCGTAGATAATGAGGACATCTTTTCCTTTGTCAGCAAAGTATTCAGCCATAGCCACCCCAGAGTATGGAGCAAGGTATGACATTGGAGCTGGTTCACTTGCACCCGCTGCTACCACTACCGTATAGTCCATAGCACCAGCATCGCGAAGTTTGGCCACGAGACGTGCTACCTTTGATTCTTTTTGACCAATCGCAACATAAATACAGATAATATTCTGTCCTTTTTGGTTGATGATAGTATCAATGGCAATGGCAGTTTTTCCTGTCTGGCGATCACCAATAATAAGCTCACGTTGTCCTCTTCCAATTGGAATAAGCGCATCAATCGCTTTGATACCAGTTTGCATTGGACGATTGACGGGTTCACGACTCATAACACCAGATGCAACACGCTCTACTGGATACAAATCTTTTGATTTGATTTCTCCTTTTCCATCAATCGCTTCTCCAAGAGCATTGACCACGCGCCCAATCATCATGTCTCCTACTGGGACAGACATAATGCGTCCAGTGCGTTTTACAATATCACCTTGTTTGATTCCTTTGAAGTCTCCCAAAATTACCGCACCCACTGTTTCTTCTTCGAGGTTGAGTGCCATTCCCATAACATTGCCTGGGAATTCCAACATTTCCTGTGCCTGACATTTTTCAAGACCAGAAATCAGTGCAATACCGTCTTTTACTTCCAGAACAGTACCCACTTCTTCCATTTGAACGTTTTTTTCAAAACTTTCAATGTGCTTTTTAAGTTCGTTTACAATGGCATTCGTAGACATATGAGTAATTTAGTATTTTGTCATTCCGACCGTAGGGAGGAATCTTTCGTAAGGATATTTTCTGGAAAGATTTCTCACTTCGTTCGAAATGACAATTTGGTTATAATTTAATTTAGAGAGAATTTTTTAATTGATGAAGCGCTCCTCGCACACTCGCATCATAAATAGTATTTTTTGATTTTAGAATCATTCCACCGAGAATTGTTTCATCTATTTTTTCTCGCAGGTCTACCTTATCACCAAATTTTTTTTCTATTACTTTTTTCATTTCAGCACTCAACGCATGTACGGTCGTTACTTCGAGTGTTACCTCTCCGTTCATTTGTTTCTCATACTCTACATATTCTTCAATGATACGGTTGGCCTGTGACATTCTTCGGAGTTTCAGGAGTAACTCGACAAAATTTTTGAGTACCTGCGAATGGTCTTTTTCTTTGACCTCCTGCAACGTATGGTACAAATCTTTGGCTAATTGTCTATTTGATATTTTCATATGAGTTTCAATTTTGTCATTCCGAGTGAAACGAGGAATCTTTTTTACAAAGTATTATGTAAGAAATATTTCTCTCCCTCCACTACGGTCGAGATCGAAATGACAGACGAGTCTTACTTCATTGATTTCAAAGCATCTTCAATCACTTTTTTATCTGTTTTCTCACTCATTTCACTTCCAACTACTTTTGTGAGTGCAGCCACAATCAGATCAACAGCATGATTTTTTACAGAGAGAAGTGCTTCTTCACGTTCAAGCGCAATACTTTTTTTTGCCTGAGCAACTAAAGTATCGATTTCTTGCCGAGTCGTTTCTTTCATTTTTTCTCCGAGAGCCGTAGCATCAGCATGTGCTTTTTCAAGTACAGCATTGGCATCACGCTTCGCTTCATCAAGTTTTTCTTTATATTTTTCCTCACTCATCATGAGGTTACTCTCCACTTCTTTTACTTTATCGAGACTTTCATCAATAATATTTTTGCGCTCTTCCATTTTTTTGGTCAATGGCTTTAAAATCAAAAACCAAACAACCAAAAATACCAATACAAAGTTGATAAGCTGAGAGACAAAAATATGAGTATCAAGTCCCAATGATGCAAAAACACTTTCTTCGCCTGAATTCTCTACACTGTGAACTTCTGTATTCATGGTAGCCATACATAAAAATTTAGTTTTTCAAAATATTCCGATTATGCCGGGAGAAACTCCCCCGGACAAATCGATTTACTTGAGGGTAAATACCACGACAAGAGCGTAGATAGCAATAGCTTCTGCAAACGCAGCACCAAGAAGCATTGGGACAAACAATTTTCCAGATGCTTCTGGATTGCGTCCAATTGCTTCCATAGCTTTTGCGACGATTTTACCAATCGCAAGTGCTGGAGCTATACCACCAATACCGATAGCAAGAGCTTTCATGATAACCACGATAGACTCATGACTCATACTTTCCATATATTTTTCCTTTCTAAAGTTTGTACGCGAGGGTTAGGGGGTTAGTTTTTAACCTCGATACGTCCCTTAGTATTAAGAATAAAAGTAAAAGCAAACTTTCACTTTTAGTCTCAATATTAGTGATGTGATCCTTCCTCTGCCCCATGTGGCTGACTGGTAGCAACCGTAAAGTACACAAGGGTCAAAATAGCAAAAACCGCAGCTTGAATTAATCCAACCAAAAGCTCAAGCATCATAAAAGGTGTTGGTACCAAAATTCCTACCAATGATCGAATAACAATGATGAGGACTTCTCCCGCAAAAATATTTCCAAACAAACGAAGTGAAAGAGAAAGTACTTTTGCCATCTCTCCAACAATCTCGAGAATACCAACCATAAATTCTACGAGTGCAGCAAAGATACCAATAGGTCCTTTTTTGAAACTTTTGACAATTCCACCAATCTGAATAAACTTTCCAATATGAGTAAAAACACCAACAGTAAACAGCCCCGCAATATGTGATCCAATAACAGCTACCAGAGCCATAACAACCGTCAAATTGAGATCAGTATTTGCTGGACGAAGTGCTTCTTTTCCATCAAACGTAACCGCACCTACCCCTGGTAACAGTCCAATCCAATTGGAAAGTAAAATGAAAAAGAAAATAGTTCCGACAATCGGCAAAAATTTCATGGTCTTCTTTCTGTCCCCCGTCACTTGATCAAACGTATTGAGCACTGATTCGAGAATATATTCAAAAAAATTTTGAAGCTTGCGAGGACGAAGTGAAACGGATCGACGGATAAAAATACCAAGTATCAGAAAAATAATAAGTGCAATCCACACATTTACCATGGTGTTGGTAATAGGAAAATTCCCAACCATCAAAAGTACGTCAGGAGCAAGTTCAGGAATGTGGAATGTAGACATAATTATTTCTTTTCAATATCGTGATACGCTTTATCGTAATATTTGGCTTTTTTGTAAATCATTCTGGCAGAAGTGATCGCCGCAACAACAAAAGCAATGGCAGTAAACAGATAAGTATGATGATATTTTTCATCCAGCCACTGTCCAATCAAGACAAAAATCACTACTGGAACCGCGAGCGTTGCTCCAAAATCTCCAATGATGCGCATTCCAAGCCGTATATATTCTTTATCAGAGTCAGTTTTTTTGGGTAAAGGCGTATTCATACGTATAATTGCAATCTATGCAAACAGCAAAACAATTTTCTGAATATTCACCAAAAAAGACTCTTTCCTTAGCGACCATATTGTACCTTTCTCCCTGAGAATGTCAATGCTTTTTTTGGCTGAAACTGTGGATAAAATTGGCTAAAATTAGCAAAATTTATAAAGAAAATTTTATAGTATACCCTAAATGAAAAAATCCGTCAATACCCTTAAAAATTTTAGGCCTCTATAGAGCCAAAAAATATATATCTCCGTCAAAGTTTACCTTTTTATACGATCAAATAGAGCAACCGTATTTTGAAAAATTTGCTCTTCCATTTTCTTTGGCTCGACTCCTCGAACCTTTGCAATAAAGCCAATCACTTCCTCTACCATCCACGGTTCTGCTCGCTGCCCGCGGTAAGCCTGGGCTGCTAGATAGGGTGAATCAGTTTCCACCACAATTCGATCAAGTGGCATTTTTTCTATTACTTCAGTGAGATGAATTTGTGGCGCAGGATTCAGCTTCTTGGGGGGAAAAGTCACCACCCCAGTAAAACCTAAAAATAGTCCTAAATTCAAATACCTTTGGGCATGCTCCCAATTACTGGTATAACAATGCACTGTTCCACGAATAGACCTCTTCAAAGACTCAAGTAACTCAATCATTTGATCATGCGCATCGCGACAATGGATCACGAGTGGCAAATTATGTTTATCAGCAAATTCAACATGCTGCAAAAAAACTTCTGTTTGTTTTTGCAGCACCTCTTCTACTGATTTATCTTTGGGAAGATGGAATAAATCAAGACCACACTCGCCTATCCCAATGACTTTGGGAGACTGAACGAGTTTTTCATAATAGTCTTCATCAAAATTTTCTTCACGAGAAAGAAAACTTGATTCTTCTTCATCGACATGGGTTGAATGCAAATGTATTGGGTGGGTGCCAATACTGGCGTACATGTTTTCATACTGCTCAGCCATTTCAACCGCTCGACGACTTGTATCTTTTTGAGTTCCAACTAAATTCAAAATTAAATTTTTTTTTGCACAACGCAGTATTACTTCTTCTCGATCAATTTTATAAGCATCAAACTGAATATGTGCATGGGTATCGATTATCATACCTTAGCTTATATAACTTTATGGTGGACATAGTCCACTGTTGATTTGAGTATTTTCAATGCTTCTGGCAACAGTGGCCAAAGAATCGCAGCAACTCCGACAGCAAATGGAGCAACAAACGACATACTGAGTTTTTCCATAAAGGCAGGAGAAAGTGGATAGCGTTCAATAAAGAAAATGACAAAGCCAACAGTAATAACCCCTTCAAAAGCACCGAGTACTAAACCAAAAAGTCTATCAATCGAGCGAATAAACGGGAGATGGGTAACAAGAGAGAAAAATTTATCGAGAAGCCAAAATGCAAACCCAACTAAACGGTTTATGACAATGAAAGCAATCGCAAACATGATAACTCGACTAAAATTTGCTCCCCAACCAGTTGTTTGAATGATCCAATTAGCAAATGGTTCATAAAAACGACTGGCCAAATAAATTCCAAGTATGGTTCCAATGAGCGAGCCGAGTGTATGAACAAATCCAAACCACAAACCAAAAAGGGCAAAACCACCAATGATAATGAGTAAGATAACATCGATGAATTCCATACAAATTTTATAAAAATAAAGCTATTTTGTAAGTCTTGGAAATAAAATATCTTGTTTTTGAATGAGAGTGGCCTTAGAAAGGCTTCCCCAAACCGTTTCTTCTTTCAAACTAAGAAGTGAATTTTTTTCAATCCCCAGTGATTTCAAAATCTTTTCAGCCGTAGATGGGATAATCGGCAACAGTGCAAGGGCAATATGACGAAGCGTTTCTGCAAGATCATACAAGAGACCTGAAATATCTTCTCCCTGTTTGGCTTTTTCCCAGGGTTTTTCTTCAGAAATTTTTTGATCGCACTGTGCAACCAAGCCAATAATACTACTGACCACCAAATCAAATTGATATGCATTTAAATAATTTTCATATTTCCCCCAAAAATTCTCTACCGCAAAAAATTCACTCGCTTGAACAGCCGGAATCTTCCCGTCAGCATATTTTTCAATCATGGTAACAATACGTGACGTCAAATTACCAATACCGTTTACAAGATTCGCTGTATAATATTCTTCAAAGCGTTCAAATGTAAAATCCCCATCATCATAGGCTGGAATAGCACCAAGCAAAAAGAACCTCATAGCATCAATCCCATATTTTTCAATCACTTCCAGTGGATTAATCACATTCCCAATACTTTTACTCATTTTCTGGCCACCACTGGTTATAAATCCATGAATGAAGATCTGTTTACTCGTTGGAAGTCCAGCTGAAAGGAGCATCCCCTGCCACATAGCTGATTGTTGACGCAAATTGTCCTTGCCAGCTACCTGAATACCAGGCCAAAATGTTTCAAAGTTCGCCTTAGCCGTAGGCCAATCCAAAGTAGAGATATAGTTGATGAGTGCATCAAACCACACATACATCACATGTGCATCATCCCCAGGCACAGGTACTCCCCAAGGCATTTTTTCTTTGAGGCGACTAATACTAAAATCCTGAAGCCCAGCTTCCACAAAATTGGTTATTTCAGTCAGACGATTGGCAGGCACGACAAAATCAGGATTATCTCTATATAACTTCAAAAGTGGTTCTTGATACTTTGACCAACGGAAAAAATAATTTTCTTCATCAAGAAGTTCAATCTCATTTTTGGGATGAATCGGACACTTACCCTCAATAAGCTCACTTTCTGTCTTCTCCAGCTCACAGCCAACACAATATTTCACTGAATATTTCTTTTTATAAATATCTCCATTTTTTTCACACAAACGCCAAAATTCCTGAGCAGCCGCTTTATGCCCCGGGTCAGTTGTGCGGATAAAATTGGTATAACTCAAATTGAAGATATCTTTGAGCGCAGCAAATTTGGAAGCATAACGATCGCAGTATTCTTGTGGTGTTTCATTATTCTCAAGAGCTTTACGATAAATCTTGAGGCCATGTTCATCCGTTCCAGTATTAAAAACCACATTTTCACCAAGAAGAGTATGGTAGCGAGCAATGACATCAGCCTGGATAAATTCCAAAGCATGTCCAATGTGCGCCTCGGCATTGACATATGGCAAGGTTGTGGTCAAGTAAAAATTCTTCTTTTCCATAGTAAAAATACTAAAAAATCTCCTTTGAAGATAACATACAGCAAGAATAATTGCAATTTCACACAAAAAATTGTAGCTATTTTATTTTTTTGCTATACTAGTAGCAATCAATTTTCTTTATTGTATTGTATGCCCACATCTTTCCTTCCGAATTCTGAAGATGCTGCTTTAAATCACCCTCAAGAACAAATTCCACCAGAGCAAACAATGGATTTTCCTCCTGTTCCAGAAAAACCAATGGCGGATTACGTACCGGAAACTCCAATTCCACTTGAGGCCATGGAAGGACATCCAACGGAAAACGAACATTTCCTTGAAGAAACACAAGAAGCACCCGAAACCAGTACTCGTGCCCCTGTTGCAATACATCAACAAAATTCTCATCCCGAGCCTATTCCTTCTCTCAAAGATCCATTTATCCTCCAAATAGAAAAAATCATGGAAGAAAATTTGGGAGATGTATTTTTAGCATTGACACCTGTCCAAAAACAGCAATTTAAAATTAAAGGAGAAGAAACTGCCAATAAAATTCGTCAAATTTTGAGTACCACCAAAGTTCGTCTTGGAAAAATCATACGACTTATTTTTGATTGGTTAAAACTCCTTCCTGGTATCAATCGTTTTTTTCTTGAGCAAGAAGCAAAAATAAAGGCAGAAAAAATAATTGCTCTTTCCGAGCATAAAAAACATATTCCTTAATTCTTTATGCCCCTGTCTCTTTTTCAAATAAGTGTTTACTCTTCTGGTTCTGAGAGTGTATACAATACCTATTCAACCTCAGAGAATAACCCACTCCTTATTGTACTGCTTGTTGCTTTTGGTGTTCTTGTGATTTTTACAGCCATTTTATATCTTGTACGATCAATTTTGCATACCAAAAATCGCCAAGAAAAATCATTAGAACGAGTCGTATTACAAATTTTGGTACCAAAAGAAAGAAAATCTGAAGGACAAGGTGGACAACTTGGGAGTGACGACCGCCTTGAACAAATTCGAGAAGAAATTGGTATTACAGAAACTATTTTTTCTTCTTTGGCAGCCCTCAAACCACAAAAAGGACTCGGCTGCTGGCTTGCCGGAAGAGATGATCATGTTGCTTTTGAAATAGTTATTCATGATGGACTTATTTATTTTTATATTGATACCCCAAGACGCTTTGAAGGTTTTCTAGAACAGCAGGTTCATGCACAATATCCAAATGCACAGATAGAACAAATGATTGATTACAATGTCTTTCATGAAAATAGTAAGATTACAGCAGCCTACCTCTCGGGAGCAAACCACAAATCATTTCCATATCGGACCTACAAAAAAATGGATTCTGATCCTCTCTCAGCAATCCTCAATACACTTTCAAAAATTCATGAACAAAATAGTTCTGCTGTTATTCAATTTGTTGTTCGATCAGCACAAAAAACTTGGCGCAAAAAAACTGTCAAACTTGTTCGTGAAGTAAAGAAAGGAAAAAAATTTGAACGTGTTGCTGCCCAAACAACTGCTGGTAAAATTTTTGCTAAAACCATGGATCTGGCGGGTGAAACCTTAAGTAGTCCCAAACCGCATGACCCAAATAAACCTCAACATACCTACCAACTCTCAGCCATGGAAGAAGAAATGGTCAAGGGAATGGAAGAAAAAATGAGTAAAGGGCTTCTTGAAGTAACCATTCGTCTTTTGAGTGTGTCAGACAGTAGTGAAGTGGCGCAAATGAATCTCGATAACATGGCCAATGCCTTTGGACAGTATGCTATTTATCGTTATGGAAACAATTTCCACGCTTCTATTCCCTCGAATCCCAATAAAATCATTCGCGAATCTATTTATCGTGCCTTTGCAGAAAATCACTATTCGGTCTTGAATACAGAAGAAATGGCTTCGGTGTGGCACCTTCCACTCCATTCTACAGAAGCGCCTCGCATCAAATGGCTCTCAGGACGCCGAGCACCACCTCCATCCAACCTGCCCAATACTGGTCTTCTTCTTGGTCATGTTCCTTATCGTGGTATTGATACGCCCGTCTACATGAAAGAAGGTGATCGTCGAAGACATTTCTACATGATTGGAAAATCTGGAAGTGGAAAATCTGTTCTCCTCGCCAACATGGCGATCCAAGATATTTTGGCAGGAAAAGGACTCTGTGTTATTGATCCTCATGGAGATCTCGTTGAGGATATTCTTGAGCATATTCCAAAAGAACGGGCAGATGATGTTATTTTGTTCAATCCCTCTGATCTCGAGCGTCCAATCGGACTCAACATGCTTGAAGCTAAATCAGTAGATCAAAAAGATTTTGCTGTCCAAGAAATGATTTCGATCTTCTATAAGCTATTTCCACCAGAAATGATTGGACCGATGTTTGAACACAACATGCGTAATGTGATGCTCACACTGATGGCCGATCTCGACAACCCTGGTACAATTATTGATATTCCACGCATGTTTACTGATGACGCCTATGTCAAAAAATATTTGAAAAAACTGCAAGATCCAGTCGTACGTGCTTTCTGGGAAAAAGAAATGGCCAAAACCAGTGACTTCCATAAATCTGAAATGCTTGGTTATTTGATTTCCAAAGTTGGACGCTTTGTGGAAAATGAAATGATGCGTAACATCATGGGACAGCAAAAATCTGGCTTTGATTTTCGTGAAGCTATGGATAGTCAAAAAATATTGCTTGTCAACCTAGCGAAAGGGACAACCGGTGAAGTCAATGCCAAACTTATTGGTCTTATCATCGTAGCCAAACTCCAAATGGCAGCCCTTGGTCGTGCAGACATGGCAGCCGAAGACCGCAAAGATTTTTATTTGTATATCGACGAATTCCAAAACTTTGTAACTGATTCTATTGCCACCATCCTCTCTGAAGCACGTAAATATAAACTCGATCTGGTGATCGCTCACCAGTATATGGGACAGCTCACGGATGACAAAGGAAAGGCACCAATACGCGACGCTGTGCTTGGTAACGTTGGTACTATTGTCTCAGGACGCATTGGACCAGATGATGCTGAAATTTTGGCCAAAGAATTTTCACCTGTCTTTGGTTCGTATGATTTGCTCAATCCACCACAATTCTCCTATTATATCAAAATGCTCATTGACAATGAGGCGGCAAAACCATTTAACATGCTGGGCTATCCTCCAAGACGTGGCAACAAAGAATTGGCTGCTGCTATAAAACAACTGGCTCGTTTGAAATATGGACGCGATCGTCGTATTGTAGAAGCAGAAATCATGGAACGTACCCAACTGGCTGAACCAGAAAAAAAATCAAAAGTCGATATGTTTGAAGCTTCACTCTAAACAAGTGAGGCTTTTTCTTCTTGACGTGAGGCTTCTCTCATGAGACAATCTCAATACTTTTGAATGTATTTTTATGAACCATGTGAGTGACCTTTTCCAAAACAAAGATAAATTTCTAAAAAACCTTCCTTCAGACTCTTTTTCGACACTTCCTCCTGAAAATCCTACTCCCCCGCTATCCACAGTACCTCCTTTTTCGTCAGCAACGAAAGAAGTGAGGCAAGAACCCGACGCCGATACAGAACCAGAGCAAACCCCAGCCGTACCAAATGATCCATCAAAAGCAGAACTCATTCGCTATACACTTTATAAAATTAAAGACCAGGTGGATATTCTTCTTCACCTACTCGATGAAACTACAGCTCTTCTTCCTTCTGCACCACTTCAGGTAATCAAAACTCCCGCTCAAACGGTAGCCCCAGATAAAAATGGAAGAATCTTAGAGGGTATCTTTACCGGAGAAAAAATGCTGAGTGACGAAGGTGAGATATTTACTATTCCTGCCAACTATGCCAGTAAATCAAAACTCGTTGAAGGCGATCGCATGAAGCTTACTATTCCAGAAAATGGCTCCTTTATTTACAAACAAATTTCCCCAATTGAACGTAAACGCATACGAGGAGAATTAGTATCTGGTGGGACAAATGGTCAATGGATGGTAAATGCTGAAGGAAGAAGTTACAAGGTTTTAACAGCATCTATTACCTTTCACAAAGGACGAATTGGAGACGAAGTCGTACTCCTTGTGCCAGAAAGTGGTATGTCAGACTGGGGCGCAGTCGAGCATATCATTCACAAAGAATTCTAAATTTCACTTGAAAAAATTTACAAAATAAAAATCCTCCGTTTAAGCGGAGGATTTTTTTATTGAACGGATTATTAATCAAGCGTAGCGGCTTACTTCTTTTTGTTGGTAGCTTTTGGAGCCTTTGGTTTTGCATCTGGATCAATAATATGAGCAGAGACAAGTTTTGTCATTTCAAACATGGTAACTTCTTTTACACCAAAAATTGGCAAGAGAAGATCATCTGCAAAAATATTTCGTTTGTTTTTTGGATTTTGCAAATCGTGTTTTTTAATATAAACCCACAATTTCTTTACCACTTCAGAGCGTGGCATTGGTCCTTTACCGACAACAGCTTCGAGTTCCTCAGAAAGTTTGAGTGGTCGAAGAAGTGCTGGATTAGCTTTTCTTGGCATACCATTTGTATATTTAAAAATAAATGCCTCAATTTTGAGGATAGTATAGCATAGGCCTCTTCGGAGCGCAAGAAGCCCAGTGGATAGGCTGCGAGGCAAGCCTTTACCAATACCCACAACTAAGATATAATTTAGAAGTTAAAATTTCTTCTTTTCTATGGCATTGTATCATAAATATCGCCCACAAAAATTCTCCGAAGTGATTGGACAAGATCATGTGGTAAAAACTATCTCACGTCAGATTGTGACCAATACGCTGGCACATGCCTACATTTTTTCAGGTTCACGTGGAATTGGGAAAACAACTATTTCTCGTTTGGTTGCCAAGGCAATTAACTGTACCAACCGAAAACCAGAGAGTGCAGAACCTTGTAATGCTTGCACCGTATGTGAGGCAATAACCCAGGGCCGAAGTATTGATGTAATTGAAATTGATGCCGCAAGTAATACTGGCGTTGACAATGTACGCGAAAATATTATTGAAAATGTCCAGTTTCAACCAACCAGTAGCAAATACAAAGTCTTTATCATCGACGAAGTTCACATGCTCTCGACCAGTTCATTCAACGCCCTGCTCAAGACGCTTGAAGAACCACCAAGCTATGTAATTTTTATTCTCGCAACAACAGAACTTCATAAAATTCCTGAAACGATCCTTTCTCGTTGTCAACGCTATACCTTTCATAAAGTTCCAAGAGACATACTTTCGGATGTAATTGATACCATTACGAGAGCCGAAAAAGTGACCCTCGAGACTGAAGTAAAAGAAGCAATCATTAGTAAAGCCGACGGCGGGGTGCGTGATGCCGTCAGTCTTCTTGAACAAATCATGTCTGTTGGGGAGTCTCACCTTACCCGCGAACAAGCATCTCTCTTTCTTCCTATCTCGCCATTTTCTGATACTCTGCTTTTTTTGGAGCGACTCATACCAAAAGATGCTGCTGGGGCACTTGGGGCTATTGAACAACTCAGTCGCAGTGGAAATGATATGGCAGCCTTTTTAGAAACACTGCTTGAAACCTTGCGGGCACTTATGATCATCAAAATACAAGGGACACAGCAAACTTCTCCATCAGACCTGAGTAAAGAATCACAGCAGGCGCTCGAAAAACTCGCACCTCAAATTTCTGGCAGTGAACTGCTCAGGCTCATAGATATATCCCTCAAACGCCGAGCAAGTCTTAAATCAGCTCCCCTCCCTGAACTTCCTCTCGAACTCATTGTCCTCGAATGGGTTCAGACTGATCTCTCAAGTGTTGTTCCGGCTCCGGTGGCTCCTACACCTCCACCAGCGCCTGTAAATCCTCCTCTCAAAAAACAAGAAGATGTACCGCCAGTAGAAGAACCCAAAACGCCACTGGCAAACTCTGTGCAACCAACCAAAGTCGAAGCACCAGCTTCTCCCAAAGTTTCTCCTACGTTCCAGGTACTCAAAAATAAATGGGGAGAAGTCCTCAAATGTGTAGAAAAACAATCTCCATCTTTGGTGTCACTACTGAAAACATCGAATCTTGTATCTCTTGAAGAAAATGCTGTGACGCTCGAAGTTCCCTACAAACTACACCAAGACAAATTCAACCAAAAAGAATACAAAAAAATGATGGAAGATGCTCTTGAACAATGCTATGGTTCAAAATTTTCCCTCAAAATAGAAGTGGCTGAGAAAAAAAATATTGAAGCTCCAAAATCAGAAGATCTGGAAAATATTGCCGCTGCTTTTGGTGGCGTCGTGGTGTAAACTAGAGTGTCCCAACCACATACAACTCCCGCATCGCACGAGTCAGTGCTACATAGAGCAAATCTCTATTTATTCGTTTTTTTTCAACAATTCGGGCTTCTCCTAAATTATCTCCTGCACTTACCCATGTAGCAGTTTTATTCCCGACTAAAAATACTGTATCAAATTCTACTCCCTGCGCTTCTTTGACCGTCAATACTTTGATGTGCTTATACTCCTTGAGGCTGATATATGGCTCAAGATCAGCAGGTTCTTTGGCCAGAATACCAATGAGTCGGTCAGTATTTTGTAGACACTGTGCCAATATTTTTTCTTGTGTTTCTTTGGTATCAGTGAGTGGCACTACCGGAGTTCCCTCTGGAAGAGCATCCGGAATTTCAATCGGGTATCCCAGACTCTTTATATAGCGCAAAATTTCTTTGGTATTGCGGTAAACTTTTTCAAGCGTAATAATGCGTGCTCGGTCAATCGCCTCCCCGACTTCATTCCAAGACTGCACTGTACCAAAGCGCGTTTGTTGACGCATATCACCCACATACACCAGCGATTTCATCTCTTCATTCATACACCCAGCAATGAGTTGCAATTGCTCAGGTAAATAATTTTGAAATTCATCAACAACACAGAGGTTATACGAAACATCAAATCGTCCCATTTTTCGCTTCACTTCATAGCTATTTTTTTGTTGTATGAGATATTCTCGTGATTCTTGCAGCGTTCCATGGGCTCGTTTGTAGGCAAGCAGAAGTATGGTCAGATCAATATCATCAAATATGTTGTGACTGATTGTTTCAAGGACAATATCTTTGTGAAGAGAAAAATCCTTGTTATAAATATTTTTAAGAAATTCACTCGGCGATCCAGAGAGAGGCAGTTTGAAGCTGTGTAAAATATCTAGCTTCTGGCAAGTTATACTATCTTCAATTTCTCCACTGTGGCAATCTTCCCACGGTTCCCTTTTTGGCAGAGAGAGAATATCCGAGGCCCACCGCTGAAAAGTCGTAATTTCGACATTATCAATACCAAGATCTGGGAGCAGCGCGGCAAAGTAGGATTTTGTTCCCTCGTCTTGCACAAAAACACGTATACGGTGAGCAGGGAAAAAATCTTTTATCTCTGGCGCCTGCATAAGGTACGCCACACGGTGCAGTGCCAGCGTTGTCTTGCCTGATCCAGCTGGACCAGAGATCACGAGAGGTCCTTTATAGGAAGAGCGGATAACGGTATCTTGCGCTTCTTCCATGCGAGAGACAATCTCGGGCAAGATAAATCCGGTTTTGCGATTGGAAAAGTGTTCTTGGTAGACCAGCGTTCGTGGTATCTGCGTATTTTCCGTAGCAAAAAAAACAATCTTGCCTTCTTTTATCATATATTCATCTTTTCGAAGTACTTTCACATTTTTTTTCGCTCTATCTGGCAGTGTATAGGATGCCTGACCCGGATGAGCAAAGCGCAGTGTGGAAATAGGTGAAATCCACGAAACAATGGATTTTTCCGGATACGAAAATTTGCCTACATAAAAAGAGGCTGTGGTATCACCAGACACGTCGCAACGAGAAAAATATGGCGAAGGAAACAGCGCATCAAGTTCATGCTGACGCTGTTTGTTGTACTGCAAAAGCGTAGAGAGTGTCAGGCGCTCTGCCCCTTCGGCCTTTTTGAATTCCTCGGACATTTTCCTCTCCTGCTCGGTGAGCGTCGATTGTGACTCGTGCAGTGAGCTCTGGACAGAATGTATCTGTTCACGAGCCTCATCCAAAAGTTCTGTTGTCATAGACAAAAAAACTCTGTTAAAAATACAGGGATGGTATTGAATGGCAATACCCAAAGAGTGCTCCCTTGGCACAGCGTGCAGGGCTCGTGATTATTATAGAAGAAGATTGGATTCCCCCTTTTCGTCTTTTTTAGGAGAGATTCAAGGGAATTGAGAGAGATTA
>CAZKAD010000007.1:0-38175 GCA_964550845.1 uncultured Gammaproteobacteria bacterium
CTACGATCAATTCCAAAAAAATCTTCTTTTGGGCCGAGCAGAATGAGTGAGGGTAGAAGTAGATAATAAAAAAAGACTCCCGTATCTGGGAGTTTTTTTGTATCTCTGACAAAGTAATACCCGCACTAGAGGGATAAACCCCTCGGACACCGTGCAGGTCTCATCACTAGGTAGTGCACTCGCTAAGAATCGAACTTAGATTGCCAGTTCCGCAAACTGGCGTCCTATCCATTGAACGACGAGTGCTTGAAATTGGTCATAGTATACCCAAAAAAACGAAAATCGTCAAGGGAGACGATAAAATGTTCCAACGATTTTAGAATTGAGATGCAGGCCAAGGCGGCAGGGAGCATCGGAGCGAATCGTAGTCAAAGCTACGATGAGCGAGAAGCGCACCGACAACGCAGGCATGCGCTCAATTCTAAAATCGATTTATTGAATTTTCCAGTTCCGTGCAGCCAGTTCGCTCGTCGGCTCCGCATCCTTTTCCAAATCTTCTGGCAAAAATTCCAAAAGCGCAAAACGAAGATCAAGTGGATTTTGATCTTGAATCGGGATATGAAGCACAGGATGCAAAGTAGTCTTGGTTTCGAAAAAAAGTGTTTTTATTGGTGGATCGTAAATAATGTAAAACGCCTCAAGTTCGCTATATGTATAAAAACGATTTCCTACCACAATACCCAGATCAGTAATTGCAAAGGCAATCTGATGAGGATCTTGGTGTTGCTGGATAAATAGAATAATTCCAAACAAAGCAATAATAAGTGAAAAAAGAAAATTTCCAGATGCCATCCCGTATACAATAAAAATAACTCCAAGACTAATCATGATCGCATACCAAAGTCGTCCTCGAGAAAATTTTTCATACTCAGGAAATGCCCACTCGTAGAGTGGATTTCCTATCGTTGTATTTTCAGTAATTTGTTGTGGCATATATTCAATAAATGTATTATAGCAAATTTTTTAAGAAAAAAACAGCAAACTATCCCCATTGTAAAAAGCACTTTTTATAGGTATACTAGATGCAATCTATGGACCATAATTATCCGAATTTTTTAGCACCACAAACACCTCAGCCTCAGGAACCTCAAAAGAAATCTCGTCGAGGTCTTTTTTTTATTGGTTTTCTTCTTTTTCTTTTTCTTGGAGCGCTGGTGACACGTGCCATTATGCTCGAAACAGAGCAAAATGCTTCCACAAACAATTTGGGTGTTCTTGAAGCTAAAAAACCAGTGGGTATTCTTGCAAAACTTCGAGAATTTATTTTTCAAAGAAATGGAGATATCGAAGGAGTAGAAGAAGATCGCATCAATATTATGATTTTGGGGCAAGGCGGTCCTGGACATGATGGACCTTATCTTACCGATACTATTATTGTGGCAAGTATTAAACCCTCGACCAAGCAAGTTGCCATGATGTCTATCCCCCGTGATTTGCTCGTAACAATCCCAGGTTATGGAAATAGAAAGATAAACAATGCCAATGCCTTTGGTGAAACAAAAAATCCAGGCAAAGGACCAGAACTAACGAAGACCGTGATACAAAATACTTTCAATATCCCTATTCATTATTATGTACGAGTCGACTTTTCTGCCTTTGAAGATTTGGTTGATAAAGTTGGTGGTATCACGATAGATGTGGAAAAAAGCTTCACTGATCCAGAATATCCAATTCCAGGTCGAGAAGATGCTTTTCCTATTTCGAGTCGCTATAAAATTTTAAAATTTGAATCAGGCGTGCAAACTATGGATGGAAAAACAGCTCTTGAGTATGCACGTTCACGCCATGGAAATAATGGCGAAGGCAATGATTATGCTCGTTCTAAACGTCAACAAAAAGTACTCCTGGCTCTCAAAGAAAAACTCATGTCATTTCAAGTCTTAGTCAATCCATCGACGATCAATGATATTCTCTCAACGCTTGATTCACATATTGTCACAGACCTCAGTTTAGCTGAAATGATTAATTTTGCAGGACTTGGAAGAGAGCTTAACACCAGTGAAATTATTAATCTTACTCTTGATGACAGTCCAACAGGACATCTTCGTCCTAGTTATGACGCAGCTGGTGCATTTATTCTTACTCCAAAAACTGGTGATTTTGAAGAAATCAATACAGCGTTCACCAATATTTTTACGCCAGGAACGACCACAACCACCGCAAAAATTGTTGAGACACACACACCCGTACAAGTATCTGCACCACAAACAGCTACGGTACTAGAAATTCACAATGGAACCTGGGCACCAGGACTCGCAGCTCAGGTGAAAAGCAGGCTTGAACAAAAGCAATTTATTGTTGGAAGTATAGGAAATAGCGTGCACCGCCCTCATACAGAAAGTGCTCTGTATCTCGTAAATGAAAAAGCCGATCCCTCAACAGTAGAAACACTCAAAAAAGAACTCGGTTTCCCTGTGAAAACGCTCGTCCCGACTGGAGAAAACTATGCCAATACGACTGATATTCTCATTATCATTGGAGAGGACTTTGGGTCATAGCTTGAAATTTTCTTCCTTTTGTGCTAGATTTAAATAAAAATTACCTCTAAATCGTAATCTTCTATGGCTACACCAGCTACCGCTCATACAGATAAACTCCCGACCCTGGCTCTGGTAGGCCGTGTTAATGTGGGAAAATCAACACTTTTCAATCGTCTTATTGAAAAAAATCAAGCAATTGTCAGTGATATTGCCGGCACAACCCGTACCAATAACGAAGGGCTTGTTTTATGGCGTGGAAAATTTTTCCGTCTTATTGACACAGGAGGTCTTACCTTTGAAGAAAGTGTTGAATTTGAAAAAGATATTGTGAGCCAAGTAGAACGTGCACTCGATAGCGCAGATCTGGTGATTTTTGTAACCGATGCACTCGTCGGAATTTTGCCTCAAGAAAAGGAACTCGTAAAAAAGTTACGAAAACTTACACAAAAACCAGTGCTCCTGGTGGCAAACAAAGTGGACACTGGACGTATTGAACCACAAATACACAATCCCGAATGGCGTAAACTCGGCCTTGGCGTCCCTTATCCAATTTCAGCAGTCAATGGTCGCAACCTCGGAGATTTTTTGGATGTTGTTTTTAAAATGTTGCAAAAACAATCCAAAAATCCCAAACGAATGAAAGAGCCAAAAGGTGAAACGATTCAAGTAAGTATTATTGGAAAACCAAACGTTGGAAAATCTTCTTTGTTTAACAAACTCATTGGTGAAGAAAAAGTTATTGTCAGTCCCATTGCCCATACCACACGTGAACCACACGATACCCTCATGACCTATGTATACGAAGAAAAGGGAAAAGAAATAAAACAAAAAATCAATTTTATTGATACGGCAGGTATTCGCAGAAAAGCACAAGTGAATGGCGAACTCGAACGAGCTGGGATTAGTAAAAGTATTGAAACATTTGAAAAATCCGATATTATCATTTTTGTGCTCGATGGTTCAGAACCTATTAGTCATCAAGACATGCAACTTGGAGGAATGATGGAACGCCATTCAAAAAGTGTGATTGTTATCTTGAATAAGTGGGACTTGGCAGAAGATATCAATGATAGCAAACGAAATGAAGTCAAAAAAATGATTGCCTCACATTTTCCTCACCTGGACTTTGCACCGATTCTTTTGACGAGTGGTTTGACTGGGTACCGTGTACACCAAATATTTCCCCTGCTCATTCAAGCGTGGAAAGCACGTCATACAGAAATTGATTCAGATGTACTGGGAAATTTTATTCGCAAAATTACACGTGAACATCGCCCAAGTCGTGGAAAAGGAACCAGACACCCTGAAATTGTTGGTTTTCGCCAAGTTGATACCAACCCACCTCGCTTTGAAATGTTCATCAAATACCGCACATCTGTTCATATTTCCTATGTGAAATATGTAGAAAATAAACTACGTGAAGAATTTGACTTTTTTGGTACACCAATTGTTATCAAACTCACCAAAATGAAACGGAAGTAATGCTTATATGCTCTAACGAGCATATATTATCGTCGTTCTCTCTCCCCGACGTTACGTCGGGGTCTCACTTTGCTCGATAATAGACTAACACAATTTATCATGAAACTCATTGTCGGACTCGGTAATCCAGGGAAAAAATACGAAAAAACCCGCCATAATGTTGGGTTTCTTGTCCTTGATGCGCTCCATGAAAAACTCCAAAGTGAAGGTATTTCTGCCTGGAATAAGAGTGAAAAATTTCAAGCAGAAATTGCAGGATGTACGTATAAAAATGAAAAAATTATTCTTGCCAAACCTCAGACCTACATGAATGATTCAGGTGTATCAGTCGGGCAAATTGCCCATTTTTACAAAATCACTGTCCGAGATCTTATAGTCGTTCACGATGATAAAGATATACTTCTTGGAGAAATAAAAGTACAAAAAGATCGTAGCAGTGCAGGGCACAATGGTGTAAAATCATTAATTGAACACCTTGGCACCCAGGATTTTATCCGTATTCGCATTGGAGTACGTAGCAGCAATGAAAAGAAGATGTCTGACACTGCGAAATTTGTCCTAGGAAAATTTGGCATCTTTGAAAAATCTACTTTGCAAAAAATGATTGTACAGGGAGTTGAAGAAATCTTGAGATTATCTTGATTCTTTTTGTGATAAAAAGGAAGAGAAACTTTAATAATCACATATGCAAAAAGAAGCTCTTCTTTCCTATTTTCCAAAAATTACCTTCCATCGGTATCAAGCCCTTCAAAAACATTTTAAAACACTTGACTCTGCTTTCGAAGCAGAGTTTTCTGATTTTGGAAAACAAGTTTGGGAAGAACATATTATTGAGGAGTTTCTGTTGTGGAGAGAACGACTTGATGAGGAATCTTTGCAGAAAGATTTAGAAAAAGAACACATTTCCACGTTCGTCTTTGGTGATTTAAACTATCCTCCCCTTCTCAGGCACATCTATGATCCGCCTATCTGTTTATTTGTTCGTGGAAATATTCATGATGTAAAGAATCCATTTGCTATTGTTGGTACACGAAAAGCGACTCACTATGGAAAACAAGTCACTGAAGAAATTGTTAAAGACTTGGCTGAAGCGAACATGACGATTGTGAGTGGCCTTGCGCTCGGGATTGATGGATATGCCCATGACGTAACTCTCAAAAATAAAGGACGCACAATTGCAGTGCTTGGCGGTGGTATTGATGCAAACACAATTTACCCTGCTGCCCACAGGAGACTTTCAGAAAAAATTATTCAGCAGGGTGGAGCTATTATTTCTGAATATCCTCCAGGTATGAAAGGAACAAAATATTCTTTCCCCAAACGAAATAGAATTATTGCGGGCATGAGTCTGGGTACTTTGGTTATTGAAGCCAAAGCTTCTTCTGGGGCTCTCATTACAGCACAGGCTGCTCTTGAATATAATAGAGAGGTCTTTGCCATACCTCATCAAATTACAGTGCCAACTGGTGAAGGACCAAACAACTTACTCAAAATGGGAGCCAGGGTTGTTACAAACAGCCAAGATATTCTTGATATTTTTGGACTGGAAAAACCTTTGAAAGAGGAGGATAAAAAACAGGTCGGCGATACGCACGAAGAGACAATTATATTAGACGCACTTTCCCGGCAACCAGCCCATATTGATAGTCTTATTCGACAGACCCATCTTCAGGGACACATACTCTCGAGCACCTTGACACTTTTAGAAATCAAAGGTAAGGTACGCAATCTTGGAAATATGAACTATATTCTTGTGTGACCTACCAAGAAGCCGAACAATTTATTTTTTCTCTTTCATCATTAGAAACGGATGGCAAAAAGAGACAAAGAACCGAAAGAAAAAATAAAATTCAAGAAATGCAAGACTTGCTTGATTTTTTTGGCAATCCAGAAAAACAAATCTCCCATTATATTCATGTAACTGGCACAAGTGGTAAAGGTTCTGTTTGTTTTTTTCTTTTTTCGCTTCTTCAAAAGAAATACAAAAAAGTTGGTATGTGTGTGTCTCCTCATCCTTCTTTTCTTTTGGAACGATGGCACTATGCAGGAAAACACATGACACCATCAGAATTTATCGATATTGTTCGTGATTTACAAAAAGGCCTCAAAAAATACCTGATGACAAAAAAGAAAGCACCCTCTTTTTTTATGATTACGACCCTGATTGGATTGTTGTACTTTGTAAAAAAAGGAGCTACCTGGGCAATTTTTGAAGTGGGTATTGGTGGAACAACAGACTCTACGAATGTTATTCCCTACAAGGACTATGCCGTCATTACAAACATTGGATATGATCACATGAATCTTCTTGGTGAAACCAAAGAAGAAATTGCTGCACATAAAGCAGGCATTATAAAACCAGATTGTGAGGTCTTTACCATGGAAAAAAACAAAAAGATACTTCATATCTTTCAAAATGAATGTAATAAACAAAAGGCTTCCCTTCGTATCGTAAATAATATTGCGACAGTCCTTGACTACTCACTCTCAGGCAGCACTTTTATCTATAAAGATGAAATTTATCAACTTTCAGTCCTTGGCAAGCATCAAATACACAATGCACTGCTTTGCATTGAGATCGGATTTTCTCTTGGTATGAAACCTCATGAAATTGCGAAAGCTTTAAAACAAACCAAACAGCCTTTGCGACTTGAAATAGTTACCCATTCTCCACTTCTTATTCTTGATGGTGCACATAACAGTGAAAAAATAAAAACAACAGTCGAAGCACTCCTCGAATTGAAAAGAAAAAAACTGATAGAGGACATTCATCTTACACTCGGAATGACTCAAGATCGAGAAAAAATTCGCATGCAAAAAATTCAATACCTTGCCAAGCTCAAACCAAAGACCCTTTCCTGTAGCCAAAATACAATGAACCCTTTTGTGAAGTCGATTCCTGGAGAAGTGCTCAAAAAACGATTCGAGAGTCTTCTTCCAAAAACAAAAATAGAAATCTTTTCGTCTCCTGAAAAAGCATTTACATGGAGTCAAAAACAACAAAAAACAAAAGATTGTTTGCTCTCTACGGGTTCAATCTTTTATAGCGGAGAAATACGCAAGAAATTTTTGCTAAATTGACAGAAACCCGAATCTCGACTAATATACATACAATTTTCTTTTTTCTGTCTATGCCTAAGACACTTGTCATTGTAGAATCCCCTACCAAAGCCAAAACTATTTCTCGTTTTCTTGGTTCAGACTACACGGTTGAATCTTCTTTTGGTCATGTACGAGATTTGCCAAAAAGTAAAATGGGAATTGATCTTGAGCATGGGACTTTTGAACCTCATTATTTGGTATCCAAAGACAAAGCAGCTCATGTTAAAAAACTCAAAGAACTCGCAGCAAAAGCCAAAGATATTATTTTTGCCACAGATGAGGACCGCGAAGGAGAAGCTATTTCTTGGCATCTAGCTCATATTTTTGATATTGATCCAGCCAAAGCGCAGCGTATTGTTTTTCACGAAATTACCGAGCATGCCATACAAGAAGCCCTCAAAAATCCTCGTCATATTGATCTGCGCCTGGTAGATGCACAACAGGCTCGCCGTGTCCTTGATCGTCTGGTGGGATACGAACTCTCACCATTTCTCTGGAAAAAAGTCGCTCGTGGACTCTCGGCTGGACGAGTACAGTCTGTGGCCGTGCGCCTCATTGTTGAACGTGAACGAGAAATTCAAAACTTCAAAGCCGAAGAATATTGGACACTCGAAGGAATATTTCAAAGCGAAAAAACATCTGACACTTTGAATGCATCTTTGGTAGCAATGGGTGAAAAAAAACTCGATAAATTCGATCTATCAAAAAAAGAACAAGTGGATGAAATTTTGAAGGAACTCGAAGGCGCAAAGTATGCTGTCAGTAAAATTGAAAAAAAAGCAGCCAAACGAACTCCCCCACCTCCGTTTACCACTTCGACACTGCAACAGGTCTCCAACCAAAAACTCAAATATTCAAGTAAACAAACCATGCGTCTGGCCCAGCAACTCTATGAAGGTATTGCACTGGGCAGTCACGGACAAGTAGGGTTGATTACCTATATGCGTACAGACTCAAATTTTTTGTCTGATAAATTTTTGCACGAAACCAAAGATTTTGTACACAAACAATACGGAGAAAAATTTTCTTTGGACAAAAATCGCGTCTATAAAACTAAAAGTAAAGGTGCGCAGGAGGCCCATGAAGCGATTCGTCCAACTGATCCGACTCGTACTCCAGAATCCATCGCAGCTTATCTTGATCCACAGCAGCTCAAACTCTATACCCTCATCTGGAAACGCTCTGTAGCTACCCAAATGGCCGATGCTGATCTTGATCGGACCATGATTGAGATTGATTCTCATACCAGCACAACCTATACCTTCAGAGCCAATGGTCAGACTGTGGTTTTCCCAGGTTGGCTCACCCTCTACCCAGAATTTCAAAAAGAAGAAGTCCTCCCAACCGTGGCAGAAAAAGAAAGCCTCCACTGCCAAGAACTCAAACCAGAACAACACTTTACTGAGCCACCAGCACGATACTCTGATGCAACGCTCGTCAAGGCAATGGAAGAATACGGCATTGGCCGTCCTTCTACCTATGCACCAACCATTGGTACAATTGAAGCTCGCCAATATGTAGAGCGTGATGACAACAAACGGCTAAAGCCAAATGATATTGCCTTTTTGGTCAACACACTTCTCACAGAACATTTTCAAAATATTGTGGATTATAGTTTCACAGCCCAAATGGAACAAAATCTCGATGAAATTGCCGAAGGAACCAAAGACTGGAAACCAATCATTGCAACTTTTTATGCACCATTTCACGAGAATATCCTGAAAAAAACCGAAGAACTTGAAAAAGCAGATGTGACTGGTATGCGCGAACTCGGAACTGACCCAGCCAGCGGTAAACCAATTTTTGTCCGTATCGGACGCTTTGGACCTTTTGTACAAAAAGGCAAACAAGAAGATGAAGAAAAACCTACCTTTGCTCCGCTTCGCAAAGGCCAATCTATGGAAACAATTACGCTTGAAGATGCACTTGAGCTGTTCAAACTTCCCCGCCACCTTGGTGCAACACCAGAAGGAGAAGAAATGATTGCCCAGATCGGTCGTTTTGGACCATATATAAAAGTCGGAAGCAAATATTATAGTCTCAAAGTTGATGATCCCTATACAGTCACACATGAACGAGGACTGGAAATTATTCAAGAAGCCAAAGACAAGGAAGCCGCGTCCATTCTCAAAACTTTTCCAGGCACTGACATCATCGTCAAAGTTGGTCGCTACGGACCTTATATTACTGATGGCAAGAAAAATGCCAAAATACCAAAAGGCGTAGAGCCACAAAATCTCGACGAAGCAACGGTCAAAGATCTGATTGAAAAAGCACCTGAGAAGAAAAAAGGCGGCTGGAAGCGTGGAGGAAAAAAGGCGGCTGAGACGACAGAGTCTGAAAAAGAAAAACCAGCTGCAAAACGTAAACCAACTAAAAGAAAAGCCGCTTCAAAGAAAAAATCAAAAACATCTGATTCAACAAAAGTTGAAGAATAAAAAAATCTCCGCGAAGGAGGTTTTTTTATTCACCAAGATATGAAAGTGGATTCACTGGAATTCCATCTTTACGCACCTCAAAGTGGAGATGGGCACCTGTCACAAATGGCCCAGCTCCGGCAGTCCCCGGAGTTCCTCCAGAATACCCAATAATATCTCCGCGAGTCACAAATTGATCTTCACTGACAATTACTTTACTGAGGTGTCCATACACAGTAGAGAGTCCGCCATCATGGACAATCAAAACATATGAATAACAACTGGCAAGGGTACATTTTTTGGCACGACCAATATAACCCGAGGCCGTAGCTTTGATAGCAGTACCCTGTGAAGCCCTGATATCTATTCCACTATGTTCAAAGACATGACGAAATGGATAGGTAGAATCATGAAAGGTTGCCGTCACATAACGGCTCGGTGTTGGCCAGGCCATAGCTCCAACGTCCTCTTCGTTGGTGGTTGGTTTTATTTTTTTTGAGTCTGACAACTTTTTGCGTACCTGGCGTTCAATACCACTAATTTCATTTTCAGTCTGTTGATACTGTGCCTTGAGACCAGAGAGAAGTGTATTATATTTGAGCTGAGTGGTGCTGGCAGCTACGAGCAGTCCTTCTTTTGCCTTCGACTGCTCTACCATATCTTGTTTTTTGTTTTTCAAATCATCTGACACTTTGACCTGGACAGTTTTTTGATCTTCCAAATTTTTTTTCTGAGTTTCTAATTCTTCTTTTGATAAACGAAGTCCACGCAACGTTTTGCCAACGTCTTCTTCAATAGTTTTGGTATAGTGGAGTTGATTATAGAAGTCAGAAAAATTGTCATGGCTCGCAGCTATTTCAATATAATTTTTTCCATCTTGTTGGTGCAACGTACGAACAAGCTCTGAAACAATACTCTTTTGGCGATCAATCTGAGCAGACTTCTGGGTAATAGTAAGTTCTGTTTGAGAAATTTCCAATTTCAATACTTCAAGTTTTTGTTCAGTCGCTTCAATATCCACGTTTATTTCGCCAATGCGTGTATCAAGAATTCCAATTTGATTGGAAAGCGACACGACTTCGAGTTTTTTATCAGCAATTTTTTGTTTGTAATCGGCAATAGATTTTTCGAGCTCTGCGATTTTCTTTCGGCGAGCATCAATCTGTGTTTGCAGTTCATCAATTTCTTCTACCGTCCCACCAACTTCGAGTACTTCTTCATGTGGACCATCATGCGAAAAAACTGGTGTCAAATGCCACACACCAGAAAAGAACGCAGTCAGAGTAAGCGCTCCAAAAAAGAAATACTTTTTTTTGTAGGCCATAGGAGGACAAGCAACTATTTCCCTCAAATAAATATTATAATTTGTTTACTGCATCCAAAATGCGTAGCAAGGTTCTCTCTTTTCCAATCGTATCAGCAATTTCAAATGGTCCAGGAGAATTTGGTCTCCCAGAGAGCGAAACACGTAGTGGCCAAAGTACATCTCCAACAGCAAAACCTTTTTCTACTATCCAGGCCTTTACTTTTTCTTCAAGTACGTTGCGATTCCAGTCGGCTTCAGAAATACTTTGCAAAAATTCTCGTACGAGTGACAATTTTTCTTTTGAACCTTCTTTGGTATCTTTTTTCCAGACCAGAATCGCTGGATCGTATTCAAGCTTATGGGCAAAAATAAATCCTACGGCTTCGGGAAGTTCTGACAGCACGGTCATGCGTTCTTTTTCAAGAGCAATGGTTTTTTGCAGATAGGTAAGGTCTTCGTTTCCAGTAATAACACCAGCCTTGACCAAAAACGGAATCGCACGAGTCGTAAGCTCAGCAATATCCATTTTCTTTATATACTCTTTATTATACCAGTTTAGTTTGTCAATGTTAAATACGGCTGCACCACGCTGAACCTTCTCGAGACGAAAGGCTTCCACGAGCTCACTAAGGCTAAAAATTTCGCGATCATCCCCTGGATTCCAGCCCAAAAAAGCCAAAAAGTTGACAAAGGCCTCTGGCAGATAGCCTTTTTCTCGAAAACTCTCGACAGAAACGTCTCCTTTGCGTTTACTGAGCTTTTGTTTGTCATGATTGACCAAAAGTGGCATGTGGGCATGCACTGGTATTTCCCAACCAAAAGCCTTGTAGAGCAAAATATGCTTGGGAGTAGAAGGCAACCAATCTTCACCACGAATGACATGAGTGATTTCCATGGTATGATCGTCGACCACCACGGCCAAGTGATAGGTCGGAAAGCCATCTGATTTCATCAGGACCTGATCATCAATCTCAGAAGTTTTGACAGATACTTCTCCGCGAATCACATCCGTAAATGTGACTGTTTCATTCTCCGGAACTTTGAGACGAATTACATAGTTCTTATTTTCGACATGGCCCTTGGTTTCTTCTGGTGAAACAGTAAACTGATTTTTCATTTTTTCACGATCATAACGTGGAGACTGTTTGAGCAGCTCTTGGTTTTTGCGCATTTCTTCCAGTTCTTCATTGGTATCAAAAGCATAATATGCAGCACCTTTTTCAAGTAGAATCTGAACGTATTTTTGATACACCTCAAGTCTTTGTGACTGGATATATGGGCCAACATCACCTTTTTGAACAATTATACCATTTTCCAAAACTGGTCCTTCATCAGGCACAAGGCCTGCCCATTCCAAAGTTTGAAGCAAGTTTTCAACAGCTCCCTCAACCAAACGTTCTTGATCTGTATCTTCAACGCGCAAGACAAACTTGCCACCCCGCTGTCTGGAAAATAAATAAGGAAAGAGTGCAGCTCGGAGGCTCCCTACATGTACATATCCAGTCGGACTGGGTGCAAAACGTGTCTTCATCATATATTTAATCGAATTTTTCTTTCAAATGAGGAAAGAGATGAATATAAATAAAATAACCTAGGTAAAGTTGTCATTCCGAGCGGAGCGAGGAATCTTTCGAAGGGTATTTCCTGAAAAGATTTCTCACTTCGTTCGAAATGACAATCGGAGTCATTTGAGTATAGCCAAAAATATGGACTTTTTCAAGGCTTTGAGGCTCCGAGCTGTGAGAGCACAATCCCAACCGCAATACCGACATTGAGCGACTCTGCCTCACCTATTTTGGGAATAGTACAGCTCTTGTCTAAAAATTTTTGTAGCGCTTGGCTTATACCATGAGATTCTGAACCAAATACAAAAATACTTTTGGCGGAAAATTTTGTTTCGAGCGCATTCTCCCCTTCCATTTGGAGACCAACGACCTCATAATTTTCTTTTTTGAGTTCAATCACATCTTTCAAAATATTGTCACTCTCCAAAATATGGGCTCGAAAAATTGATCCCATGGTAGAGCGAACCACTTTTTCATTATAGGGATCAACACAATCTTCAGAGAGCAAAATATTTTTGATCCCAAACCAATCAGCCGTGCGAATAATGGTTCCCAAATTTCCTGGATCTTTGACACCATCAAGACACAATATGGGCCGAGCAAAATCAAAATCCTGCAGCGTGATCTGTGGCATCGTGACAACGGCCAGAATCCCCGGAAAAGTTTCTGTAGTTTTTATTTCTTTGATATCATTTTTATTTGCATACAATACTTCTGGCCCAGCGTCGACAAATAGTGGCATAATAATTTCACTGCGTTTATCTTCTTCCAAAATTACCATTTTTATTTTGAGACCTGAATTCATGGCCTCCTCTACTCCTTTTATCCCTTCAATCACAAATTCACCAAATTCTCGGCGATATTTTTTTTGTGTCAGTTTTTTGAGATGTTTACGAATATTTTCTGTGAGCATAAAGAGATATTATCTTGATTTCAAAACATAAAATAAAAATACCACGGTTGCTTTCCAAATTCTTTTGATTCTGCGTGGTTCTTGAAGCAGTCGCCACACCCATTCCAAACCAATACGACGTAAAAACTGTGGCGCACGTTTCACTTTTCCTGCGACAAAATCAAAGCTTCCACCAACTCCCATCGCTACTTTTACACTTGGAAGCTCTGGCAAAAATTCATACATCCATTTTTCTTGTTTCCCATGACCAAAGGCGACAAAGAGAATATCAGGAGCAGTATCAATAATATGATCAATCACTTTTTCGTTTTCCTGTGGTTCAACTTCAAATGGGGGTTTTATTTGAGGACCTGATACGCTCCCAACTATTTTCAAATTGGGACACAGCAAGAGTAATTTTTTTTTACACATGTCTATAACATCTTTACTTCTTCCGCCCAGCAGGTACACTGATTTTCCCTCTTTTTCGCAGAGCCTACAGATATCCACCATAAAATCCACTCCAGCAATACGATCAATCTTCTCTTTTGCAAAAAGTTGAATCCCCTTTCCATCACAAATATTGAGATCTCCCTTATTCAAAATTTCCCTAAAATAGATATCATTTTGAGCATCAACGAGCATTTCTGGATTGGGCGTGAAGACCATTTTACTTTCATTTCCAGCCAAAAATTCCTTGATTTTTTCAAGCGCCACACTTCGAGGGAAAGTATCAATCCGTATACCCAAAATATACATAAATAGGCCTAAATTATGATATAATTGTACTTGATTTGACAGTTTTTTTCAATTACGGTATTATCACTCTATATACATGAGTGATAATATCCATATATACTACTAATACCTCTTTTTACCTATATCCTTTTCGTCAATTGTATGAACCCACAAAATTTTACCAATAAATCTCAAGAAGCCCTCCAACGAGCTTCCAATATTTCTCATGAAAATGGCCAACCCCATGTTGAACCACCTCATCTTTTTTTGGCCCTGATCGAGCAACACGACGGCGTCGTGGTTTCTGTCATGAAAAAACTCAATGTCCAAATTGATGCACTCAAAACTGAAGTACAACAGTTCATTGATATGCTTCCCAAACAATTTGGAGCCATGTCACCTGGTGGCTTTGGCCAAATTCTCATGGGACAGGCCATGATGTATATCCTCCAAAATGCGCAGGACGAATCCAAAAAAATGGGAGACGAATATATTAGTGTAGAACATCTTCTGTTGGCTTTTTTGAAAAACAAAAATCCTGTCAGTGAGTTACTCGACAAACAAGGCGCAAGCTATGATGCAGTTCTGCGTACCCTCGTTCAAGTACGTGGCAACCAAAAAGTTGATTCTCCTGAACCAGAGAGCAAGTACCAAGCCCTTGAAAAATACGGTAAAAATTTTACAGAACTGGCCCGCAAAGAAAAACTTGACCCAGTGATTGGGAGAGACGATGAAATCCGTCGCGTGATGCAAGTACTGTCACGCCGAACAAAAAACAACCCTGTCCTGATTGGCGAACCAGGAGTCGGAAAAACAGCGATTGCCGAGGGACTTGCTCAGCGTATTGTCAACGGTGATGTTCCAGAGAGTATCAAAGACAAAGAAATCATTGGACTTGATATCGGATCGCTCGTGGCTGGAACCAAATTTCGTGGTGAATTTGAAGAACGATTCAAGGCTGTGCTCAAAGAAGTTACCGAATCCAATGGCAAAATTATTCTCTTCATTGATGAGCTGCATACCATTGTTGGAGCTGGATCAAGCGAAGGAGCGATTGATGCCAGTAACATGCTCAAACCTGCGCTCGCAAGAGGAGAACTCCACACCATCGGCGCAACGACCATCAAAGAATACCAAAAACATATTGAAAAAGATGCGGCCTTTGAACGACGCTTTCAACCAGTTCTCGTCAATGAACCAAGCCAGGACGATGCGATTGCCATCCTGCGTGGTATCAAAGAAAAATACGAAGTTCATCATGGAGTTCGTATCACTGATCCAGCGATTGTCTCAGCTGTCGAACTCTCGAGTCGTTATATTACTGACCGCTTTTTGCCAGACAAAGCCATTGATCTAATTGATGAAGCCACCTCAGCTCTACGTATGGAAATTGATTCCATGCCAGATGAGCTCGACAAAATGAAACGCAAAATCATGAAACTCGAGATTGAAATGCAGGCACTCAAAAAAGAAACTGATGTCGATTCCAAAGAGCGCAACAAAAAACTCAAGAAAGAACTCGAAAATCTCAAAGAAAAAAGCACAGAACTTGAGCTGCACTGGAAAAATGAAAAAGAAACCATTACGAGTATTCGTGCATGCAAAAAAGAAATTGAGAAATTCAAACAAGCTGCCGATATTGCTGAACGTCGCGGTGATCTCCAAAAAGTCGCCGAGATTCGCTATGGTCAAATTCCAAAAAAAGAAGATGAAATAAAACAATTTCAAAAAAAACTCGTGGATATTCAACAAGACCGAGCCATTCTCAAAGAAGAAGTCACTGAGCAAGATATTGCTGCAGTGGTTTCACGCTGGACCGGAATTCCTGTGACTAAAATGCTTCAAGATGATCTGAAAAAACTTGAGCATATGGAAGGAGAACTCGAAAAGCGAGTCATTGGACAAGAAGAAGCCATTGGTGCGATCTCAAGTGCCATCCGTCGTTCACGTGCTGGTATTGGCGAAGAAAAACGCCCCATTGGATCATTTATCTTCATGGGTCCTACGGGTGTAGGAAAAACAGAGCTGGCCAAAGCCTTGGCAGAATTTCTCTTCAATGATGAAGATGCCATTGTTCGAGTCGATATGAGTGAATTCATGGAAAAACATTCAGTCAGCAAACTCATTGGCTCTCCACCAGGCTATGTCGGATATGACGAAGGCGGACAGTTGACCGAGCGTATTCGCCGTCGTCCCTACAGCGTCATTCTTTTTGATGAAATTGAAAAAGCCAATCCAGAGGTCTTTAATATCATGCTTCAGATTTTGGAAGATGGACATTTGACTGATGCCAAGGGACGCAAAGTCAATTTCAAAAATACAGTTATCATCATGACCAGTAACGTTGGTTCAGAGATGATCATGAGTATGAGCAAACGTGGTGAATTTGGATTTGCGGCCAGTGGAAGTACTGGCTGGAACAATGAAGGCAGTATCAAAGAAAAAGTGATGGAAGCGCTCAAGGAACATTTCAAACCTGAATTTTTGAACCGTATTGATGAAATCATCATGTTCCATCCGCTCACGGAAAAACAAATTCGCTCTATTGTCGATCTTCAACTGAAGCAGGTGGCCGGACGCCTGGAAGACAAACGAGTCAAACTCGAAGTCAATAGCAAAGCCAAAGACTGGCTCGGCAAAAAAGGCTATGACCAAAATCTTGGTGCTCGCCCGCTCAAACGCGTCATCCAAACAGAACTGCTGGACAAACTTGCCCTGATGATCATACGTGGTGAAGTCGACGATGGTGATTCTATAAAAGTAGATATGGAAAATGACATTCTCGTGATTGAAAAGAAAAAAAATAGTAAACCAGCATAATCGTATAAAAAGCAAAAACACCCTCTCTAGAGGGTGTTTTTGGTGTAGCAGAGAAGTATGCCCCAATGCCTAAGGTGATGCGAGGGCCTTCGTACCTGCTACAGTGCTGAGTATAGCAGAAAAAATCCAGTTTGGCAACCCCCAACACTGGGCAAAAGAAAAATCTCGCATTGAAGCGAGACTTTCCTTTTGGCGTTTGGGTTTTTCCCTAGCATCACAAGTGTATTATAGCACAAAAAACGGGTTTTGTCAAGGTCTTGAAACACTGCTTGACAAGCATACCTCCCTAAGAGATAATAAAAATACTTAATTTTAACGTATTTCTCTATGGAAGTATATTCTCTCTCCTGGGGCGATGCTATTTGGACTTCTCTCCAACGAGTCTGGCTTCAACTGGCAGAATTTCTCCCTAATTTTCTTGGAGCACTCGTGTTCCTTATTCTTGGTATCTTAGTCGCCAAAACAGTTGGTAAATTGGTTCGAACAATTATGATCTATACCAAGGCAGATATTGGACTTCAAAAACTTGGAATTCTCGATGATTTGCATAAAATTGGTATCCCTGGAAGTTTTGCTGGATTTATTGGTGGAATTGTAAAGTGGTTTATTGTCATAATAACCCTCTTAGCCGTAGTAGATATTCTCCGGATTGAACAGCTGAGTATTTTTTTGCAAAATGTTCTCGAATACCTTCCACGGGTAGTAGTGGCAATTATTATTCTTGGTATTGGAGTAGTTGCAGGAAAAGTACTTCATAATATGATTGAACGTGCAAGTGTGACTACTCGCCTCACGGCTGGAGCAGCTCGTCCTCTTGCAGGCCTTGCCAAGTGGTCAGTTATTATCTTCTCCCTTATGGCGGCTCTGGTACAGCTTGGGATTGCTACGAGTCTCATTCAAATTCTTTTTACGGGTATTGTCACCATGATGACAATTGCCGGAGGAATTGCTTTTGGTCTTGGTGGACGAGACAAAGCACGCGAATGGCTCGAGCGGGTTGATAATGAATTTAAAAAATAATTTTTAAGAACAGATTCTAATCCCAATCCGGAAGAGATTTTTCAGTAGAAGAAAGAATATATTTATATACAAGAGAATGAAGCTCAGGATACAGTGTTTTGGTATCAAAAGCTACAATTTCTCTCCAACTTCGATTCAAAATATATCGCAGAGCAAGCACTGTCCCCAAAGAAAGAGGAGCTACCAGCTCTTCTTTCTTTTCTATTTTATCCTTTTGACAAACCAGTCCACCACTCAAAAACGAAAAATAAAACACTGTTTCAGCTTCGAGACTTTTGGCACAATAAATACACTCTAAAAGTTGTGGCTCAAATCCTAAAAAAGCCAAAATTTTCAAAAAAATGCTATCTAGAAGTATGGGTTTTGTCTCTTGACTCAAATTGACAAAATCGAGCCATGACAAAAGTGTTTCATAGATACGAGGATCTCTTTGTCCTATGGAGAGGATTTTTTCAAGCCAGGATACGACCAGTCCCGCCTGACGAACCTTTGGGAGGTCAGTCCGTATAGCAGAAAAATATTCAATTACCTGCGTTGTCGTAAGGTAGGTTCGATCTTTGCCAGGAGCAGTTCCAACATGAACAACCGAAAATGGCTCGAGAAAAGAGCTATTTTTGCTGGTAATTTTTTTGATCCCGCGGGCAGTCACTTCTACTTTTCCCATTTCTTTAGAATAAAGCGAAAGAATCTCGTCATATTCTTTGAAACTGCGGCGAGACAGGACAATCGCTTCGAGCATAGTTATTTTTTTTCTTCGAGTTCGTTTTCTATTTGCATGAGGCGATTGTATTTTTCAATACGCTCGCTTCGAGAAAGTGACCCTGTTTTAATAAATTCCGAGTGCACCGCTACAGAAAGATCAGCAATAAAGGTATCGCCTGTTTCGCCAGATCGATGAGAGACTGACACCGCATAATTATTTTGCTGCGCCAGGATTATGGTATCAATAGTTTCTGAGAGTGTTCCAATTTGGTTGACTTTGATGAGAATTGCACTTCCTACATTCTGTTGAATCCCCTTTTGTAAACGCTCGACATTGGTTACAAATAAATCATCCCCAACCAATGGGAGTGTTTTGCCAAGTGCTTCTGTAAGTTTGTTCCAATTTTTCCAATCATCTTCATGGAGAGGATCTTCAACTGAAACAAACGGGTACTTTTTTACCCATTTTTTAACAATTTCAACCATTGATTCTGCTGAAATAGCCTTCTTGCCATCAAAATAATATTTGCCATTTTTGAAAAATTCAGACGCAGCCATATCCATAGCAAGATTTACATCTTTACCAGGTTTATACCCGGCCGTCACAATAGCCTGCAAAATGAGTTTGATTGCTTCTTCGTTATTATTATTTTTAATTTTTGGAGCAAAGCCACCTTCATCTCCTACCCCAACACCAAGTTTTTTCTTTTTCAAAATCCCTTTAAGTGCATGAAAAACTTCGCTCCCAATACGAATCCGTTCAGACAGTTTCTTGTGCTGAGGGACAATCATGAACTCCTGAATGGAAAGTCCATTTTGCCCATGCAATCCACCATTTAAGATATTCATCGTTGGATATGGAAGACGCCAATTATCGTACTTCAGATCAAATGTTTTTCTGAGATATTGATACAGAGGAAGTCCTGATGAAAAGGCCGCTGCACGAGCATTGGCGAGCGATACGGCTAAAATAGCATTGGCCCCCAGTTTCTTTTTGTTTTTCGTACCATCGAGTTCAAGCATAGCGGTATCAATTGCGCGTTGCCTACTCGCGTCCATACCCAGAAGAGCAGGAGCGATTTTTTCATTCACATTTTTGACGGCTTTCAAAACCCCCATACCGCCATAGCGTTTGCCTCCATCTCGAAGTTCGAGCGCTTCGTGAGATCCTGTAGAAGCCCCGCTTGGGACAGCAGCCGTGCCTACAGATCCATCTTGGAGTACAACCGTTGCCTCAACCGTAGGATTTCCCCTGGAATCGAGGATTTCGCGAGCTGTTATCTTTTGAATTTTGTGATTAATCATAAAAAAATAGACACGTAATTTACGTGCCTATTGTATCAGAATTATGATGTTATGTGCAACCCAAAAATTTTATAAGGAGAACACAAGGATGTATAAAATTGTATGGAGTCCAAAGCCGCAGCGAGCATCGGAGTGAGACGTATTCAAAAATACGTCGAACGAGAAGCACAGCGAGAACGTCCCGATGCCGATCGGGATCCCGACCACACGTCGGGACAGCAATCCGCTCAATAAAAAGGTTTTATTTTAGAGAATTTGGTAGGTGACATTGACACTCAGGATAACATCTGTACTCCCCGGTTCAATACTTGGAGATACTGATCGTGCAGCATCTTCGGCTACGAGATTTGATTTGTAGAAAGGATAATCAGTTTGTCCGGCCTCATACTCATTATAGGCAACAATACCCACAATTTGTACTCCAAGTGATCTTGATAGCGCCTCTGCTTTTTCATGAACTTTTTTGATAGCGATTTCGCGGGCCTGTGCTTTATACACATCTCGGTCATCAATGGTAAAGGTAATACCACTGACATTATTGAGGCCTACTTCTCCAGCTAGAGCCAATACTTTGTTGGCATTTTGAAGATTGCGAATTTTAATCGTCACATTTTGACTCACTTGATAGCCTTTAAGTACCTGACCTTCGGCTTCAGTATAGTTATATTGAGGATAGACATTATAATTTGCGGTTTGAATATCGCGAGATTCAATTCCAAGCGCTTTCAAACGTTCAATCAGTTTATTCATTGTATCGGTATTTTTTTGCTGCGCTTCGGCAACCGTTGGGGCTTCGGCCGTCATACCCATATTGGTCATAGCAATATCAGGAACGACAGTTACTTTTCCCTGACTTTCAACACTAATAGTGTGTTCTGGTATTTCAGCTCGTCCAATAAAATAAAATTCTCGCAAATTGTTTCGAATCATGGTCGCAAAAAGTACTGTTGCATAGACCAAAAGAATTCCAAGGAGTGTCAGAAGAATTTTTCTTCCAAAATCCATGTTTTTAAGATTACGCATAAAGCCCCGACTGCATTCTTTATTGAAGCAACAGTCATGAGCTTCATACATCGCACTTTTTGCTTGCGATGAAGTCGAAGATTTGACAGGCATAGTATAAAATTATAAATGGTATATATATTATACCACACAAATTAATTTATAGGAATAATATAGTGTTTACAAATAGAATGAGCTGATATTTTTTTGTAAACACTCACCTGTTCAAACTGAATCGGAATACTATCAAGAGAAATTCCTTTTTGTAAACAAAATTCTTTGGCACCATGAAAGAGATGTTTGAGCTTTATGGGATTGGTAGCCCTTTCAGCACTGCCATCATCAAGAGTATCGCGAGTTTTTACTTCAATAAAACAAAGGGTTCTTTCATCCTTTATATTCTTCCAGGCAATAATATCAAGTTCGCAGGAGCGAATACGAAAATTCCTCTCCACAATGTCATAGCCTTTTTCCGTGAGAAACTGTGCCGCTTGACTTTCGCCCCATGCACCAAGTGTTTGTCTCTTGGTTTTCATACAGAATACCCCTCTTATTCATGTTGAAATAATACAATTCCATGATGATATTTTCCGGCGGCAAACTCTTCTTGAACCAACAGACCTGCTTCTTTGGCCCAGTGCTTTATTTCATCAAAATCAACAAGCCGATTTTCTTTGGGGCCAATAGCACTATTCATTTTTTCTTTCCAATCAACTACCACAATTCGCGCCTTTGTTCTGAGTAATCGTTTTGCTTCTGCCAAAATGAGATGTGGCTGCGGACTAAAAGCAAGAGTATTGATAATAAACACAATATCCAAAGATTTTTCTGGGATAGCCGTTTTGCCTTTTTCCAGATCTGACCAAATAGGATGGATATTTATAATTGATTCTAAATCGGCTCGTTTGCGAATATTTTCAAGAATGGATTTAAGTATATCAACAGCATAGACAATTCCATTTTCTCCAACAATAAGAGACGCCGGAAATACAATATGTCCTCCTCGATCAGTGCCAAAATCAGCGACATGCATGCCATTTTGCATCCGTCCTTTTTGAAAAAGAAGTTCAGGATCAATAAGAAGGTTGGTTTCGGTGTGCATATTATTGCTTTAACCCACCAAAAAGATTACCAAAAATTGAAAGAAGAATATTTCCCAGAGATCCAGTCATAGCCATGATTGAACCAAAAAAGAGAATAATTCCCAAAATTTTATACATGGTGCGACTTCCATCTCCTCCAAGATGTTCTTCTGCCCAATTACTTTTGCCAAAATTTTGTAAAAACCAATCAGCTTTTACGGTCATAAATACTCCAAGTGCCATAAAAATGATTCCTAAAACGTAGGTCATACACAAAAAATGAGATTACAAACTTCTTGGAAGAAGTATACACGTTTCTCAAAAAAAATAAAAGAAACCGGTATAAACCGGTTTCTTTCTAAAGATCTTAGAGCATTTTAAGAATTTCAGATTCTACTGTTTCAAATGGGACAGCACCAGGCAAAGCAACAACCTGTCCACTCGGACCAATAATTAAATTGTGTGGCGTACCTTGAGCCCCAGCCTTCTGTGCATCTTCGATATGTGCATTTATTTTATCGAGATATCGCTCATTATTGTAGCAACTATTAAATGTGGGGACATCAACTCCAACACTTGTTGCATACTGACTCAGCTTGGTCAGATCAAGAGTATCCCCTGAATTGGTGACAGAAAAAATCAAATCTGTAAACTGCCAAAATTTTCCTTGTTCGGCAGCACACTCGGTTGCCAGTGCTTCAAGTTTTGCCTGGGCGTGAAGTGATTCTAACGGAAAATGACGGTACACCCAGCGAACATCTTGTCCATATTTTTCCATTACTTCTTTCATGGTTCCATGAAACATTTTGCAAAATGGACATTCCAAATCGGCATATTCAATAATTGTAATTTTTGCATCGACATTTCCACGGATATGGTCAGCCTCTTTGTCCACTGGTGCAAAGGAATATTGAAAACCATCAGCAGAATCATCCATATCTTTTTTCCAATCTTCTTCCAGATTTTCCCAATCTTCTTCGTTCCAGACATCAGAAGAAAAGTCTTCATTGAACCCATTGAAAATTCCAGCAAAGGCATCACTAAAATACTGAGTAAAAAATTCTTCTAAATTATCAATGGTTGGTCCCATTTGGAATTGATAGAGAGGAGAAAGAACTGGTATGCGGTCACGTCGATAGCCAATATAGTCAATGAGGACATCATTTTTTAAGTAATGCCTCAGCATACCACTTTCATTTTTTAAATCAGGGAGCAGCAAATGAGTTTTGTTCAAATTGTCGCTATAGCGAAAAAGATAAATTCCTTCCCCAAATACTTGATCAACTGTAGAAATAGTATCCCCTTCTACAAATTTATCGAGAGTAGATTGTGGAATAGTTTCAACCCAACTCCATTGAAATCCCATGGCTTGAAATATTTCTTCAGAAGCAACTTTGTTTTTGGTAAAGAAAAGAATGTAGTAGACTTCTGAGCTATTTGGGGTCTTTACCAAAGATCCTGTACGAGGAAAATAATGTGGGCCAAAAACTGCTGGACCTGTATGATTTTTGATGCGATTGAGATTATATGCGCTCGCTACCTGTGTGTCGTTCCAAGAAGTAAAATAGGAAAAATACTGATCTTGGTTGAGGAGCATCTTGCTGCACTCTGGAGTAATATAGTAAACCGCAGGGTGAGTCGCTGTACGATAGGCACCACCAGTCTTGAGCGGACAAGTCGCTGCAGATGAACTTTCGGGATAAAATCCTACCAGTGCTCCGAGAGCGAGCGCCGTGAGGAGAAGATACTTCTTCATAGTCATAAATTAAAAATAAAATAATACTTTTAGGATAACAGTTCTTCCTTTACTTTGTAAAGGGTTATTTTGCAATCATTTTTTTAAATTCTTCTACCATTGGCACTTGTTCTGATTCCAGACCATAATGTTCTGCCAGATACACGGCTGTCCAATCAGCCAGGAGAAGGGAAGAAAATATTTTCTGGAGTGGCGTCTTACCTGTCAGTGGAACCATGTGTGTTTTTAGTCCACGCTGTTTATAAAGTTTTTCTAAAATTTTCAAGCGTTTGCTATTGCGTACATGATCAGCTGTGTCAGTCAAAAACAGAAAAGAAAAGTTTTGAGAGAAATTTTTTGTTGTATCCGCTACATCAAATCCAGTCATTTCATTGTGATTCATTTCTGGAATAACATTATAAAAAGCAGGAATTTTTCCAGTTTCATTGAGTTTTATTTTCCAATTATAAGCAACGGCTTTATTGCGGGTACTGGTATAAATCACTGGCACGGTTCCACGAAGTTTTTCAGCCAAACGCTTTCCGGCTGCTTCGAGTTTTTTTGGATTCAAATTTTTGGTAAGATTTTTCGCTTCATTCAATGCCTTTTTTTCACCCATCAGAGCGAGCAGAGCCACAAAGCTAAATCCAAGAGCACTACGTGGTTGGATGCCAGTATTCGGAAGTTCGATATATGGCACATTATATTTTTTGGCCAGATCCAAAAGTTTTCCACCTACGGCAATCACAGCCAAAGGCAGTTTTTTCTTTCGAGCTTGTTCAAAACCTTCAATCACTTCTTCAGTATTACCAGAATATGAAGAAGCAATAATCAGACTTTGTTTCATTTCAGCTACTGGGAGTAATGGCAGACCATAATCTGAATGAATCACTAACGACAGACCAGGATTATATGACCCAAGAACATCAGCTGCGAGGTGTGACCCGCCCATTCCCAGCACGACAAACTTTTTGTATTTTTTGAGCTTTTGTTTATTGTCTATTTTTGGCTGGTAGACAAATTGTTTATTAAATCCAAAAATTGCGTCTTTCATCATAGATTTATTGTAATAATTCTAAAAGTTTACCTTTTTTATGAAGAGCAAAAAGATCATCACATCCGCCAATAAATGTATCGCCTACCGTAATCATGGGCACAGTGAGCCAATTATATTTTTTACTTATTTCTTCTCGAAGGTCTGTATTCTGCTCAACATCAATTTCTTCAAATGGAATAGACAACGAGTGCAGAAAATCTTTAGCCTTTTTGCAGTATGGACAATACGATGTAGTATAAATCTTTATTGATTTCATACTCTTAGAAGCGTGAGATATCGCGTGGTGAAAATAAATTCAGTGTCCAATTACCCGCAACTTTGAGCTTTTTCTGCCAGGAAATAAGTTTGGATAAATACACTGTACGCCACAGCCACCAAGCCAAATGTCCGGAAAAAGAAAAACGTGAAATTTCTCCAGCTGCCATCCATTGACCAAGCGATATCATGGTTCCTCGGTGTTTATAGTGGAAGTTTTTGAGGTGTTGTTTTTTGATACTGGCAGAAATATTTTGAGCTACCATAGAGGCCTGTTTGACCGCCACCTGTGCCAGCATTGGCAGGGGTTTCTTGGTATGTGGATCAATATAGCCTGCCATATCCCCAAGAACAAAGACTTCAGGCCAAGCTTTTATCAGCAGTGTTTGTTCAACCGGAATAATACCCCGTGCATTTTGTACTTCTTCATCAAATCGAATATCAGCAGGCATGACGCCAGCAGTCCAAATAGGAGTACTGGTTGCAATACATTCGCCGTTTTTGCTGTGAACTCCATCATGGTCAATTTTTACCACTTCGGTATTGAGCAGAAGACGGATACCCTTTTGTTGCAAAATTGTGGCGCTTTTATGACGAAGTGAGGATGGAAACATAGACAAAAGTTCACTTTCGCGGTGCACCAGCACAATTTCTGCATCACGACGAATATTTTGATCACAAAAATATTTCTCAAGTGTGTTATGAAAAAATTCAATGAGTTCTGCGGCAAGTTCTACGCCAGTGGCCCCTCCACCAATAATCACGAGTCGAAGCATTTTTTTGCGCAGCTCAGGATCATCAATTTGAAGCGCTTGCTCACACATATCAATACAGCGGTTCTTGATAGCTTTGGCATCTTCCAAATTTTTGAGAGTGAGACAATTTTCTTCAGCACCTGGTACTCCAAAGAAATTGGTCGTACTGCCAAGTCCAATTACCAAATAGTCATAATTAATTCTCCCATGCAGTGTTTCAACATATTTTTCTTTAAGAGAAATAGACTCGACTTCGGTAACATGCAAATCAGCCAGGCAACAACCAAGTACTTTCCGAATTGGTTCAATAATATTTTCTGGGCTAATACTTCCTGTTGCGACTTCATGTAAAAGTGGAGTAAACAAAAAATAGTTGGTCCGGTTGACCATTACAAGTTCTACATCTTTGTCATGATGAAATATTTTGTGTAAATGCTTGTACGTATAGACTCCCCCAAAGCCTGCACCCAGTATTACAATTCGTTTTTTTTCTGGCATAAAAATATTAACGGATACCGATTTTGACGCGTACTTCTTCCATGGTTTTTTGTGCTACTTTACGAGCTTTTTCTGCGCCAGAAAAAAGGATATCTGCGATTTCATCATGGTTTTTGAGGAGCTGTGCACGACGTAAGCGGAATTCTTCAAAATATCCGCTAATAGAATTTGCAAGATCAGTTTTGAGATCCCCATAGCGGATGGAGCCATCTTTTTCTGCAACAAGATACTGTTTGTGAAGCTGCAAAGGAGCGAAATATTTCAACAATTCAATAAGATTTTTTGCTCCAGGAGATCCACTTCCGCCTTCGGTTGCGGTCACGGCTTTTTTGAGTTTTTTCATAATGGTCTCTGGTTCATCGCACAGTTCAATTACTGAGTCGAGGCCATGACTTTTACTCATCTTTTTCTCAGGCTCGAGAAGACTCATGATTTTGGGAGTTTCCGTGAGAAATGGCTTTGCTTCAGGAAAATAATTTCCATAACGATTGTTAAACCAACGAGCGCAATCACGGGTGAGTTCAACATGCTGAATCTGATCTTGACCAACAGGAACGAGCGTTCCATGATAGAGCAAAATATCTGCGGCCATCAAAGCCGGGTATGTTAGAAGCCCAGTATTAATATTTTTTACTTGTCGTGTTGATTTGTCTTTGAACTGTGTCATGCGCTCAAGCTCGGCAATTGGAGTAATAGTATTAAAAATCCAACCAAGTTCTGTATGTTCCTGAACATGCGATTGAACAAAAATAGTAGATTTGTGAGGATCAAGTCCAATCGAGAGCATATCAATGGCCGTTCGAGTGATTTGATCTCGTCGAGTTTTGGCATCGAGGTCTCCTGTGAGTGAATGCAAATCCACAATCATAAAGTAGCACTCATATTTGCCACTGTTTTGCATATCTACCCAATTTTTCATCGCACCCAAATAATTTCCAATATGCGGATTTCCAGTCGGCTGAATGCCTGAGACAACAATAGGTTTTTTAGACATAACGTCAAAATTAAGAGTCTAAAGAGTAAGTTTAGTGTAGTACACTCACGGAAAAAAGACAAGTAAAAGAACTACTTTAAAAAAATATCATTTTTCTTTTACTATACTGATTCTTGGTGGACTCATGGGCTTGTAGTTTAATGGCAAAACAGCTTCCTGCAAAGTTGCTGATGCGGGTTCGAATCCCGTCAGGTCCACCACCCAAAGATCCGATATGATATCGGATCTTTGTTTTCAAAATATCTAATATTTTTGTTGACAAAATTTTTATCCTATGTTATTTTGAATATAAGGGAGCTAACCTTATAACTACAGGTTATACAGCAACTTTGCAAAATAACATTCCGAAATTTTCGGGATGTTATTTTTTATAAAATTGAACAAAAAAAGAAAGGGAGTCCTTAGGTATTTAACCGTTTGGATTCCCTTTCTTCGTAATATATATTATATATATCCTAATTCAGATCAAACCTCAAGTTTAGGAGTTATTGTCTCTTTTTACAAATGGTTTACGAAATCCGCCACCATTTCCCCCACTTCGTGGAGGCCCCATGGGTCGGCGTTCTTGCTCTACAAATCCTTCTGGTTTTGGAAGAAGTGCTTTCATAGAAAGATTTACGCGTCCCATGTTATCAATTTCTTTTACTTTTACTTTGACAACATCGCCAAGTTTCAGTACATCTGCTGGTCTATTTACACGAGCCCACGAGATTTCAGAGACATGCACGAGTCCATCTTTATTTGGAGTGAGTTGTACAAAAGCACCAAAATCTTCGAGGCGAACAATTTTTCCTTCATAAAGTTCACCTGGCACAATATCTTTGGTGATTTCATTGACCTTGTCAATTGCCAATTTCATTTTTTCTGCGTCCACAGATGTGATGAGCACACGTCCGTCTTGTTCAATGTCGATATCCACACCAGTTTCTTCGACAATCTTTTTAATCGTCTTTCCACCAGGTCCAATAAGATCACCAATCTTTTCAGGATTGATCTGAATGGTAACAATGCGAGGAGCATAGGGTGAAAGATCAGGGCGAGGAGAAGCAATTACTGAAGCCATTTTAGCCAAAATAGTTTTGCGAGCTTCCAGTGCCTGGTACAGTGTTTTTTCTACAATCTCCCAAGAGAGCCCCTGAGTTTTGGTATCCATTTGAATCGCCGTAATTCCATCTTCTGTTCCAGCAATTTTGAAATCCATTCCACCTTTGCCATCTTCTACATCTTGAAGATCAGTCAATACTTTGTAATTTCCTCTGTCGTCACTCGCGAGTCCCATCGCAATACCGGCGACCGGTTTGCGAATCGGTACTCCTGCTGCCATAAGAGACAAACTTGATCCACAGGTTGATGCCATTGAACTTGATCCGTTTGATCCGAGAACTTCAGAAACCACACGAATCGCATAAGGAAAGTCTGTTTCTGGTGGAAGAACCGGCTCAATTGCACGCTCAGCAAGTGCTCCATGACCAATTGCACGACGTCCTGGACCGCGAAGTGGTCCAGCTTCTCCATAAGAGTATGGAGCGTCATTATAATGGTGCATATAACGTTTTTTGCCTTCTTCTTCCATGGTATCGAGTGTCTGCATATCTCCCGGAGCGCCAAGAGTAACCAAAGAAAGTACTTGTGTATCTCCACGCATAAACATACCAGAACCATGTACACGTGGCAGAAGATCTACTTCTACTTGGAGTTCACGAATATCGGTGAGAGAGCGCCCATCAAGACGTTGTTCTTTTTCAAGAATACGTTTAGAAATACAATCTCCAATTGTATATTTGAGTTGACCAAGAGCACCTGACAAAACTTTTTCATCAATATCTTCCCTACCAGCAAAAAATTCTTTGGCTTTTTCTTTGAGAGAGACAATCATAGCCGTGCGGTCAGTTTTGCTGATCTTTTGTGAGTTAAAGATCATGCTCTCTGCATGGTCGGCAATAAATTGTTTTACCAAAGCAGTAACTTGACTTTCAGGAGTTTCAACAGAAACAGAAACTTCTTTTGGAGCACCAGCTTCGGCCTGAATTTTTTTAATAAACTCAACCACACTTTGAAGTTGTTCGCTTCCCCACTTCATGGCTTCAAGCATAGTTTTTTCCGGTACTTCACTTGCTCCTGCTTCTACCATTACAAGTTTCTCTTTGGTTCCAGCAACGACCAGATCAAGTTTGTTATTGGTTTCAAATTCACTGGTAGTAATATTGAGGACAAACTCATCCTTTTCATTCATACCAACACGTGCTGCCGCAATCGGACCATTCCAAGGAAGTGAAGAGAGCGACAGTGCAGCAGAAGCCGCAATAAGCCCAGTCACATCAGCATCACTTTCTCCATCAACAGCTAAGGCAGTAATAATCACCTGAACATCTTCACGAATAGAATCATCAAAGAGTGGACGAATAGAGCGATCGATCAAGCGTCCTGCCAGAATTGCTTCATCACTTGGACGACCTTCGCGTTTAATAAAACGTGACCCTTTGATTTTTCCAGCCGCATAGAGTTTCTCTTCGAAGTCTACCGTGAGTGGAAAATAATCAAGTCCCGGACGAATCGTACTACTTTTGACCACCGTAGCCATGATGACCGTATCTCCGTACTGAACAGTACAAGAGGCGTTGGTTTGGAGAGCAAGTTTCCCTGTCTCAATAGTGAGAGTACGTCCACCCCACGGCATTGACCATTGTTTTGGTTGCAACATATATATGTGCTTAGGCTGGTCCCAAGGCGAAAGACCCAAATGGATCTCGATGTCTTGGGGCCAGAGAATAAATAAATTACTTTTTATTTTTTACAAAACGATCAGTTTTTCTCTCTCCAATCAAAAACAAATCTTTTCGATTACTCAAATCTACAAAATCATCACAGGCATCAATCAACTTTCCAGAAGTTGTTTCACCAAATGCGACGACTTCTACTTGCTTACCTGTACTTTTTTGCAAGTACTCAACCAGCGGTATATAATCTCCATCACCAGAAACAAGCACAACTGCGTCAAGACTCGAAGCAAGACGAATCGCATCGACAGTCAGTCCCACATCCCAATCAGCTTTTTTACTTCCACCACTAAACACTTGTAAATCCTTTTCTCGTGTTTCAATCCCAAAGTTATACAGTGCTTCAAAAAATGGCTGTTCATCTTGAGATTCTGTGCGCACGACATAAGCAATCGCACGAATGAGTTTTCGGCCAGCTACAGCTTCTTTGACAATGTTGCCAAAATGGACTTTTTTCCCGTGTAAGTGGCGAGCACTGTAGTAGAGATTTTGAACATCAATAAAAACCCCAACTCGCTGGTCGGGGTGTTTGAGTGGATTTTTTTTATTCTGCGATTTCGAGATCATGAGGTTCTTCTTCGTCGTTTTCGACGGTCTGTTTGATAAGAGTTTTTGCTTGTTTGAGTTTCAATTTCTTTACAAGATCTTCATAAGAAGTAGCGTTTTCTTTTTTGAGATAACGCAAAAGGCGTCGGCGCTGACCAACTTTTCGTAAAAGTCCACGGCGACTTGAATGGTCTTTTGGATGCATTTTGAGGTGCTCTACGAGCTCATCAATCTCCGTAGAAAGAAGAGCAATCTGCACTTCACTTGAACCAGTATCTCCAGTATGAGTCTGGAACTTTTTAATGACCTTTCCTTTTTTATCTTTCTCTAACATACATGCCAAATATTTATCGGGCCAATGGCGAGCATGTACTCTTGCCTTTTGCAAGAAGCCATGGTCCGATTCCGAGCATTCTTCTTTTTTGAAAAAGAGAGGGCGGAAGGAATTTATGGCAGTAGTATACCAAAAACCCAGTTTTTGTCAAGATAAAGCATAAATTTTACCTTTATAAAGCCAAATATTAAAATATCTGAAATCAGCCACGTACATATTGTTGACAGAGCCACTTTTATGCTATACTATACTCATCTTTGGAATTTTGTATTATGTCAGAGGATTTTGTCCAGAATCTTCCACCACGAAAGCCATTTTTTAAAACTGCCCTTGGTGTCATTGTTCTTATTATCCTCGGTCTTTTTGGAATAGTCCTCCTTATTTTTGGAGGATTTTTTGGTTACTACCTGTGGGCACAAAAATTTGGTTCTCCAGAAACCCAAAAAGAACTCTCAAATCGATTTACCCCCTCCTTTTCTCGTGCTCCAGGACTAGGAAGTGCCCGTACTCAAGCCACCAAAGACGTTGCTCCTTTTATTCGTCCCTATAATCCAGTCCTTGGCTCAGCAAACGCACCTATTACTATAGTCGCTTTTATTGATTTTGAATGTCCTTACTGTCAAAGATCGTACCCAATTTTTGAGTCAATGCTCCAAAAATATGGACCGACAGTACGAGTAGTCTTTAAAAATTTTCCAATTCCTGCTCTTCATCCAAATGCCATGGGAGCAAGTATTGGGGCAACGTGTGCTCATGAACAAGGAAAATTTTGGCCCTATTACGATAGACTTTTTACAGAAAAAAATGTGACGCCCGAAAATATTGCTATCCTCGGTGATCAATTACAAATGGACTCGACTCGATTCAAAACTTGCCTTGAAAATGAAACCTTCAGTCAACAAGTACTTGATGATATGCAAGATGGTATTTCTCTTGGTGTTCAAGGAACACCAACCTATTTTGTCAATCAACAAAAACTCGAAGGCGTGGTAGATAGTCAAACATGGGATGCCACACTTTTAGCAGAAATACAAAAAAAATAATTCATCTTGCTCCATAAAAATTTTTTATGTATAAAAAATACTTATTTTTTCTCTCTTTCTTCATTTTCAGCATTTTTACGGTTTCTCCAGCCTTTGCCCAAACACCAGAAAATGATTTGGATGCAAAATGTTTCACCCGAGCAGAATGTATGGCAGCCCGCGCTGAAATGGGTGTACCGGTAGATCAACAGCAAAATGGTTTTTATAACAACACAGCCGAAACGAGACAAGCGTGTAAAGACAAAGAAGATGATCAAGGAACCGAACTGGGATTTTGTCTCCCTGCTGGACAAACAGTCACAGCAGTAAAATTTGGAGGAGAAACAAAATTTGCCAATATTGGTGTCTTTATACAGTTTATGTATCGCTATGGCGTTGTTTTTGCTGGAATACTCGCCGTCATCATTATTATTGTAGCAGGGTTACAGTGGACCGCGTCAGGTGGAAATTCAAGTACAATTGATTCAGCGAAAAAACGGATAGCAGGAGCTGTGACGGGACTTGTGCTCGCTTCGGCATCTTTTATTATTCTCAATGCCATTAATCCAAGTACTTTGAATCTGCGACTTCCACAAATTTGGATGATCAAGGGCAGTCCCATTGAAAACTCGTACAAATACTGTTTGGCGATTCCAGCTATTGCCGATGGTGCAAATAACTGGATTGTACCAAAAATTGCTCCTTATCAAGATAATTATCAGTCAATACCCCCTGATACGTTTCAACCAGCTTATACAACCCAAGGCAATGATCCTCTCACTCAAATCGTCTTCCCTGACAAAACTGAATCTTCAATTGCCACCTGTGGAGAAAAAATGTATATACAAAATACGGAAGGAAATAGTTGTATAGGGACCTACTGTGCCACAGGCGTTTGCTATGACGATAAAAAAGAATGCGCCCAACTTGAAGGAGGAAGTGGAATTCTTGGACGCATTTCTTGGGAATCTGGAAAATATCTTGATCAAATCTGGCTCAAAGTTGCCTGTGAAGAAGCAGATGGCAGCTGGCGAGTAGAAGATATTGATGACATTGACCTTGGAGAAGCTAAAAATTTCTATAAATTTGAAAATACCCAAAATACAGCCGTGGAAGAATGTGGAAGTCTTGATAAAGTCAAAGGATATTTCTTTATTGTAGAAGTAAATGACTCAGACAGTGGAAACACCAACGATGATCAATGGGTCGGCGGAAAATCATTTTGCCGACAACAAGCTGGAAATAGTTGTGGTTTTTATGGAGCATCGACGGTAAATGGATCTGACGTACAAGAAGAATGGCTCTCAGCACTCTATAATGCAGGAGAACTTTTTGCGCCAAATGACGTACACAACAAAGGATTAGCTTGTGACTTTCAAATTCGAGAAGAATTTATGCCCAATCTAGGAAATGGAGTTATTGCAAACTTTATTGCTGGCGGAGCACACCTTATCAATAAAGACGTAGGAGCAATAGTTGATGCAGCAATCATAAGCGATCTCGATGCGGCAAAAGTTTGTCCTTATTTACAAAATAAAGATCAAGAATTTCAAAAAGCTATTAATGAACGTCGCGAAGCTCGACGGTAATGATATTTTTTCCTTTTCTTTATGAAATCGATCAAAGTAACGAATGCCCGGGTTCACAATCTGAAAAACATTTCCCTTGAAATTCCCAAAAATACACTGACCGTTATTACCGGTCTTTCTGGGTCAGGAAAATCATCGCTTGCGTTTGATACCATCTATGCTGAAGGACAACGCCGCTATGCCGAAAGTCTCTCTGCCTATGCTCGCCAATTTATGGATGTGCAAGACAAACCTGATGTTGATGAAATCAAGGGACTTTCCCCCACTATAGCGATTGATCAAAAAAACATTTCTCAAAATCCTCGATCAACAGTTGGAACCACAACCGAGATTTACGATTATTTGCGTCTTTTGTTTTCTCGCATTGGTGTGCAGTATGACCCTGATACCAATACTGCTGTTTTGAAGTACACCGAAGGAGAAATTATTGAAATTATTCGTAAACAAGCAAAAAATAAAATACTTTCTCTCCTCTCCCCCCTTGGTGAACAAAATGGAATGAGTAGCAAAAATATGATTCACAGTCTCGATGCAACGCACTGTGAATTTGTCATGATTAACGGTGCAAAAATGAAACTTGGGGAAGCAAAAAAATTTCCTTTTGATCAAAATAATATTTATGAAATAAGTGTGATTATCGGAACATTGGTTACCGACAATAAACGCAAAATGCCTCAGATGGTTGCCAAAGCACTGGATTTAAGTAATGGAAGTATCACCGTGATTGATGACGAAACAGGCGAAGAGACATTTTATCCAACCTATCCTTATTCTCTAAATTCAGAAAAACATTTTGAACCAGTTGAACCACGCACCTTTAGTTTTAATAGTCCTTATGGTGCTTGTCAGCGTTGTACTGGACTTGGATTTACACTGGATGTTGACCCAGAACTCGTGATTCCAAATCCTCGCCTCACTTTGGCAGAGGGAGCAATTCAACCCTGGACTCGTATTGTTGGAAATCAATCTTTTTACCAAAAACTCTTGGCCGAAGTGGCACAGTCGCATGATTTTTCTGAACATACCCCTGTACAAGAGTTGGCAGACAGTGCCCTTCAAACATTACTCTATGGTACCGGTAATAAAACATATATTATAGACAATAAAAAAACCCAATTTGAAGGAGTCATTCCAAATCTTCTGGGTCGCTACATGGAAACAGATTCTGACTATATCAAAAAAGAAATTCAAGAATACATGCGTGAAAAAGTTTGTCCTGTCTGCCAAGGAAAACGCTTAAAACGAGAATCATTGGCAGTCAAAATTGGAAAATACTCTATTGGAGATATTGTGGAAATGAGTATTGAAGATGCGCTTGTCTTTTTTGAAGGTGATAAAAAAAATCCCAGTCCTTTAAAAAATGAAATCAAAAAAGAACATACCCCTATTGCTGACCCAATTATTCGCGAGATTATTGTCAGGCTCAAAAATTTGATTGAAGTCGGTCTTCCCTACCTTACCCTTGATCGTTCAATTACCACGATCTCAGGCGGAGAGGCACAACGTATTCGCCTCTCTACCCAGCTTTCTACGGGACTTACAGATGTCATCTATGTACTTGATGAACCTTCCATAGGTCTTCATCCAAAAGATAATACGAAACTTATCAACACTCTTCAGACACTGCGAGATCTGGGCAATACAGTAATTGTCGTTGAGCACGATGAAGCGATGATTGAAGCGGCTGATTTTGTGGTCGATATTGGTCCAGGAGCAGGAACCTATGGAGGAGAAATAATGGCCATGGGTACACCAGATGCTATTAAAAAAAGTAAAAATTCTCTGACTGGTGCCTACATTTCTGGTAAAGAAAAAATTGCTGTACCAAAAAAATTTCGTAGCGGAAGTGGCAAAAAAATTGAAATCATTGGTGCCAGTGCACACAATCTCAAAAATGTCTCTGCCTCTATTCCACTTGGAACTTTTGTTTCTATCACAGGTGTGTCTGGTTCTGGAAAATCGTCACTCATTATTGATATCCTTAGTAAATCTCTGAGCAAACATTTTTATCGAGCAAAAGATGAACCAGGAAATCATAAAGAAATCAAAGGAATTGAACACATTGATAAAGTCATTAGTATTGACCAAACACCAATCGGTCGCACGCCTCGCAGTAACCCTGCAACCTATACTAATGTTTTCACAGCAATTCGAGATCTGTTTACTTCTCAACCAGAAGCAAAAATGCGTGGGTTCAATGCTGGTATGTTTAGTTTCAATGTCAAAGGCGGTGGACGCTGTGAAGCGTGTTCTGGTGAAGGATACAAACGGATCCCCATGCAATTTTTGGCTGACGTATTTGTAGAATGTAATGAATGTCATGGTGCCCGCTACAATAAAGAAGCGTTAGAAATCCACTATCGAGGAAAAAATATTGCTTCAGTTCTCCAGATGACGGTTGAAGAAGCCTATGTTTTTTTCCGTGATGTATCGGCTATTTCTGAAAAACTGAATGTTCTGCGTGATGTGGGGCTTGGATATTTGCATCTTGGACAACCAGCAACAACACTCTCTGGCGGCGAAGCGCAACGCATAAAACTTGCCACAGAACTCTCTCGTCGTTCAACAGGAAAAACGCTTTATATTTTGGATGAACCAACCACAGGTCTTCACTTTGAAGATATCAAACGTCTACTTCATGTGCTTTCACAGCTCGTTGACAAAGGAAATACCGTTATTACTATTGAACACAATCTCGATGTTATTAAATGTTCAGATTATGTGATTGATCTTGGACCAGAAGGCGGAAGTAAGGGAGGAGAAATTGTGGCCCAAGGCACCCCGCGAGAAGTCGCAAAAGTTGCCAAAAGTTTTACAGGAAAATATCTCAAAGAAATGATTTCTGAATAGATAAAAAAATCCCGACTCAATCGGGATTTTAATTTTGAAATAGAATTTTTACGCAACTTTCTTTTCTTTTTTGATTTCTTTGAGTTTCTTTTTACTGGTACGAAGATAGAAAGCTTTCGCTTGAGTTACTTTTACTTGGCGAACCAGTTCTACATCAGCCACAACTGGGGAATGCATTGGGTAGATTCTTTCTACTCCGACTCCGTCACTTACTTTGCGTACAGTGAAAGTTGCTCCGGCTTGTGTACCATGTTTGATGGCAATAACCGTTCCTTCAAAGAGCTGAATACGCTCTTTTTCTTGTCCTTTGGTATCAGTTTCCTTGATTTTCTGGTGAACTTTTACGATCATACCAGGCTTCAAGTTGAAACGAATATGGTTTGTATCCATACAATAAAGTTTAATGAGAGGTTGGACTTAGGTCTACCAACGTCAGTCAATTTAAGACTGGGCTACTATACTATAGTAATTGCCTTTTGTCAAGGGTGCTCTCTAAGAGTTTTTTTGGCTCTCCTGCGCATAAAATTTATAAAACCAGGGTATGGTTTCAATTCCTTTAAAGAAGTTAAATAAGCCAAAATTTTCATTGGGAGAGTGGGCATTATCGCTTTCAAGGCCAAAACCCATCAAAATAGTCTGAATACCAAATACGTCTTGAAAAGTAGCAACGACCGGAATACTTCCTCCGCATTTGAGTGGGAGTGGTCCTCGGCCAAAAGTCTGCTCCAGAGCTCGGCTGGCAACCCGATATTCGAGAGAATCAAGAGGAACAACTGACGGAAATCCACCCGAATGAATTTGTACATTTACCTTCACGGTTGGTGGAGCAATTTTTTTCAAATGTTCGGCGACAAGGGCACTGATTTTGTGAGGATTTTGGTGTGGGACAATTCGGAAGGAAATTTTGGCATGCGCTGAATGCGGAATAATAGTTTTTGCTCCTTCTCCAGAATATCCACCCCAGAGTCCACAGACATCGATTGTTGGACGAATATTGGCACTTTCATAATAAGAAAAACCTTCTTCACAAATAAGATCAGCAATTTCGAGTGATTCTTGTAAATGCTGCTTTTTGATCGCTTTTTCACCAACTTCAGCCAGTTGTTGTCTTTCAAAATTGCTTACTTCTTGGACATCATCATAAAATCCAGGAATAGTAATTTTCCCTGAATCATCTTTTAAACTTGCGATCATTTTTGCGAGTACATTCAATGGGTTATCCACAATACCACCATAGAGCCCAGAGTGAATATCTTTATTTGGTCCAATCACTTCCACTTCGATGTAGCTAAGGCCACGAAGACCAGTGGTAATGGCTGGCGTTTGATTATCAATCATATCGGTATCAGAGACGAGCACCATATCAGCCATAAGCAGTTCTTTATTGCCTCGCACAAAGGCATCGAGATTTTCTGAACCAGACTCTTCTTCTCCTTCAAACAAAAATTTTATATTACATGGAATATTTTTCTGTGTATGCATAAATTCAAAAGCTTTCACATGCATAAAGAGTTGTCCTTTATCGTCCTCTGCACCACGAGCCCAAATCTTTTCATCTTGAATCACTGGTTCAAACGGATTGGTTTTCCAACCATCAGATATTTCTGCAGGCTGTACATCATAGTGTCCATAGACCAAAACAGTAGGGAGACGTGGATCAATAATTTTTTCTCCATACACCAGAGGAAAACCTGGGGTTGGTTTGAGTTCGACATTATCAATTCCCGCTTCTGTCATTTTTTGTTTGAGATATTCTGCTGCACGGACAACATCGGCCTTATAGCGGGGATCGGCACTGACCGATGGAATACGAATAAAATCAAAAAGTTCTTGAAGAAATCGATCTTTAT
>CAZKAD010000008.1:0-2209 GCA_964550845.1 uncultured Gammaproteobacteria bacterium
ATTTTTTGGATACTCAGGTAGAAAATAAATCTCTTGTGAAGCAGGAAAAATTTCCTGTTTTTCGTGTTTTTCTGTTTCTGTTTGGATTGTTTCTATTAAATTTATTATTTTCTTCATCAGTGTCAGCTGCCACTCCACCTTCTATTATTACGTATCAAGGAAAACTTTTGGATGGGGGAACGTCTGTCAATGCAACAACTTCAATTCAGCTTCGTATCTATGATGATCCCGCAGCAGGGAATTTGCTCTATACAGCAGGTGGAACGATTGGAGTGCCCGATGAGATTGATGTTCCTGTAGATAATGGTATTTTTTCTGTAAATATGGGAGCGGCTGGAACGAATGCTGTAACGAGTAGTATTTTTTCTGACAATTCTGCGCTCTATTTGGAAGTATGGATTGAAGGCAATCAAATGTCTCCTCGTAAACGATTGAATTCTGTGCCATTTGCTCTCAATAGTGCCTATCTCATGGGATACAGCCCTGCTACGTCTGCTACGTCTACCTACATTCCAGTGTCTGATAGCAATGGAAATTTTAACTTTTTTGGGAGTCTGACTGCCACGGGTACGGCCACATCATCATTTACAAATGTTTTGGTAACAGATGGAATTACTCTTGGTGGCGAAAAGCGAACAGAGTGGCCAAGTGGAGGGGGAATTGAGGCAGATGATAATACGACCTTTACTGGAATGAATACGTTTGCTTCAGGTACCTTTTTTTCCGCTACAAGTACCTTTAATCAAAAAGCACTTTTTTTGGGTGGAGCTACGACATCAACAATCGTAAGTCGTTTAGTAAGTAGTACTCTTTTTTCTGGAGCAGCAGGTGTAGAAGTAAGAGGCAGTTATGCATATATGGCTTCTTATCTTGATGATAATTTTTCTATTATTGATATTTCCAGTTCTACAAATCCAGTTCTTCTTTCAAATATTTCTACTGGAGCATTTACTCGCCCCAATGAAGTGGTGCTCTCTGGAAATTATGCATTTGTCAGTAAAATCACGAGTGATATTAATGTTTATGATGTGTCAAATCCAAAAAATCCTGTACTTATGGATACACTGTCAGATCCATTTCTGTCTGGTCCACGAGGACTGACTATCTATGGTAACTACTTATTGGTAGTAGATCATGTCGGAGATAGTTTGTTTGTTTTTGATATTTCAGATCCACTCAATGGTCGTGTGATTAAGAGATTTGATCATAATGCGGTTACTGGGCCACTGATTGATCAACCATGGTCAGTGCGGGCTTCTGGAAACTATGTCTTTGTTACTTCTGAAGACAGTGACTCTCTGAGTATCTTTGACTTTTCTGATCCGAAAGATGCTCGTTTTGTCACTTCAACTTCTGGTACCATGATTGATGGTGCACATGGACTGGCTGTGTCAGATCGATATGCCTATGTTTCAACGGGAGGTCATGCGGTATCAGATAGAATTCAGATTTATGATATCTCTAATCCTTCAGCTCCTGTGGCTATGGGGAGTAGTACTGTTGGGTCTGGGGATATAGCTTCGTTGGAAATTGCAGACAATTATTTGTATTTAGTAGAAGCATTTAATCTTTTTGTTCTCGATGTCACTGACCCAAATGATATAATTGTCAAGACATCTTTGAGTGGTGTGGGATCTGCAAATCAATTTTCTGGTGGTCGAGCGCTTGCTCTTCAAGGAAACTATGCCTATGTCGCTCGGTATGGTGCTGAAGAATTAGCTATCGTAGATATTACGGGGGTTGATATTACGAATGCTGATATTGGAAATGCTTCCATTAGTAATTTGAAAGTGCAAAGAGATTCTACATTTAATGGAGCAATCTCTATACGAGGGGGGTTGAATATTGGGAATGGTGGTCTTTTATTAAACGGAAGTTTTGGAATGTTTAGTCCAACATCCTCTGTGTTTTCTACCAACACACTGCAATTTTCAAATACGGCTTTATTTCAGAGTATGACGGTCTCAACTGATACTCACGCGTTTATATTCAATACTGGAAATTCACTTACCATTGCCACAAGCACCTATCTTTTTTCTGTACGAAACAATGGTACGCCAACTTTTTCCATATCTTCAGCAGGGGATGTTCATACTACTGGTACTTATTATGGAAATGCGGTTGCTGTGAGTACGCCTGGAACCCCTGGAGACCTTGCCGAACGAGTAGACATTGCACAGGACGATGTTGTAGAGCCTGGTGACGTGGT
>CAZKAD010000008.1:2309-14051 GCA_964550845.1 uncultured Gammaproteobacteria bacterium
TTTTCTGAAATGAGAAGTGAAATTGCTAAACTTTCACTGGCTGAGCCGATGAATAACAATTTCAATGTTTCAGAAAATAATAACGGAGATATTGTTCGTATTGAAAATGATGTAGATCTGCGTGGTTTCTCGCTTTTGTCAGTGAAAAGTATTCATGGGCTAAATGGAAAATGGGAAATTGACGAAGAGGGAAGATTTACCACCACAGTTGATACGCGTGAGGGCACAAAAACACTCTATGCTTTGCAGTCTGGAGAGAATCAATATGTCTTTTCAGGAAGTGGAGAATTGATCAATGGGAAAGCACGCATTGATTTTGAGGATACGCTTCTGGATATTATTGATGTTGATCGTCCAATGAGTATTAACCTTACTTTGACGCAAAAAGCAAAAGGAATCTATGTTTCTGGTCGAGATGATGAAGGGTTTGATGTTGAAGAGGTTGTTGGAGGCTCGAGTAATGCTACCTTTGATTGGCTTATATTTGCTACGAGAAAAAACGCACCAGAGGCAGAAGAAGAGCTAGATGAAGAAGAGGAACCGGTTGTTGATCAGCAGCCTATTGAAGAAGAAAATAATGAGAGTGGTGACGCACAGGTTCCTGAGCCTGAAGTGGATGAAGAGTCTCTCCCAGAGGAAAATAATGATGAAGTCATTGATGGAGGAGGAGATGATAACGAACCTCCTGTTCAAGAGCAAGAAGAGGAAGTGCTGGATGGGGAAAATGAAGATGAAGAAGTGGTAGAAGACGATCCTGTAGAAGAACCTGTCGTTGAAGAACAACCTGCCACTGAAATAGAAAACGATTCTCCGCCAGCTGAACCTCCACCTACAGAATAAGTCTTGAAAAATATTATTTCTTCGTTTATTATAAGAACCATCAAAATATGATGGTTCTTTTTATGGGCCCGTAGCGTAACGGTTATCGCGCTTCCATGGCATGGAAGAGACTAGGAGTTCGATTCTCCTCGGGTCCACGATCAAATATCTTCGTGTTAAATTTTTGATGCTTTAACACAGGATCTTACGCCAATTTCACGTTGGCGCAAATCTACGCAATGTTTATCTATGCTCATGTACTTCAAGTCGCGAAAGAAATAGGTACATGGAACCATTTTATTATAATACAAATAGGATCCGAGATTATAAGATCCAGAAGAAAGAGATCTGTGACTTCCCCTGAGATCATCAATAATTTGATTATCTTTTTTAAGGTGATAAATTGCTAGCATTAACCAGTCTTCTATCCTGAGCGGATCTTCTCCATGGTAAGGGGAATTGGCATTGTTTTTGTTTGACAGAAAAAAATCAATATATTCTTCAGGTGACTTCCCCGCTTCAATTTGTTTTCTTCTTTTATCCTCAGGACCAAATTCTTGTGATCTTCCTTCTCTTGGGATATTTATTTCTTTTTCTAGGAGAAGGATGTCCCATCCGCTTCCGTCTGTGCTTGGTGAAGACAATTTTCTCTGTTGTAATATTTGTGCTTTTGTTTTCCCTTTATGAAATGGAGTAAGTTCTCTTACATCATATACTAAAGAACAATTAATATCTGCATCCTGATAACCTCGCCAAACGTGTAGTAAGTTTAATTCGGCAGGTTGACCCGTTCCTGCAAACGAGAGGGGCCTATTCTGAGAACAATCAATGATAGCTTTTCCATATGCCTCAAGGAGAGCCTGCAATGGTTTTGCAAAGGGTACACAAAGAACTTTTGTAAATCCTTGTTCTATTTTTATATCCAAAAATCCCTCGCCGTACTGATGGTCTAAATTCAATAACTGTTCAATGATTTCCTCGTATTCTGGAAGTGGATATTCTAGTACTTCTCGATTCATTTTAATAGAACGGATTCCTTTTTCCCCATTGGTAAGAGTTTCAACAATACCCAATTCTTCCATATATTTGTATTGTTCTGCCATTTGTTCACGTAGGTTAAGTGCTTGTTCAAGTTTTTCTCTTTTTGAATGTCGGTCTTCTCTATGATTTTCCAACAATATTTCTGCCATAGTAGAAAATTAATTATTAGGATTATTGTAACAGATGTTGTTGTATTGGTCTATTTTGACAGTGGATAGCAAATATAAAAGCACGATTTCATTTTGAAAAGAAAAAGGGTATACTAAAAATATACTTTTAATATAAAATCCTATGCAAAAAATCATCCCACATCTTTGGTATGACAAAGAAGCCAAACAGGCCGCAGAATTTTATATCTCTGTTTTTGGAAAAAATTCAGAAATAACCAATATCAATACGATTCATGATACTCCTTCTGGCGACTGCGATATTGTCTCCTTTCAGCTCTGGGGATATGAGTTCATGTCGATTAGTGCTGGACCATTTTTCAAACCCAACCCATCGATTTCTTTCATGGTCAATTTTGATCCGTCGCAACACTCTGATGCCAAAGAAAATATAGATGTAATGTGGAATAAATTGCTTGAAGGTGGAAAAGTCCTTATGCCACTGCAGCAATATCCATTTAGTGAATGCTATGGTTGGGTCGAAGACAAATATGGATTTTCCTGGCAACTTATTCTGACCAATCCTGAAGGGGAAGAGAGACCAATCATTCTTCCTTCGCTCTTGTTTATCGGGGATGTTTGCGGCAAAGCACAGGAAGCAACAGATTTTTATCTTTCGGTCTTCAAAAATGCCAAACGAGGACTAGTTGCACCCTATCCAGCCGGAATGGAACCAGATAAAGAAGGTACGACCATGTTCACAGATTTTATGCTCGAAGGTCAGTGGCTCGCGGCCATGGATAGTGCACGCATGCATGAATTTGGTTTAAATGAAGCAATATCACTAGTAGTAAATTGCGATACGCAAGAGGAAATTGATTATTATTGGGAAAAACTGTCTGCTGTACCAGAATCAGAACAGTGTGGTTGGCTCAAAGACAAATACGGAGTATCTTGGCAGATTACTCCAACAGAGATGAATACCATGATGAAAGGAAGTCCTGAGCAGGTTGCACGTGTAACACAGGCCTTTTTACAAATGAAAAAGTTTGATCTTGCTGCACTACGAAAAGCCTACGAAGGAAAATAAGTATTGAAATTTTACGAGTAAGAAAAAGAGGAGTGGTTTACTCCTCTTTTTTATCTCTTGCTTTGGCAATGATGGCAAACTGCAGAAACTGCGTGTCGGATAAGAGTCCGAGTGTAAAGAGATTTACCAGTTTAAATTTCCAGGAACTGGTATAACCATTGATTCCTTTCATGGAGACGATTTCATACCCAGCTTCTTCAAACATTCTCACCATGCTTTTTTGTGTGAAAAAGCGTAGGTGGGTGCGATCAAGAATTCCAGAATCTTCGTATTTCCATTCACGCCTGAAAACGAAGTTAAGAAAATTACGCAGATAGCGGACATTGGGAATGGAGGCAATCAAGACTCCTTGCGAACTAAGTTTTTGTTTGGCTTCGTGCAAAAAAGTATAAGGATCAACGAGATGTTCGAGTACATCATTGCAATAGATTGCATCAAATTTTTGATCTGGAATTTCGTTGAGAGCGCTGATTGCATCATTATTGATAACTTTATACAATTTTTTTTGTGCTTCAACGGCTTCTGTCTGATCAATTTCTATTCCCCAAATTTCTAAGTCTTTGCGATCAGAAAAATTTTTAGCAAAGACGCCTTGACCACAACCAACATCAAGAATATTTTTGGCTTTTTCTGGGAGTAAGGCTGCCATTTCTGGTCGGAGGTTGGTAAAGTATCCAGCTGTTTTTTTATCATTATCCATAAAATAAATTTATCTTATGATATCATACGAAACTTGAATATTTCCATGGTCAATTTTTATCTTTCGAATAGTAATGGCTCCGATATCACGAAGGTTTTTGACATGAGTGCCGCCACAAGGTACACCAAAATCTCCGTACATAACAACGCGGGCAGGTTTGCCTTCGGGAATATAGTCTGGTACATGATGGCAGACTGTATGCATTTGTTCTTTGGGCATGAAGCGAATAGTAGTTTCACGAGCTTCGGCAATAAATTCATTACATTTTTTTTCAAGATTTTTCTTCAGTTCCTCTCGCCCGTTTTCATCCAGTACTCCTGAATACTGGACATACGGACCATCTGGGAAATGATATCCTTTGCCTGGAGTCCAGCCAAGACCAAGAGCTGTCACACCCATATCAACAATATGTCCGCCAGAGTGAAGTTTGGTATGAAGATTTCTTCTCTCGGCTATCACATAACATTCTACTGTATCGCCAATGTTGAATTTGCCATCTTGAGTAAATGCTCCGATGTGTCTGACGAGACCATCAACAAATCTTACTTCTTTGACTGAGAACTGTGCCTCGTTAGTTTCAATAATCCCTTGATCATAGGGTTGTCCACCACCTTGCGGATAAAAACAGGTTTGGTCAAGAATGACAATGTCTTGGTTATTTTCATGTTGGACACCCTGTACCTGCGCCTGGCAGGAGAGCCTGTGCATATCTTCGAGGTAGAGAAGTTTGGTTGGTTGCATACGTGTAAAGTCACATTTTGTCATTTCAAGCGAAGTGAGAAGTCTTTCTTTCAATTTTTTCTTCGAAAGATTCCTCGTCGTTTTACTCCTCGCAATGACAGTGAGGTAAAATTAGAGTAGCATGTTTGTAAATTTTTGTATAGAAAAAATTGCTGTGATTATTGAATCAAAAGAACTGGCAGATCTCCAGCGGGTGATCTATAAGATCGTGTGGGAGGCGTAAAAATCAAAATGACTCTAAAATAGGGAAAAATTTACTAAAAATCCTTGATTTTTGTTCTGTTTCTGTTAGAATGACGGCATTCATATTTAAAATAAATTTTTATTTTTTCTCAGAGTAATTTACACGAGGAGAGCTATGCGCTTATGAAAGATTCCTCGTCGTTTTACTTCTCGGAATGACATAATTGTTTTATGCTTTCTATTGGAATTGTTGGACTCCCCAATGTTGGAAAATCTACTTTGTTTAATGCTTTGACCCGCAGTAAACAGGCCAATGCGCAGAACTATCCATTTTGTACGATTGAACCAAATGTGGGAGTGGTAGAAGTACCCGATGCACGTCTCAGCAAACTCGCAGAAGTAGAAAAATCTCAAAAGATTGTTCCAACCGCAATTCAGTTTATTGATATTGCGGGCATTGTCAAAGGCGCTTCCGAAGGAGAAGGGCTGGGCAATAAATTTCTCTCGCATATTCGTGAGTGTGATGCCATTGCTCAGGTAGTGCGCGGATTTGTCAACGATGATATTATCCATGTCCACAATCGCGTTGACCCACAAGATGATGCCAAGATTATTAATCTTGAGCTTATTTTGGCTGATCTTCAGACAGTTGATAAACGCCTCGACAATGCTCGTAAAAAAGCCAGAGGTATCATACCAAAAGAAGTGGCCAAAGAAATTGAAGTACTGGAACGTGTCAAAGCACAGCTTGAAGCAGAAAAACCTGCTCGTACACTTGAATATACTGAAGAAGATATGGTAGTGATGAAAGAACTCTGTTTACTTACCATGAAACCAATGATGTATGTGGTGAATGTGAACGAACAATCAGCCGTAAATGGAGAAAAGCTGGTGATAGAAGATGGCGTACCTCATGTCTATGTCTGCGCCAAAGTAGAAGAAGAACTCGGAGAGCTTTCACCCGAAGAAGCCAAAGAATTTATGGTGAGCCTTGGTATGAATGAAGCGGGTCTAGATAAAATAATTCTGGCTGGTTATCGACTGCTTGATCTCATTACTTTTTTGACTGCTGGAGAACAAGAAACGCGTGCTTGGACTGTGAAGCGTGGAGCCAAAGCACCAGAGGCAGCGGGAGTAATTCATACAGATTTTATCAAAGGATTTATCAAGGCGGATGTGGTGAATTATACTGATTTTGTCGAGCTTGGTGGCTGGAGTAAAGTGAAAGGAACTGCCAAAATTCGACTCGAGGGAAAAGATTATGTTGTGCAGGATGGGGACGTGGTATATTTCCATATTGGAAATTAATTTGATCATAAAAATCAAAAAACAACCTCGCTCGTTCAGGTTGTTTTTTTACCCTCCATTGTGGTGGAGCGAGGGGGAGTTGAACCCCAGAGATCTTTTTGACGAAAAAGATTACAGCACCAGCTGCACTCGCCCCATGTCCACCAATATGATTTTATCAGTATGAATATCAAGAAAAGATAAATTTAGAAATAACAAAAGGATCCCGATTCGGGATCCTAGAGTTCGTGCAAGCGGTGTTGCTTGCTGCAATCTTTCTCGTCAATAAATGTATAATAACAAAATTTAATTTGCATGTCAAGAAAAAATATAAACTATATATGTACCTCAGTCGAGGAAAAATTTGAGAAATTTTTGAAGAAAGTGGTATAATAATTTAAACTTGCTAGATTTGTAATAATTATTTTTATGGAACCATTTTCACCAGAAGAATTAGTGACAAAAAACGCAATTCAAATCAAAATGATGGAGATTTTTGGGTATGTAAATAAAAAAATGGATGCACAAGAACGTGTTGATGGGGCAGCTCAATGGTCTGCTGAAGATGGAGGTGAAAATGCTCGAATGGCAAAAATATTTAGCGATATTTGTCATCGGCCAAAAATTCGTGCCAAGCTCTCGTCAGGAGTAAGTGATTCTCTTATTGCCGAAATAAAATTTGAAATAGAAAAGATGCTCTATCCAGAAATATTTCATGAACAAAGCTCTGTAAGAGCTATATAAATACTATGGGCCTTCACAAGCAAAAGGGATTTATTCATCATCAAAAGAATTTTGACTCTTCACTCATTCGCGAAGTCGTTTTTGGTATGGAAGATGGAATGGTTTCTACCTTTGGTGCCGTGGTTGGTATTGCTGCGACAACATCAAATCAGTTTACTGTTATTTTGGCTGGAAGTATTCTCATTGGTGTTGAATCGCTTTCAATGGCAGTGGGATCATATCTGTCTAATAAATCAGAAAAAGAAATTGATGAACGCAAAATTGAAGAAGAAAAAATAGAACTGCGTGAATACCCAAGCGAAGAAAAAGAAGAACTTCTAGATATGTTTGTCGCTGATGGTTGGCCAAAAAATTTGGCAACACAAATGTCAGAAGTTGCCTCCAAAAACAAGAAACTGTTTCTCAAAGAAATGACGTATCGAGAGCTCAAAGTCTTTCCAGAACAAAAAGGATCTCCAACCAAAAATGCCTGTGCCATGGGTATTTCGTATATTATCGGGGGGGCTATCCCTTTGGCACCGTACTTTGTTTTTCCTATTAAGATGGCCATTCCGGTTTCTATTGTCGTGACACTTATCGGACTTTTTTTACTTGGTGTTGCGACCACACATTATTCCAAACGCAGTTGGTGGAGGTCAGGACTCGAAATGTTATTTTTGGCTACGGCAGCCGGTGGGATTGGTTACCTTATTGGCCAATTGGTCGATTATTTTCGTGTTTAAGCCTACTTTGACTTTTGAGTATGATTGAGATACACTTCTACGTAGAAGTGTATTTAATTTTTTAACTGAAATACTATGCATCAACATGATTGCGTTTGCCTGCCCTCCCTCATTGGAAGTGAACTTCCAGAAGGAAAATTTGATATTTTTCACGATGGAAAATTCAAAAAAATTGATCTCAAGGATTATCGTGGCAAATGGCTCATTTTATTCTTTTATCCAGCCGATTTTACCTTTGTTTGCCCTACAGAACTGGTTGAAATGGCAGAATTGTATGGCGAATTTCAAAAGCTCGGCGCAGAAATAGTGAGTGTAAGTACTGATACTCAGTTTGTTCACAAAGCCTGGCATGACAACTCTCCTTCGATTGCCAAAGTAAAATTTCCAATGCTGGCTGATCCAACAGGAGAACTCTGTCGCTATCTTGGAACCTATATCCAAGAAGAAGGACTTTCACTTCGTGCGAGTTTTATCGTAGATCCAGAAGGATTGATCAAAGCCTATGAAGTCCATGACAATAGCATTGGACGCTCTGCAGGAGAACTCCTGCGTAAACTTCAAGCAGCTCTCTATGTTCGTGAACATGGCGGAGAGGTCTGCCCTGCCAATTGGAAACCAGGTGCGTCAACCTTGAAACCAGGTGAAGATTTGGTGGGTAAAATCTAATTTGTATGTATCAAGCAAAAGATTTTTCGTCACTCCTCGGTTTGCCTGGGTTTAGTGATGCACTTTTGAATAATCACTTTACCCTGTACCAAGGGTATGTAAAGAATACCAACACTTTATCAGAAAAATTGGCAGAATTGCTGAAGAATGACCATGGTGCGACTCCTGAATTTGCTGAACTCAAACGTCGCTTTGGTTGGGAGTTCAATGGTATGCGTCTGCACGAGTATTATTTTGGAAACATGAGTAAAGAGGGTGGAAAAGTAGAATTGGCTCCGAATCTCAAAGATCAAATCGAGAGTCAGTTTGGTTCATGGGAAGCCTGGGAAAAAGATTTCAAAGCCACTGGTGCAATGCGTGGGATTGGCTGGGTTATTCTTGCTTCTGACAGAGAATCTGGTCGCCTCTTTAATGTTTGGATCAATGAACATGACGTTGGGCATCTTGCTGGTGCAGTACCTCTTTTGGTTATGGACGTTTTTGAGCATGCCTTTATGCTCGACTATGGCCTCAAGCGTGCAGATTATATCGCTGCTTTCTGGAACTCGATTGATTGGTCTGCCGTAGAGAGTCGTTTGTCCTAAGAGAAAGAACAAAATCAAGAAAATCCTCCCAAAAGGGGGATTTTTTGTATTGCCAAGTATTCAAGTGTAATATTTTTTAAAATCGGGCGTTTTACTGGTATAAATCATTTATTTTTAACAGACGTATATGAGCCTCAAGATGGTACATATTGTGATGAATGCCTCAGTCCTAGCGATTGTTACGGTACTTGCAGTAGTGGTAGGAAATCTTCAATTTTAAGTTATTTATTTTAAATAGAGAGTATGAAAAGAAGTATACTTGTTCTAGCCTTGTTAGGAGGAATAGCCTTTTTGGCGGGGTGTTCTATGGAAAATCAAAAGACCAATTCTGTAGAGCGTACGAACAAAGCAGAATCTGGAGAAGTATATACCAATCAAGAATATGGTTTTAATCTGATTTTTCCTGATTCTTGGCAAGGATTTACTGTAGAAAAAAGAACAGTGAATTGGGGTGAATTTGGTTTTGGAGATTCGTTGGATTTTGGCTTCGGACCTCAAAATTCATTATTTAACATTGCTATTCATACCAGAGAGCAATGGAAGAGGATTGATGCCGAGCAAATAAAAGAATCTGCATATCTGTCAACCTATTTGGGAGAAAATGGAGAGTATGTATTTTCTTTTGGTTCTGCCCAAGACGTAGCCAATGATGCAATGTTTCAGAGGCTGCGTGAGGTTCAAGATATTATAAAAACATTTCAATTAACTTCTATTCAAAAATCAGGAAAAGTAAGTGCCTTTGTTTCAGATGTGTCATTTGAATATCCTGCAGAATTTACATATTCCGGAGGTGGCGATATTGATACAGGATCGTTTAGCTGGGTAAATGGTATTGATACTAATGGGAAAGAATTTACTTTTATGACAGTATTTGATTTTGCTCTTATAAAATGTAAATTTGAAGATCCAGCTTTGTGTGAAATAGATGCTTGGGTTCCTGCGAATGTAGATGATGTCTATACTTGGGTTGTAAAAAATTATAAAAAAGATGAAAATTTTACCTATGCTGGGCAGGTAAAAACAGCCAATACGGTTGGAGAAAAATTTATTAGTAAATCAGTCAGTGCTGAAAATCCCGTACATACTGTAGTAGTGGTAAAAAGTAAAACAGATGTATTGTCTTTTTTGCAAACCGATGGAGAGAAAGATGCCTTGTTTGATGAGGCTATTGCTTCGATAAAAATAAATCAATAGATTCTGCTTCGAATACGAAAAGATCTTGCCTATCAGCAAGGTCTTTTTTATTCCAAAAAAGTATGTTAGTATGATTTTTAATATGGACCAACTTTTACACATACAAAACAATAAAAAAAATTTGGATCTGCGCTGGAAAATACTTCGATATATACGGGAGTTTTTTTGGTCCCGAGATTTTATTGAAGTCGAAACTCCGCTTCTTGTGCGTTTGCCTGGGCAAGAGCCATATCTTTCGCCAATGAAAATGCAGTTTCATAATGAAAATGGCAAAGAATATACCGGGTTTCTTCATACTTCTCCTGAATATGGAATGAAAAAAATGTTGGCCTCGGGGTATGAGAGAATTTTTTCTTTGTGTAAAACCTTTCGAGATTATGAAAGTCTTGGCGGAACGCATAATCCAGAATTTACCATGATCGAATGGTACCGTGCTCATTCGAATTTTTGGAAAATTATGGATGATGTGGAGGGTTTATTTGATTTTATTGCAGATAAATTAAAAACTCCTCAAATAAAATTTGAACGCCTGCACATGAGAGAAGTCTGGCAAAAATTTGCTGGTGTAAATCTCGATGATTATCTGACAGTCGAATCTATGCGGAAACTGTGTATTCAAAAAGGTTACAACGTAGGGGAAAATGAGCCGTACGAAGATCTTTTTTTCCGTATATTTTTGAATGAAATAGAACCAAAATTCAAAAACGTGATTATTCATCATTATCCAAAACAACTCGCTGCTCTTTCCAAAATGTCTGAATCGGACCCTTGCTATGCAGAAAGGTTTGAGGTTTATATCGATGGACTGGAGATTGCCAATGCTTTTGGAGAACTTACTGACGCCAAAGAGCAGAAGGAACGCTTTGAAGAAGAATATGAAAAACGAAAAAGCCTGGGGAAAGATCTGTTTGAGATTGATATGGAATTTATTGAAGCCGTGGGTAAAATGCCCCCATCTGGCGGAATTGCCCTGGGTGTTGACCGTCTTGTTCAGGTATTCGCATCTTGCCAAAACATCGATTCTGTGCTAGTATTACCGGCATCTAAGCTATTTAACTAATCTCTATGGGAGATACAACAGACATTAAAAAAGGCGCTATCATTCGCCACAATAATGACTTGTATGTCGTAACTTTTTTCCAATTTGTCAATCCTGGAAAGGGGTCTGCGTTTACGAAAACCAAGCTGAAAAGTATTTCAACAGGAAAGGGAACTGAAATCACCTATAAAAGTGGAGAATCAGTTGATGTGGTACAGGTAAATTATCAAAATGTTCAATACCTTTATAACAATGGTACGTTTTATTCTTTCATGAATAAAGATAACTACGAAACCATTGATGTTAATGCAGATACGATTGGTGAAGACGGAAAATATCTGAAAGAAGGACTGGAAGTAGTGCTCGCTCTGCATGATGGAAATGCGGTTGCCTTGCAGCTTCCGATCAAGGTTCAATATACTGTAAAAGATGCGCCTCCAGCTGTGCGCGGTGATTCTTCAAGTGGCAATGTGACCAAAGAAATTACGCTGGATAATGATCTCAAAATCTACGCACCAATCTTTATTAAAGAAGGAGAAGAAATTTTGGTGAATACGGAGACTGGTGAGTATGGTGGGCGAGTAAATGAAAAATAGTGAGATCTCCAAGTTTGGCGCACTCCTGCGTTCTCGCTGTGTTCCTCGTTCGACGTAGATTTGACTACGTCTCACTCCGGTACTCGCTGCGGCCTTGGATTGCATCCAAACTTGTAAATCTCAAATCAAATAGTAGGATGTGTTAGAAAGCTTGATATTTTTTTAACACACATCCGAGTAGTGTTTGTACTTGATAGAAATACTACTTGGGTGTCTGGTGTGTGTCCTA
>CAZKAD010000008.1:14151-35136 GCA_964550845.1 uncultured Gammaproteobacteria bacterium
TACAAAAAAGAGCAATCTGACTTCCCATTCCACTTCGAGTCGTATGGTCTTCTATTGTTAAAAGTTTTTTGGTTTTGAGAAGAGATTTTTTGAGTGTAGCATCAAATTGTTTTGGAGAACTGACAATAACTATTTCAGCATGAATATTTTTGAGCTTAAGTTCACTATAAGCTTCAAGGGCTTGGTACACCATTGATCCGCTGACTGCAAGAGTCAAATCATTTCCTTCACGCAAGAGATCACATTTGCCATAGGTATATTTGTACTGGGCATCAAAAAAAGGTGTTCCGTTTTCTTTGATCAGTACTGGAATTTTGTGTCGTCCCATGCGGACATAAAAATTCCCATAATGACTTGCTACAAAGCGTATCATGTGATCAGTTTGGTTGGGATCAGCTGGTTCAAGTACCATGGTATTAAATAATCCAAGCATTGAACCGATGTCATCAACCGCTTGGTGTGTTGGGCCGTCTTCGCCAACTGAAAGTCCACAGTGAGTTGCGACCATTTTTACATTGGTTTCATTGATATCATTCACCCTAGCTTGATCTTTGGCACGACTGGTCATAAAGGCACCAAAGGTAGAAGCAAAGGGGACGAATCCAGAGAGAGAAAGGCCTCCTGCGCAAGAGACCATTTGTTGTTCAGCAACACCACATTCAATATGTCGTTCAGGGAATTTCTCTTTGAGGAGATCTGTTTTTACAGACACTGAGAGGTCAGCTGTCAGAGCAACAATGTTTTTATTGAGTTTTGCAAGATCAAGAAGTGCATTGCCATAGGCTGTTCGACAATCAAGATCCTGCTGCGGAGAATAAACATATGGCTTGCCAATTTTTATTGGCATTTTTTTGAGTCGTTGTAAAAAAAGAGTTTTTTGTGGTTTCCATTTTATTTGTTTTTTAAATTCGTTCAAAAGTTTTTCTTCTTTGTCAGTAAAAGAGAGCTCTGCGAGAGCCAATTCTCCTTCAGCAAAAGTTGGTGCTTTTCCATGCCAGGTAGCAAGAGAGTGTTTTCCTGCCTGTTCCATAAAACTGACGTCTCTTCCCATGACCGTATGTCCAATCAAAATAACTGGTTTATGTTTTATGCCATAGGCACGAGAAAGTGCTTTCCACATTTTTTTTATGTCATGGCCATCAACAGAAATGACTTCCCATCCGGCTGCTGCAAAAAGTTCTGCAGGGCGAAGGGGCATGATTTTTTTGAGTCCGTCAGAGAGTTGAACCTGGTTGTAATCCATGAAAACAATCAGATTATCCAGTTGGTATTTGGCCGCAAAATTCATCATTTCATAGACTTGTCCTTCTTGCGATTCGCCGTCCCCGAGAGTAGCAAATACTTTCCCTTTTTCTTTTTTGGCTTTTTGTGCAAGGGCAAATCCCGTTGCTGCGGATATACCTGCTCCAAGTGGACCTGTACTGTACCATACGCCAGGAACATGTCGCGATACATGTCCTTCAAAAATAGAACCTGTGGTACGAAAATTTTTTATGAGTTCTTTTTTAGAAACAGCTCCAAGTTCCGAGAGAACTGCATAAACGGCTGGAGAAATATGACCATTGGAAATAATAACCGGATTATTGGTATGAGAGATAATCTTGGTATAGAGAAGGGAAAGATAATCAATGGAGCTGAGCGATCCGCCAGGGTGTCCACTTTTTGCTTCGGTTGTCATTTCAATAATTGTTCGTCGACAAGATCGGGCAAATAACTCAATGCTTCGTATCTGTTCTCGTGAAAGGGTTGAACCAATTTTTGGAATGCGGACAGGCATAACGTTTGATGGAGAATAATCGCACTAAAATTCTGGAATATAATTTTTTTGCAAAAAAGAAAAGAGAAAAAATAGCGCTGCGACTTGAACTGCCAGAATCAAAACAATAACTGCTTGAAAAGAAAGTTTTTTTGTTTTGTGTCTGAAATACTGCATGGAAATAAGCGCAGCAGGAGAACCACCTAGAAGCGTCAAAAGCCACAAAGTTTTTTCTGGTATGCGCCAGCTATTACCACGTGATTTCATCTTATCGATGGCAAAGGTAAAAAATGTAATGATGTTTATGAAAGAAAAATAGAGAACAACAATATTTTTCAACGAAAGTTCGAAAGGAAAGTCGAACATAGAAAAAAATTAATGTTCATCGAGTTTTTCTGTACCAAGATGGAATTTGCGATCAATGTCAGAATAGTGAATGAGATCTTCACGAATTTTATCAGGATTTTTTACATTTCTGAAAACAATATGAACGTTATTTGAAGCAGTTTTAACAGTCACTGTTCCATATTTGAAAATGGTTGCAATAAGCCCATGAGTATCTGAGGTTACGTCCTGAATACGAAAAAGATCAAGTTCTGAAGTTGAACGTGAGAAGAGTCCATGTTGCTCAATATCAACGATTCTATCATTGGTCACGATCCAAATATCGAGGTAAAAAATAATAAATTCTGTGTAAAAGAATAGAAGGATACTGAGCATGTATATACTGGCAGAGAGTACCAAGAGTGGAAAATATACCGGGTCACTAAAAAGATCTGAAAAATAGCTACTCAAAAATACATACATGATAAATGGAATGGCTGTGAGAATAACAAATAAGAATACGTGCGGTAGAAAGGTAATTGGGTGGCGCCTGAGTAAATAAAGAATCTTTTCGTAAGATTTTTGTTTAATAATATCCGAAAGGTGATGCATATTAGAATGGGTCAGTAAAAGTTTCACTTGAAGAACCAAACAGTGTCCTTGTCCAGTCAACATCTACCAAAAGTGTTGCTGTAAAATATAATACAACGACTGCGAATGCGAGTATAAAGAAGGTGAAAGCAAAACTTACCGTAGTAAGAGATGCTGTGGTTGCGAGGTGGTACAAGTTTACAAAAGTAAAAATAAGAAAACCAATCATGAAGAGGATGTAGATGAAAAGAAAAATATAGAGAGAAATCATAGGATTTTTAAACAAAGGTTTCTTGTAAGGGAGGTCTATTCATACCAAGATGCTGATAGGCAAGTTGTGTCGCTTTTCGACCTCGTGGAGTGCGTTCTATCATGCCAATTTGAAGCAAATATGGCTCATAAATAGTTTCTACGGTGTCAATTTCTTCGGCAATAGCAGCTGCCAAAGTACTCAAACCAACCGGTCCACCAGAAAAGTTGTGAATAAGAGTCTTGAGTATTTTGTGATCAACTTCATCAAGCCCTTGGTCATCTACTCGCAAAAGTGCCAAGGCATCATGGGCAGATTTTTGTGTAATTATACCATAATGTTTGATTTGCGCATAGTCACGAACACGTTTGAGGAGGCGGTTGGCTACCCGAGGTGTTCGTCGTGCTCGGCGTGCAATGATCTGCTGCGCTTCCTCATGAATTTCGGTTTCTAGTACTTTGGCACTTCGCGCTAAGATTTTTTCAATATCTTCGTTTTCATAGAATGAAAGATGGAACATATGGCCAAAACGGTCACGAAATGGGCTCGAGAGAAGATTCATTTTGGTGGTGGCTCCAATAAGCGTAAATTTTTCAAGTGGCATCCGAAGGGTTCTAGCGCCTGGGCCTTTGCCGATAATAATATCAATAGCAAAATCTTCCATGGCTGTATAGAGGACTTCTTCAATTGTACGGTTCATGCGGTGAATTTCGTCAATAAAAAGAACATCGCTTGACCCAAGGTTCGAAAGAATCGCTGCCAGATCCCCGACTCGTTCGAGCGCAGGGCCTGCCGTAACTTTGAGGTTGGCTCCCATTTCACGAGCAATAATACTGGCCAGGGTAGTTTTTCCGAGTCCTGGATTGCCATAGAGAAGAATGTGCTCAAGTGGTTCTTCACGATTTTTGGCTGCTTCCATCGAGATGCGCAGTGGCTCTTTAATATGTTCTTGACCAATAAATTCAGACAGAGTTTGCGGCCGCAAAGTCACATCGATAGAAACTTCTTCTTTCTGGATTTCAGGTTCTACAACTCGATTTTGATTTTCTTCAGGAGAAAAATCTTGCTTCATAGTAGGGTCATAGTATCATGAAAAAAAGTTATAAACAATTGATTGTGGATAACATCCGCACAAACAAAATTTTTTGCAAAAAAATACCTTTTTTCAGCAAAAAAAAGACACATTTGGTAGCGTTTTTTAAATATGTTATAATTGTAAACACTTGAAGAAAATACTATATGTTGTGGTAATGAGTTAATATAAACCACTATATATAGTATTTCTTTCAAGTTTCAATTTTTATCTTATTTTGTATGGCTCCTGTTTCTACGCTTACTCAAATCAAGAAACGAAGTGGTGAAATTGTGGCGTTTCAACCAGAGAAAATATTTCATGCAATTGAAAAAGCTTTCATTCATATTTATGGTTCAGTCACTGATACACTTTTGTCAGAAATTACTGAGCATGTTGTGAGTCATTTGGAAGAAAATTTTCGTGATCGGACTCCTGGTGTAGAGGATGTGCAAAATATGGTTGAAAATGTCCTGATGGAAAAAGGGTATTTTGATGTTGCCAAGACATATATTATTTACCGTTATGAACATAGTAAAGACCGTGAAGTAAAAAAACAAGAAGTACAGCGCAAAATCGAAGAAGAAGGACTTTATATTATCAAAAGAGATGGGAAACGAGAGCTTTTTTCTTTGGAAAAACTCAAAAAAACACTTTCATATGCAGCGAAAGGCTTGGAAAAAGATATCAATATTGAGGCATTGGCAGAACAATGCCGGTTAGAGCTTCATGAAGATATTGCTACCAAAGATATTACCAAAAGTCTGATCATGGTGGTTCGTAGCTATATTGAACAAGACCCGAGCTATTCCAAAGTTGCAGCACGACTCCTTCTCTGGAAACTCTACAAAAACATCCTTGGCGCTGATAAAATAGACTTCTCGCAATTAGACAAGCAGTTACGAGCAGCTTTTCCCGAATGTATTCGTAAAGGGGTGGCTGCCAATCGCTTGGATCCAAAGATGTTAACGCTGGATCTGCCACTTTTAGCCTCAAAGTTGAAATTTGAACGTGATGATCTGTTGGATTTCATGGCGATGCAGACACTCAATGATCGTTATTTTACTTCCAACCCAGTGACCAAAGAAATTTTTGAAGGTCCGCAGTTTTTCTTCATGCGTGTAGCCATGGGATTTACTTTGAACGAAAAAGAATCTGATCGTATTGAACGCGCAACAGAGTTTTATGAGGTAATTTCTTCTTTGCGCTATACACCATCCACTCCTACGCTTTTTCACTCGGGCACTATTCATCCACAAATGAGTGCATGTTATCTCAACACCGTTGAAGATTCACTTGACCATATCTTCAAGGTATATGGAGATAATGCGCAACTTTCGAAGTGGTCTGGAGGCGTTGGTACTGATTGGACAAACCTCCGTGGAACTGGGGCACTTATCAAAGGAACTGGAGTAGAGAGTCAGGGAACGGTTCCGTTTTTGAAAATTGCCAATGATACAACGGTTGCTATCAATCGCAGTGGAAAACGCCGCGGTGCTACTTGTGTTTATATGGAAACCTGGCACTGGGATATTGAAGATTTTCTTGAACTTCGTAAAAATACGGGTGATGAACGTCGTCGTACACATGATATGGATACGTGTAATTGGATTCCAGACTTGTTCATGGAACGAGTAAAATCTGACGGTGATTGGACGCTCTTTTCCCCAGATGAAACACCAGATCTGCATCATATTTATGGACGTGAGTTCAAAGAAAAGTATGAACTCTATGAAGAAAAAGCTCGTAAAGGCGAAATTCGTCTCCACAAAACTTTGAAAGCTCGAGATCTGTGGAAAAAAATGATCACCATGCTTTTTGAAACTGGACACCCTTGGATGACCTGGAAAGATGCATGTAATGTTCGCTCACCTCAAGATCATATTGGTGTGGTTCATAATTCAAATTTATGTACAGAAATTACCCTTAACAACTCTGCTGAAGAAACAGCAGTCTGTAATATTGGATCTCTCAATATTGCAAGGCATATTGTAAACGGAAAATTGGACCATGAACTTTTGCATGATACTGTTAAAAATGCGATGCGCATGCTCGATAACGTGATTGATTTGAATTATTATCCAACGAAAGAAGGGCGTGTTTCAAATATGAAGCATCGTCCCGTAGGACTTGGAATTATGGGTACCCAAGACGCACTCTACCTTCTTGATATTCCATTTGATTCAGAAGAGGCTGTTCGTTTTGCTGATACGAGTATGGAAGCGATTTCCTACTATGCGATTCTTTCTTCTTCAGAACTTGCTAAAGAACGTGGTAAATATCCGTCGTACAAAGGTTCAAAATGGGATCGTGGAATTTTTCCAGTAGATACGATTGCACTTCTTGAACAAGAGCGGGGAATGGAAATTCCCGTTGATCGAAATAGTCACATGGATTGGACTCCTGTTCGTGAACATGTAAAAAAGTATGGTATGCGAAATTCCAATACTATGGCGATTGCTCCGACCGCTACCATTTCAACGATCAATGGTGGAGTTCCAAGTATTGAACCGATTTACAAAAATATTTATGTGAAGTCAAATCAAACAGGGGATTTCATTATTGTAAATGAATATCTCGTGGAAGATTTGAAAAAACTCGGACTGTGGGATTATGAAATGCTTGGGAAAATTAAATACCACGATGGAAATATTAATAATATTTCAGAAATTCCTCAGCACCTCAAAGATAAATATAAAGAAACTTTTGATATTGATCCTCGCTGGTGTGTTCGACAAACAGCGGCTCGTGGAAAATGGATTGATCAAAGTCAATCATTCAATATCTTCTATGGTGGTAAAAGCGGAAAAGAAATCAATGATATTTACATGTATGCATGGGAAATGGGACTCAAGACTACCTATTATCTGCGTACTCTTGGAGCTTCTCAGGTAGAAAAATCAACTGTTGATACGAAGCAGTTTGGTTCAACCCATGAACGAAAAGGTTTTAATAAAACCGCAGAAGCACAACCCGTCGCAGTACCAGTAGCTTCACCAGAACGAGCACCTGCTATGTCAGCTACTCCCTCCAATTCACCCATTGATCCTGCAACAGGAATTAAACTCTGTAAACTCGATGATCCAAGCTGTGAATCTTGCCAATAATCGAATGAAGTGAGAAAGTAAAAGCTTAATTTTTAAAAGGCCTGTCACCCTTATGCCTATTCAAATGACCAATGAAAAAGTAAATATTAATAATCGTCGTATTATTAATGGAAAAGATGCTGATGTTGTGCAACTCTATCCTATGAAGCATACCTTTGCCTGGCAAGCGTATAATGTTGGGAATGCCAACCATTGGCTTCCGACTGAAATTGCCATGCAAAAAGATATTGAACAATGGAAATCACCGACTTTTTTGAATCAAGAAGAAAGGCAAGCGCTCAAAACAGTACTTGGATTTTTTACCACGGCTGATTCAATCGCTGCAAATAATGTTGTCCTGGCTCTCTATAAACACATTACTTCTCCTGAATGTCGCATGTACCTCCTACGTCAAGGATATGAAGAGGCGATTCACACGCATGCCTATCAATATATTGTAGAGTCGCTTGGACTTGAAGAAGGTGAGATCTTCAACATGTACCGTGAAGTAGAAGCCATCTATAACAAAGCCTCATTTATTCTTGGATTTAACGAAGGAATTTTCAACCCAGATTTCAAAACAGGTACCTTTGAATCAGACCAAAAATTTTTGGAAAATCTGTGTGTATTTTCACTCATCATGGAAGGAATTTTCTTTTACAGTTCTTTTGCCGTTATTTTTGGCTTTCAAAGACAAAATAAAATGATGGGCTCGGCAGAGCAAATTCAATACATCATGCGTGATGAGTCACAGCACCTCAACTTTGGTATTAATATGATTAATACTATTAAAGAAGAACAGCCAGAACTCTGGACACCCGAATTTCAACAGCATATTGTTGATCTCGTCAAAGAAGCTGCTCGGCTTGAATATACATTTGCCAACACCGTGTTTCCAAAAGGAATTTTTGGAATGAACGCAGAAGGATTTACCAAATATATCGAGCATATTGCAGATCGTCGCCTTTCTCGTGTGGGACTCCCAGAGCAATTTCATACTCCAAATCCATTCCCATGGATGAGTGAAGCAATTGATCTTTCAAAAGAAAAAAATTTCTTTGAAACTCGCGTGACAGAATATCAGGTTGGTGGTACACTGGATTGGTAATTTAGATTTTTTATGTCGATAGAGAATATTGCTCGTCAGGTAGAAGGAAAAAAACAGAGTTCGCCGCAGCTTGTATTCTCAGAACATGGAAAAAAACAATGGGAAAGTTTATTTGCAATTCTTGAAGAAAAATTGCGTCAGTCAAAACCTTGCATTATCCTCATCATACGTTGTTGGGCCAAATCTGAAGAACAACTAAAAAGCTGGATTCAGAGACTTGATGCACTCAGACAAGATATTCCCCAGATTACCGGTGTGATCTTGGTCATCAACAAAGAAGGAGAAAATGATTTAAAAGGCAATACTGCTGCCTTGGCAGAACAGATCAATGATTCAGGACTTCTGATTGTGCCTGTGGAAATTAAAAATTATACTTGGACAGCAGGCCTGAATGGTCCAATAGCAATACTTTCAGAGTTTGCAAAAGAACAAAAATTATCCTCAGATCAAATTGTTCTGTTCCCCATGTCATTTGATGTCGTGATTCCACCAGAAAGTGCCAAGATTATTGAAAGAAAAATTCAGCAAGGAGAATACCATATTGCAACCATTCGTGATCAAAAAGGATACTACCAAAATAATGTTGAGGCCAGGCAAGAAATTATTGAAACGATTATACAAAAGTTTGCAACTCCAGAAAATGATGTTGAAATTGAGAATCTTCTTTCTGCGATGCGCAATACGGCCATACTTCTTCCACTTTCAGAAGTCGAAAATATGAAAGGATACAGTAATGCCTGCAACCCAACTGGTGGAATGGAGGATCATGATCTCTATACACGATTGTTTTTCAAGACATTGTATCTGTGGAAGACAAGTAAAACTGATGATAGCAAAGTACGCATGTTGCTGCAGACCGTATATGATCTCGTGCCATATATTGATGAGGCCTGGGAACAGAAGACACATGAGCAGCAAAAAATAAAAATTGAACGAGAAATTAACTCTGTAAAAGCGATACAGGAAAGAGTGAAAGTACTCAAACAGCGAAGAAAACAAGACGATTTTCAAATCGAAGAGTTCAATACACCGGAAGAATACAGAGATTTTACCTTTTAAACCTACTTGTCGTGGATATTTTATTCTGATGATTTATCAGAAAACAAAAAGTCAGCTCTGTACAAGCTGACTTTTTTTGAAAATATTATTTTCCTCGATTTCTTTTTTGTTCGAGGAACCAATTAATCGCCTTTTGAAATTCTTTTTCATCAAAAGCAGGCCAATAAGTAGGAGTGAAATAGAGTTCAGCATAAGTGTTCTGCCAAGGAAGATAATTAGAAAGTCTCTGATCTCCACCTGTTCGTATCACCATATCAACATCAGGAATGCCTTTGGTATCAAGTTGCTCTGCAAAAATTTCTTCGGTCACTTGCGCTGGGCGTAATTTTTTTTCTAGAAGTTTTTTAGCTGCTCTCACTATTTCATCGCGTCCTCCATAGTTAACGGCCAGAGTCAGGATGAGTTTTTTGTGGTGTTTGGTTTCTTTGACCAGGTTTTTGAGTACGTCTCTGGTTTTTTCAGGCAGGGCTTCTATATTGCCAATCAGTCGCATTTGGATGTCGTTTTTTTTGAGATCTTTGAGGTATTTTTTCATTCGCTCCATGAGGGCGAAGATATGTTTCAACTCTTGGGGTGAACGGCCTTTGAGATTTTCAGTCGAGAGGGCATAAAAAGTAATATAAGGGATCCCCATATTCCCAGCGAGTTCTGTGACATTTCTGAGGGTTTCGGCTCCTTCGCTATGGCCTTTGATACTTGGGAGGCCTTTGTTTTTGGCCCAGCGGCGGTTGCCATCCATGATAACGGCAAGATGTTGAAGCGGGGAAGTGGGGTTAGACATACAAAATGAATAATTCTGAAGCTGTACTATACCCGTTTGCCTTGATTTTTTCAAGTCAATTTGGTATATTCTTCCTATTCAATAAGTCGCAGTGGTGGAATGGTATACACGAGGGACTTAAAATCCCTTGGCCGTAAGGTCTTGCGGGTTCGAGTCCCGCCTGCGACACAAAAAAATGACTCCTTAAAGGGAAGTCATTTTTATTTTCGTATTGGATGGAGATTGGCAACAATTCCCATGGCCGTTGCAATAATGACAACATTTTTTATAATATATTGTCCTTCGAGTGTGGGAAGAAACCAACCAGACCAGGTGACTTCACGGAGCATAAAGAGTGGCAGAAACGTCGTTATCATGTGGAGAATCAAAAGCAGAAAAGCTGCCCGTTCAGCTCCTTTGATAAGAAAGAGTATTCCAATCAATAGCTCAAGTACTCCAAATAAAATCAAAAATGTTGAAAAGGGAAGAAATGAAATGGTTTGTTCAAACAAGTTTTTAACAAGTGGGGTTGCTGGACTATAATTAAAGATTTTTAAAATTCCAAACCAGCCAAAGACAATAAATAATCCGATTCGTGATAGAGGACCGGATATTTTTTTGAAAAAACGTATAAGATGAAGATCAAGAGAATACAAAGACATGGAGCGTATTAGTTCTTTTTCAATTCCTTTTGATAATAGTGTTCGTAGATACTCATGATAGAGAGAAATAGCGCTGTGATAACTGGCCCAATAACAAATCCTGTGATACCAAAGCGTGCAATACCACCAATAGTTGAAAAGAGTACAAGAAGTGAATGCATTTGAATATCTCTTCCGACCAGTGTCGGGCGAAGCAGATTGTCGATGGTACTAATGACCAGTCCACCAAACAGAAGTATGGTCAATCCTTCCCACGTATTGCCAAGGAGAAGCATGATAATACCAGCAGGAACCCACACCAGCGCTGATCCTGCTGCTGGAATGATAGAGAGAAATACCATCAAGACTCCCCAGATGAGAGCGCCTTCAATACCAGTCAGGTAAAAAATGATTCCTCCCAGCGTACCTTGAATACCACCAATGATAAAGGTTCCTTTGAGAGTAGCTCGGGCAGTAGAAGTAAATCTTTTATAGAGCATCTCTTCATATTCATTTCCAAGTGGAGAAAGGTAGAGAAGTTTATGCAAAAAGGCTTTTCCATCTTTGAGAAAGTAGAAAAGACTATAGAACATGATGAATAAACTGAAAAAGAATCCAAAAGAATACTGTGTAATTTTTCCAAGGTTTTGGACGATCCAGAAACTAATATCTTTGGCTGCTGCTATTAATTTGGCTTGGATCTCGACAAAATTTTCACTGATATAGCTTCCAATATATGGAATTTGGCTGATATTTTTTTGAATATTTTCAATACTACCAAACTGTTCTGTTACTGAGACTTTGTTATACAAATCCCAGGCTTCATTGATGAGAAGCAGCCCAAGGATAAACAGTGGCAAGAGTACCATAACAAAGGCTGTAATAGTGGTAATAGCAGCGCTCAGCCCTGTCATTTTTATATGGCGAAGGAGAAAACTGTAGAGCGGATAGAACATGATAGCAAAAATTGCTGCCCAAAAAATCGCATATGAATAGGGAGCCGTAAGATATAAAAAGGCGACCGCAAAAATGAAAATCAACCCAAAAAAGAACTTCGTTTTCACCTTCTGAAAATCCATTTTTTCCTTTGTAGGCATAATATTAATTTAATGACTAAACTTCTTTATTCGGGTTATTTTTTTTCTTGAAACATGGTACGGATAACATCTTCAACCGATACTTCATTGATGAGAATATCATCAACGGGAAGATTTTTCAAAATTTCAGAGGCAACATGTTTTACTTTTTCTTTTTCAACATCAAGAATTACTCGTTGTTTTTCCCATTCTTTTATTTTTCCAAGACCTGTAAATTCTTTTTTCAGGACTGGTTCAGTAAAGGTAATTTCCAAAATTTTACTTTTTACATAGTGGCTCAACATTGCTCGAAGGCCTCCATCATAAATCAGTGTACCATGATTAATCACAATGACTCGCTCGCAAAGTGCCTCTACATCTTCCATGTAGTGTGATGTTAAGATAATCGTTGTTTTTTTCTTTTTGTTATAGTCCTTGAGGAATTCGCGAATATTATTTTGTGAAACTACGTCGAGTCCAATGGTTGGTTCATCAAGAAATAGGACTTTTGGCGAATGAATCAGTGCTGCAACCAGTTCGCATTTCATACGCTCACCGAGTGAGAGTTTTCGTACAGGCACGTCGAGGAGTTTTTTGATATCAAGAAGCTCTGACAGGTCATCGAGAGTCTTTCGAAATTCTTTGTCGGGTACTTCGTAGATTTCTTTATTCAAGATAAAACTTTCCATCGCTGGAAGGTCCCACGAGAGTTGATTTTTTTGTCCCATGACGAGCGCAAAATTCATTTGAAATTCTTTTTGCCTTTTCCAAGGAGTATACCCAAGGACTGAAGCCTCGCCACTTGTTGGATAAAGAATTCCTGAAAGCATTTTAAGCGTTGTCGTTTTGCCAGCTCCGTTTGGGCCAAGAAATCCCACGATTTCTCCTTCGCTAATCGAAAAATTAATATCTTTTACAGCTTCGGTGAAAAGTTTTTCACGATGAAATAGGCTTTTGATTGACGCAACGACCCCAGGTGCTTTTTTATAAAATTCGTATGTTTTACTCAAATTTTTAACTTCAATAATTGGCATAGGAGATTACTATTATACACTTTTTTGTCTTGTTTGGAAATTGAGAAACTTGTATTAGCTACTGGCACTCGTATAATGTTTTAGAGCATACTTCCAGAATTTTATGGCTGCCAAAAGCATGAGAAAAGAAAAGATTGGTACAAAGGCAAGAATCCACCAGGAAAGTTTCCCTGTCAGAGCCATGGTAGGAAAATATGCTGTGTAGACTATGGGTATGGCGGTAAGAAAAATAATTCGCATGGCTTTTGGTAAAATATGAATTGGATATCGGCCAAAGTCATAAAAACCAAACCAAAGGTTATTGATATTATCAATTCTATAAAACCAGAAACTCAGTGTATTGAGAAGAACCAAAACTGAATAGATAACCACAAGAGCACACAAAATGAGGAAAAGACTTGTCGCTATACCAATAAATGTTAAAGAAATATCAAAGTAAGAAATAATAAATGCCAAAATACCAATATCCATGAGAATTTTATAAACAGTATTGAGGTACAAGGTTTGTCCACTGAGCAAAAAAAGAGAATTTACAGGTTTGGTAAGATATAAATCCATTTCTCCATCGGTCACTCTGTCAGGGATACTTTTTATGTTTGCTTCAAAGAGAAGAATTACAATTTCGTCTACAATAATCCAGATCGTTGAAAGCAGAAACACTTCTCCTTTACTCCAATTTCCAATAGTGTCTGCATATTGAAAAAGAATATGTATGGTTAAAAATACTACAGATATATAAATGACACTCGTGATAAGATGAAAAAAAGTATGTTTGCGGTACTGAGCTTCAAACGAAAGAGAATTCGCAAAAAAAATTTTATAAATTCGCCAATATTTTTTCATATTTCAAATAGGTCAAGAAGCCTGTGAATTATGATCCAGGGGCTTCATATCTTTTGAGGCCTCTTTTCCAAAGAACAAGAGAAATAATTGTGAGAAATACGATCCACCCAATGATAAAAAGAAAATGTTTTCCAATTTCTATTGGTACAATTTTTTCGAGATAAATTTGTGCAGGGAAAAAGGCAATATACTGAAAAGGTAAAACAAAAGCAATATGTTGCAAAAAAGTTGGATAAAAACTAAGAGGAGCAAGTTCTCCACCAAACACTTTTTCTAAGATTGATCGCATTTGCATGGCAACTCCATTTTGTTCGAGCCAGAACGTCGTAAACCCAATAATCAAATGAAATAAGCATGAAATCACGGCTGCACAGAAAAGGGAAATAATGAAAAGAATTATGGTAAAAAAGGAATTGGGGAAAGTAATATACTCTGGAAAAAGAATGGAAAATAAAATAATAACCGGAATAACAAAACAGGTGGCTACAAAATTGTATGAATATCCCGTTGTTGCCATGCGAAAAGAATAACTCAGAGGTTTGGTAATGAATTTATTGAGTTCTCCTTTACGAATATCTTTTTGAATATATTCACCTGCATGACAAGAAGTAGAAAGAGATATAAAAGCCATGAGTATGTAATAGGTAACAATATCTTCTGTGGTAAACCCCTGAATTTCACTTTTTCCAGCGTAAATGGCAAGCCATAAAAAGGGGAGAATAAGAAATTGTCCAATATCTACCAAAAACCAAATAATAACCCGAGCTCTGTAGGTAACATGTTTTATAACTTGGAGTTTAAAGCCCGTGTAGTATTTACCCATAGAGTTTAGCTACTTGCACTTGAATAGTATCGAACATTATGTTTCCAGAAAAGAATTGACCCACCAAAAAAGAGAAGCGTTATCGCTAGCGTTATACCAAAAAAAGGAAGAGAAATTGTACCAAAAAGTGCTTTGACTGGAAATCCGGACGCCACAATGACAGGTATAATAAACGTAAAGATAAATTGAATTTTTTGAGAAAATATTTCGGGAGGAAATCTTCCGAGCGTCATACATTCACGATAAAACCAAATAATTTGGTCGCTTTCAACAGTGCGTATAATAAGTGCTGCGGTAAGTATATGAATACCGAGCACAACCATAAATCCAAAAAATAAAAAGAGAATATACATTTCTATCGATAGAGGAAAAGATCCTCCAAGTTTTTGGATCGTTTGTACGGTAAGATAAACAATTGGAATAAGAAATGTAAAATCCAAAAAATCTGTGAGTTTTGTCAGTGTATAGAAGAGAGGATTGATTGGACGGACTAGGACAAAATCAAAGTTTCCTTTGCGAACATCATTTTTGAGAAAATAGATTCCGCGAAAAAATGCCTGGGCTGTGACATCGATCAGATTGTAGGTAAGAAAAAACAAAATTACCTGATCCTTGGTATACCCTGCCAGTTCATGGGTATATTGAAAAATCCCGTGAATGAGAAAAAGAAAGAAAAAGAAACGCAAAATTTTTCCAAGGAGGTACGAGGCAGAGTCAATACGGCTTGAGAGCATAGTACTGAAGGCATTTTTTGTGAGTTGTATCCAAACAAGGAAATATTTTTTCATACATTATTTTTCGATTATCGGCTTTAGATTCCTTCGCTGCTATATTTTTTAAGTCCTTTTTTCCATACCACACCTGTGATCATTCCAAGAAGCAAAATCCAGGTACACTGAATCAAGAGACTGGAAAAAATATTTTCTGCTGGTATTTTTCCAAGATAGATTTGGATTGGCACATAGAGCATGTACATGAAAGGAAGAAAGTGAAGGAGCGTTCCTACTGCGATAGGAAGTATTGAAAGGGGAAAGTAGGCACCACTCATCATTTCAAGCATCCATTCAAAGAGAAATCGTGGTCCCATAGCTTCACGTGACCAAAATGCAATCATACTCACTAAGTAGCTAAAAATCACGTAGAGAAAATGAGCCAAGATGACTGAGATAAAAAAACAAAAGAGCAAAGTAAAATCAGATTGCCAGAGAAGCTTTGTCTGCAGAATAAGCCAAAGAACGAAAAGTTCAACAAGGGACGTGAGAACCAGGGTCAATCGTTCAGCGAGCTCTCGCATATACGTATAAAAAGGATGTTTGAGAGGTTTCATCAGATATGTAGAAAATGTTCCATCATTAATTTCACTGGCAGGGAGTCGACTTTGAGAACCAAAAATAAAATTGCGTAGGACATGAAGAAGAAAAAGATATGTTATAAACTGTTCCTGGCTATACCCGGCAAAGGAAGTATTCTTGGTCAAAGTAGTGTAGAGGGTATAGAGGACCAATAATATAATAATATTGCGTACTCGACCAAGAAAAAAATTCAGCCGGTAAGTAAGCTGGGTTGCAAAACTGAGTCTATAAATGGCAAAATACTTGGCAAACATAAAAATTTGCCTCTATTATATCCAAAATTATCTTTATACACAAAGTTTTTTCTTCTTCCCAAAAGAGTGTGATATAATACTCTTGATAAAAAAGTTTTCTCAATTTTTATGCTTCTTCATAAAGAACCAACCTATAAACAGGCTTTTCATCATGCTTGGCGTATTGTGGTTGAACACAAAATACTTTGGCCACTTGGGCTTTTTGCCACTTTTCTCGGGCAGATGGGACTACTCGAATTTGTCAGTCGTTTTTTTAGTGCTCTTGAACAGGGAACAAGCCATGAATCTTGGGGCAATCTGCCTTCTATTTTTTCCTCTTCTCTCTCTTTTTTAGCTTCTTTTGAGCTTCCTGCGGATAAATGGATATGGGCAGTCTGGATGTGGCTTATGTTAATCGGAATTTTTTGTTTGTTTCTCTTTTTGGCTATTGTTTCTCAGGCTGCCATTGTTTATATTACTGGACATAAACTCAAATCCAAGACAGTGATTGATTTTAGTAGGGCTTGGCGTGCAGGGATCAGTCACTTTTGGCGGCTTCTGAGTATTCACTTCGCAAGAAAGGTTATTATTATTGGACTTACTATTTTGATTAGCCTTGCGACCATGCAGGCTTTGCTACAAGCCTCAGCTTTGAGCACGATTTCACTTGTTCTCATTTTGTGCCTCTCTGTTGCTCTCGGTTTTATTCTTTCTTGTTTATCAATTTATGCAGTTGGATATATTGTGATTGAAGAATACGGCTTGTGGGAAGCAATAAAAGGAGCCTGGCAGCTCTTTAGAGAGCATGTTCTGGTTTCTTTTGAAGTTGGATTTGTAATTTTAGTTGGAAATGTTTTGGTGGCAATTTTAGCAGTGGTGGGAGGCGCTATATTTCTCTCTCCACTTCTGCTGGGGTATTTGTTTTCTGATAGTATTACCGATGGATACCTTTGGTTTTTTACAGGAGTAAGTGGAATTTTTTGCTTCATTGCCTATCTTATTGCCCTGGGTTCATTTTTCACTCTTATCACAACTTCTGTGTGGACCTATCTCTTTAGTAAAATGCATAAGCATGGGGTAGAGAGTCGAATTGTTCATCATTTATCTCGTTTTATTCCGTTTAGAAACAAAAAATCTTGATTGTTATGCCAGATATTTCTGATCTCCAAAATTCTGAGGAGAGTGCGAATGTTCCAAGAAAACCTGTTTTAAAGATCTCTTCAGACGAAGTCGAGGAAAAGTTTCAAGCAAAAATGGGCCAAGTTGCCCAGAAAGAAAAAGAAGTTGAAACACAAAGGTTTGCAGGGGTTGCAGGTTTCCCCTATATTTCTCTTGAAAAATTTCCTATTAGTCAACAAGCATTGCGTCAAGTTCCGCAAGAAGAAGCCGAGCGTTTGGGCGCAGTGTGTTTTTTGTGTGATCATGATGAAATACGTGTTGGTGCCATTGACCCTTCGCAGGAGGAGGTGCAGGATTTGATGCGAACTGTTGCAGAGAGAAATAATGCCAATGGAGCACTGTATACTATTTCTCCGGCAAGTTTTGAGCGTGTCATGAGGCTCTACCTGACATTGCCTACGGTAAAAGCTCTAACAAAAGATATAGAAATTCATGAGGAAGACCTCGAGCAATTTCAAGCTTCAGTCAATGATTTTGCCAGTTTTCAAGCTCAAATAGAAGGAAAAAATGCAACTGAAATTGTTACTGCCGTACTCGGTGCAGGACTCAAACTTGGAGCCTCTGATATCCATATTGAAGCAGAAGAAAAGGGAATTGTAGTTCGTCTCCGTTTGGATGGTATTTTGCATGATGCGGCTACACTGGCACGTGAGACCTATAAAAATTTGATATCACGTATCAAATTGATTTCTTCTTTGAAAATTAATATTAATGATAAACCTCAAGATGGTCGCTATACGATCAAACTCAGTAGCGGGGACGTCGATGTGCGTGTTTCTACCCTTCCGACTGTCTATGGTGAAAGTGTGGTTATGCGTTTACTTGTTCAGAATCGCAAGGGATTATCGCTTGATGATTTAGGGATTCGTGGTGCTGCTTTTGAAGAAGTCAAGCGTCAAATCGAACGTCCAAATGGTATGATTATTACCACCGGTCCTACAGGAAGTGGTAAAACTACAACGCTGTATGCCATGATGAATATTTTGAATCAGCCAGGTGTTAAAATTTTAACTTTGGAAGATCCGGTAGAATATAAAATGGAAGGGATTAATCAAAGTCAGATTGATCTTGCTCGTGGATATACTTTTGCCAAAGGACTTCGGTCAATGCTCCGTCAGGATCCTGATATTGCTATGGTTGGAGAAATCCGTGACCTTGAAACAGCCGATATTGCTATTCAAGCAGCTCTGACTGGACACTTGATTCTTTCGACGATTCATACCAATAGTGCCTCAGGAGCTATACCGCGTTTTCTTTCCATGGGAGTGAAGCCGTTTTTGCTTGCACCGGCATTAAACTGTGTTATTGGCCAACGTTTGCTCCGAAAACTTTGCCCACAGTGTAAAAAAGAAACCAACCTTCCTCCTGAAGTTATGGACCGTGTAGCCAAAATTATTGTTTCCATGCCAGAATCAGTTCGTGAGAAAAACGAGCAAAAGCCCAAAAAATTCTATACAGCAGTTGGATGTGATGCGTGCAATAAGATTGGGTATAAAGGACGACTGGGTATTTACGAAATTTTTGTCATGAATAAACAAATTGAAGAAATTGTACTTTCTGGCCAAGTATCAGAGTATGAAATCGAACGCATTGCAGTAGAAAATGGAATGATAACCATGATTCAAGATGGTGTTATTAAGGCATTAGAGGGGATTACCAGCATAGACGAAGTTTTTCGTGTCATTGAATAGAAACAAATTCAAATTTGTGGTATACTAAGCTACATAAACTTAAAGTCCTGTCACCTATGGTTTCACGTCATCGTCAAACATCGCTTTCCAGCGAACAACCAGTGAAATTTTATAAATTGGTTGCACTTTCATTTTTGGTCATTACCTTGGTACTCCTTGGGGTTATTATTTTCATGTCTTCAAAGAGAGCTGAAATTGTGATTGTTGCCAAACCAACACCAGTTGATGTCAATACTGATATCGATATTGGATCTGTTGCTGCAGGGGATGATGTGGAAGGTGTGGTTACTTCAACGGTTGTAAGTATGACCAAGACCTTTCAAGTGACGGGCAATCGTGAAGAACCAGCGGTAGCAACTGGAGTTGTGACCATTCAAAATGATTCGGCTGCTCCACAGGGATTGGTAGCCACTACTCGTGTACTCTCTGAAGGTGGAATACTTTTTCATTTGAAAAATGCCGTTACAGTCCCAGCGAATGGAAAAATTACAGCCGAAGTCTATGCAGATAAACCTGGGAAAGAAGGAAATATTGGTCCAGCCAAATTTACTATCCCTGGTTTAAATGAAGCAAAACAAAAAGTGGTGTATGCGAGCAGTCAGGCACCGATGACTGGAGGAATGAAAGTCGTTGGTTCTCTTGGGACAGATGATTTTGAATCTGCGAAACGTTCATTCGCTGATGCGCTCCAAAAACAAGGACAAGAACTCTTGGCAAGCCGTTTTCCAGATAAAAATGCCGTATTTACCGTAGAAAGTTATGATGTTACATCGACTGCTGTCGTAGGGGCAACTGTTTCAAGTTTTGATTTGCAAGGTTCTGGCACTGTGGTGGCAATTTTTTATGACAAAACTGAAATGACCAATCTTGCCAAAAGCCTTCTTGCCAAGCGCGCTATCGATAACAGTGAAATTATTGAAACTGGAGAAAAAGAACCAACAGTGACCCTGAGTGAATATAACAAAGAAAAGAAAACAGCAACTGTTCATCTCTTTTATGATGGCGTTGCTACGCTGAACCCTCAGAGTAAACAGATTGACCGCAGCATGTTCTTTGGTAAAAATAAAGATGAAGTTCGTCGCTATTTATTGACACTTGATCATGTTCATAGTGTTGATGTGCAGTTTCATCCAGCCTGGATGCAATCAGTACCACATATTAGTGATCATGTGCAAGTCATCGTGAAAGAAGTAGAGTAAGGATTTGACAGGATTTAAAAAGTAGCGTAGTCTAGAATCAGATACGTTTGGAGCAGGGGATACCAACCTTGTGAGTATCAAGACAATTTATCTCAAGTAAAACTACGGGTGGAACCGTCTTAAAGCAATTTAGGACCCCGGTATATGATTTATCACGTTTGAGTGGTAGAGCATATACTGGGGTTTTTTATTTATTGAAAATTGTAATTTCTAATTTTTTTATATGGAAAAAGAACAACTCGAACATCTCCGACATTCGTGTGCGCACCTTTTGGCAGCAGCAGTACAGGAACTGTATCCTGAGGCCAAACGTACCATTGGGCCACCAATTGAAAATGGCTTTTATTATGATTTTGATTTTTTGGATACCAAAATATCTGAAGATGATCTTGCCAAAATTGAAGAAAAAATGCGAGAAGTCGTGAAATCTTGGAAAGGGTTTGAAAAAAAGGAAGTGAGTATTGACGAGGCCAAACAGTACTTTGCTGACAATGAATACAAATGTGAACTCATTACTGAATTTTCAGAGGAAGGAAAGATGTTGACTTTTTATACCTGTGGCAATTTTACTGACCTTTGTAAAGGTGGACACAGCGAAAATCCAAGTGAAGATCTCAAACATTTCAAACTGCTTTCTGTTGCTGGGGCTTATTGGCGTGGAAGTGAAAAAAATAAAATGTTGACTCGTATTTATGGTACTTGTTTTCCTTCTGCTGAAGAACTGCAAAACCATTTGACCATGCTCGAAGAAGCTAAAAAACGTGATCATCGAAAAATTGGACAAGAACAAAAGCTTTTCTTTGTGGATGAAATGGTGGGCAAGGGTCTTATTTTGTGGCAACCAAATGGTACGATTATTCGAGATGAAGTCGAAAAATTTGCCAAGGAAATGGAACACAAAGGTGGCT
>CAZKAD010000009.1:0-25601 GCA_964550845.1 uncultured Gammaproteobacteria bacterium
GTTTGAGGCGGTTGAGGAGGGGATAGAGAGTGCCTTCTACTACGATGAGATCTGCATGGTGCAGTTCGCTGAGTATTTCTCCCGCATACACATTGCCCCGAGCAATAATGAGCAGGATGGCAAATTCCAGGGTCCCTTTTCTCATCTGAGCTTTTGTATTTTCAATGTTTTTTATTTCCATATAAATATAAAATAGCACTTGCTAGTGTGCATTGCAAGGTACTGTGTGTGGATAAGTAGAGGAAATTGCTTTTTCTTTTTTTATCTACTAAAATATCTCTACGATCATCTTCACTATGTTTACTCCCCAAAAATGGCCTCCGCCGGCATACAATAAAGTTACTGTGTAGGTTTTTTATTTTTGAAATTGTATTTTATGTCCGGTCATTCTAAGTGGCACAATATTCAAGGCAGAAAAGGCAAAGCAGACAAAGCCAGAAGTGGTGAATTTACCAAGATCAGTCGTTTTATTACGGTAGCAGCCCGTCAGGGTGGAGGAGATGCATCAATGAATTTTGGACTTCGTTTGGCAATTGAAAAAGCCAAGGCCGTCAACATGCCAAAAGATAATATTGAAAGAGCAATTAAACGTGGAACAGGGGAACTCAATGAAGGTGCACAGCTCGAAGAATTGGTCTACGAAGGATTTGGACCAGGCGGAGCTGCCGTGCTGGTCGAAGCATTTACTGACAATCGAAATCGCGCTGCAAGTGAAATTAAAAATATTTTTGCCAAAAATGGTGGCAATATGGGAAGTGCAGGAAGCGTACAATGGATGTTTTCCCACAAGTCAGTTATCCGTATCTCACAAGAACAAATGGCAAAAATTTCTTCACGCGATGAATTTGATTTAGCGTTGATTGATGCCGGAGCCGAAGATATTGTAGAAAGTCCCTATGGTGTCGAAGTTCGCGGATCAGTCGCTGCACTGCAAAATATACTTGAAAAAATAAAATCATATCATCTTGAAACCGAAGATGCAGGACTTGAATGGGTGGCCAAAGAAAATATGGAACTGAATCAAGAAGACAGTGAAAAACTGCAACAGCTCTATGATGCTCTCGAAGATTTTGATGATGTTCGTGCTGTCTATACCAATCAGGCTTAAATATTTTTATGCCATCAAAAACCATCGAACGTATTTTGGGAATTGACCCTGGTTTTGGTCGAGTTGGTTTTGGTATTGTCGAAAAACAGGGGACCGAGTGGGTACATGTTGCTCACGGACTCATCGAAACTTCACCCAAGAAAACATTTGTCGAAAGAATTCTGGAAATTCACCAAACACTTGAAAAAATAATTCAAGAGTATCAACCAACCCATGCTGCTCTTGAAGAATTGTTTTTTTACAAAAACGTCACTACGGCGATTCAAGTGGGACAGGCACGAGGGGTAATCCTGCTCACTCTGGTGCAGGCGGGTATTCCGGTTGATGAATTTACTCCGCTTGAAGTGAAACAGTCTTTGACTGGCTATGGCAGAGCAGAAAAAGGCCAGATTCAAAAAATGGTTATTATGCTTCTCAAGCTCAAAGAAAAAAAATTGCAAGATGATGCAGCTGATGCTCTTGCGATTGCTCTGACCGCCAGTACTCTTTTAAATTTCAAAGAAAAAATGAAAAAATAAACGTCACCTGTATTGATATACATTGACAAAACATCAAAAATGTGGTATAATAAAATCAGTTTTTATTTATATTTAGCCAAAAAATACCATATGGCGTATAAAAAATCTCTTCTTGCCTCTTTGGCAATCGTTGGAGCATTTTTCTTTGCTTCAAGTGCATCAGCATCTGGCCCTGCTCAGCCACCGACTATTTATACACCACAAAATCGAGCCACCGTGAATCTTGAAAATCCTCCACAGCTTAAATGGTATTCTCTTGATAGTACCGATCGACCAGTAAGAAATTATGAAGTACAACTGCGTTGTGCAGGATGTGGTTATGATTTATCTACTCCTGGCGTTCGTAAAACTCGTATTCAAGATGGATGGAGGTTTACTGCGGTGAACAATGAATTTTCTTTACCTAAAACTCTCAAAGAAGGAAAGTATCGTTTTCGTGTCCGTGCCAATTACGTTGATGGAACACGAAGTAGTTTTTCTCAGTATCGACATTTTTCTTTTGAAAAAAATGAATCTATTAACAATGAAGATTCTCTTGGTGTTCCAACTCTTTTACTCCCACGAGATGAACAGGTTCTCACCAATTATCCACGCAAAGCCACACTCTCTTGGACTGGTGTGAGTAATGCCGATAAATATGAAATTGAACTTGCCTGTGATGTTTGTACCAGTAGTGAAACAAAATGGCTTCGTCCGAGTACCTATTATTCAACCAAAACCACTTATACCACCAGTCCTCTCGCAGGAGACAATGAGTTTCGTTTTCGTGTCAGAGCTATCTTGGATAATGGAGAAGTAGGTGAGTGGTCAAGATATCATTATTTTAAATATAATACTTCAGGATTTAAATCTGAATTAAAAGTATCGGCTTCTAAATCAGAAATTTCTGTGACTGAAACTGTTCGTATTACTGCTAATGCTACACAACTTGGGGATATTTCAAAAATAGAAATTTATGTGAATAATGCTCTTTCAAAGACTTGTTACGAGGCTTCAAATTGTTCGTACACCGGTGGGCCTTTTTCTGCTCATTACAATGGGAAAGTAAGCTATTATGCTGTTGCATATAGAGATGGAGAAAATAGACCAAGTATTTATTCTACTACACAATATATTTCTGTTAGAGGCGGTACCAACCGTTTAAGTAAACCAACAATTATCAGTCCAAACAATAATGCCTCTTTGGAAGGGAATTCTGCCAGAGTTCGTTTTGCTTGGGGCAACGTGGCTGATATAGTACGTTATAAAGTGGTGGTTGAATGCTATGATTGTCAAACCAACAATCAATGGTCAGTGGTTTCTACTGAGTTTGTCGAAGATAACTGGTTGTACTATAGCCCACGTACAGGAAACCATGAATACCGTTTCCAAGTGCTCCCTGTTTATAGCGATGGTGGAGGAGTCTGGTCAGAATATCGATATTTTAGTTATAACTACTAAAAAAAGTCCCTCGAAAGAGGGCTTTTTTGCTTTTTTTGGCTTCTTGACAAAACTCTAAAAATCCTTTAGTATAGCGCCATATTATTTATCTCTCACTCGGAACAATTTTCCTCTTTCTGGCCACCCAGAAGGCGAACCGAGGAGGTGAAAAGGAAAATATATGACTATACCAAGCATCCTCGAAATGCTTCAGGCTGGAGTTCACTTCGGCCACCAAACATCACGCTGGCATCCAAAGATGAAAGACTTCATCTATACAGATCGCAATGGCGTGCATGTTATTGATTTGGAAAAAACCACAGCTCAGCTTGAAGAAGTTCTTCCTCAAATCAAAAAAATGGCTGCTGAAGGCAAGACCATTTTGTTCGTTTCAACCAAACCTCAAGCACGCGAAATCGTCAAAGCCGCTGCTATGGATTGTGGTATGCCATTTTTGACAGATCGCTGGCTCGGTGGAATGCTTACGAACTTTACCGAAATCAAAAAACTCGTAAAAAAATATAATACTCTCAAAGAAGAACAGGCTAACGGAGAACTGGAAAAATATACCAAAAAAGAACAGCTTGATATTGCCAAGGAACTTGAAAAAATGGATATCTACCTTGGTGGTATTGCTAAACTTGAAAAAATGCCAGATGCACTTTTTCTCCCATCTATGCAGCGTGAAAAAACCGCTGTGATGGAAGCCAACCGCATGCATGTACCAATTGTTTCTGTGTGTGATACCAATGCTAACCCACTTAAAGCTGATTGGATTATCCCAGCCAATGATGATGCTGTGAACGCTATCAAAATGATTGTGAATCTCGTTGCTGCTGCTATCAAAGAAGGAAAGGCCGAAGCAGAAAAAAACAAAGGTGAAGCAAAATAGTTTGCATTTCTCTTTTATTTTTTAACCTTCAAATATTATGCCTATTACTGCTAGTGATATTGCCAAACTCCGCGCCCAGACTGGTGCCGGAATGATGGATTGTAAAAAAGCCATGGACGAAGCGGGTGGCGATATGGAAAAAGCCATTGATATTCTTCGCACCAAAGGAATTGCCAAAGCTGCTAAGCGCGCTGACAAGGTTGCTTCTGAAGGTTTGATTGTCAGTTACATTCATGGTGGAGGAAAAGTCGGAGTTCTGCTTGAACTCAACTGTGAAACTGACTTTGTTGGAAAAACTGATGGATTCAAATCCTTGGCTAACGATATTGCACTGCACATTGCTGGAGTTGCTCCAAAATATGTGAGTCGCGATGAAGTTCCTGCTGGAGAAATCGACCGAGAAAAAGCGATTTACCGAGAACAGCTGATTGCTGAAGGAAAACCAGAAGCCATGCTTGAAAAAATTATGGCTGGAAAATTTGATCGCTACTACAGTGAAATTTGTTTGCTTGAACAGCCATTTATCAAAGACGAAGAAAAAACAATTGAACAGCTTCTGACTGAAAAGACAGCCGAAATTGGAGAAAAGATTTCTGTTCGTCGTTTTGTTCGCTACATGCTCGGCGAAGGAATTGAGAAAGTTCAAACTGACTTCGTAGCAGAAGTAAATGCACAGGCTGGAATGTAAGCTGTCATTGCGAGCGAAGCGAAGCAATCTGTAAATATAAAAAAGAACCTGCATACGAGGTTCTTTTTTTGTCCCAACCATCAATCTCCTTGATAAAGTCTCGAAAGAGTTTCAAGATCTTATGGTGGGGATGGTCGGGGAGGGGGGCGGGCTTCGGTGGTGGATGTTGTGGTGAGGCTTCAGTTTCTGGGAGTATCGCAGACGGACATGATCTTGCCACGATTGTGCGTGATCTGGATGCAGCCCGGGACGCACTCACACGAAGTGATGTTCACGGAGTCTGCGTTGTCTTCTGGGCAGATGCTGTGCGCCTGCCCTGCGAAGACGAACTTGAAGCAACCATCGTCTTCTGTGACCTTGAGCTGGGTCAAGTCTGCTACGCAGGCGCCCCCTTGTGTTTCCTCCTGGCAGAGGAAGTTGGTGTTGCTCGGATCCACCTTCGGCGGTTCGGCACAGGCTGCCACTCCGAGAACGAACAGAACCGACAAAACACCCTGCATCAGAAGGTTCATTTTTGAACCCTTTCCCTATAGCCAGGAAGTCTGGCTAGCGTGGGGAACCTACTACATTTTTGCCTTTTTGTCAATCCTTTTGCCCTTGTAGACACCTCTGTTTATTTGTTATACTGGCCTCATTATTTCATCTTCTAAATCTTCACATATGCCTACAAAAATCAAAGTTGCTATTAATGGCTTTGGCCGGATTGGTCGCCATGCCCTCAAAGTTGCCTGGGGTAAAAAAAATATTGAAGTCGTGGCTATCAATGACCTGACTGATACCAAAACTCTGGCGCATCTGCTCAAACACGACACAGCCTATCAAGATTTTGCTCCCAAAGTTTCCTACAATGAAAAAAATATTTTAGTTGGCAATAAAAAAATCGCAGTATTTGGAGAAAAAGATCCTGCGATGCTCCCTTGGAAAAAGCTTGGTATTGATGTGGTGATCGAATCAACCGGGAGATTTACCGAAGCCGAAGCTGCCAGTAGTCACATTAAAGCTGGAGCAAAAAAAGTAGTGATTTCTGCTCCAGGAAAAGGGGATCTCAAAACATTTGTCCGTGGAGTCAATGATCATGAATACAAAAATGAAAAAATTATTGATAATGCTTCGTGCACGACCAACTGTGCTGCACCAATGATGTTGGTTCTGGAAAAAGAATTTGGTATTCAAAAAGCCATGCTCACCACGGTGCATTCATATACTGCTTCGCAGGTACTTCAAGACGCACCGAGCAAGGACCTGCGTGAAGCACGCGCGGCTGCGCAAAATATGGTTCCAACCAAAACTGGTGCTGCGGTTGCGGTTACCCGAACCATACCAGAACTGCAAAATAAATTTGATGGACTTTCGGTGCGTGTTCCTACGATTACTGTATCCTTGACTGATCTCACCGTACTGCTCAAAAAAAATGTAACCGTTGAACAAATTAATAAAGCGTATATCAAAGCCAGCAAAAGCTATCTCAAAAATATTTTGGCAGTATCAGATGAACCACTGGTTTCAAGTGATTATATTGGTAATAGTTATTCTGCTACTGTTGATCTCGAACTCACTCGTGTGGTTGATGGTAATCTGGTCAAAGTCGTAGGTTGGTATGACAACGAATGGGGCTATGCCAATCGTTTGGTAGAAATGGTCGCTTTGATAGGTGATAAGAGATAAGAAATATTTGACTATGAAATTAAAGACCATCAAACAAATAAAAAACTTAAAAAACAAGCGAGTTCTTTTGCGGGTAGACTTTAATGTACCCCTTAAAAATAAAAAAGTAATTGATGATTCACGCATAGTAGCTTCGCTCCCTACGATTGAATACCTACGTAAAAAAGGCGCAAAAATTATTCTCGTTACTCATCTCGGAAGACCAGACGGAAAAATCGTACCTGAATTTTCCCTTGCTCCAGTCGTAAAAAAACTCCAAACACTTCTCAAATCCAAAGTACAGTTTTTGCACGATCCGTTTGCGCAAAAAGATATTACCAAAATAGAAAAAATGAAACCAGGAGAAATCGCTCTGTTTGAAAATATTCGGTTTTTTCCTGAAGAAGACAATAACGACGAAGATTTTGCTCGTCAACTTGCTTCACTCGCAGACGTATTTATCCTCGATGGGTTTGCTGCTACTCACCGAGAATCAGCTTCAGTTTTTGGTATTCAAAATTTTCTTCCTTCCCACGCTGGGTTCTTACTCGAAAAAGAAATCCAAAATCTTTCAAAATTACTCGGCCAAACAAAAGCACCCTATATTGCAGTGATTGGTGGAGCCAAAATCGAAACCAAGTTGCCAGTCATACAAAACCTCCTCAAAAAAATCGATAACATTCTCGTCGGTGGAGCACTCATAAATGTCTATTTCAAAGCCCGAGGATATGGAGTTGGAGAGTCTTTGGCTGATCAGGGTTTTGATAGTGTCGCTCTCAAAATATTTGCCAAGAAAAAAATCATTACTCCAATTGATGTGATGGTCGGGGACAAAACTGGCGATTATATTCGTGTGATTAACATTAATAAAAAGCCACACCAAATTTGCCGTAAAAACGAAGCGATTTTGGATATTGGTCCGGCAACCGCAGCTCTCTATGCAAATTACTTGAAGACTGCCAAGACAATTCTTTGGAATGGAGCTATGGGGTATTTTGAAAACCGTTCTTATGCCCTCGGTACCTATACCATTGCAGAGGCTGTTGCAGAGCAAAAAAAGGCTTTTACGGTCGTGGGTGGGGGAGAAACCCTTGAAGTTATTGAAAAGCTCAAACTCGGTGCAAAAATTGATTTTGTTTCGACTGGTGGCGGGGCGATGCTGGAATACCTCTCAGGAAAAGAGCTCCCAGGGCTCAAAAATTTGACTTGACAAGACTCAAATTTTGTGATATTCTTGATTTATTGAAAGTAACCTTATACAGGTTGCTTTTTTTTACCTCATTTTTAATTCTCTATTTTGAAACAAAAATATGTCAGAAATTAGTAAATCCATCCAGTTTATCTGTGATGAAAAAGGTCTTGATTACAACACCGTACTTCAGGCAGTTGAAGCTGCTCTTGGAGCGGCGTACCGCAAAGACTTTGGAAGCCGCCTTGGAAACTACCGAGTAGAATTTGATGTAGAAACAGGGGATATGAAGGTCTGGGATGTAAAAATTGTGGTAGAAGATGTGGAAGAATCTGTGCTCGAAGCAGCTCAGGAAGAAATGCAAAAACGCCGTGAAAAAGCGCTGGAAGAAGGACGCGAACTTACTGAAGAAGAAGTGGCCGATCTACCACGCTTCAATCCAAAGACTGAAATGATGCTCTCTCAGGCGAAAGAATTTAAGAAAACGGTCAAGGTTGGCGAGACCTTGGAAATGGCTCAAGAAGTACCAGGAGACTTTGGTCGTATGGCTGCTCAGACTGCTAAACAAGTTATTATCCAAAAACTTCGTGAAGCAGAACGCCAGACTGTCTTTGATGATTTCAAAAATCAAGAAGGGAAAATTGTTCAGGGAACTGTACAACGTCGTGATCGCACTGGTATGGTGATTGTCGATCTTGGAAAAATCACTGGTATTATGCCAGTAAATGAACAGATCCAACGTGAGATGTATCGACCGGGAGGACGTATGCGCTTTTATGTCGTTGCTGTAGCTCTTGGTATGCGTGGACCTGAAATTATTCTTTCTCGTGCCCACAAAAACATGGTTTCGGTTATCTTTGAACAAGAAATTCCAGAAATTGCCTCTGGAGAAGTAGTCATTCGTATGATTGCTCGCGACCCAGGCAACCGATCCAAGGTAGCGGTATCAACAGACGATGAATCCATTGATCCAATCGGATCATGTATTGGTCAGCGTGGAAGTCGTATCAATACCATTATCCAAGAACTCGGTGGAGAAAAAATCGATATCATTGAATATAAAGAAAATCAAAGTGAATTTATCAAAATGGCGCTCGCTCCTGCCAAAGTCAGTCGGGTTGAACTCGATGAAGCCGAAAAGAAAGCAACTGCGCATGTGGTTTCAGATCAATTTTCACTGGCCATTGGTCGTGGTGGTCAAAATGTCCGCCTGGCCGCAGAGCTCACTGGTTGGGGAATCAATGTTGTTGAAGAAGGAAATGAAGAAAAAGTTGTCAGTGATAGTGATGATCCTGAGACAGTACAAGCTGCTCTTGAAACTCCTGTAGAGGAAGGTTCAAGTGAAGGAAATGTAGAAAGTTCTGCCGAAGAGACGGAAAGTACTGAAACTCCTGCCGAAGAAAAAACAGCTGAATAAAGAATTTTTTCACGAAAGAAACACCGTATTTCGGTGTTTCTTTTTTTATGGTATACTATGAACACTTTCTTTGTACATTCGTATGCGGCGTTGTTCAAATTGCAACAAAATTGGTCACACCAAGAAAACCTGCACAGCCAAGAGTACTCAATCTCTTTCTCCTGTGGTAGAAACAACTGCCCCTGTTTTTTCGTCGTCCACCCCTCTTCGCAAGAAAGAGAGTGAAAAATCTATTTTTGTCCATGTCACAAGGCAGGGACAGCAGTCTCCCCACATTTTACGTTTAAAAGAACAAAAACAAGAAAAAAATTGGTCACGTATTCCTGTTTTTCAGGAGAAAAAAGAAGGCCAACATCATCGTGTTCATGTGGATTTGGCAGCTTTGGTTCGTAGTGCCAATGAAAAAGATAAAGAACAGAGAAATAAAAAATCTGCTCATGATTCTCTTTCGTCTCTTCCTCAAATGCAAAAACCAATTTTTAGAAAAAAAGAGAAAATTGCTTTGCAAGAATATACTCTTCCTGATGCTCCAAGGGAGAACGAGAAACAGTCACAGCCCATTTCAGATCGTTGGTCATTGTTTCAAGAAAATATTTTCAATAAAGCTCGTGCGCTTCTTACAAATCACCGTTTTTGGGTAGGATTTACTACCATTGCACTCTTACTCGCTTTACCATATCCTGCTGTAGGATATTATAAAAAACTCAAGAATACGAGTGCCACAATCGTGGAGCAAAGTACCACTGGATTTTTAGCACTGCAGTCTTCTGCTGTATCAGCCTTTCATTCCAATCTTCCGGAAGCCCAACAAAATTTGAATACTGCCCTCAAATCATTTTCTGATGCAGAGGCACTCATAAGTGGAGAACACGAGGTTGTACAATATATTGCCAGTCTTTTGCCGGTTCTTGGAACAGAGATTGATAGTCGTCGTCATATTCTGTCGGCTGGGCACCATGTGGCGCTTGGGAATACCTATGTACTCAAAGGCATTTCTGAAATTGAACAGGACAAGAGCCCACATCTGACTGATCGTTTTTATAACCTCCGTGAGCATTTCCGTTTTGCTCTTCCTCAGTATAAAGAAGCGCTCAACGATTTGGCCGCAGTAGATTTAAATGTAGTTCCAAGTGAGTATCAAAATTCTTTCCAAGATTTTAAAGTACTTTTTGCTGCATTTGTAGATGATACCGAAAATATGATTGAGTTTGTAAATACTATGGAAAAAGTATTTGGCAGCGAAGATTTTCGTCGTTATTTAATTGTTTTTCAAAATAATCGAGAGCTTCGTCCAACCGGCGGATTTATGGGGAGTTTTGCTGTTTTGGATGTTCAAAAAGGAAAAATTTTATCGCTTACAGTTCCTCCTGGTGGTACGTATGATTTGCAGGGGCAACTTTCTGTTCGTGTAAAACCACCAGCGCCCCTTCTATTGACCAATAACCGCTGGGAATTTCAAGATGCCAACTGGTGGCCAGATTTTCCAGCCTCTGCTCAAAAAATGGCTTGGTTTTATCAGCATGGAAGAGGTACAACTGTCGATGGAGTAATTGCCATAAATGCTACTGTTTTTGAAAATCTTTTAAGTACACTTGGTCCAATTACCAATGAAAAGCATGACGTAACGCTGGATGCTGCCACTGCCCTCGATAGCCTTCAGTACAAGGTAGAGGTTGATTATGATAAAGTCTCAAATACTCCAAAGGCAATTATTGGAGATTTGGCTACGCAGCTTATTGCTGATTTGCCTAAACGTGACACCGCAGATGCTTTGAAACTTCTTGTGACGTTGCATGACTCTTTGCAAAATAAAGAAATTCAGGCCTACTTTACTGATCCAGAAACCCAAAGAACCATGCAAGAATTTGGCTGGTCAGGAGAAATGGTTCAAACAGAACCACACCAAGATTATTTGATGGCAGTAAACACTAATATTCATGGTCAAAAAAGTGATGCAAAAATGAAACAAGAAATTGAACATCAAGCTGATGTTCAAGAAGACGGAAGTGTCATAAATACGGTAGTCATTCGTCGTACACATACAGGGAGTGTTGGAGAAATTTTTTCTGGAATACCAAATATTTCTTATTTACGTCTGTATGTACCTCAGGGAGCTGTGGTCCTCGATGCCGGAGGATTTAGTACCATTGGTGATGCATCGTTTCGTGCACCAGACCAATGGGCCACAGAAGATACTGACCTCGAGCGTACTGAAGTCGGTCGAAAATTTGATGCCAAAACTGGAGTTGAAGTCTATAGTTCTTTTGGGAAAACCGTACTTGGAAATTGGATCGTAACCAATCCTGGCGAAACGTCTGAGGTATTTATTACGTATCGAATTCCTTCCTTGGTAGCAATGAGTGATCGACCAGAGACTACACCGAACAAATGGGAAAGTGCATTTTTTGGAGCAAAAAGTTCACAGGCTTCAAGGTACAGTTTAGTGGTACAAAAACAATCTGGTATCGATAGTGATTTTACTTCAACCGTTATCTATCCTGAAGTGTGGCATCCAGCCTGGAAATCTCGTGAGGAAGTAGAGCTTGCATTGAATGGAGGAATTTTTAAGACACGACTTGATAGGGATCAGATATATGGCATCGTTATGGAACGCTAAAAAAACCTTTATATTTGAGGCATTCCTGCGTTGTCGTTGCGCTCCTTGCTCACCGTAACCGTGTGCTACGGCTCGCTCCGGTGCTCACTGCCGCCTTGGACTGCATTCAAATCTAAAGGTTTTTTGGAGAGAAGTTTATAAAAATAGAATATGCTCAAGAAAAAACGGGACAAAAAAATAAAAAAAGAAGATGTTCTTGTTAATCACCATTTTGTGAAAAAGGATCTCGATGATGAGCAATCAGATGACACAAAACAAAACCCAAGTACAGATTATGTGAGTGAACAGCTCGTCGAGATTTATAAAAATCAGGATGGTTCACTTCCAGATATGACTTCTTTTCAAAAACGCAAATCTCAAAAGACCCTGCGTGCTTTTTTTACTCTTTTATTTTCTTGTTTGTGTCTTATTGGTGTCGTATTTGCTGGTTTTTTTCTGTGGGCACCAAAGCAAAGTTTCTCTCAAGATGGAGTGAGTGTAGAAATTGTTGGTAATGAAAATGTGACTTCGGGTGAAACCGTGCAATACCGTATTCGTTATCGCAATAGTGAGAATGTCCCTGTCACAAAAACAAAATTGGTTCTTCATTACCCAGTCGGATTTCAGTTTCAAGAAAGTAGCCTTCCCTCTGCCAATGAAACAAACACAGAGTGGGATTTTGGCACTTTGGATGCAGGTGAAAATGGATTTTTGGATATTTATGGATCCATGCAAGGAGATCTGGGAAAAGAAGAATCAATTCGGGTTTTCCTCAATTATACTCCAGCCAATTTTAGTTCAGAATTTCAGTCAGTCAGCTTTGCCAAAATTATTATTGGAAGTTCTCCGGTAGCTTTGACAATCTCTGGCCCTTCGACCACTGCTCAGGGTCAGCCACTGAGTCTTGTTTTTACTCTTACTTCTCGTGATGCCACTTCAACTCTTGAGAATTTGTCCTTGGTTATTGATCCTGGTGTTGGTTTTGTCAAAAAAAGCAGTAACCCTGAAAGCGATAACTTTGGAACATGGCAGTGGAGTATACCAAGACTCAAAGGGGAGAAAAGCGTAACGGTCAATGGCGCTTTTATAGCAAATCCATCTGCTACGCAGCATACTTTGAATGCTAAAGTGGTAGCAACAACTTCTGGAACTGAAGCTCAAAAAAAGACCTTTATTTTGGCTCAAAAAGAATACACGGTACAGTTTGATGAGTCACAACTCCTTGGACAATTTACCATAAATGGAGCCAATGCAAATCTAAATATAACTCCTGGTGAGACTCTGTCTGTGCAAGCGGCGCTCAAAAATACTTTCTCTTCACCAATTACCAATATTCGAGCTTCGGTCACATTTGATGCACCCTCGTATCAAGATAAAAGTATTTTGAATTGGTCCGCACTGCAGGATAAAAATAATAACTCTATTCAAGGACAGCAAATCGGTACAGATATTCGTCGTGGTGTAATTGCCTGGGATAAAACGCATATTGCTGCCCTCGGGAGTCTCGCTGCCAATGCAGAAATACCATTTGCTTTTACTCTTCCTGTAAAATCGTCGAGTGAAACACTCCTTTCAAATTTCAAAGAACATAAAATTCAAGCAACCTTTGAAGTGCAGTATGAGCAAAATGGTAAAAAGCAAACATTTGTATCTGCACCTGTTGAAATGATTTTGAATTCAGATCTACATCTGACCTCAGACGTGAAAAAGGAAAAAAATTTAAATAGTAAAGATGATTTTACGGTTACCTGGAATCTCGTAAATACATTTCATGAACTAAAAGATGTTCAAATAAGTGGACAAATTTTTGGCGATGTGGCTTGGGAGGAAGGGGATCTCTCAGTGTCCATCGGGAAACTGGAGTTTGATCCAAAAGAGAAAAAAATTCTCTGGAAAATTGATACTCTTCCGGCGAGTTCAAATCCACTCAAAGCAACATTTTCATTTGTACGCAATGCCTTTAATTCTACTCAGACCCAGCTCATCAGCAAAGTAAATCTCTCTGCAAAAGATACTGTCACAGGAAAGGATATTTTGATCCTCAAGAGCGAAACGCCTAATAGTCCATAGTTTATGGAAAATAGAAAATCACCACAAGCAAGTGGTGATTTTTTGTGCCTCCGGAGGGAATCGAACCCCCATATACAGCTTCGAAGGCTGTTGTCCTATCCGTTGAACGACAGAGGCAAATAAAATATGGTGGATCGGGTGGGGATCGAACCCACGACCGTTGGATTAAGAGTCCACTGCTCTACCGACTGAGCTACCGATCCATAGAGAGGTTACCCAATCGGGTCACCTGTTTTTCTAAGCAGAATTTCTACCTTTGGACCTTTCCAGGCTTTTACTTTGAGTGCTGCATCTGCCGCGTCTACCTGTGCTTCTTGTTTACTCGTTCCGGAACCTTCGGCAATTTTTTCATTATCAAGATAGACACCCACTACAAAAGTCTTGTTGTGATCTGGTCCGTCTTCTGAAAGGACTCGGTAAGTTGGAGTCACTCCAATGATTTCCTGAGAAGATTCTTGAAAACGGGATTTTGGATCCATCCAGAGGTTATTTTCCAGTACTTCTGGCAATTTGCTAATAATCCAGCGTGTGACAAATTGTTTGGCCATATCCCAACCCTGATCAAGATAAATAGAACCAATAATCGCCTCAATGGCATTGGCCAAAATATATTCACGTGCTTTAGTATTGGCATCCTTTGACTCGCCATGACTCAAAAAAAGATATTCTTCAATACCCATGTCTTTGGCAACTACCGCACACATTTTGGCATTGACAAGAGCCGCTCTCCAGTTGGTCAGTTCTCCTTCTGGATTGAGGTAATTTTCAAACAAAAATTCTGTGACAACCAGTTCCAAAACCGCATCACCCAAAAATTCGAGTCGTTCATTGTGAGAGAGACCAAAATCTCGGTTTTCATTGAGATAAGAACGATGAACCAATGCTTGAACCAGAATATCTGGATTGTGAAATTTTATACCGATTTTTTCTTCGAGCGAAGAAAAGTTTTTTTCACTATAGGCTGAGACTGGCATAAAAGATGAATGCCTCATTGACAATGAAGACTACGGCTTAGACATCATTGTGAATGAGAAATTGAAATGAATTAAATAAAAAATTATTCGACTTTATTTTTTTCTTGTTTTTTGGCTTCTTCCATATCTTTTTCCTGCTTTTCCAGTTCAGGATTTTGTTTTTTCACTTCGTTATAGAGAGCACCAAGAATTCCATTGACGAATTTTCCTGATGATTGTCCACCATAACTTTTGGCAATTTCAATCGCTTCATTGATAGCAACTCGTCCTGGAATTGCATCATTGAATTTTATTTCATACACACCAATGCGCAAAATATTGCGATCTACCAAAGACATCTGAGTCATAGGCCAATTGCTGGCAAAGTCTTTAATCGTGGCGTCAATTTGATCAATCTGATCAACAATTTTTTCTACACTTTCGCGAATATAACTGTCGTGTTCTTCAAGACCCGTGCCAAATTCTAATAAAAGTCCATCAATAATAGCTGGCAGGGCAGCACTTGGTCGACCACGAAAATCCCACTGATAGAGGGTTTGCATGATTATGGAACGAGCAAGATGCCTATTTGACATAAGTGTCATACTTGTCCGTTTGGCGCATTACTTTGTCCAAACGTAATAAGTACTCTTATTTTAAGAAGTTTTTTTCAATTTTTTGAGGCGGCGGTTGGTACGTTTTTCAACGTTTACTGCTTGTTTGCCACGGTATTGACCACAACCTGGGCAAGCGCGGTGTGGAAGCATTGGAGAACCACATTTTTCACATTTTCCTGTAGCCACCGTTTTGAGGGAAATATTGGCATTACGTTCACGTTTTGAGCGTGGTGTTCGTTTCTTCGAAGGAAGACCCATACATTAAAAGTTACAAATAACAAATGACTAATTCCTAAGGGAATAAGATATAGAGCTGAGTATATAGGATTTGGAGAAAAAAATCAAGAGGCAAAATACCCCCAAAAATGAAGCGACCCGGGAAGCAGTGCTTCAACCGGGTTTGAGGGGGGGGGAGGGGATTGGTGGGGATGTGATCAGTGTTTGTTCAGGCGGGAAAAGAAAATGACGAGCGGCGTCATCACCATGCTGAAGCTGATCAACATCATGGCGGCGAACCGATACTTCTCCTCTACGGAATCCCATACAGAATGAATCCCATACACTTTCATGACCTCGTAGACGAGGAACGAAAGTGAGAATTCAAGTATGAGGGCGATGGAGAACTGCCCGAAGGCAGGTCCCCAGTTAGAACCACCATGACCGCTACTCATTACGATCTCCGTTTCTGGCCACGGGAAATCCACGGCCCCACCTCGATAAAAGAACATCTTTGGCCGAAGTGGACAGGGGAATATAGCAGAAAAAGCCCTTTTTGTCAAGGGCAGAGAAGGTTTACAAACCAGCCATATTTCGCTATGATGTAGCTATGAAAATCAGTTTTTTTCAAGGGTCAGCTGAGCAATGGAATACCACTCTCCTCGAGCACAAAAACGAGGAGTTTTTGCAATCCTATGAGTGGGGTGAATTTCAAGCCAAAGAAGGAAATGTCTGCCTGCGTATAGTAGGAGAAACAGATGGAAAGATACGGTATCTGGCAGAGGGGTTTGTCCATTCATTGCCTCTTGGCCTTAAGTATCTCTATTTACCCCATAGTGCGCCTCTTGAAGGAGCAGAACTCTCGGAATTCCTACAATTTTTGAAGCAGCAAGGATTTGTTTTTGCTCGGTTTGAACCTATTGAAGAAATTGCCTCCCAAAATTTTAAAACTTTTCCTACTCATCATCGACAGTATGAATATACGAGTGTTCTTGACTTAGCCCAGTCTGAAGAAAAAATTTTGCAGAGTTTCCATGAAAAAACACGCTATAATATCCGCCTTGCTATCAAAAAAGGTATTAGAATTGTGGAAGAAAAAAATCCTGATATTTTTTGGCCTCTTCTAAAAGAAACCTATGAAAGAGATAAGATAAAAAGTCATAGTGAAAAATATTATCGTGATTTTATTGCCCTTGACGGATGTACACAGTTGACGGCGTATTACAATGAAATACCTCTGGCGAGCCTTCTTCTCTATACCTTTGGCAAAACCACGGTGTATGTGCATGGAGCATCGAGTAGCGAGCATCGTAATCTCATGGCACCCTATCTCTTGCAATGGGAAGCCATGACGCGCTCACGAGCGAGGGGAACACAATTTTATGATCTTGGAGGCGTGGCACAGCCTGAACCCCATGATTCACCAAAGGCTGAAACATTTTTTCATTCTTCTTGGAATAAGCAGGACAAACTTTCGAGTGTCACTCGCTTTAAGGCTGGATTTGATGGTACAATAAAGCAGTATGCGAAAGCATATGATGTGGTGTTTTTTCCTTTGAAATATAATTTGTATACGCTCGCCAAAAAATTTTTATGAAAGAATGGAAACTCCTCAAAAAAACCAAAGTATTTGATGCACCATACTCTGTGCTTGAACAGTGGAATTTAGAAACGCCTCAAGGAAATGAAATTCAGCCGATTTTGAAAATAAATTATGATGCAGTTTTTGTGTTTGCCTTGACTGTGGATCATCAGATAGTCCTGCTCAAGCAATATTTTGTGAGTAATTTATCTGCTCACTATACAGTCATTGCCGGATCAGTCGACAGTCAAAAATCTCCACTCGATATAGCAAAGGCAGAACTTCTCGAAGAAGCTGGTGGCACTGCTGAAGAAATAATTTCGCTTGGAAGTATTGTCGCAAGAAAATGGGATGTAGGCAAACATCATTTTTTCTTGGCAAAAGGAGTGACTCTTTCAGGTCATCAGTCACTGGACGAAAGTGAAGATATTCAAGTTGAACTGGTAAGTATAGATGAATGCAAACAAATGCTCGCTCAGAATTTGGTTCATGATAGTGGGGGAGTGGTGTGTGCCTATAAAGCACTTACATATTTACAAGTATGAAATTAACCATCAACCAAAAAATATTTTTGAAAATAAATGCGAGGCTCGGAAAACGACCTTGGCTTGATCGTGTCATGTATTTTTGTGGACAGTGGTTGATATTTATTTTTGCAATCTTTACATGTGGTGCGCTTTTATTTGATATGCACCGGACATCTTCGTGGTATGTAATAATTTTTTGTGCGATAGCCTTTGTCTGCGCGTTTGGACTAAGCTATTTGGTAGCAGTTTTGTTTCCACATCAAAGACCGATAAAAGAACTCGAGCACGTAAAAACATTAATTCATCCCCTTGGTACTTGGAAATCTTTCCCATCAGATCATACAATTGCCGCAACTATCTTTGCCCTCACGATTGTATCAGTTTTTGATGAGACAGATTTCGAATTGTGGAGTCTTTTCTCCTTGCCAATTGCCGTAGCAGTGATGTTTGGAAGAATATATTCAGGAGTGCACTATCCACGAGATATTTTGGGTGGAATTATTTTTGCTGTTTGTGGTATTATTCTGGCAGTTCTTATTTGTTCGCGTTATTTTTTTGCTCTATGAATGCTATTATTCTCTGCGGGGGACTTTCAACACGACTTGGTGAAATTACCAAAACCATTCCAAAAATTTTACTCGAAATCGGGGATAAAAGTGTCCTTGATTGGCAGCTTGAAAAACTGAAAAGTATTGGCATTAAAACAGTTGTCATGGCGGCAGGACACCTCTCTGAAGTACTTTTAAAAGAAGTTGGAAATGAAAGAAATGGCATGAAAATCATTTATGCTATAGAAGATAAAAAACTTGGTACTGGGGGAGCAATAAAATTTGCTTTGAGTTTTGTTGAAAACAAAAGCGAACCAAGCCTTGTACTCAATGGTGATGTACTCACGACTATTGATCTTTCAGATATGATTTCGAAAAATAAATTTGACAGTGATGGTATGATCCTTGGTTCGTATGTTGAAGATGTGGCGAGCTATGGCACACTGGAATATGATGATTCGTATCATCTGACTGCATTCAAAGAAAAAGAAGGTATCCATAAGCCTGGCTACCAAAATGGAGGGTTCTATATCATCAACCCTTCTTTTGTTAAATATTTTCCAGCGGAAGAAAATTTTAGTATTGAATACGATGTATTTCCTAAAGTGCAAGACCTTTTTGTCTATCAATCAGATCGTCCATGGATAGATATTGGTGTACCAGAGAGACTCGAGTGGGCAAGACAAAATTGGCAGACATTTGCCTCGTAAGTTTTAATAGAGTGATCGTACTTGCCAATTTCCATGATCAAAGAAGAATATTCCAATTCTTCTTTTTTCATTGCTCTGCATAAAGGCTGGTCGAAAAACAATTTTCCAGCTACTGGCTGTCGTATGTGCGTTGGTCGATCCATTTTGGCGTTCTATATCTTCGGCAAAACCATCATAATCAAGAGATGAAAACTCAGCGGCCGTAGAAATAATTTTTTTGTTGTTTTGTTCAGCATAGAGAAAAGTATCGAGCGCTGCACGCGTAATCGTAAATGTATTGTCTTTTTCGTAGAGTGTCTTACTTGGAGTGATGATCATATCAAGGGTCATACCAGTCGTTTGCGTAAAGGCAAAAGGATACATATTGCGAAACAGGTATACTCCGCGGTAAGAGTCAGGAACGCCAATGATTACAGCCCCATCAAAAGTATGTTTTTTTTGTTCTTCAGCCATACTGACCAAAGTCTGATCTGCCAGCTTGGCTCCAGCATGCCAAAGTGCATTTTTTTGAAAGAGTATTCCATACCAAAAGGCAAGGCATGTAATGCCAAGCACTATGATGAGCGAACGAAGAATTTTTCTCTTTTGAAATTGGTTGTAGATGAGGAAAAATATTGAGGCAAGAATACAGCTGAAAAATATTGATGGCAGATAAGCCCAGCGTTCTCCTTCGCTACTTGGATAATTTTTATTATGGTCAATGATAAAAGAGATCACTGGGATAGTGGATGCGAGGTAAGCCAAAATGAAAAAAAGCATTTCCCATTGTTTCTTTTTGAAAATGGAGAGGGCAAAAAGGGTTGCAAAGATAATGAAAACACTGGCAAAAATGGCTATATGTTGTAGAAATGTTTCGGCAAGAGAAAGACGCAGTTCTGTCGAAACAATATGACTCAGAAGGAGATGAACTTCCGAGAGAATTATGTTTTTGATATCAAAATGGAGGCTGCCACCATAGTAACTAGCGAGTAGTCCAATCGCTTTTGAACGGAGAAAAAAATACAACAGGACGAGTAAAAAGTAGGGAAGTACGAGAGTAAGTTTGATCCATCTTTGATGTAGGCCTTTTTGTTTCAAAAGTGTGAAAAACACAATACCAATAGAGATAAGAGGAAGAGTGAAAGACGATTCTTTACTGAGGAGTGCTGCTCCAAATACTACCAGTGAAAAGGCATACAATAAAACCTGGGAAACACGTTTTTGCGCGTCGAGTGTCCTCGTCAAAAACCAGAGAGAAAGAAGTGAAAAAAAAGTTGCGAGGAGATCATTGGCCGATGCAATCCATATGACTGGTTCACTATGATTGGGAAGAGATGCAAATATGGTGGCAGCAACAAGTGCAAACCATTTTCTATTTTCTGCTTGGAGAAACGGAAGATGTTTCAGAAGAGAAAAAAGAAGAATAGTATTGGCCGCGTGGAGGGCAATCATCAGAATATGGAAACCTTCGCTCTCAAATCCAAATAAGTTATATCCAATTGTCCAAAATACATTAACCATGGGACGATAAGAACCGCCTTCGTGGGTTCCTGTATAATTGGAAAGAAAATAGTGGGAGAGTGGATATTCCTCTGTTGAGACAATCCGCAAAAAATCCCAATCGTCGGAAAGAAATGTATCGTGGATATTGTGTAAAAATGGTAGCGCTGCCAGACAAACAAGAAAAATGTAAGGAAAAAATCTGTGAGAGAAAATATACATCAATGTATTTTTCAATTGTCTGAATTTTTGACTGAAAGACTTCATAATATAAACAAGTGAGTTTTTTCTGCCCTTATCCTTCGAAAGATTCCTCGCGTTGCTCGCCGTGACAGTATAAAAAGTATACCTGTATTTTTTTTTGTTGACAAGAATTTTTGCTTGAAAATAAGCGCTCTTTATACTATACTGACAGATACTTTTTATGTACGTTTTCATCCACACGCATGTACGATTTGTGCCTTCTTATCCCAGCCTTTCAAGAAGAAAAAAGAATCAAAAAAACACTTGATACTCTTTTTGCTTACTTTGAAAAAGAGGACTATTGGCAAACAAAAAAAGTCTGTATTGCCGTCGTCGACGATGGAAGTACTGACCAGACGGCTACTTTGGTTCAGTCTGTTTTTGCTACACACCAGAGCAGTTTTATAGCTTCTGTGTGTTTACACACGTCAACCAATCGTGGAAAAGGTGCCGCACTTCAAAAAGGTGTACAGGAAGTCGATGCAAAACATTTTATTTTTACGGACGCTGATCTTTCTTTTTCTCCAGATTCTTTTGTTCAGTTTGACCAGTTGCTGCTTGAATATGATCTGGTAATAGGGGAAAGAGCAAATTCGAATGAACACTCTTGGTATTCACGTTTACGCATGTTTATTTCCAAAAGTTTACATACTTTTGTGCAATGTATCACGGGTATAAAAGTGCGAGATACTCAGTGTGGATTAAAAGGATTCGGGCAAAATGTGGCAAAAAAAGTCTTCCCCAAAATTGAGCATGCACGTTTTTCTTTTGATGTAGAGCTCATTTTACGTGCACAAAATCAAGGATTTTCTCTCAAAAGTATTCCTGTTTCATTTCAGCATGATAAAAGCTCAAGCATTGGTCTTCGAGATGGACTTCGATTTTTGCTTGATGTAATTTCTATTGGAGAGTCTCTCGAAAGTCGCTTGACGAGGCGGTATATCATTGGCCTTGTGTTGGTTGCTGTCTTTTTCACTGCTCTTATTTTTGGTTGGACACTGCACTTTGGGTATTTTTTTTCAGATGACTTTACTTGGCTTTGGTATGGAAAGAAAATTGTAGATGGTGGTGAATCGCTCTGGACTTTGAAAATGTCAACTTTTTTTTCTCCAGTTTTGAATGCCTTCTATGCCTTTGGCTATAAATTTATTGGTTTATGGCCTCCTTTTTATTTTTTCTTTGGCCTCTTTGTTCATGCCGTGGTGAGTAGTTTATCTGGTATTTTAACTTTCAAACTTTCGCGTTCCAAAGCAGCTGGATTTTTGGCAACCTTTCTTATCGCTGTAGCTGGTGGAGCGTACGAACCTCTGGTATGGGTCGGTGCAAACATGCATAGTATTGTTACTTTATGTATCCTCCTTAGTGTCCTTTTCTACACATCATTTTTGGAAAAGCAAAAAATATTCTTTTTGGTTGTTTCTTTTCTCGGATTTTTATTAGCACTTGGAACAAAGGAACTTGGGATTGTTACACCAGCGCTTCTTTTTTTTACATTTTTATTTTTAAAAAAGAAATTTCCAAACTATAAAAATATTCCTCACCTTTTTTTTGCCTTTGCCATATGTGGCACTACTCTTCTCTATGGATTATTTCAATATCTCTCTCAAAAAGAGAGTATTTGGATCACGAGTAATATTTGGTCGCTTTCGCCCAGTGCTCTTGTTCGAATTCCATTTATTTTTTTAGATCAATTTATCCCAATTGCAAAATATATTGATTCTGGAAATGTTTTATTTTTCGGTGGAATTTCTCTCATGTGGCTGGGCTATCTTTTGTGGCGATACCGAAAACTTTCGCTTTTGTGGTATGGATTTTTTTGGATTCTGATTGGCCTTGCACCAACAATTTTTTTTCGTGTAGATCATTTATGGGAACCACTTCCTTCACGATATAATTATTTGCCACGGATTGGTGCGGTTATCATGTTGTCCATTCTATTTTCCTATATCATCACGCATAATACTGCCAAATACGTAGTACAGAAATTTGCTTTTGTTCTTTTGTGTATGGTAAGTCTGCAGATTTTATTTATGTCGCATACGATTTCGCGTGAATATTTGCAGGTTTATCATACGGGAAGGGAATTAGTACGAGCTGCAGAAGAAATAAAAGTATTCACACCCTCTTCTGTTGTTGTGCTGCCAGAGCGCCCTTTTCCAAATAATTATGCGCATATTGTTGGAGCACTCGATGTTATGAGCCATGTTCCTGAATCACATATTCAATTTCTTTCAGAGCAAAAAAATCCTGCACACATATCCTTGCAGGCTGGTCAAGCCTTGCTCTTTTGGAATATGAACAAAAGAATTTATGAAGTTTTTTCATCTTCGATACAAGAAACACGTCATTGAGTTCACCTTCTATATATTGATTGCCCTTGGTGGTGTCGTGGTAGATATGGCGGGTTTTTTTGTTGCCCTCCATTTTTTTTCAGTTCTCTTTTCGCAGTGGATTGGGGCATTATTCGGTGCCTTGCACAACCAACTTTGGCATCATTATTATTTGTTTGATCATAAAAAAACTTTTTCTCAAACTCTTATTCCTGTTTTAATACTAACGGTTGCTTCTATTCTTCTCTCTGGTCCACTTTTGCTCTTTTTGCAAAGCATTTTTGGTTCATTATGGTGGTCAAAGATAATTCTTATTGCACTTATGGCCGTTATAAATTTTTTTCTTCGAAAATTTTGGATTTTTTCTTCAAGAAAAGATCATACTCAAGTAGAGAGTACCAACACTCCAGTTTAGTCTGTTGTCAAGCAATCAATTTTCATATATTCTAAAGTGATAAAATATTTTTTATGTTCAAAAAATACATTCAATGGATACTCATCCTCGGTATACTTTTCCTTTCGCTCACAGCATATAGTATGTATAGGCAAATATATCACAAACAGGGGAGCGCAGTTTCCAAAATTACAATAGAAGTTGCTCCTGGAGAGAGTGTTACGGATCTGGCTCATCATCTCGAAGAACAAAATATTATTTCAAGTAGCTGGATTTTCAAACTCTATTTGAAATACACAGGAGTTGATAAAAATATTCAGTCAGGTTCATTTGAACTTACTCCGCCCTTTACTATAGCAGACGTGGCACAAAAATTTGGTTCTCCACAGATACAAGAACGCACGATTACCATTATTCCTGGCTGGGACCTCAATGATATCGCTGCCTATTTTGAAAAGGAAAACATTACGACAGAAAAAGAATTTTTTGCATTGGTTGGGACTCCAGCTCAGTTTGGACCGTGGGCTTCGAGTACATTTCAAGAATTTTCTCTTTTAAAAACTAAACCGCAAAATGTGAGTCTTGAAGGCTATCTTGCTCCCAACACCTACCGTATTTTCAAAGAAGAAAAAATTGAAAGTATTATCAAACGACTGATTGCTCAGCAAGAAAAAAATTTTACCGTTGAAATGCTTGAAGAAATCAATCGGCAGGGCAAGAGTGTGCATGAAATTCTTACCATGGCAAGTGTCATCGAACGAGAGGTAAAAGGTGATATGGATAGAAAAAAAGTTTCTGATCTGTTTTGGCGGCGTATTGAAGCTGGCTGGGGGCTGCAGGCTGATTCGACTGTGCACTATTTGGTGGAAAGAGAAGGTGATGTTTTTACTCGTGCTCATGAAAGAGAGATTGATTCTCTCTATAATACTTATAAATATCGAGGACTTCCTCCAGGGCCTATTGCCAATCCAAGTGTTTCTTCGATTCTTGCGGCTATTTATCCAGAGAAAAATGATGCCTGGTATTTTCTCACTACTTTTGAAGGCGAGGTCAAATATGGGCGAACTCTGGATGAGCATAATGCCAATGTGCAAAAGTTTTTGCGATAACTCTATTGTGTGATAAAATACCTTAAAATACGGTAAAAAATACCAAAAGTGTCACTTTTTTCGAGCCTGTGCGTTATACCTATGGACATGACTGAAGGTCACATGAGCCTCACACGCGAGGAATATGCGCTCGCCGAGAAGGCAAAGACCGATGATCAGGCTTTTGCTCTGCTCTACGAGCGGTATTTTCCTAAAATTTATGCCTATGTGTTCCGCCGCCTCGGTGATCGAGATAGGGCAGAGGACATTGTTTCTGCGACCTTTGAGAAGGTCTTTCTGCATTTGGATAAATTCAAGCCCAATGTCGGAACTTTTCAAGCTTGGGTATATCGTATCGCGACCAACGCCGTGATTGATCATGTACGCAAAGAAAAACATAGCATCAGTGTTGATCCACAAGAGTTTCCAGAAGAGATACATCCTTTGACAGATGGTGTTCATGAAATGATAAAAGCAGAAGATAGGGAAGCGGTTCAGCGGGCGATAAAAAAACTCCCAGAGCGTTACCAAATGGTTATTCAATTAAAGTATTTTTCAGAGCTGACCAATATTGAAGTGGCCGAGGTATTGCAGATTAGTCCCAATAATGCGGGGGTACTGCTCAGTCGTGCTCTGAAGCAATTTCACACCTATTATTTGGCACACGAAAAAAAATAATATGCATTTTGTACCACACAACAATTCAAACAACATGCGTAATGAAGAAGAAACTCGTGCGTTACAAGAATCAGGAGCAGCTTTGTCGCGCGCTCAATTTGATTCAATGCCAAACTCTGAGGAGTTTCGTGGAAAGCTTAAACAGCAACTCCTTGAGAAACGGCAGTTAAAACGCACGTCTATGTGGACACGTATAAAAAATGGTTTTTCTCACATTGTCCCAACCAAAAAAACCTTTGTCTTTGGTATGGTTGTGGTATTGCTGGTAGCTGTCGTTACAACAATGCTCGTCAACCGTCCAGGTGGCATCACTCCTCAATCACAATTTGCAGAATTACTGATTGATAAAGCATATGCCAAAAATAACTTTGAAATTACCCCAACTCAGGGGGATAGTTTGGCGGTTGATACTACCACAGAATTTGTTATTAAAAGTAAAACGAATATCACCAAAGAGGCTCTTGAAAAAAGTATTCGTCTCAGTCCTGAAACTCCTTTTGTTTTGACAGAAGTAAGTCCAAATGAATTTCGCTTGAGTCCACAAAATCCTCTTGAACAAAAGACCGTCTATACTGTAAAAATTGATGCGGCTTATACTGATGCCAATAACGTCAAAGTAGAACGTGACTTTTCTTTTGCCTTTCAAGTCAAAAATCAGTTTACTGTACTTTCTTCTGTACCTGGAAACTTGGTTC
>CAZKAD010000010.1:0-13432 GCA_964550845.1 uncultured Gammaproteobacteria bacterium
TCGTAACAAGGCATCCGTAGCGGAAGCTGTGGATGGATCACCTCCTTTCTGGAGAATTTTGGCGAAAGCCAACATTTATCTAGTCGACTCGCTATATTTTATAGCTTGTATATAGAGTACTATAAATAGATTCTTAGGGTTTTTGTCACGTTTTTGAAGTGAAACTTATTGAAACATTTTGGTCCTATAAAATTCGCCTTCACGGCGTTTTTTTTTATTTTTAGAAAACGGAGAAAAAAGATAAAATTCTTCTCAAGTTTTTTCTGATTTATTCAGATTTTTTCTCGCTTGACGCTCAAGATTTTCCTCGTTATAATCGCAGTATATATTCCTGTCTAGAAGAATAAATTTTTTGTTCAATTATTGTATGAATCCTGTACTTCGTAAACTTTTACGCATCGCATCGGAAAAAAATCTTCCTGTAGTCATATATGACTCTGAATCAGAACGCGCTGGTGTCCTAATGGATCTTGATTATTTTGAAGCAAATTTTCACTCTGATTTTTTTAAATCTTCTTGGGAAGAAGAAAACCAAATGGATGAAGAAGATGAAAAAAACGAAGACTTTTCTCCACAAAATGTATCATTCTCCCCTTTATCTGAAGAAGACGAAAGTAATATTCTCGATGAAACAAATAAAGATCTTGCTTTGTGGAGGGCGCAAAGAGAAGAAAAAGAACGAGAGGAGATTGAAAAAACCCTTGAAGAAGAGCTTTTGGAAAATCCACCACCCGATCCATTTGAAGAAGATTATCTTCATACACCAGAGTGGCATAAAATTGGAGATGTTGTTGAACCCCAAAAACCTTCTGTTGAACCATCATATCATCCTGTTATAAATTCTGGGGGTTTACTTTCTTGGGCAGATTGGACTTTGAGCCCTAATCCATTTCCACCCATGCTTCCCGAGACTATTCTTTTAACCGAAAATGAAGAAGAATCGCTTCCTGAAGAAGTCGAAGAAGATCCTATATTTTTAGAAGAGCCAGTCTAATTTCTAAAAAGTGAGATTCACCCACAGTTTCCCTCTTGACGCCTCTGCTTATTTCCTTTATAATAGCCTCACTTTGAAAAAGTATTTTATTTTTATTCAAAAATCCCGCTGGACAACAAAGCTGCACCGACCACTCGGTTTTGCAGTGCGGGCAAACTTTTAAACGTATGGCAGAATTTGCACGTACGAAGCCACACGTAAACGTGGGTACTATTGGTCACGTAGATCACGGTAAAACCACTACTACTGCTGCAATCTTGAAAGTTGCTGCTGCAAGTGGTCTTATCGCTGATAGTAAAGAGGTAGGAGACCTCGATAAAGCACCTGAGTCAAAAGCTCGTGGTATTACTATTTCAACGGCTCACGTTGAGTACGAAACAGCCAACCGTCACTATGCTCACGTTGACTGTCCAGGCCATGCTGACTATGTCAAGAACATGATCACTGGTGCTGCTCAGATGGATGGAGCAATTCTTGTTGTTTCTGCAGCAGACGGTCCAATGCCTCAGACCCGCGAACATATTCTTCTCGCTCGTCAGGTAGGTGTACCTTACATTGTTGTTTTCCTCAACAAAGTAGATATGGTATCAGATCCTGAACTTATTGATCTTGTTGAAGCTGAAGTTCGTGATCTTCTTTCAAAATATGAATTCCCTGGAGACACTACTCCTATCATCCGTGGTTCATCTTTGAAAGCGCTTGAAAATCCAACTGATCCAACTGCTGCTAAGCCAATTATGGATCTGCTTGCTACTCTTGATTCATACATTCCAGAACCAGTTCGTGATCTTGATAAAACCATGCTCATGCCGATTGAAGACGTGTTCTCAATCGAAGGACGTGGTACTGTAGTAACTGGTCGTATTGAACGTGGTATTGTAAAAATTGGTGATGAAATCGAAATCGTTGGTATCCGTGATACTCAAAAAACTACGGTTACTGGAGTTGAAATGTTTAACAAATCTCTCCCACAAGGACAAGCTGGTGACAATGCCGGAATCCTCCTTCGTGGTACCAAAAAAGATGATGTTGAACGCGGAATGGTACTTGCAAAAACTGGCAGTATCAAACCTCATACAGAATTTGAAGCTGAAATGTATTGTTTAACCAAAGAAGAAGGTGGACGTCATAAACCATTCTTCAATGGTTATAAACCACAGTTTTACATCCGAACAACTGACGTAACAGGGGACGTTACTTTGCCTGCTGGAACTGAAATGGTTATGCCAGGAGACACTGTAAACGTAACTGTAAAACTCATTGTTCCTGTTGCTCTTGAAGAAAAAATGCGTTTTGCTATCCGTGAAGGTGGTAAGACCGTTGGAGCTGGAGTTGTAGTAAAAATTATTGCATAAAATTAACGTGTGAAGCGGTCGCCTAAGGTGGCCGCTTCATAACGTTTTGTTCATTATTTTCAATTATCTATGGCACAAACAGTACTGAAAAAAGACGATAAAAAAACTGAAAGCACAGAACCTCGTGTTCGTATTAAGATTTTTTCTTACGATAATAAAATTATTGACGAAGCGACCAAAATTATCATGGACACAGCTGAACGCAACAATGCAAAAGTTGTGGGTCCTGTACCGCTTCCAACTGAAAAGAAAAAATTTAGTGTGAATCGTTCTACTTTTGTGCACAATACGTCTGAAGAACAGTACGAAATGCGTGTCCACAAACGCCTTCTTGATATCACAGGACTCAATCCAAAAGCAATGGACGCTCTTATGAACATCCATTTGCCAAGTGGTGTGGATATCGAAATAAAAATGCTATAGAGTTCTCTCTATAGAGCCTTTTTTCTAAAATTTTTACTTGAAGAGAAGGCTCTTGACAGGAGCAAAAAAATGGTATAAAATACTGCCGTCTCAACTGAGAAAGAATGAAAGACAGAAAAGATCTGCGCCAAAGCGCATGAAAACCTCTGTTCCAGTCATCGCTTTCTATATAAGGAAATTACAATTTTACACAAGCCTTATTTACAACGATGTTCTCTCTTAAAAGGCTAGAAGTAGTACCCTACCATTATGATGCTGCTTCTAGTTTTTTGTTACCACGAAACAAGTACATAATATGAAATGCATTTTAGGTAAAAAACTCAGCATGACACAGGTATTCCGAGAAGATGGTACAGTTGTTCCTGTAACTCGTGTACAGGCCGGACCATGTTTTGTAACTCAAGTAAAATCTGATGCGAAAGGTATTTCTGCTATTCAGATTGGATTTGGTGCTCAAAAAACCTTCCGTTTGAGTAAAGCTGAGCAAGGTCATTTAAAAGATATCAACCATGAAGCTGGGGTAACTGTTCGTTATCTCAAAGAGGCTGCTTCAAATCAGTCGTTGATTCGTGGCGATAAATTTACCGTTGCCACGTTTGCCCCTGGTGAAAAAGTAAAAGTCATTGGTACTTCAAAAGGACGAGGTTTTCAAGGTGTTGTAAAACGCCATGGATTCCGTGGTGCTCCTGCATCTCACGGTCATAAACATGACCTTCGTGCACCGGGAAGTATCGGTGCTGGTGGTGTACAGCGTGTATTTAAAGGAATGCGCATGGCTGGACACATGGGAAATGCTCAAATTACCGTAAAGAATTTGGAAATTGTTGAAATTCATCCTGAAACCAATGAAATGTTGATTAAAGGTGCACTTCCAGGTGCTTTTGGTTCTCTTGTTTTCATTTCAACTGACAATGGAGATATTACCGTAGAACAAGCTCCTGTAGCAGGAGAAGAAGCAAAAGTTGAAGAAGTGAAAGTAGAAGAAACTGCTGCCACAGTGGATGCAGAAGCATCAGAAGCAGAATCTCAAGAAGAAAATAAACAATAAACCTTTGGAGAATCTTATGACAAAAGTGAATGTCTACAATGCAAAAGGGGAGCAGAGTAAAACCTTGGAATTATCTGAAGCAGTTTTTGCTGCACCACTCAACAATAGTTTAGTTCACCAGGTCTACCTCGCAATCCGCGCAAATATTCGTCTTCCTTGGGCTGATACCAAAGATAAAGGCGAAGTTCGTGGTGGTGGTAAAAAACCATGGAAACAAAAAGGAACTGGACGTGCTCGTCATGGATCTATTCGTTCTCCAATCTGGAAAGGTGGAGGTGTTACCTTTGGTCCTTTGTCTGAAAGAAATTACAAACAAAAAATTAACAAAAAAATGAGTCGAAATGCTGTCTCTATGTCACTGTCTGAAAAAGTACGTGGCCAAGAATTTTTCGTAGTAGAAAGTCTTTCTACTTCTGGAAAAACAAAAGATATGGCGATTATGCGAAAAGCACTTCCTGGTATGGGCAAAACCACTCTTTTCCTTGTTGAAAGTATGCAGCCAGAGGTTACACAGGCAGTAAAAAATTTAACACAGTCTGAAATTAAAAATGCAGTTGATGTGAATGTGTTTGATCTCATGCAGCATAAATATGTGATTGCCACTGAAAGTGCTATAAAAATTTTAGAGAAAAGACTTTCCTAAATTGTGATATATGGGTATTATTGATTCTATCAAAAAAAGAACTCCAAAAACAGCTGACAATAAAGCTGCTTCTGCTGAGGTATCTGAAGTAAAGGAAGCAAAACCAAAAAAAGCTGGGAAGAAAGCAACTCCTATTGCTCCAACTGGAAAAGTTTCTCTTCATGGTATTGCGCACAAGGTATTGATTGCTCCGATTGTAAGTGAAAAATCTACTTTGAAAGAAGCTTCTCACGTCTATACTTTTTTGGTAGAGAAGAATGCAAATAAAATTGAAATCAAAAAAGCCGTGGAAGAAGTCTATGGTGTCAAACCACTTAAAATTCGAACGGTTCTTGTTGATGGAAAATCAACCCGTTTTGGACGCAGGATGGGACGACGCAGTAGTTATAAAAAAGCAATCGTGACCACGTCCAAAGATCAAAGACTGGCAATTCACGAAGGTGTCTAACCCCTGAAATAAGAAATTACTCACTATGGCAGTAAAAATTCACAAACCAACGACCGCCGGACGCCGTAAATCTAGTTCACAGGATTTTTCAGATATTACGTCAAAACGACCAGAAAAATCTTTGGTTACCCGTCTTAAAAAACACAGTGGAAGAAATAATACGGGAAACATTACGGTTCGTCACCAAGCTGGCGGAGCAAAAAAACTCTATCGTGCTGTTGATTTTGTTCAAAATAAATTTGACATGCCTGCGACTGTGCAGACGATTGAGTATGATCCAAACCGTGGATGCCGTATTTGTTTAGTTGAATATACTGATGGAACAAAATCATACATCTTAGGATTTAATGGAGCAAAAATTGGAGATGTGGTTCTTTCTTCAAAGAAAAAAATCGATCCAGCTCTTGGAAATCGTATGCCACTTGAGCTTATGCCTGTGGGTGTATTTGTCCACAATGTGGAACTTGCCCCAGGTCAAGGTGGTCAGCTTGTCCGTGGTGCAGGAAACTCTGCACAGCTTCAAGTTCTTGAAGGAGAATATGCTCAGCTCAAAATGCCATCTGGTGAAATTCGTTTAGTGAAAAAGAATTGTTTAGCAAGTATTGGATCAATTGGTAATTCAGATTACAATTTGGTACGATATGGAAAAGCTGGACGTATGCGTCACCGTGGTATTAAACCTCGCGTTAAAGGAAAGAACATGAACCCGATTGACCACCCACACGGAGGAGGAGAAGGACACAGTCCGATCGGTTTACGTGGAGGTCCAAAAACTCCATGGGGAAAGAAAGCTATGGGTGTCAAGACTCGTAAACGAGGTAAATGGAGTGACGCGTTTATTGTATCACGTCGCAAAGGAAGAAAATAAATAATGAATAATTATGTCAAGAAGTCTTAAAAAAGGAGCGTTTATCGATGAAAACTTGCAAGGGAAAGTAAAGGCTGCTAAAGCAAGTGGTGATCGTAAACCTATAAAAACTTGGGCACGCGCGAGTACTATTACTCCTGAAATGGTAGGGCTTACTTTTGCTGTACACAATGGAAAAGACTTTTTGTCAGTATTTGTAGATGAAAACATGGTTGGTCATAAACTGGGTGAATTTGCCTCAACTCGTAAATTTATCCGTCATGGTGGAAAAATGGCCAAAGACCAAGGAAAAGAAGAGAAAAAATAATTTTAGTTTAGTGATCAGTTTACTATCTATATGAAACAACTTGCTACAGCAAAATTACGATACCTCCGCATGGCTCCTCGAAAAGTACGTCTTTTGATTGACATGATTCGAGGTATGAAAGCTGATCAAGCTTTGGTGCAACTTCAGTTTTCAAAACGAGATGCATCAATTCCTGTACAGAAACTTTTGGCTTCTGCTATTGCTAATGCTGAGCATAATAGTAACTTAAATCCAGAAACACTTGTTATTAAAACAGCTTTTGTCGATGGAGGTCCAATCTTGTATCGTTCTATGCCACGTGCGCAGGGGCGAGCAACTCCTCTTCGCAAAAGAACCTGCCATATTACATTGATTCTGGAAGGTGATGTGAATGAAACTGCAAAGAAAACAGAAAAGGCCGTTGAACCAAAAGAAGAAAAACCAAAGAAAAAAACCGTAAAGAAAAACAGTAAATAATATTTAAGACTATGGGTCACAAAGTCCATCCGAAAATTCACCGCACACAGGTTATTTATACTTGGGATTCTCGTTGGTTTTCAAAGAAAAACTATGCTGATTTTGCTCGGCATGATTTGAAAATTCGTGAATATCTCATGAAAAAGTTTAAAGAAGCTCAAATTGATTCTTTGAGTGTTGAACGAGGACCAAAAAGTGTAAACGTAACAATTATTTCTGCAAAGCCTGGATTCATTATCGGACGCAGTGGCCAAGGTTTAGACGAAGTTCGTAAACACATTGAACGATCTATTCTCCAAATGAAAGGGAAAGTAAAACTCAATGTACAAGAACTCAAATCACCTGCACTTTCTGCTTCTGTTGTTGCTCAGAGTATTGCGGCTGACACAGAAAAACGTATTCCTTTCCGTCGCGCCATGAAACAAACGATTGAACGCGTGATGAAAGCGGGTGCGCAGGGAATTAAAATCAAAATGTCAGGTCGTTTGAATGGTGTAGAAATTGCTCGTACTGAAACCCTCTCAAAAGGAAAGATCCCACTTATTACCCTTCGCAGTGATGTAGATTATTCGACTATTGCTGCCTACACATTGTATGGTAAGATTGGTATTAAAGTTTGGATCTACCGAGGATTGGTATTTGGACGCAAAGATGCTTTTGCTCACAAAGAAGAAGAAACAAAAGTCAAAAAAGCAACTCAAGAAAAGAATTAAAGAATAAAATTTGAAGTAAGATAACGTATGCTGGTTCCTAAAAAAGTAAAACATAGAAAATGGCATAAACCACGACGCAGAAATAAAGGTGTGGCAACCCGCACCAATACGATTGCGTTTGGTCAATATGGCTTGGTAGCAACAACACATGCGTGGGTAAGTTCACGCCAGATTGAAGCTGCTCGCCGTGTTTTGACTCGTTATATTAAACGTGGTGGAAAAGTGTGGATTCGTATTTTCCCTGACCGTCCAGTTACTACCAAAGGTGCTGGAATCCCAATGGGTGGAGGAAAAGGTTCACCAGATCATTATGTTTGTACTGTAAAACCAGGAACTGTGTTATTTGAAATGATTGGTATTTCACAGGAAAATGCAAAAGAAGCGCTCGTACTGGCTTCACACAAGTTGCCACTTAAAGCGAAGTTTTCAGAAAAAATCTAAACTTATATGGATTTTAAAGAATTACAACAAAAAGATATTGTAGAACTCTTGACACTCCTCAGTGAAAAACGTACGCTTCTTCGGGAGCTTCGTTTCAAAGTTTTGGAAGGACAACTCAAGAATGTAAAGGCACTCCGACCATTACGCAAAGAAATCGCTTGGATTGAAACAATTCTTGCTTCTCGAAAACAGAAATAATAACCTTTAAAATATGGAGAAAAAAAGTAAAGTACAAAAAGATGTAAAAACAATGGCAGCTGGGCGCCAATTTGAAGGTGTAGTGATTTCTGTTTCTGGAAATAAAACCATCAAAGTCCGTGTGGATAGTATGAAAACCCACCCAAAGTATAACAAGCAGTATAAACAGAGCCGTAACTTTGCTGTTCATGATGAAAAAAATACTGCCAAAGTTGGAGAGACGGTGATGTTTGAAGAATGCCGACCTCTCAGTCGCACAAAACGATGGTTTCTTGTAACCAAATAAGCACACTAATACTATTGTATGATTCAACACAGATCAATGATCGCGGTAGCTGATAATACCGGAGCAAAAAAACTCATGTGTATTCGCGTACTTGGCGGATACCAAAAACGCTATGCTCGCATTGGCGATATTGTTACTTGCTCTGTGAAAGAAGCTGTTCCTCGCGGTATGGTAAAAAAAGGTGAGGTTGTTCATGCAGTACTCGTTCGCAGCAAAAAAGAAGTACGCCGCAAAGATGGAACCTATATCCGTTTTAGTGAAAATGCTGCCGTTATTATCGATACTAAAAACAACGAACCAAAAGGAACACGTATCTTTGGACCGATTGCTCGTGAGCTTCGTACCAAAGGATACCAAAAGATTATTTCACTTGCTCCTGAGGTTGTATAATCCATAGACGATACCATTATGAAAATAAAAACAGACGACAACGTAAAAATCATTTCTGGACGCGATGCCGGTAAACAAGGCAAAGTTATTCAGGTTCTGAAAAGAAAAGAAACTGGACAATTTTTCGTTGTAGTCGAAGGAGTGAATATGCGTAAAAAACATATGCGCACTCGAAAGCAAGGACAAAAAGGTCAGATTCTCGAACTTGCTGCGCCTTTGCACGCTTCAAAGGTAATGGTTATTGATCCAAGTAGTAAAAAACCAACTCGTATTGGCTACACCCGTGATGGAGAAAACAAAAAACGTGTTGCCAAAAGAAGCGGTGAAATGATTTAAGCCTCTCTATTATAGAATATGTCTCCACTTTACGCACAATACAAAAAGATTGTCCCTGAGCTCAAGGCTGAACTTGGATATAAAAGTATCATGCAGGTTCCAGCACTCAAGAAAATCATCATCAATGTTGGGTATGGTCGCCATGCAAAAGACAATGCTTATATTGAAAATGTTGAAAATACTTTGACCTCGATTACTGGACAAAAACCGGTACGCAACAAATCTACCAAATCTATTTCTAACTTTAAAATTCGTGAAGGAATGGATATTGGTATGTCTGTGACACTGCGTGGTCCATCAATGTATGATTTCTTGCACAAATTGATCCACATTACTTTTCCTCGTGTGCGTGACTTTCGTGGAGTATCTGTAAAGAATTTTGACAGACAAGGAAACTATTCGATTGGATTTAAAGAAAATATTGCTTTTCCAGAAATCGGTATTGATGCGATTGATAAAATTCATGGTCTCCAAGTTGTTATTTCAACTTCTGCGAAGAATGCAAAAGAAGGACAGCTCCTTCTCAGTAAACTTGGTTTCCCTTTTAGAGACGCAAAATAATTTTAGAAACTGTATGGCTACACAAGCACAAATTGCAAAATCAAAAAGAAAACCAAAATTTATGACCCGAACGGTTCGCCGTTGTTGGAAATGTGGTCGTGTCCGCGGGTACATGAGAAAGTTCAAACTCTGCCGTATCTGTTTCCGTGAATTTGCAAACGATGGAAAACTCCCAGGAGTTAGAAAATCAAGTTGGTAAACTCTTACTCAATAATAAACAAGAATAATTACGTATATCATATTTCTATGATGACCGATCCAATTGCTGACATGCTCACCTCAATCCGTAACGCTCAGCGTGCTCATAAACGCGTTATTGAGGTAACCTATTCGAAGCTCAAAGAAAACCTTGCTCGCCTTTTGCATTCTGAAGGCTATGTTGAGGCTGTCGAAAAAGTAGAAGCAGACCATCCAGCACTTCGCATCACCCTTAAATATGATGGGAAAACGCCTGCTATTCAATCAATCAAAAGAGAAAGTAAACCAGGACACCGTTTGTATGTGAAAGGTGAAGATTTGCCACGTGTTTTGAATGATTATGGTATTGCGATTATTTCCACTTCCCTTGGGCTTATGACCAATAAAGAAGCTCGCAAAAAAGGCATTGGTGGAGAAATTATTTGTAGTATTTTCTAAAACTTCCCTTATATGTCACGTATTGGAAAAAAACTTATTACTATCCCTGCTGGTGTTACTGTGCAAGTTGCATCTGATAGAATTACAGTAAAAGGTCCAAAAGGGGAGCTTGTTCGCATGGTTCCTCCAATGGTTCATGTCTCAGTTGTAGATAACGCTGTTACTGTTGACGTTGTAAATAAAGAAGAAAAGAAAGAACGATCACTCTGGGGAACTTTTAGTGCTCATATCCAAAACATGGTAAATGGTGTTACTGCTGGCTTTAAAAAACAGCTTGAAGTAAATGGAGTTGGATATAAAGTGGCTCTTCAAGGAAAAGACTTGAAATTGGATGTTGGATATTCTCATCCTGTTATTTTCAAAATGCCAGAAAAGGTAACTGCAATCGTAGAAAAAAATGTTATCACACTTGACTCACTTGATATTGAACTTTTGGGTGCAACTGCTGCAGAAATTCGTCAAGTTCGCAAACCAGAACCATATAAAGGAAAAGGAATCAAGTATATGGAAGAAGTAATCCGTCGTAAAGCTGGTAAGACTTCAAAATCATAAACCTTTCCTTAAGTTAAGATCAATTTTTGTATGAAAAAACTTGTCACAAAAAGTGAAAAAAGAAATCGCCGAAGAGTACGTGTCCGTGCACGCGTTTTGGGAACGAGTGAAAGACCTCGATTGTCTGTTTTTCGTTCACTCAAATCTTTGTATGTACAGGTTATTGATGATAGTAAAGGAGTGACCTTGGTTGGTATGAGAAGTGCTGTCACAAAATCAGCTGAAGAAGGAAAAACACAGAAAGTTTCAGATGCCTTTAAACTCGGAAAGCAAATTGCTGAAAAAGCACTCGCTCTCGGAGTAAAGAAAGTAGTCTTTGACCGAGCTGGTTATGCCTATCATGGACGAGTACAGGCCGTAGCTGATGGTGCTCGTGAAGGCGGACTTGAATTCTAAATAATCACAAACATTTCTAAAAACATCTTCGTATGTCTCCACAAGGAAAAGGAAAATTTAAAGAAAAAAGAGAAAAACCTGAATTTGATCAGCACATTTTGGATTTGGCTCGCGTTACCCGCGTAACCAAAGGTGGTAAACAAATGAGTTTCCGCGCTTGTGTGCTTATTGGAGATCGTAATGGTCGTGTTGCTTTTGGTATTGACAAAGGAAAAGATGTTCAGATTGCTGTAGAAAAAGCCGTAAACCAAGCAAAGAAAGATATTATTCGTATCCCACTCAAAAATCAGACGATTCCTCATCGTGTGGAGGCAAAATTTAAAGCGGCTCGTGTTATGTTGAAGCCAGCTCCAATCGGTTCTGGTATTATTGCCGGCGGTGCAACTCGTATTGTTCTTGATATGGCTGGTGTACCAAATGCTTCTGCCAAAACACTGAGTAAAACCAATAATAAAATTACCAACGTAAAAGCGACTTTCAAAGCACTGAGTCTTTTTAAAAAAGATGTATTCAGACATGCTACCCCACCTGCAGTGAAAGCAACACCCGTAGAAGAAAATTCAAAGACTGAAAAAGCGCCTCGCGCTCGAAAACCTGCTCTAAAAAAAGAAGTTAAAAAAGCAGAATAAATTTTGACTGTATGAGTTTACAAGCCCATTTATTAAAACCAACAGCTGGTTCTCATAAGAGAAGTAAGCGTGTTGGACGCGGAAATAGTTCTCAAAAAGGAACAACCGCTGGACGAGGAACAAAAGGACAAAAAGCTCGTTCTGGTGGACGCGGTGGAAACGCTCGTCGTTCTTTCAAGAAACAGCTCCAAAAAGTTCCAAAACTTCGTGGATTTAACAGTTTCAAGACCAAACCTGAAATGGTTACTATCGCGACTCTCGAAAGAGTCTTTGGTCCTGGAGCAAAAGTAACTCCACAAATTTTGGAAAATCGCGGTTTGATTCGTAAGAGTGACAACGGTGTGAAGATCGTTGCTTCAAACGCGAAACTTTCAAAAGCTCTCAAAATTGAAGGATGTCTTGCAAGTAAGACAACCATTGCTGCGGTTGAAGCAGCTGGCGGCACGATACAATTCTAAAACGTGCCGTTTTTTCTCTCAAACATATGATTGATAAATTGAAACGAATTTGGGGAATTAAAAGTTTGCGCAATACTATTTTATACGTACTTTTTTTGCTCGTTCTTTTCCGAGTCGCCGCTCATATTCCTGTACCAGGAATTAATACCGAGGCACTGCGTACCTTCCTTTCTGGCAATCAGGTTCTTGGACTATTAAATATTTTTTCTGGTGGAACACTCACTACTTTTTCTATTGTTGCGCTTGGTGTTGCTCCATATATTACCTCATCCATCATCTTTCAGCTTCTTTCTATGGTTGTACCAAAGTTTGAAGAGTTGAATAAAGAAGGTGAATCTGGACAAAAGAAAATTAGCATGTACACCCGTATTGCTGCTGTGCCTTTGGCATTACTTCAAGCATATGGACTTATCAAACTGTTGTCTGCACAAGGAAGTGGAGTTCTGAGTGATGTTTCTCCTTTTTCTGTGGCTGCAGTCATGATTACTGCTACGGCTGGTACCATGTTCCTCATGTGGATTGGTGAACTTATCACCGAGAAAAAAGTTGGAAATGGTATCTCTTTGATTATCTTCGCTGGAATCGTAGCAAGTCTCCCTCAGACACTGCAGACCGTTTTTGTAAACTATGATCCATCAGATTTGTTTACTTATATTGCTTTCCTCGCAATTGTGGTAGCGACTATTGTTGGTGTGGTGATTATTAGTGAAGGTCAGCGTAATATTCCTGTGAGCTATGCAAAACAAGCTCAGGGTGGATTTGGGAAAGCTGGAGCAAGCTCTCATTTGCCTCTGCGTGTAAATATGGCGGGAGTAATCCCAATTATCTTTGCAATTTCGGTTGTACTCTTTCCAACGGTTGTTGCTCAATTTTTTGTCAATGGTACTGGTGCTTCTGCACAGTTTGCGCAAAAAGTTATTGCTCTGTTTCAGAATCAGCTTTTTTACGGAATTATCTACTTTGTGCTTGTATTCGGTTTTACCTACTTTTACACCTCAGTTGTTTTTCAACCACAAAAAATTGCTGAAAATCTTCAAAGACAAGGTGGTTTTATTCCAGGTATTCGTCCAGGAAAACAAACTGAAGAATACATTGGTATGATTATGCATCGTCTCGTATTCTCAGGTGCTGTGTTCTTGGCATTGATTGCTGTTTTACCACTTCTTTTGCAATTCTTTACTGGAACACAGTCTTTGGTCATTGGTGGAACCAGTATCTTGATCGTGGTAAGTGTGTGTATCGAAACGGTTAAACAGATTGAAGCACAATTGACCCTCCACGATTACGATCATGC
>CAZKAD010000010.1:13532-24901 GCA_964550845.1 uncultured Gammaproteobacteria bacterium
TCTGCATCCCAATTTAAATTTTTTTAAACAATATATTAAGATCTATCTCGAAAAGGTAGATCTTTTTTTATCCATTTATACTTGCATAAATAGGTAATTTCTGCTAGACTAAGGATATATATGTCTTTTTTCGATGTTTTTTTAGGGATTCGTCACTATTCGCAAAATCAATTACTCATCTCTCGTGAGGAGATTGATGATTTAGTTTCCCAAAGTGCGATTCCTTCGCTTACCAGTTCAGAAGAGCGATTGGTAGAAAAAGCCCTTGATGAAAGACGGCTCGGTGATGGTAGAATTTCTTTGGCTCAGATTGATGAAACTTTGCGAAAGCTAGAAAAAGAAAAACATATTAGTGTACATGATCGCGAAGCGCTCATGAAAATATTTGTCCGGTTCTTTGAAAAAAAATCGTAATCCCGTCCATAGAAAACGGAAACGAGAAAAAGGAGATTATTCTCATGATCTTTTTTTTCTATTTTCTGTTTTTTTATTTTCTATGGAAGGGAAAAATTGGAAGGTAATTGTACTTATGGGGGTTCCTGGGAGTGGAAAAGGAACTGAGGCGCAAATTTTGACGCATCTGGATCCCAAATATGTGCACATTTCTACAGGTCAGTTGCTCCGCGATTTGGAAAATGATCCCAAAGCTGACCCACGTGACAAAGAGCTTTTACAGCACATGAAAGAGGGAAAACTCGTTTCAAATGATTTGGTGTATCGCCTTGCTTTTCAGGCAATTGAAAATACTCTTGCTGAAGGAAAAGTTGCTATGCTCGATGGGGCCATTCGTACCGTCGATCAGGCCAAACATTATGAAAATTTTTTTGAGCAAAAAGGGATTGCACAAGATGTTGCAATTATTGAAATTCAACTTTCAGATGAAATGAGTTTAATTCGTTTGACGACTCGTAAAGTTTGTTCAGCCTGCGGATATATTATTCCGTATTCACCAGAAAATTTCAAAAAAATGGTTTGTGAAAAATGTGGTGGTGCGCTGGCTGTAAGACATGATGATCACCCAGAAACGGTGGTGAAGCGCATTGAGGCACAGGGCAATAAAATGCTGCAACCAATTTTGGACTATTATAAAAATGTGGGAACGGTTTTTTCGGTTGATGGAAATCGCAGTATCCCTGATGTGGATGTGGATATACGTAAGATTTTGGGCATTTTATAAACAACGAATCTCGCATTATTTCTGCTGGTCTGTTACACTAAGAAAAAATATGTCATATACAAAAAAACCTCGGGAAGTGCAATATCTGCAAGAAGCTGGCCAGAAAATGGGCGAAATTTTGTCTGTACTTGAAAAAATGATCAAACCTGGCATCAGTGGTCTTGAGATAGACAAAAAGGCCGAGGAACTTATTGTAGAGGCTGGAGGAGTGCCTGCATTTAAAGGATATAAAACTCGTCGAGGTGATACCCCATTTCCAGCCACACTTTGCTTTTCTCTTAATGATGAAGTCGTTCATGGCATTCCGACCAAAGAAAAAGTGATTCAAGCAGGGGATCTGGTGAGTCTTGATATTGGTATGCAATATCCTGCCAACTCTGGAGTTGGTCCAGGAGGAAATGGGTTTTTTGTCGATACAGCTTTGACCGTAGTGGCTGGAAAAAAGGTTCCTAAAAAATATCAAGACTTGCTTGACGTGACACGCATTGCTCTTGAAAAAGGAATTGAACAATGTATTATTGGAAATACGGTTGCCGACATTGGGCGAGCAATTGAAGATTATGTCAAAAGCCAGGGCAAGTACGGCATTGTCAAAGATCTTGTTGGACATGGTGTTGGTCATGCGGTACACGAAGATCCAAATGTCCCAAATTTTTATAGTGAAGAATTTGAACACTGGATTTTGAAAGAAAATGTGGTGATTGCCATTGAGCCAATGATCACGCTTGGTGGGTGGCGAGTAAAAATTGCTCCGGATGGTTGGGGTATACTGACCAGCGACGGAAGTTTAAGCGCGCATTTTGAACATACTATTGTCATTACTAAAAATGGGCCTGATGTTGTAACTAGGCGAAAAGGCGAAGTATAATTTTTTTCTTATCTTGTATGAAGATTCTTGGTATAGATTTCGGAACAAAAACACTGGGCCTGGCTATGACTGACACTGATCTTGATATTGTCTTTCCTTTTGGTACAATGCACAATTTTGAACCAAAAGTATTTTTGAATATAAAAGATCTCGTGCTCAAAGAAGATTTTGAAAAAATTGTGATGGGACTGCCACTTGGTATGAATGGTGAAGAGACCGAAGCAACGGCGCGGGTGCGTGCGTTTGCAGGGAAACTCGAATCTGAAGTTGGTATGGGGGTTGTTTTTGAAGATGAACGTTTTTCTACGCACGAAGCCGATCGTATGGGAGGAGAGGCGAGTCGTGACGAAAAATCTGCCATGATTATTTTGGAGCAGTATATGGCAAAACAGAATATTGTTTAACTAAAATATATGAGTGATTATCAGAGAAACGGCGGTGATAAAGGTGATAAAACTGAAATTTTTCAGCTTTTTCAGATTGATTGGGCAGATGAGGATTCACGCAAAATGTTGCAGGAAAGGGTGTTTGCTTTGTTTGCTTCTCTTGATGAAGAAGAAAGAGTGTTTGTTGAGAAAGTTATCCAAAAACTTTTGAAAAATGTTGATCGTAACGGAGTGTCAATAAACATGACAAATCCTATTGTACCTGCTGCCATGTTACGATTTATAGAGCTGTGTAAAAAAGCGAATGTAACCTACCAAAAATTATTTGAAGCAAAGTTTGCTGTTCCTCTACAATTTCTTGGCGAAGAAGGTTTTAATGAATATTATGGTGCTGCTGAAGACGAGCAGGCTATGGTTGTTCCAGGAGTAACCATAAGCCCTGCTTTAGATACAGGTGATAAAAGAATTTTAGAATTTGTGAGGGAACAAAGAAGTCGAGCTGAAGCTAATATAAGAGTGATGCGGGATCATTTAAGCGGAAGAGATGAACTCATTCAAGATAAGGCGATTGTTTTGGCAGTAGAACTTCTTGAATTACTTAGATTTTTTCGTGGAAGAGGAGAAGATATATTTGCTTCGATTCCAGATGATGAAGTAAGATCTATTGAAAATTTAGCGGCTCAAAGAGATTCGATAATTGTTGATAATAGCCAATTATCGGGAGATTTTCCTGATGATTCACCCGTTTTTGTACCGCTCAGAGATCCGGCTGAAGATAGTGGTGTGGGGGATACACATAATTTGGCAGGGCCTACGACTGTTCCGGACGCGGTTGATAAAAAGGCACCAACACAAATTGTGGATGTAAAACCAAAAGGATTTTTTTCCAGACTAGCAGCTAAATGGCGAAGAGGTTCAGATTCAGATAAAGAATAAAAAATGTGAAAACAAAAAAACTCCCTTCCAAGAAGAGAGTCTTTTTTTTTGTGCCGACGGTTCCTCCTTCGTGGCACGGGGGGTGGGCACGGAGCCGTCGGCGGTCTCCGTGGGGCGGGGGTAGGTCTCAGCGGGGCGGCTTTTGAGGGCCGGGCCGTTTGCCTCCATCAGGTTCTGGAAGTTGATCCAGGTTTACGATCACCGACGGAGGATCGTGTTGCGGCAAGACCTGCATGGCATTGGGTACTTCCTGCGCGGGTGCTGACGAGTCCACGATCGTGTCCTTGCTGGAGTCACCGACCGTGGTATGCATGTTGTTTGCTCCGCGCAGTGCGATTTCATAAATCCTCGGATGGGTTCCAGTCGGTGCTACTGCCGACCGTCCTTGATGAAGTTCGAGAATTTGTTGTTCTACGAAACCACGGTGTACGTCGTTGTCGGGGTCAAATGGGACCGCTTTCTCGAGTGTAACCTCGCCCCCCTGTACGCTATGCATCAGCCAGAGCATATGCCCTGGCGATGTCTTAAAGAACAGGAAGGTTCGGCGAACGTTTTCATCGAGAAACACAGCGGTAACGAGTGGAACAGATGTAACCATGTCCCATTGTTGCAGTTTCTTGAGGATTCCCTCTTGCCGGCTTCGAACCTCTCGTACTACGTCTTCCTGTTCGCGCATGGCTCGTTGTCGGTCCCGTTGATTTGAGACCTTGACAGCGATTACTGCGATCACCACCACTGCGAGGATTGCGAGAACAATCCAAATTAAACCGTCCATTTTCCTTCCCTCCAGGGGCTATGGGTGTACCCGCAAACTACTATAAATAGAGACAAAAGTCAACCCTTTCCATTGATTCAACTGCCTAAATTCGGTATACTGTCTCTATCTATGCCACTTAAAACTTCTGACCAAAATCCACCTTTTTTTCTCCTTATCTTGGATGGGTTTGGACTTCGTGACCCCAAACTCCCTGGAAATGCCATTACCCCCAAGACGGCTCCACATATTTTTGAATACCTCAAAAAATACCCTTCAACTCGGCTGACTGCCCATGGTGAGGCGGTTGGACTTTTCAAAGATCAAGAAGGCAACAGTGAGGCAGGGCATTTTAATATTGGTGCTGGCCGCCTCGTTGAGCAGGATATTGTTACTATTAGTAGTGAAATTGATGATGGTCGTTTTTTCAAAAACATGGCTCTCCAAAAAGCGGTGGATCATGCTCAGAAACACAAAAGTGCCATCCATTTGATGGGACTCTTAACCGATGGACAAAGTGCACATGCCAATCCTGAGCATATTTATGCCCTGCTTGAATTTTTGCGGCAGAAAAAACAGGAAAAGGTATATTTGCACTTGTTTACTGATGGTCGAGATTCATCACCCCATGCCGCACTTCAGTATATTCAGCTTTTACGAGCGCACATGAAAAATAATGAAAAGATTGCCAGTATCATGGGAAGATTTTATGCCATGGATAGAGGAAAAAATTGGGACCGAACCGAGCAGGCATACAATGTGCTCACACTGGACGAAGGAATGCACACAGCGCCGAGTGCTGAAGCTGCCATTGAACATGGATATAACCGTGGTGAGACCGATGAGTATATTCAACCAACTATACTTGTGGAAGGAAAAAATCCGGTCGCAAAAATAGACGACAATGATGCGGTTATATTTTTTAATTGCCGCAGTGATCGAGCACGTCAAATAGTAAAATGTCTGGTACAAAAAGACTTTGAAAAAGAAAATCCAGATAGTTTTCGGCGCAAAAAGATTTTGAAAAATATATGTTTTGTTGCACTCACGGATTTTGGACCAGATCTTCCACATATTTTGACAGCATTTCCAAGTCCTGATATTCAAAATTGTTTAGCCAAAGCCATTGGGGAGAATCGGAGGCAAATCTATATTTCGGAAACAGAAAAGTATGCGCATGTGACTTACTTTTTAAATGGAGGATTTCCTTCGGCTATCAATGGTGAAGCACGCGAGCTCGTGCACTCAGTCAAAGAATATTCGTATGCAACCAAACCAGAAATGAGTATAAAAAAAATGAGCAAGAAAATTTTCAAATATTTGGCTCTGAAAAAGTTTGATTTTTTCTGTGTAAATTTTCCGAATAGTGATATGATTGGACATACGGGAGATTTCGCTGCTGCCAAAATCGCTGTGACAGCGGTTGATCGAGCGGTTGGAAGAATTGTGGAAGCAACGCTTCGTCGAGAGGGGACAGTAGTAATTACGGCTGATCATGGCAATGCCGAAGAAATGATTGATGAAAAAACTGGTGAAATGCTGACTGAACATACAACTAATCCGGTTCCATTTATTGTGATAAACAAGGAACTGCGTGGACAGAAAATTACCAAGACCGGAAAATTGTCTGATGTAGCGCCAACTCTTTTAAAACTTTTGGGTGTGAAAAAGCCAAAAGAAATGACTGGAAAAAGTTTGTTTTAATTTTTGTTTTTATGTCTCGACCAAAACCTGTTGTCCTTGCTATTCTTGATGGATTTGGAATTGCGCCAGATAGTGATGGCAATGCCATTACTCGTGCTAACATGCCAAACTGGAATCGTTTTATTCGTGAATATCCAGTGATGACCATACTTGCTTCTGGAAGTGAAGTTGGTTTATCTTTTGGTGAAATGGGAAACTCGGAAGTTGGACATTTGAATATTGGGGCGGGCCGTGTCTATTATCAAACTTTCCCACTCATTAATAAAAGTATTCAGGATGGAAGTTTTTTTGAAAACCAAGCATTTGTGCAAGCTGTGGAAAATGCTTTGAAAAATAATAAGGCTTTGCATCTGCTTGGTATTGTCAGCCCTGGAAATGTGCATGGATCGCAAGATCATTTGTTTGCCCTCCTCGACTTGGCAAAAAGGCAGGGACTCAAAAATGTTTTTGTACATGCAATTCTCGATGGTCGTGATTCTATTTTCAATAGTGGTATTGATTTTATCAAACTCCTTGAAGCAAAAATGAAAGAACTCGGGGTTGGAAAAATTGCGACCGTTTCTGGTCGCTTTTATGCCATGGATCGAGATAATCGTTGGGAGCGTGTGCAAAAAGCCTATGTGGCTATGACGGATGGTCGCGCTGATGTGTATGCACCAGATGCGGTGAGTGCTGTTGATGCTTCGTATGCAAAAAAAATCTATGATGAAGAATTTATTCCAACCGTAATTGGAACCGAAGGATCGCCAACTGCCAAAATTGAAAATGGAGATTCTGTTATATTTTTTAATTTTCGTCCTGATCGAGCGCGCCAAATTGCGCAGGCCTTTGTCATTCCAGGATTTAGTAAATTTGAACGCGTGTATCTTAAAGATTTGTTTTTTGTCACCATGGCAGAATATGAAAAAGAACTTCCTGTGACAGTTGCCTTTCCTCCACAGGTGGTAACCAATTGTTTAGCCGAGGTTTTGAGTAAAGCTGGTTTGAAGCAATTTCATATTGCTGAAACTGAAAAATATGCACATATTACCTTTTTTTTGAATGGAACGATTGAAAATGCTTTTCCTGGAGAAGATCGAAAAATTGTCCCATCACCCAAAGTGGCTTCGTATGATCAGGCACCAGAAATGTCAGCTGATGAAATTGTCAAAGAAACCGTCAAAGCTATTCAAAGTGAAGAGTATGATGTGATTTTTTTGAATTTTGCCAATCCAGATATGGTTGGTCATACTGGAAATTTTGGAGCAACGATAAAAGGGGTAGAAGCCGTCGATCGTGCACTTGGTACTATTTCCGAATATACTTTGGCCAAAGGTGGAGTGTTGCTGATTACTGCAGATCATGGCAATGCCGAGGAAGTGAAAAATCTTCAGACTGGAGACATGGATAAGGAGCATAGTACCAATCCAATTCCATTTTTGGTCATTGGTGAAACCTATCGCGGTCAAGCTGGTCCAGCGGGGGATCCGATTGAAGGGGATTTATCACTCATGCCGCCAGTTGGAATGCTTGCGGACGTTGCTCCAACCATTCTGTCTATTTTGGGAGTTGATCAGCCACCGGAAATGACGGGAAGACCATTAATTTGATAATTCAAATTAATAAACATTTTTTTGATTCTTTCTTTTTAAAGAAACCTTTTTTTGGCACTTTTTACTAAAAAGATTAAACCATACTACTTTTTGAACAAAAAGTAGTACAAAAACTTTCTCGCAATGAAAAAGAGAGGGGCACACTTTCACTTATGGACCAAAACTCGCCCCGACGTTTGTCGGGACTTAAACATTGGTCCATACCCTGCGGGACGTTCAAGTGTTCCTCCTCTTTTTTCAAATGCTCCTGTTGAAACCATTGGGTTGGTTCGAGTATATGGGAAATGGGGAGAAATATACCGTAACGTTCCCGTAGGGAGATGAACCAATGTCTGACGAACGAAGTGAGGAGTTTTGGTTCATCAGTGAAGGTATTTTCCCTCATTTCACATCACTCGACAGTTTTGGAGCAACCTTTTGTACAAAAGGTTGCAGGAAGAAAAAAATGTTATTTTGTAAAAAGAATGATAAAAAAAGAACGTTTTTACATGTTCTTTTTTATTTCTTCTTTGACGAGTTCTTCTGCTTCTTTGAGGGTTTTTCCTTCGATGGTGAAGGATACTCGACGATGGTTTCCTTCAGGGTGTAAATTTTTCGTTAGTTGATGCAGGTCAATATGGTCAGTCGTGTGTAAAATTCCATGAATCTGATTTGTCTGCGTGTCGTGTCTGTGTTCGTGTAAAATCAAAATGAGTTTTGCTTCTGGTGAATTTGCAATAAGTTCATCAATAATATCATAGAGGTCATGTTCACTTGCACCAGTACGAGAAAAATCTTCGCGAGTAATAGTAGTAGAGGCCAAACCAAGAGCAGTATCAAATTCCAAGTGAGACAGTGCTTGTCCCCAAAGTTTGAGTGCAGAGAGTGTTTTCGTGCGGTAGAGTTCTTGGATAATAAATTCTCGATCAGCTCCCATACTAATGAGACGGCTGGCCAGAGCCAAAGTGTTTGGTTTGATATCTTTGGTTTTGAAACTATTGGTATTGGCAATCATTCCAGTAAGGAGTGCTGTGGCAATATCTTTGTCTATAGAAGGTTCAGAAATTTTACGTAAAATTTCAGCGAGTGCTTCGGAAGTAGAGGTTGACGTCAAAGAAATCGCATTGATTTGTCCGTAGCGTTCGTTATTTGGTTTGTAATCAATGTTGATAATTGGCAATGCATAAAACAGAGAAGTATTCATTTCTGTCAGGCTGCCAAGTGCTTGCAAATCTGGTGTATCAAGAGTGATGATAAGATCATATCGAAATTCTGATTGGGCAGTATGAACTTGCTCGCGTTGAATGCTGCCAGTTTTGGGAGTAATAAATATTTGAAGCTTGGTATCGACTACATCGTAGCTCAGTTCCTGTACTCCTGAGTCTTGCAGATCAAGTGTAATAATAAATTTTTGTAGGTGTGGAAACTGAGATTTGATGTTGCTGGCAGAAGGAAGAAATTGGAATTTTTTCGGTAAAATAAAATGATCGACTACAATGTCGACATGTTTATTTTGTTTTTGCAAAAACAAAGCAAGCGCAAGAGAAGCAGCAATTGCATCGCCACTTCCATCTTTGCGAAAGGTAATCAAAACATGTTTACTTTCGTCTATCAGGTGTTTGAGTTGTTGTGTGTCGTTTAGGGCCATGTTATATATTTGTATAATTTTTGGGGGAGGGCGGAGCGAGCATACCAGAGGCGCTCTGCTCCGCATGGGGCGGGGATGGTTGCGTCAGGCAGCACGGTTGCGCTTCTTCCCGAAGAGCCGATCAACACTGGCAGATGCCAGTGTTGCTGCGGCAACCCCAATGTATCCAGGCAGGAGAGTGATCATGCGGTTGGTGAGACGAGCCGACGTGTAGAAGGCCCAGCTGCAGGCGTCTTGCGATGCCTTATAGAAGAAGGCTGTGATGGGGTTGTCTCCGTCATAGCCTTCGTCTCCGAATATGTCATCGTTCATGTCCCCTCGTGGCCTGGTTTGTACCCGCCGTGATTGGCGCAAAAGTCCAGGCTCCGCTCTTTTGACTTTAGAAATCAAGAGAACGCAGCTGAATTTTTGTCTTATTTAAGCGAAATTATCTAGTATTTTCGAGGCGAATAGAGCATTCTATCAGAATAGAGTTGTCTTGTCAAGGCTCATAATTTATCTAATTTTACAGTAAAAAACGAGTATTTTACTCTTAATTTGCATTCAAAAATCGGCTGTGGATAATCTGTGACTTGTATATAGAACGTTTGTTCTATATAATAAGAAAAGCGATATTAACGTAATGGCAAAAGATCATGGCTGGTTTGAACAAGAATATATTTTTTGGTTCAAACGAACCATGACGTTTTTTCACTACATTTATTTTTTAATATATTTTCTATGACCGAAAATCTCTATAGAAAACGCAAGGATCAAATCATGTATTTTTATAAAAAATTTCACCGTTTACCAACGTATGAAGAGTTGACCGAAGTTTTTGATGTTAGATCCAAGAATTCGGTTCATTCTTACATTCAAAAATTTATTGAAGATGGATTGGTGGCCAAGAGCGAAACCGGAAAACTCATACCTACCAAGCGCCTCTATGGGTTGCGGATGCTCGGGACTATTCAGGCTGGGTTTCCAACGACGAGTGAAGAAGAAGCTATGGCCGAGGTGATTAGTCTCGATGAAATGCTGGTCAAAAATCCAGATACCGCTTATGTACTGACAGTAGAGGGAGATTCAATGATTGATGCAGGTATTATGAAGGGGGATATGGTCATTGTCGATCGCTCCAAACACCCCAAAAGCGGCGATGTGGTAGTGGCTGAGGTCGACCAGGGCTGGACCCTTAAATACTTCATCCAAAAGGGTGCTAATGCCTTTTTACGGCCAGCCAATCGAAAATATCGAGATATCTACCCCCAGGAAGAGCTTCGCGTAGGCGGCGTGGTGACCAGTGTTATTCGTAAATACGCTTAAAAGGCTTCGTACAAGATAACAGCCCTTTTGTTGACAAGCATAGGGCTGTTATGGTTTAGTAAAAGTATTATGATTCAAAATTCAGCCAATTTGTATCGTGTGGTGGTCCGCCCTGCCTAGAGGTTGGTGATTTTGTTATAACATTTTCTCCGCCTCTTGCTTGAGGCGGTTTTTTATTCAAAATATTTGATTTTCTAGCGAGTTTTCGCTACTATAGGGGGACTAAAATACTGAAATTTATGCCAAAAGAACTTGATAAGGCCTACGACCCGAAAAAGTACGAAGATGGAATTTATAAACGCTGGGAAGATTCTGGATTTTTTAATCCAGATGTTTGTGTTGAAAAAGGTGTAACCAAACCTGATGCTGAGCCCTTTACCATAGTACTTCCTCCCCCAAACGTGACTGGAACCCTCCACATGGGGCATGCTGCCATGCTTGCGATTGAAGATCTGATGATTCGCTATCACCGAATGAAAGGGGACAAGACTCTCTGGATTCCTGGGACTGATCATGCTGCTGTGGCAACTGAGTCAAAGGTAGAAGGACTTCTGATCAAAGAAGAAGGCATGAAAAAACCAAAAGAAGAACTTGGGCGCGAGGCTTTTCTTGATCGTGTCAAAAAATTTGCACAGGAAAGTCATGATACGATTGTCAATCAGAGTAAAAAAATGGGTTCTTCGCTCGACTGGAGCCGCGAAGCCTATACACTCGATGAAACTCGCAGCAAAGCAGTTCGAACTGTGTTCAAAAAAATGTATGACGATGGTCTTATTTATCGTGGATACCGCGTGGTGAATTGGTCAGTAAAGGGGCAGTCTACATGTAGTGACGATGAACTCGTGTATGTCGAGCGACCAAGCAAGCTCTATACTTTTAAATATTCCAAAGATTTTCCTATTTCTATTGCGACGACTCGTCCGGAAACAAAAGTCGGTGATACTGCGGTCGCTGTACATCCTGAAGGACAGTATAAAAAATATATTGGTCAGACTTTTGAAGTCCAAGATGTTGGGCAAA
>CAZKAD010000011.1:0-24294 GCA_964550845.1 uncultured Gammaproteobacteria bacterium
TGAGTGCACTTGTCCTTTCTCTTGTGCTTTCAGTTCTTTTTCCAAAGAAGATTTAGAGCCTATTCTAAAAATGTAGAGAGGGTACAAAAAAACGGTCGCCTCAGGCTACCGTTTTTATTTTATGTAGAGCTTGTTTAAAAGGAGATTTTAACCAAATCTTTAATCAATAAAGTAGAGTGGAACATGAAGTTCTTTGATTTCATCGAGTCGAAAATCTAACACTTTTCTTCCCACAAATATTACAGATACATTTTCTTCTGCTTTTGCTAGTTCATCAATGTTTTTTTGCAAAAATCCTTTGCGGGAAAGGTATCGAAAATCAATTTTTTCAAGACCCAAGCTTTCACGAGCACTATTTATTTTTTTGAATTCAGTATGAGCTATTTCAGAAATTTTGAGTTCTTTTTCTGCTGAATAGTTATCTTCAAGACAGTGGAGCAAAACGACTTTGTTGATTTGATGTTTTTCTGCCCATTCAACTACTTTTTCGAGGCGATCAATAAACGAGTATCCACGACTTCCGAGTACGACAAATGGATCTTTTCCTCCATTTACATGAATTTTTTTGTCGTCTTCAATCGTTTCAGCAACTTTGAGCCATTTGGCAACAAGAGGGGTAAGTGGTGGCTCAATAATAAGGGTTAAAAGGATAATCCACATACCAATTGGTACAAGTCCTTCAAGTCCTCCTATACCTGTAGAAACGATCGTAACGAGCAGTACAGCTGGAATTGCGCCTGTCTCACGAACAAAAGAAATGAAGACAAGTTCTCGCACACTAAATTTATTTTTTCCAAAAAATGAAAATGGGCCAAGTACAAGAAAAACCGAAAGTGGACGAATGACAAACATGAAAATAATAGCGGCAAGAATACCAATGAGAGCATAATCAAGTAAATTTTGAATATCCACCAGGGCTCCGAGGAGCATAAATATGGTTGGCTTGAAAAATCCTTCGATCATGTGGTTGAAGAAATTTTCTGTGCGGTGAAGATGTTTGGTCAAGGTAAAAAGAAGACCTGCCACAAAAGCAGCGAGGTATCCTGATCCACCAAAAGCAAGTGCAAAGGCAAATATAATGACAGGGACAAAGAGAAAAAATGCTGCATCAGCTTCAAATTCTTCATCATGTTTTTGTTTGAATTTGATGAGGCCGGCGAGGAAAAAATAGCCAATGGCACCAAAGGCAGCTCCGAAAACAATTTGTTTGAGAAGTAAAAGTGCAACTTCTTGGGTAAAGAGGGTCGAATATCCACCAACAATCGAAGCAAATACACCACCAGAGGTCAAAATTCCAAGAAAGGCCAGTGTGAGGAGAGTTCCTGTTACATCAGTTACAGCACTTTCTGATACGATAATATCTTTTGTTGCACGATTTTTGAATCGAAGTTTTTTGAGAATAGGAATAATAGCCGCTGGATCAGTAGAAGCAAGCACTGCACCGAGGAGAATTGATACGGCCAGTGGAACATACACACCAAGGAGTTGTCCGAGTCCCCAAACAGCAAAAGAAAATAGAATAGCGGTTACGAGGAGACCTGGAAATGACAGCGAGGTAATTTTCCAAAAGAGTTTTTTGAAATTGGTGAAAGGAGTTTCGAGTCCACCTCCAAATAAAATAAGGGTGGCACCAAGCCCTACGATAATACTCAGGACTTCTTTTTCTTCCACAACCGGAAGCAATAGTGGTTTTGCTACCATTCCACAAAAAATAGCCATGACAAAGCTCGGCAGAACAGTTTTTTTGGAAAGGTGAAAAATGCCGAAGCTTAGCCCAAAAATCATGGATATAATGAAAAAAGAGACAATCAGTCCATGTTCAGGGGTATGTTCAAAAAATTCGAGAAGATGGGGGGCAAAATGGGCAAACAAACCAATAACAAATAGTCCAACAAATGCTCCGAGATAGGGTAAGAATTTACTTTTCATATTCTCTAAAAAGATATATAAACTTCCCCCCTAAGGTTCAATATTATACTCTTGTCTTTTTTTTTCGTCAATATTTTTTTCTTGACAAAAAGCCAAAAATAGGGTATAAAGAGCTCACTTTATTCATGTGGGACTCTCTATAACCAAAACAGAGGGGTTTGAACCACTAACCATACAAATCTATGGGAAAACGTTACGAGGCTCTCAAAGCCAAGGTCAACAAGACCAGAACCTATTCTCTTGACGAAGCGATCAAAATCGTCAAAGAGACCAGTAATGTAAAATTTGATTCAGCTATTGAAGTACACCTTCGTCTTGGAATTGATCCAAGTAAAAGTGATCAACAAATTCGTGCAACAGTATCTCTTCCACATGGAAGTGGAAAAACCAAATCAGTCGCAGCCTTTGTTGGACCAAATGATGAAAAAGCAGCGAAAGAAGCAGGAGCAGACTTCATTTATTCTGAAGAAGACATCAAAAAGATCAAAGATACTGGTAAAATCGAATTTGATATTGCTGTTTCTACTCCAGAAATGATGCCGAAACTGGCCGCAGTGGCAAAAGTACTCGGTCCAAAAGGGCTCATGCCAAATCCAAAAACAGATACTGTTGGAACTGACATGAAAAAAATTGTAGGTGAGCTCAAAAAAGGAAAAATTGCTTTCAAAAATGATGATGGAGCCAATGTCCATGTGTCTGTCGGAAAAGCGAGTTTCTCTGAAGCGCAAATCAAAGAAAATATCAATGCTTTTGTAGATACTATCCGCAAATTGAAACCAGGAAGTTCAAAAGGAACTTACCTCAAAGCACTCTATCTTACGAGTACCATGGGACCAAGTGTCAAAGTAGATATTGCGCAGTAACTATCAAAAATATCTCTCCTCGGAGAGGTATTTTTTTTGCAAAAATTTCAGTTGACGATGCTTCTATTCATCTGCTACACTGGAGACAAATATAACATGTTTGTATGAGTGAAAATCATTCTCGACCATCGTGGGATCAGTATTTTATGGAAATCGCTCAGACCGTAGCCAAACGCGCTACCTGCGATAGAGGCAGATCTGGTTGCGTTATTGTCAAAGATAAGCAAATTCTTGTAACAGGGTATGTTGGCTCTCCAAAGGGTCTTCCTCATTGTGATGAAATTGGACATCAAATGAAAACCATAACACATGAAGATGGTCACCAAACTCAGCACTGCGTACGCACTACTCATGCTGAACAAAATGCCATTGTTCAGGCGGCCAAAAATGGTGTAGCAATACATAATGCTATTTTGTATTGCAAAATGACACCCTGCTCTGTCTGCGCGCGTCTGATTATCACTGCTGGCATCAATCGTATTGTTTGCGAGAAACGCTACCATGCAGGAGGAGAGAGTGAAGAGATGTTTCGTCAGGTTGGAATAGAAATACACTATTTTGATGAGGGAGTGGAACAATATTCAAATCAATAATTTCTTGTATGTCAAAAAAAATCGTCTTTGGTTTTACTGGTCTTATCTCAAGTGGAAAGGGGACAGTCGCATCGTATCTTGAAAAAAAATATGGAGCCAGTACCTATCGTTTTTCAACCATGCTTCGAGACCTGCTTGATCGTATTTATGTAGAACAAAGCCGCGATAATATTATCAAAATTTCTGAGTCAATACGCTCTTTGTTTGGAGAAGATATTATGGCCAAAGCGATTGCCAAAGATGTCGAAAAAGATGCACATCCTCTGATTGTAGTAGAAGGAATTCGCCGCCCAGCAGATATTGAGTACCTCCGTAAGCTTCCAAACTTTGTGTTGGTAGAAATTTTTGCTGATCCAGAAATTCGCTACAAACGACTTATTTCTCGCGGAGAAAACTCTGATGATAATAGCAAAACGTACGAACAATTTTTGGCAGATCATCAGCGTTCAACAGAACTGAGTATTTTGGAAGTGATTCCTTTTGCGACTGAGCGAATTGATAACAATGGCGATGAAGAGGCACTCCATACTCAGCTCGATGAACTTATAAAAAAATATACCTAATTTCATGCAAGTAAAGATCAAACGGATTGATAAAACACTCCCGCTCCCAGAGTATCAAACTTCTGGTGCGGTTGCTTTTGATATTTATTCTCGGGTTGATACCATTATTCCTGCCAAAACGGTTGCGAGAATTCCAACGAATCTTATTATCGCGATTCCAAAAGGATACATGCTTTCAGTTGTTACTCGCTCGAGTACACCAGTCAAAAAAGGACTTTCTCTTCCACACGGAATGGGTGTGATTGACCAAGATTATTGTGGAGATACAGATGAGCTGCTCTATCAGGTGTACAATTTTACAGATCAAGAAGTAAAGATCGAACGAGGAGAGCGTATTGGTCAGGCCATGTTTTTGCGAGTAGATCAAATGCAATGGGAAGAGGTCGAAACCATGGACGCAAAAAATCGTGGTGGATTTGGGACCACTGGATCATAAATTTTTTATGAAAGCCTATCTTGACATCGTACAAAAAATTCTCGAAACAGGAGAACTCAAAAATAATCGAACAGGAGTTGACGCGCTCTCGATTGCTGGTGCCTGTTTTGAACATGATATGAGTCAGGGTTTTCCCATGCTTACGACCAAAAAAGTTCCATTCAAGGTCGTTGCTTCTGAGCTTGAATTTTTTATCAAAGGTATTACAGATAAACAATGGCTTCAAGAGAGAAATAATCATATCTGGGATGAATGGGCAGCACCACAAAAAGCTCCCTATGGACATAGCGAAGAAGCTAAACAGAAAATGCTCGAAGAGCGAGATCTTGGACCAATTTATGGGTTTCAGTGGCGTCATTTTAACGGAAAATATGAAAGTTATGATTCAGACTATTCTGGACAAGGCGTTGATCAGCTCAAAAAACTTGTTGAAACTTTGAAGTCAAATCCCAATGATCGCAGAATGATTGTCTGCGCTTGGAATCCTTCTATGCTTGGTCAAATGGGATTGCCGCCCTGTCACTACGCTTTTCAAGTAACGGTTATTAACGGTAAATTAAATCTCCTCTGGAATCAACGTTCTGTCGATACCATGCTTGGACTTCCATTTAATATTACAAGTTATGCACTTCTGCTCCATCTACTCGCCAAAGAAGCGGGACTCCAAGAAGGCAAGCTGGTTGGATTTTTGGCAGATACACACATTTATGTAAACCATATCGATGGAGCCAAAGAACAATTAACCCGTGATTACAATAAGTATTCACTTCCAAAAATTGAAACAGAAAATTTTACGTCTCTTTTTGACTGGAAGTATACGGACTCAAAAGTCATTGGATACGAAAGTTATCCAAAAATTGAATTTCCTATTGCTGTTTAATATGATTACACTGGTTGCTGCTCTTTCTCAAAATAATTGCATTGGAAACAATGGCAAACTTCCTTGGAATATCAAAGAAGATATGGAGCACTTCAAAAAAATTACCATGGGGCATATTGTACTTATGGGCCGTAAAACGTGGGAATCAATTCCAGAAAAATTTCGACCACTGCCAAACCGAAAAAATATTATTATTACTCGGCAAGAAAACTATAGTGTCCCAGAAAATGTAGAAGTATATGAGACACTTGATGAACCTCTCGAAAAATATACAGATCAAAATATTATGGCCATTGGAGGAGCGGAAATCTACAAACAAGTCTTCCCGAAAGCTGATATTCTTGAAATTACACATATACATGAATTTGTTGACGGGGATGCCTTTTTTCCAGAAATAGACAAAAATATTTGGCAGGAAAAAAAACGAGAAGATTTTGAAAAATTTTCTTTTGTAACGTATAGCAAGTAAATATGTCCAAAGGAAAATTCATTATCATCGATGGCATTGATGGTTGTGGCAAAAGCACAATTCTTGATTTTTGGGTTGAACACCTAAAGGATCAGGGCAAGAAAATTTTTGTACTCAAGGAATATTGGAAAGAGCATCAAAAGCACCCACTTGCAGAAGAGCTCTCAGAGTATGATGTGATTGTCTCGGCTGAACCAACCTATGTCTGGACTGGTGCTGCTATACGACAGGAATTGATTCGAAATGGTACTGATTATACAAGCAGCTCTATTGCCAATGCCTATGCGCTCGATCGGATGGTTCTGTACAAGAGAGTATTGGTACCACTACGAGAAAGTGGCAAAATAATACTCCAAGATAGGGGAGTGAGTACATCGCTGTGCTATCAATCAGTTCAGTCAGGAGGACTATCACAAAATGAAATTGCTGCCATTGAGGGCAATGCCTATGCGCTTGAGCATGCTCCAGATCATTTGGTTTTGACACACATGCCAATTGATGAAGCTCTCAAAAGAGTTGGTGGGCGAACCGAAAAAAATGATGATGCTCTGTTTGAAAGAGCTGACTTTCTCACCAAAGCTCAGGAATGCTTTTTGAGTGAGCAATACCAACGACATTTTGTTAGTCGAGGTACCCAAATTCATCTCTTGAACTCGACCTTTTCTCTTGATATAATGAAAGTGCGTTCACAACAGTTGCTGGCAGATCTTTTATCTTCATAATTTAAGTTAGTTAATTTTTTTCTATGCTGCTTTCACCCGAAGATCTTATCAAACGTATGGTACAAGTGTACCGATTACACTGGGCTAGTCTCCTTCGCTATGTGGGTGTTACGTTTGGACTCTTTTTACTCCTTGGAATTTTCTTTATTGTTGGCGCTCTACTCCTCTTGGGGTTTGCTCTTCCAGAGAATAGTGCCGATCTTCCAAGGCTTTTTCAGAGCTTCTTTACGCTTCCATTTATCACTTTTGCTGTTGTTTTTTTGATTGCTGCCATACTCCTTGATACCTGGCTTGGGATTGCTGTCATTCGAACGACCTCTCGTGCTGTTCAAAATGAAGAAAAAATTTCAATCGGAAAAGAAATGAAGCAGAGTGCTCCACTTCTTTGGAAAAGTGTTGGTTCGGCCTTACTCTCGGGTCTCATTGCGGGTGGACCACTTCTGCTTTCATTGTTGCTCTGGGCGATATTTAAATTCATGGGATTTGGAGCCGAAAATCCTATGACTTACGTTATTATCCTTCTTGGTATATATGGTTTTTTTCATTTGATTTACTTTGGTCTCAAGTTTGTTTTTTCTTCTTTGGCCGTAGGTATTGATCATGTTGGGGTAGTGGAATCATTGAAAAAAAGCAGTACCTTGATGCAAGATCGTTGGTGGGCAGTAGTGGGAAGACTCTTTTGTGCAGGACTCGTCCTTCTTATTCCTTACTATCTTTTTAGCTTTTTGATTGAAATCGATGGATTTATTGGTATATTTTTTGGACTGGTTACTTTTGTCTACTATATTGGTGTGCTCTTACCAATGTCATTTATCCCTTCGGTTATTCTCTATCATGAATTGAAAAAGATGCATGGACATCAAAAATAGCTACAAATACCCACGAAAGTGGGTATTTTTCTTGGCATTTCTTGAAATCTTTGGTATAATTTTCTTATCAAAGAAAGAATGAATGTTTCGTTCTTTCATATAAGTTTTTTTTATGTTGCTCTCTGCTAATGAGATTATCAACAAATCGCTCGAATTATTTAAACGAGATTTTAAAGTATGGCTTCCATACATGGCATTGAGTTTTGTTGCGGCACTGCTGAGTGTCCTCTTTGCGTTTAACCCAACAGTTTTATTACTTTTCAATACTCTGGGAGTTTCTTCTAATATCGTGCTCATCTTAAGCATCATAATCATGCTTCTTTTGGCATTATTTAACGTCTGGCTCAATTTGGGACTTACCAGAACAATTCATGAAAGACTCTTTAATCGTTCTGCTAGTGGTGTAGTAGAAAAGTTTCATGAAACAAAGCATATTTTGGCTCGTACGATTGGGATTTCTCTTTTGGTAACCATTATTATTACATTACCATTAATTTTGAGTTTTTCTGGACTTGCTTTTATTGGGTTCCAGAATCTCGTACTTGGCCAATTTCAAGGTGCTACCATTTTATATATCTTTTTTGCGCTTTTGGGTGTCTATGGTATTGTTCACCTGATCTATTTTTTCATTCGATATTCAATGAGTTATTATATTGTGGCTCTTGAAGAAAAGAATGTACGCGGAAGTTTGCATGAAAGTCACCTTTTAACCGAAGGAAGACTCTGGGAAGTTTTTTGGCGCTTATTTGCACCAGTACTTCTCTTTTTATTAATTTATGTTCTGTGCAATTATATTTTTGTGGCACTGGCAAAAAGTATTGGTGGAAGTTTTATGATAAATCTTGCCAGTATTCTTTCTTTGGCCGTTAGTGCAGCGGTGGCAGTATTAATAGCCATAGCCACGGTGATTCTCTACGAAGATATAAAGGCAAAATCTGTCGATGCTCCTTCTGCAAAAAAACGCTAAAATGAGTAAAAAATTATGAAAAGACCTGAACCAAAGGTCTTTTCTTTATTTTTTGATTATGGTAGAATCCACCCATACAAAAGACTTTTCTTTATGAAAAAATATACTCCCATCATCGGCATGGAGGTTCATGTTGAACTGAATACCGAAAGCAAAATGTTTTGTTCCTGCCCTCGCACCGTAGAAGGAGATGAAGCAAATGTTCATATTTGTGAAATTTGTCTGGCACACCCAGGAACTCTTCCTGTACCGAACAGTGCTGCCATTCGTGCAACCGTTTTAATTGGAAAAGCACTTGGTTGTAGTATTCGTGAAATTTCTAAATTCGATCGTAAACATTATTTCTATCCAGATTTACCAAAAGGGTATCAGATCTCTCAGTATGATGAACCTATTGCAGAAAAAGGATGTATTGATTTGCAATTCGTACTCGAAGAAAACATCCGCCCCAATGCTTCTATTGGAATTACTCGTGCCCATCTTGAAGAAGATACTGCCAAACTTTACCATGATACTGCTGGAACAACCTTAGCTGATTTTAATCGTTCTGGAACCGCCCTGGTGGAGATTGTCACCGACCCCGATTTTTTGACTGCGCTTGAAGCTAAGACTTTTTGTCAAGAACTCCAGCTCATTTTGCGTACTCTGGGTGTATCTGATGCTGACATGGAGCGTGGTCACATGCGTTGCGAAGCCAATATTTCGGTGCAAACACCAGGAAGTTTTGAAATTATACAGGGTGTTGTCAAACCTGTAACTAACACTCCGTTGAATAATAAAGTAGAATTGAAAAATTTGAACTCATTTCGTGCTGTTGAAAAGGGGATTGAGTATGAAATTAAACGGCAAACTTCACTCCTTGAACAAGGAGAAACATGGCCTCAAGAAACACGAGGCTGGAATGAGGATACAGAGGAAACCTACCCTCAGCGTGCCAAAGAAAGTGCCAAAGATTATCGTTATTTTCCAGAGCCAGATATTCCACCTTTTTCACCTTTGAAAATCGCTGGCGAAATTCATTTGCCCGAACTTCCAATAAATAAACGTACGCGTTTTCATGAAGAATATGGTTTTTCCTATGGGGACGCAAAGTTTTTAACAGAAAATAAAATCTGGAGTAATTTTGCAGAAGATGTTATGAGTGAGTTGGTAAATTGGCTCTCTGATTTACCAGAAGTGAAAGGAAATGCTGATGAAATTCGCGAAGAAAAACAAAATAAAATTGTACGTTTGGCCGGTGGTTGGATGACAACAAAACTGGTTGGAATTTTAAAGGAAAAAGGTCTTCGTATTGAAGACATAAAGCTCAGTCCTGAAAATTTTGCAGAGTTTGTTGCCTTGGTATTTGTAGGGCGAGTGAATTCAACCAATGCACAGAAACTTCTGCTTGATATGGTTGAATCAGGAGTTGATGCTGATCCAACCCATATTATGGAAGAAAAAGGATATGGACAAATTTCTGATGAAAAGAGCTTGGAAACTCTCGTTGAACAGATTATTACAGGTTACCCAGCACAAGCAGAGCAATTCCGACAAGGAAAGGATCCAATTATGAAATTTCTCGTTGGAATGGCTATGAAAGCCTCAGAAGGCAGCGCTGATCCAGTATTAGTAGAAAAAATATTACGAGAAAAATTGCACTAAAAAAGCACCGTATAGGTGCTTTTTTTTAGGTTCCAAGTTTATTAACAATGTCCTTGTATTGTTTGGTAGTGCGATAGCTAATTTTTCCTTGATTGTGAGCTGCACTGATATCCTTTTTCATGGCGAGCTTATCGTAACGAGTAATGCGTGAACCTGTCGCTTTGTGTTCCAGTCTATCTTCAATCGTTTTTTCGAGAACTGCTTTTTGGCTACTTGAAAGATGGCTAAATTTGGTACGATTCGTACGGAAAAATTTTCCAACTTGCTTGTGGAATCCACCTGTACCACCATGGTGCATACTATGGCCAGTGCCTACATTTAGGGGGCTTCCTGCATCCGATCCAGCTTTCTGAAGGGCTTTTTCTTTGGCCTGGCGTGCTTTGATCAAACGGCGAACATAGCTATATCGTTGTTCATCGAGTGCATTATTATCGGGCGCATTTGGATCATAAAAATTTTCATCATTCACCGATGTTTTTATATTTTTTTGATACCTTGAAACAGATGAGTAAGCTTTTGTCCCGCCCACACCGATTCGATTAATAGAGGTTGTTTTTTGTCCCATTGCCTCAGCCTTTGCTGAGAGCACTTGATTCATTGAAACGCGAGCATTATTTCTATCAACACGTTGCTGAAGACTACTCACGGCTGTTGATTGTGCACGACCAATATTGCTGGGTATTCCAATTTTCCCAATATTTGGAAGCTTATTTCCAAGGGGAGTTGAACCACCGATGACCGGAGGAAGATTAAGAGGCATATATTATTTTGCTAAAAAGTTTTTTACGAGCTCTTCTGCTTCTTCGTATGTTTTGCACCAATGAATGGATTTATCTCGTTTGAACCAGGTTAATTGACGACGAGCAAAGCGGCGAGTATCTCGCTTGAGATCTTCTATGGTTTTTTCTTTGGATTTTGTTCCTTCCAAATATTCACGAAACTGGCGGTAGCCAACACCACTCATGCTTGGAAGATCCCAAGAATATTTTTGTTTGAGCAATGCATCGACTTCTTCAATAAGACCTTGCTCAATCATGATATCAACACGTTCTTCTATTCTGTTGTAGAGTTGATCTCGAGAAAGCTCTGGTGCAATTTGGAGAAATTGAAACATGGAACCACCACGAGTACGCTGCGCTGAAAAGGGCTCTCCACTCAAAATACAAACTTCAAGCGCTCGAATGAGGCGGCGCTTGTTGTTTGGATCTATTCGTTCACTACTGATTGGGTCAAGGTTATGGAGAAGCTGAAGGAGTTCTTTTGAACTTTTTTCCTCTAATCCTTTACGGAGTTTTTTATTTGGAAGAACACGTGGAATATAAAGATTATCAACGAGTGCGGTAATATAAAGACCTGTTCCACCAACAATAATTGGTATATTTTTATTTTTTACTGCCAGTTTGATGTATTTTATCGCACGATCACGAAATTCTGCTGCCGTAAATTGTTTTCCTGGATCAAGAAAATCAATAAGATGATGGGGAATATCATTTACATAGTAGGTGCGTCTGAGTCCATTCCAACCTGCGTGCCAGCGCCATTCGCCGATGGACTTAGCCGTGCCAATATCCATTTTTTTATATACCTGTCTTGAATCAGCTGATATAATTTCTCCATTATATTTTTCAGCGAGACGAAGACTCCAATCTGTTTTACCAGAAGCTGTTGGACCCACAATAGCTATAACTTTTGGGAGAGATGCATCATTCACAAAAATTGTTCAAATTTTTTCTATTATAGCATGGAATAAGGCGAGCGTCAATTGAATTTTTTGGCTTTGTATAGGCAAAATATTATAGAATCTCTAATTATTTTATGGTATGATACAAACATCTCTCTATGGCAATCCTTTTTTTTCGTTTAAAACTATTTTTTTTGGATATTATGTATCAAGTGAATTGACACCAAGTCTGAGAAGAAAAATTTTTACTGTATAAAATCGAGAATGAGCGGAGTGATCTTATCATTCGTTTTGCCAAATTGGGTAATGATATCAATATGGCTTTGGCCGGGAAGAATATAGTACGGTGGTTTTTGCACAAGAGACTCAATAAGCTCGGCGGTTTGTTTTTTGATTAAAGGGAAATCATGCTCTCCCACAATGATCAAAAAGTGTGGAAGTGTACTGCTAATATAGTTCGTAGGAGAGTATTTTTTTTGTACTTCGTTCTCGGCGCTAAAAACTGGGAAGGATATTTCTTGGTTAAATTCATCAGTATGCGTCTGTACCATTTCAGGTATGTCGAGAATGCCTGAAAGATCAATAAATCCTGCTACAAAGGAATCAAGTGTTTTGCTTTTTAAAAGATCTTTATTTGTCCCAAGAAGGGTAACTATATGTCCGCCAGCGGAGTGGCCCATAAGATAGATTTTATGAGTGTCGCCACCATATTGAGACATATTTTCTACTGTCCAATCAATACCAGAAAGGACATCGTCAATCTGACCTTGAATTTGTGTTTCTGGTGCAAGACGATAGTTTTGTACGACAACACCGATACCGTTTTTGGCAAGTGTTGTACCTATGTTTCCATAGAGGCCTGTCGCAAAAGCATAATAATTTTTATCACCACTCATCCAGTATCCGCCATGTACAAAATGAACAAGAGGAAAGTTTTTTTTATTTTTTGGTATATATACGTCTAATTTGTGTTTGGGGTTGGTATCATCAATATAGGGAATATTTTTTATAATCTCTACGTCAGACTTGTTTTGGTAGGGAACAAGGGGGGCGTATTTTTTTATACAAAAAATTATTCCTCCAAAACTCAGGGACAAAATTATCAGCAAAAGAATTATTTTGATATTCATATGTATTTTATTCACCTTTTCTATCAATGGTTCCAAGAATTCTTCCATCGAGAGAAATTTTGGTATCGCGATAAGTCCCAAAGGTTGTATTTGTTTTTGGATCTTCGTCAAGACCTGTAAAACACGTCCAGAGCATATGATTGGTGTTAAGTGTCCCGTGACAAGGATAGACTTCTCCACCAGTTGCTGTGGTATTAACGAGCTGGAGTTTTTTGATCGGATACAGGATTCCTTTGGAAAAGAAGAACATGATGTTTTCTTTTTGATTTCCTCTTAGTGTATCATACTGACTTTTTTCTTCACGTCCATCAAAGTAATATTTTCCGCTCAAAACATCGATACCTTCAGCCAAGTGACAAATATAAAAGATAGAAGCTGGTGGCTCTAGTACATCATTGTTATATTTTGTAACTTGCGCAAGCAAATTATTGGCATATTCTTTGGTATAGATTTTTGGTTTAAGAATTGACCTTGCTTTGTCATTGGTACTGAGCATGTGGAGGAGATCTTCACTATAAACCAAACTATTTTCAAGTCCATAACAATCATCTTGGTTATAGTTCGTTATATAAAGATCATATCCATTTGTATTATTTACTTGGAGTTCTTTTCGAATTTTAAAGTATTCTGAATTTTGATTCAGATCTTCTTTGGTAAGCTCAGTGCTTGGAATTTCTTTTTGTGGCTCGGTAACGACTTGTGTGGGAGTATTTACTGGCTCTTGGTTTTGAGATTCACTCGAAACAGGTAAATGCTCGGGAGCCTCTGAATTTTTTGAGGCAGAATTCCAGCACCCGGCAAGAGAAAGTGTGCCGGCTATGAGAAAGAGAAAAAAAGAAAAGTTTTTCATAAAATAATGCTTAGTAAAGAGAAAAAAGAATCATCCAACGAAAGGATGATTCTATTGTAGACCACTTTACCACTTTCGTCTAGGACGTCCATTGGGTCTTGGTTTTGGTTGATTACCACCCTGAAAAGGGGCATTGTCTCTTCGTGGATTTTGAGGAGGTCTTTTTTGTCCGCCACGTCGGCGGTAATGCTGATTGCCTTCTTCAGACAAAATCGTTCGCATGGTTTCTGGAGGGAGTGGAGGAAGATCATTTGGAAGCTTTGAAACAGGAAGTGTTTTTTTGATCAAACGCTCAATACTCTGGATATCACCTTTTTGGTCTGGTGTTGCGAAAGAAATTGCCTTACCTGTTTGTCCAGCTCGTCCAGTTCGTCCAATACGGTGAACATAGTCTTCGCTATTGTCTGGAAGATCAAAGTTGATAACCAGCTCAATATTTTTTACGTCAATTCCACGAGCTGCAATATCTGTGGCTACGAGGACTCGAAATTTTCCAGTTTTAAATCCATCAAGGGCTTTGATGCGCTGGGTCAAAGATTTATTAGAATGAATTTCTGCAGAGGTGTGGCCAAATTTTTGGATATTTTGAGTTATTTTTTTAGCTCCATGCTTGGTGCGAGAGAATACAAGAACCGTTCCTGTATAATCTTTGAGGATTTTTTGTAGAAGTCGTATTTTATCTTCTTTACGGATAATGAAAATTTCTTGTTCTACATTTTTTGCAGCTGTCCCCTGTGGAGCTACTTCAATTCGTACCGGCATTGCCATATGAGTACTGGCAATCTTGGCAATTTCTGGAGGCATGGTTGCGGAAAAGAGGAGGGTTTGTCTTTCTTTAGGAAGAACCCGAAGAATCATCGCAATTTGAGGGGCAAAACCCATATCAAACATACGATCAGCTTCATCAAGTACGAGAATTTTTACCAGGTTCAATTTGAGTGTTCCTTGTTTCAGATGATCATTGAGACGTCCTGGTGTGGCAATAATAATATGCGGTTTTTGATTCAAAAGTTTTGTTTGTTTCCCCATGGATTCGCCTCCAATAACGACAGCGGTTCGTAGTCCAAGTGGTGTTCCAATTTTTTGCAAGGTTTCATTGACTTGAAGAGCCAGTTCGCGAGTTGGTAAAAGTATAAGCCCTTGTCCTTTGGTAGTTGCAAGGCGCTGAATCATTGGGATACCAAAAGCCAGGGTTTTCCCTGTCCCAGTTTGTGCAATACCAATAAGATCTTTGCCCGCAATTCCGGTCGGAATTGACTGATGTTGGATCGGAGTAGGGATCGTAAAATCAGCATTTCCGAGTACTTGAAGAAAATTTGGACTAATGCCAAGTCCTTGAAAACTCAAAGCCTGAGGCTCTGTAGGGTGTGTCATATATATATAATGTGACCCGATATCTATCAAGGGTCACATTTTGACACAAAGAAGTTCGAGTCTAGCCGAAAAAATCGGATAAATGAATAATTGTTCTTAGTATAGCAGAAAATTTGCCTTTTGTCAAGCTTGAGTATCACTTTTGTTCTTCACTGAATTTGAAAGAAGCGAGAATTTCTTTGAAAAATCCTTTGGCATCTTGAAATTTTTCTGGACTATAGGCCATACGGAAGACGTAACTATTCCCTTCATGAGAGATTTTGGCATCAAAAAATTCTCCTGCGCGAGTATTGGGATCGGTAAATGTAGAAAGTTGTGTTTTTATTCCAGCAATAACAACTTCTTCAGTAGAAAGAATTGTTCCTTCAATTTTTTCTTTAAATCGAATAAGTCCTTTTTCAACTAAAATATCAAGCTTGGCACCAGAGTCAAAGTAATTATAAATTGCAGGAGTACTGGTGGTAGAAGAGCTTTTCTCTGAATATCCTTTAAAATCAGGACTGAGGGCAATAAGTTCGGTGAGGCGAAGGTCTTTTTGATCTTCAAAATCTACTTTCCAATTTTGAGGAAGTTTGAGTGAAAAATATTTTCCTTTCACGGTTATATTTCTGATTTCTTGGTGAGAGCCATCTGATTTTTCGAGGTTGAAATATCCGAGAGTAAATGGAAAACCTGGAATGAGTCGATAATGAATTTTTCCTAAATATTGTCCTGGAGCGACTTCAACAATTTCATCAAGAACAGGGGAGATCCAAAACGGATTGCTACCAGTTTTATAATCAATTTTGAAAACAGACAAATTTTTATCCCGTAATCCTAGGCCAGTAGCAGTAGAAAATGGATATTTTTCTTCGAGTGTTTGACCTTCAGTACCAAATACATTTTTTCCACTTTCAGTATCGGCAGAAAATGTCTTCCCTTGCCAACTTCCTTTGTAAAAGTCAGTCGATCCGGCATAAAATCCATTTGGAAAAGGAGCAGGAAGGGTACCTTTGGTAAATTGATCTTGATAGGAACTGTTGTTCATACGATACGTCTGGAATGTTCCAAGAATAAGGAGGATAACAAGAAAAACACCGATTGCTACCAAAATTTTTATGAGTATTTTCATAAGCGAATGATTGATTGAAGTAAATATGGACTCCACATCGGTGGAGATAGAACGAAAAATTATTCTTCTTTTTTGAGAAGAAGACAGGCTGAATTGATACAATAGCGATTGCCTGTTTTGGTTGGTCCATCAGGGAATACATGACCCAGGTGTCCGCCACAACGACGACATAAGACTTCGGTGCGTCTCATACCATGATCAGTGTCTTCTCGTAGTTCTATATTTTCCAAATTTTTTGGTTCATCAAATGATGGCCAGCCTGTGCCAGAGTCAAATTTTGCATTACTACTAAAGAGTTCATTTCCGCAGGCTGCACAGGTAAAAATACCTTTGTCGTGCGAATCGACATATTGACCACTAAAAGGTCGTTCGGTTCCTTTGCCACGCAAAATTTCGTATTGTTCTGCACTCAGTTCTTTTTTCCATTCTTCTTCGGTTTTTTGGATTTTGTCTGGCATAGCGGAAAAATAAATATATTTCCAGTAGATTACAAAATTTCAATGAGCTCAATTTCAAAAATAAGATCTTTGCCTGCCAGTTCATGATTGGCATCGAGGGTTACATTTTCTTCATTCACATCAGTAACTGTGAGGACAGATACTCTTCCGGTAGGATCAGGGACTTGGTATTTGTCTCCAACTTGGGCACTGAGATGGGCTGGAAATTGTGCACGTGGAATTACGAGAAGCATTTCAGGTCGGTGTGGCCCATATCCATGCTCTGGAGCAATGGTGACTGTGATACTTTCTCCTACAGAGAGGCCTTCGACTCCTTGATCAAATCCTGCAATGACCATACCACCACCGAGTACAAACTCGAGTGGATCTCGCTGGGCCGAAGAGTCAAATACGGTTCCATCAGTGAGTTTTCCGGTATAGTGTACTTTTACTTTGTCTCCTTTTTTTGCTTTTGACATAATGTTATTTTTTAGAAGTATCTTGTACTATTTCGCCATCTTTGAGACCAATGATACGGCCGGCTTTTTTTGCATATTCATCTTCGTGGGTTACCATGATAATGGTTTGACCTTCTTTGTGCAGTTCAAGAAATGATTCCATTACTATGTGAGAACTTGCCGAATCCAGATTGGCCGTTGGTTCATCGGCAAAGAGGATTTTTGGGTCATGGGCAATGGCACGCGCAATAGAAACACGCTGCTGTTGACCACCTGAAAGTTGGCTTGGAAGATTTTGAAATTTTTCACCGAGTCCAATTCGGGTCAGTGCTTTTTTTGCTTTTTCGTAGGCTTGTTTTTTTGTCATGCCTTGCATGATCATCGGCAGTCCGACATTTTCAAGTGCGGTGAGTTCGGGCAGGAGGGCATAGTCTTGGAACACATAGCCAAGTTTACTGAGGCGGAGAGCCGTTTTTTGGGTTTGGGTCAGCTTTGATGTATCCACTTCATCAATAAAAATTTCACCGCTCGTTGGTTCATCAAGCAGAGAAATTTGGTAGAGGAGGGTGGATTTTCCTGCTCCGGATGGTCCGATAATAGCAACAAATTCGCCATCGTGGATTTCGAGGTTGATGTTTTTGAGAACCGTGAGTTCGAGTTCTCCTTCACCGTATTTTTTTAAAATGTTTGTAGCTCGGATCATATTAGCGTCCTAAAATAGAATCAAGGGTATTTTTGCGGACAATGAGTTTGGCAGGGAGGTATCCAGCAAAGATCGTGACGGTAAAGAGAATAGCCACACGCACGGCAGCGCCACTGGCGGTTACAACAAGAATTCCGTCTGAAAATGGAAAGTCGATCGGGTTGGCATCAAAAAATGGCCTCAGGAATCCAAAAGTGAGAAGAAGACCAATGGTAGAACCCACGGCTCCATAGAATATGGCCTGGAACATGTAGGAAAAAATAATCGCTCGTGGACTAATCCCGATTCCTTTCATAATACCAATGAATTTGCGCCTCGTGACTGCATTGATAAAAATCACGATAAATATGGTAATGGAGGCAACAACGAGCGCGATCGAAGAGAGAGCATTGCCGAGCAGTGACATGGTGGTCTCAATATCGCGAAGAAATGAAGGGATAGCATCATCAGTGGTCTGTATACGTGCATCATTGCTGCCCATAAAGGCTGTGATTTCAGCCACAAGATTGTCAGCGTTGGCATAATCTGTTTTGATCGCAATTTCATGAACTTGCTGCTGGTTTATTGGAAGGAGCCTTTTGAGTTCATTGTCATGGACAAAGAGGCGTGTAGAAACTTCATCTACTTTTGTTTTTACAATTCCTTTGATGATAAAATCTTTTTGTACTCGATTGCCGTCTGGTGTTGTAAACGAGACGCGTACACGACTTCCAATATCAACATTTTCGAGCAGATCAAGTCCTGGGATATTGGCATCGGCAAATGAAGAATATTTTTTGATCATGTTGGCGCCAATCAGAGCATATCCTTCTTCGCCGACTTGAAGATTCTGTCCATATTTTATGAAACGAGAAAATTGGGTCAGGGTTTCTTCTTTTTCAAGGTCAATTCCGACCATACGGATTCCAATTCGATTTTGTCTTTCATCTTTGCCAGGGAGTCGGTTGAGTGTGCCAAGGACTTGTACTGATTGGGTAATGCGAGGGGAAATAGCATCAACCTTGCTATGATTTTCAAGATAAGAAATAAGATTTGGTGAGTTTTCAATATAGTTTTTGCCAGGGGCTGAAGTAATGAGCACTTCTCCTGAATAGCTCTCACGAAATTGTTTGAATGAACCAGAAATAAGACCTACAAGGAGTCCTGAAACGACCACCAGATTGAGAAAGGTCAAAATCATGATGAATATAATGAGGGTGGTGGTACCCTTGCCAGAACGACGAATTTGGCGCAAAGCCAAAAAAAATCCTACTTTGAGGGAGTTGAGGGTATTTTTCAAAAAAGTAATAAAAGTATTGCCTGACATGAAAAAAGTAGTTAGGTACTCTAATTTGTTTGAGTATAGCGGATATTGATTCTTTTTTCAAGAGCAAAAGGTTTTTATACCCAGCCTTCTCTTTTATAAATTTTAATACTATATTTAGTTTAAAAATTTCTTTTTCCAGTGGGGAAGAAAGAGAGAAATCAATCCTGCCACCGAAGAACCAATTATTCCAAAAACCAGATCCCGTATGGTGTCACGCCTGATGTCAGATCCATAAACTCCATAGATGTGTGTTTTCAGGAGAGAGTCAGAGAGGTATTCAAAGAGTTCCCAGCCAATCCCCAAAAAGAGGGAAAGAGAAAAGGCTATGAAAATGGCAGATAATGACCGAATTTCAAATCTTCTTTTAAAAAAAATTGGGAGAATCAAGACACAAGAAAAAGGAATCAAGAAATGAATGATTTTATCAAATTCAAAGCCGATTCTGTAAAGTTGGTACAGACCAAGATCTCCAAGAGCATTGAGAGTTATGATAAAGACGAGCAACCCTTGGAGCATTTGGACGGCTTGATTTTTGGTAGATGCATTTGGATTTTGATTGTTGACTCGTAATAGTCGCGGTACAAAATAAATCACCCCAGCTCCAAAAAGTGCTGCGAAACCCATATATCTCACATCATAAAATGATGGAAAAAAAGAAATTGGCAAAGTCAAAAGTAGTGCTCCAGAGAGGCAGAGGGAAAAAATAATGATTCGAATAAGATATTTCATAGGCTTTTTCATCTTAACACATTGATTTTTTTTGTGAAAGGCTGATCTTTACGAAGCCAAATAACTATTGTATAGTGGAGACCTATGTCAAATGAACCGAAAGAGACGCAGCACTATCAAGTGGCAGTCGTAGGGGGAGGGGCGAGTGGCAGTGCTCTGTTGTATACCCTGGCTCGTTATACTAACCTCGGGAGTCTTGTTTTACTTGAAAAATACGATACGGTGGGTCAGGTCAATTCACATGCCCGCAACAACAGCCAAACTTTGCATGTTGGAGATATTGAAACCAACTATTCTCTGGAAAAAGTGCGCCAAGTCAAGCCAGCGGCCATGATGGTGAAATACTATACTGATAAACTCTCTTCTTCTGATCGCAGTGAGATTATTCAAGAAGTCCAAAAAATGATTTTGGCCGTTGGAGAAAAAGAAGTGATAGATTTAGAAAAACGCCACCAAGAGCTTCAAGCCATTTTTCCTGAACTTCAAGCCCTGTCAAAAAAAGAAATTGCCCAGGTGGAGCCAGAGGTTATAAAAGGCCGTCAAAAGGCAGAAAAAGTATTGGCCCTCTTTAATCCCAAAGGATATGCGGTAGATTTTGGGAAACTTTCGAATTCTTTTCTCCAGGAAGCACAAAAAGAAACGAGTAAACAAATAGATATTTTGACAGGAACCAAAGTTATTGCGGTCAAAAAAAATGCCTCGGGAGGGTATACACTCGAGACTACCAAAGGAAAAATTCAAGCACAGGTGGTCATTTTTGACACAGATGCGTATAGTCTTGGCTTTGCCAAATCTCTTGGATATGGCAAAGAATATTCACTCATTCCAATTGCCGGGACATTTTATTTTTCAGAGCGTGTGCTTCGGGGCAAAGTCTATACTATGCAAGAGCCACGCCTTCCATTTGCAGCTGTGCATGGAGATCCTGATCTCCATGTAAAAGACAAAACACGTTGGGGGCCAACAGCACGCTTTTTGCCAGTACTTGAAAGTCGACATTTTGGAACAATGGGCAAGTATTTTCGCTCAGCTGGTATTCTCCGCTCCAAAACCTGGAAAAGTTTTGCTGTGATTTTGCTCGAGCGTGTACGCCTGATATACCTTTTGAAGAATATTTTGTACGAACTGCCCTACTTTGGAAAATATTTTTTTGTAAAGAATATTCAAAAAATTGTTCCAAGTATTCGCGCTAAAGATATTAAAAGAGCCAAGGGCTTTGGGGGTATGCGTTTGCAAAGAGTCGATACCAATAAGAGTGAACTGCAGCTTGGCGAAGGAAAAATTGTGGGGGAGAATATTATTTTCAATATGACTCCTTCTCCTGGGGCGAGTGTGTGTCTCTATAATGGAATGCGTGATGCAGAAGAAATCATGAAATTTTTTGATGGGAAGTATTTTTTTGATAAAGAAAAAATGATGAAAGATCTGACCGAAGAAAAAGCCCCGCTGTTTGGTTCTGATGTGTCACTCAAGCAATCATATTCTTCCTAAAATAGAATTATTCTTACTTGAGAAGATAGGCAGCGAGTTCTCCGACGCCTATTTTTTTATTACTTGAGAAGAGAAAAAGAGTATGGTCGCCAATTTGTTCTTTCAAAACGGCGAGCTTTTGGTCATACTCCGATTTTTTTATTTTATCAATTTTATTGGCTACAACAATGATATTTTTGTTTGCTTTTTCGAGAGCATAGAGCATCTCAAGATCAATGTCAGTCAGACCAATGTTGGCATCGATAATAAGCACGACATGCTTTTGAGTATAGCCTGAACGAAAAAAATACCAGTCAATCATTTTTTGGAGCTTTTCACGAACTTTGGGTGAAATACGGACAAATCCATATCCAGGAAGATCGACAAAATAGAGTGATTTGTTTATAAGGAAAATATTCATTTCCTGTGTTCGCCCAGGAAATGAACTGGTGATAGCGAGATTTTTTTGATTGCAGAGACTATTGATAAGGCTCGATTTGCCTACATTCGAGCGTCCAATGAAGGCTATTTGAGCAATACCATTTTCAAAGGTAAAATCATTTCCCACCGCCCCCTTGATAAATTTAGCAGAAGTGATATTCATATGAGTATATAATGCAGGAGAAAGAAGGGAAAGTCAATTATATGGTATAATCTTTGTATTATGAATGAATTTCGTACTGAGTTTAATATTGCCCTTCAAAATTGGTTTGAGGAGAAAAAACAAGTATTTAAGGAGCGGGGATATTCTTTGGCTGTCTTTGATAAGCTCTTTCTCGCCACACAAGACCTCTGTGTGAATGGTGGTAAACGAGTAAGGCCGTATCTGGCATCACTGTTTGCTACGAGTGTATCAAAAGACGGGCATATTTTTGAAATGCGCCCATTTTTAGCTCTTGAACTTTTTCATGTCTTTGGACTCGTCCATGATGATATTATTGATGAAGGAGATACTCGCCGTGGAGTTCCAACCTTACACAAAGTCGGAGAACAATTTTTTTCTGAGCAGGGGCGTTTGGGTAGAGGCAAAAAATATGGTGAGTCTTTGGCAATTTTGATGGGCGATTTGGTTTTTACTTGGATGCAAGAACTTATTGTTGAGGCAAATATTCCTGCTGACAAAAAACAAAAAATTCAAAAGATTTTTGCAAATATGGCCAGTGATGTCCTCCTGGGTCAGATTCTTGATGCGGACTTGATGTCACGAGAAGATGCTTCGTTTGATTTAATCTACAAAAAAATGTTTTTGAAGACGGCGAGTTATACTTTTGTCTATCCTTTACAAATAGGGATTGTCCTTTCTGTTGTTGTAGATGAAAAGCTTCTCGAGTTTGCCAAGGAATTTGGTACAGCACTTGGCATTGCTTTTCAAATTCAGGATGATATTTTTGATGCGTTTCTCTCGCAGGAGCAGCTTGGTAAAACGCCTTTGCGGGATATGACTGATGGACAACCAACCTACCTCACACAGTATATTATAGAATTTGCATCAGAAGAGCAAAAAAAACAGCTTAAGCAATTTTTCCGCAAGCCAATTGTCCCTGAAGATATACCCGCGCTCCAAAATCTGTTTCGAGATTCAGGAGCTCTCGACTATGCACAAGGTGAACAACAAAAATATTTTGCCAAGGCGCGAAATATTCTTGAACAATATACTCTTGAAAAACGTATTCACGATGCCCTTGTTGAAGGAGTAGATCTTCTTGAGAAGAGGAAGCAGTAGTTTTCTCCCATCACTCAGGTGGTAAATGATTTTTTAAAGAGGAACGATTCCATCCCTGCCTTCCATCCGATAATTACATTTACTTTTTAGGTTTAGATTTTTTGCCAAGTATATATTGCACTGAAGGACTTATCGTCTTATCCGTGCGATGAATGCATCCGATCCAGCAACAGGGTCGTCGCTTTCCTTCTTGAAGCTGAGTAACCACTCTCTCCACGTGTTCTTTTCGTGTTTCCAATTTCTTAACAGCCGTTGTCCAGCAGATCCATTCATTGCGTGCCAGTGGAGTCAGATCCTCCCAGGCTGTTTTCGCCTGGGCTGAAGAATTGAGAGCTTTTTGCAGATCAGGTGGCATTTTGTGCATGAATACTTTTTTTGTCGGCGTTGAATTTATTTTTTTCATAATTAAAAAAATTTATGAAATGGGAATCTACCTTTGTGCATGCTTCAAGATCCACTGCGTATGTTCATTCTTGGATTTTGACCAACGGCGGATTATTTTTTGGGCCTCTCCTGAATTTACTTTGATCCAATCGCGCAAATGATTTGCGACAGATTTTTTTACAAATTTTATTTCATCTTCTTTGAGAAGTTCGAGTATTTCAAAAATAGGGGTAGGATTGTCTTTCCAGACATCAAGCTTTTGAGCCCAGGGGAGCTTGGGTCTCAAACCTTCAGAAGCGAGGCGACGCAGATGAAAATTTTTGCTTTCGGCCCATTTTTTGCAGACCACCAGAGTTTTTTCTGGATATTTTTTTGCAAATGGACGAATGGCATATTCACCTGTATTTCTTTTTGTTATTTGCTCGATCGCACGAATAGACGCAGAAAAATTTTCGAGGCCATATTTTTCGACAAATTTGCCAATTGGCATGATCCAGTAAAAATTTTTGAACATTCCTGTCTCTTCTGTATTTTCTGGCCCAAGAATTTGCATGAGAATTTTTAGGGCATCGGTATATTTTTTTGGCAAATATTGCCGAAGGGTATCGGCATGAAGTTCCAATCGGCCGGTATATTCAAGAGACTTGGAGTTTTTTGAAATAACGTCAATGTATCCAGCAGTATCAAAAGAGGGATAGATTGGTTCAATCTTGCTCGAGAGAAGTTTGGCCAGATCTGTACCAAACCATTTTTTTATACTGGTATCTTTTTTCATACGTATTGGTGCGAGATGCTTGCGCTAGGCATTTCATTTAAAGTTTCGTTGCTTTATCCCTATCATCAACCGATACTTCAAACCACGTCATTCTGTTTTTGTTTTTCCTAATACGAATTTAATTATGTTATTAATGTTATTTTTCTGCTTCTGCTTTCAAATCCCTCGCATATGCATCAAAGGCTTCGTCAAATGGAGGGATCATTTTTGCAAACAGTGGAAAAAGTG